>NZ_JAIUGT010000013.1:0-217112 GCF_020164675.1 Mesorhizobium sp. ESP-6-2
GGCAAGGAGACGAATCTGGCCCTGTCGCTGAAGGGCTTTCCCGGCGCGCTCGACAGGACGGCGGCGCTGCTGCAGTAAGACGTAGATTCGCTGCGAAGGCAGGCTGGTACTGGCAGCGGTCCGAAGCCGGATCCACCGCAACGACCGCTTGGCTGCGAGGAGCGGGACCCCTGAACAAGGACTGTCAGCAATCAGAGACTTCTTGGTTGAATGATCGTGCTGCGGACAATTCAGGGGTTTGTAGCTGGCGGGTTCGGTCCGGCCGCCTTCGTCGCCGTCTTCATGGTCACGGGTGGACCGCGGCTTCCGCTTGGCGTCACCCTGCTTGCCTTCGTGCTTCTGTTCCCCGGCTCGCTGACATTCGTGAACGCGCTCAACAAAGAGACCGTTTTATTCTCGCGGGCACCCCGAAACGGTCGCGAATTTTCCTTATCGGATACCGCTTTTGACGATCTATCTACTCACCCATGCAGGGGCATAGATTGCAGGAACGGCAGATATTCTCGGATCCGCCACTCTGCGTGGGCGGCTCTACGCATGGGTGCGATCATTTTGGGGTCACTTAGTCAGGGGGCGGCGCGGGCTATTGCGTGAGTTTCGAACCCCAAGCTCGCCAGGGGCGAAAGGAAAATACGCTATGGGCTGTCGCACAAAGAGAATGGATCGGCCACCGAAGGCTGGGCGAGGGGCCGTCCAGTGTGCGTGGCCCAAATGTTAATGAGCCGGACAGCGACCGTTTAGCAGTACATGCAGAGCTCAGAGGCCGGGTGACAGTGAAGGGAAGTGGCCGCACTAAGGGGAGCTGTTCTACGAGCAACTCACAATGTCCTACTCACGCATTTGTGGCCGTTATTATCCCCGCCTACAACGCAGAACAATTCATCGAACGCACCTTGGCGTCCGTGATAAACCAGACCTACAGAAACATCGAAATAATAGTCGTCGACGACGGTTCGATCGATGAAACTGCATCAATCGTCCGCCGCCTATCTAATGACGATCCGCGTATCAAGTTGCTCCAACAGAAGAACAGTGGCGTCGCGTCGGCGCGGAATACGGGGATACGTGCAAGCAAGGGCATCTACATAGCGCCCATAGACGCCGACGATCTCTGGCACCCAACCAAACTCGAAAAGCAGCTGCGTGTTTTCGCTGCAGCAGGCAATGATGTCGGGCTTGTCTATACGCTTTACCGGACGATTGATGCCGATGATAGGGCGATCATTACGCCTAAGCGCACGCACCCGCATGGATGGGTATTCATGCAGCATCTCGGACAGAACTTTATAGGTCACGGAAGTTCGGCAATGTTCCGGCGCGATGTCTTACTCGAAATGGGTGGCTATTCCTCGCGACTGCGCGAAAACGGTGCGGAGGGTTGTGAGGACTTCTTCCTCCAATTGAGTATCGCCTCGAAATACCGATTCGATGTCGTCATGGAGCACTTGGTCGGATACCGCCGAACGCCAGGGGCTATGTCGCAAGACTTCGTCCGAATGCTCATCTCGCGTCGGATGGTGCTCGAGAGCCTCTTTGCTCGCTGCACCGAGGTGGTGAGCCCGATCCTATCGGATGTGATGTTCCGTAACGATGTCGAGATCGCCAGGCTCGGGCTTAAAAGGCGCCGCTTTGCTGCCGTCGCCATGAACTTCGCCAGGGTGCTCTGGCGATCGCCCTCGCAGTTCGCGAAAGTCGCCGGTGCGACGCTTGCCATTTTCCGGCGCAAGGCGAAGCAAGGAACCAAACTGGAACGCGAAGGCCGCAGCTCGGGGATCGGGAAACCGTTCTGGGACTACACTGTCGATGAGTTTTTCGATCGAGGCGAGAATACCGATTACCGCGCCTTGCTCAACAATCTGGCTGTAATGGACAGCAAACTTGGACCCTGCGGAGGCTATTTGGCGCAGCATCCCGAACGAGGAACCTTTGCAATGCCCCAGGAGGGCGGCGACTCAGACAGCCTGTTTCTGCTTCGAGGCTTGGAATGAAGAAGCTGCTGCTGTCGAAAGAGCAGTCGTCATCGGGCGGCAACTTGGCCCAGGGGGCAGAATGCACTTTGGAGCGGACAGTGAATGAACCGACGGTCAGTGTGACCGTCCTCATTGTCACCTACAATCACGCACGCTACATAGCGGCAGCGATCGACAGCGTTCTCATGCAAGACGCGGAATTCGGTGTTGAGATCCTGATCAGCGAAGATTCTTCGACGGACGGTACCCGGGAGATCGTTGAGCGCTATGTATCCGATTATCCCGAAAGACTATCGGCGATCTATTCTGGCAGCAATTTGAGATCCAACGAGGTCGTTGCGAGAGGACTCCGGGTTGCGCGCGGGCGCTATGTCTCGATCCTTGACGGCGACGACCTGTGGACATCCAGGACCAAGCTGCGAGATCAGGTGGCCCATCTTGACGCGCATCCTGAGCTCTCGGCCATATTTTACAATGCGCTCGTGGCGCACGGCGACGAGATCACGTCGTGGCGGTGGACGCCACCGGATCAGAAGCCGTTAATCACGCAAAGGGAGATCTGGGAAGGCAATCCCTTCGCCACTTGCGGCGGTATGATGCGAACGGCGTGCGTTCGGGACGTACCATCGTGGTATGCAGATTTCTTTCCGATTACTGACTGGCCGCTGTATGTGCATTGCGCAAAGACAGCAGACCTCGCTTTTGTCGACGAGGTGGCAGGTATCTATCGTCTGCACCCGGGTGGGCTTGTATCGGCGCTGCCAAGCCCGCTCAGGTTTGATGCGATCGAGGGATTCTACCGGCGAATGGCGAATGTCATGGATGCCCGTGGGGCACAGTTTGCCCTTGGCGGCTGTTCCCGTTACTTTTACGAATGGTCGAAGCAGTATCTGAACGAAGGTGACTTGCCGTCGGCCAGATCGTGCTTCCTGCGATTGCTGCGAAGCGGCAGGGGCGGAAACAACGTACCGAAACGCGATATCGCGCGGTTGGCACTGCTCCTGCTGAAATCCTCGGTGCTCGGGAGATGACGGCTTTCCGCAACTTCGAGAATCGCGATCCGGTCCCGTCCTTGCCACAGGCGGCTGTTCGTCCGAAGTGGTCGGTGATGATCCCCGTCTATAATAGCGCCCGCTTTCTTGCCTCAACGCTGCAAAGCGTGCTCGCGCAAGCCCCTGACCCGGCTCATATGCAGATCGAAGTGGTTGACGATTGTTCGTCCGACGATCCGCAAAAAGTCGTGAACGAAATCGGGGGAAGGCGTGTCGGCTTTTTCCGCCAGCCGCAAAACCTCGGCCATATCGGCAACTTCCACACCTGCCTGAACCGAGCCCAGGGGGAACTTGTCCATCTCCTGCACGGCGACGATGCCGTCCGACCAGAATTCTACGAATGGCTCGGTCGGGGCTTCGATGCGGACCCGAGAGTAGGAGCGGCGTTCTGCCGGACGGTCTTCATGGACGCCCATGGACAGGAGTTGTCGATCGAACCTGCAATGCAGTCAATCTCCGGACGGCTTGAGAATGCGGTGGTCCGACTGGCGCTCGAACAGCGCATCATGACGCCGTCCATCGCGGTCCGACGCGCGGTCTACGAAGAACTCGGCGGCTTCGACCGGCGGCTGAAATGCAGCGAAGACTGGGAGATGTGGATACGCATCGCTTCTCGTTTTCCCGTCTGGTACGAACCGCGAGCCCTTGCACTTTATCGGATGCACCCGCAATCGAACACAGGACGCCATATCCGGACTGCCGGGGACATGGCCTACACGCGAATGGCGATTGATATTTTCAAGAGCTATCTTCCAAGCGAACTCGCGGACGATGTCGCCGCATCGGCTCGGCGGACCTATTCGCAAAGCGCTCTCGAAACCGGGCGGCGGCTGCTTGGCTCTGGTGATTGGGCTGGATGCCTCGCGCAAATGAGTGAAGCCTTCCAACTCGATCCGTCGCTCAAGACAATTGGACGTATGCTGCGACTCGTTGCGAAGCAGGGAGGCGAGATTGTCCGCCCAAATTGAAACTGTGCAACGGCAGCCGGCACGCCTGCGGCAAGGTGAGCCTGTCCGTCTCGTTTTGGCCGGATGTGGCGCCGTCACGAAGCTCTACTATGCGGAAGCGCTGTCGCGCCTTCAAGGCAGAGGCCAGATCGCAGTCGCAGGCATCTTTGATCCCGAAGCGAAATCCGCCGCGGTCGTACAGGCGAGGCTGCCCGGAGCGAAGGTTGCAGCCAGTTTCGACGGCCTTTTGGCTGTGGGCGCCGATGTGGCGATCATCGCTTCCCCGCCTCGATACCATCTTGATCAGTCGATGCAGGCGTTGCGGGCCGGCATGCATGTTCTATGCGAGAAGCCGATGGCCACGAGCAGCTCCGACGCAGATCTTATCCTCGCGGTAGCGGCAGCCAACAACCTGCATGTGGCAACAGGCCTCGTCAGAAGGCAGTTCCCTGCCACCCGATCGATAAAGGCCATGGTCGAGGGCGGATTGATCGGAAAAATCCAAAGTGTTTGTTGTTTTGAGGGTGGCCCCTTCCAGTGGCCTGTCGCTTCGACGAGCTATTTCAGCCGCGCGGAATCCGGCGGTGGAGTGCTTCAGGACATAGGCACGCACTGCCTCGACCTCCTGACCTGGTGGTTCGGAGAGCCCCATGAAATCCACTACGCCGATGACGCAATGGGCGGCGTCGAGGCGAACTGCCTTGTCCGGTTAGGTTTTGGCGGCTTCGAGGCAACGGTCCGGTTGAGCCGTGATTGGGCTCGTCCGAACCTTTACCGTCTTGAGGGCGAACGTGGCTCGATTTCTTGGGCAGTCAATGAGACTGAGCTTGTAGAGATCGCCTTGAAAGGATGCCGCACGACAGCCACCGCCTCCTTCACCAACACCGACGACCGGTCGCGCGATTTCGTCGACGCGTTCTGCGATCAGATTTCGGACTTGGTCGACACGGTCCGAAATGGAATCCCCCTTTCCGGGTCCGCCACAGCGGGGCGCAACGTGCTCAAGCAAATCGAGGAATGCTATGCCAGACGGAAACGGCTGGACATGCCTTGGCTCGGAGCAGAAGACTTTCGCCACGTCATTGCTTCCGCCGAGACCAGACAATGACCGGCACTGTTGCCGTGCTTGGCGCCAACGGCTTCATAGGTTGCCGTACCGTGGAGTTGCTGCATCTTTCCGGCTGGGCAGAGGTGAGGCCGATCGTTCGCAGGCCGAGTGCCTTCGCCAGCCTGTCCCGCTTTGCGATCGATGGAAGGGTGGCGGACGCGCATGACGTTCCTGCTCTTACTGCGGCCCTTGTTGGCTGTCAGTCCGTTGTTCATGCAGTGGCCGGTGATACTCGCACGATCGTCGATGCCGTCGAGCCTGTCTATCGTGCCGCCGCCGCCGCGGGCGTCGTTCGCCTGGTCTACCTCAGTAGCGCATCCGTTCACGGCCAATCGCCGCCGCCCGGAACGGACGAAACGAGCGCGCTGCACGACGGCCAGACGGTCGAGTACAACAATGCCAAGGTTCGTGCTGAACGTCGTCTCGGGGAATTGTCACGGGACGGTGCAATCCAGGTGGTGGTGCTGCGGCCCGGAATTGTCTTTGGCCCGCGCTCCAGCTGGACGGGCGGCTTTGCCAACGATCTCCTCGAAGGCTCTGCCTATCTGGTGGATGGCGGCCATGGCATCTGCAACAGCGCTTATGTCGACAATGTCGTTCATGCGATCAAGCTTGCCATCGAAGTGCCCGAGGCGGCTGGGCGAACCTATCTGGTCGGGGACCGCGAAAGGATAAGTTGGGCAGATCTTTGCCGCCCGATCGCCGAGGCATTGGGCTTCGACCTGGCTGCGATTTCGGTTTCCGCGCCATTGTCATTCGCACCGAACTGGACACAATGGCTGAGAGATGGCGACCTATACCGGCGGCTTGTCCGAAGCCTCCCGAGACCCGTTCGCAGCGGACTAAAGGTAGGCTATGCCGAGTGGCGGAAGTCAGGGCTCAATCAGAGGCCGCCTACGGCTCCAAAGATCAAGATATCTGAAGAACGTGCGCTGTTGCACCGGTGTCGGGTGAAACTCCCGTCGGCCAAGGCCGAGCGCGAGCTCGGATACCAACCGGTGGTCGGCTTCGAGGAGGCATGTCGGCGATCAGTCGCATGGCTAACCTTTGCCGGCTACCCGACTGCGCGGAGCCAAGTGGGCGAGAGATGACCGCCAGACCCGCCGTAGCCCGTGTCTCGGTTGTCATTACGACCTATAACCATGCTCGATTTCTCGCGGAAGCGATCGACAGTGTCCGGAACCAGAGCGTGCGGCCCGATGAAATCATCGTTGTGGACGATGGTTCGTTGGACAATCCCGAGAACGTCGTTCGCCGGTATGTCGACGTCCACTACATCCGCCAAAAAAACCAGGGTTTAGCCGCTGCCCGGAATACGGGAATGAAGGCAGCACGTGGCGATTTCATCGCGTTCCTGGATGCCGATGACAGGCTGCGCCCGACGGCGCTCGCCACCAATCTTGCTTTGTTCCATGACAGTCCCGATTGCGCCTTGGTCTATGGAGCCTATTGCTACATCGATGAGACCGGCGCAGTCAGGAATTCAGTTCCGCTGAGGCCAGTGGGAGAGGACCCGTATGCCGGATTCTTGACCGGCAACCTGATTGGAATGCATGCGACGGTGCTCTATCGCCGTAGCACATTGGAGGCCGCTGGCGGATTTGATCGATCCCTACGGGCTTGCGAGGATTACGACGTCTACCTTCGCCTGTCCCGGGCAAACAAGGCCGCATGCACCCCGGAGTGTCTCGCAGATTACCGCAGGCACGCAACGAATATGTCCAACAGCAATCCGATGATGTTGCGCGCGGCGCTAAAAGTCCTTGGCCGGCAGAGGAACCTTGCGCACACCAATCCAGACTGGACGGCCGCCTACCATCAGGGCGTCGAAAATTGGAAACGCTATTATGCGCATATGCAACTGGGACAGCTTAGTACAGCGGTTCGATCCCGTTCCTCGCTCGGCGGTCAGCTGCTGAACACCATTGCCGTTTCGCTCGCAGCGCCCTTGCAGACCACCATGATGCTGCTGCAGCGTTTCAAGGGCTGGTCGAGTCGGCGCCGCTCGGGCGTCCGGTTCGGTGACCTCAGCCGCCCGCTGCCCTTCAGTACAAATTTCGGTTTTGATCGCGGGAAGCCAGTGGACCGCCGCTATGTCGAGACTTTCCTCGCATCATGTTCGCTGAACATATCCGGCAGGGTTCTGGAGATCGGGGACAACGCCTATACGACCCGCTTCGGAGGCAGTCGGGTTGCCACGAGCGACGTTCTAAACCGATATGAAGGTCACCCGTTGACGACCTTGGTGGGCGATCTGGCCAACGGCGACGATCTGCCGTCCGAAACATTTGACTGCATCGTGCTCACCCAGACCCTGCACCTCCTTTTCGATCTCCCTGCTGCGGTTGCAACCCTATGGCGGATGCTGAAACCGGGAGGCGTGCTCCTGGTCACGGTGCCTTGGGTAAGCCCGATTGACCGAGGTGAATGGGGCGAGAGCTGGTTCTGGTCGATAACCCCGGCGGCGCTGGGCCGGCTTCTCTCAGAGAGGTTCGGGGTGGAGAATGTCGAAGTCTGCCACTATGGAAACGCCTATTCGGCTACCGGATTTCTCTATGGCTTGGCAGAACATGAGCTGAATTCGGCAATGCTCGATGTGCATGACCCCTGTTGTCCGGTGATTGTCGCCGCGCGCGCTTTCAGGCGATGAGCGGCGTGACGGTGCGTCAAACTCTCAGCAAGCTCCTGCGACGGGGCCGATTGCTTGCTGGTTACAATCGGCCGCTCGTGCTGATGTATCACCGCGTCGGAGAACCGCTCGTCGATCCTTGGGAACTCTCGGTCTCGCCACAAAATTTCGCGCGCCAAATCGAAACCCTGGCAAAGGCGCGCGATATCGTTCCCCTGCAATGGCTGGCACAACGGCTTCGGGACGGAAAGCCACCGAGAAATGCCGCGGCAGTCACCTTTGACGACGGTTATGCGGATGTCGTGCAAAATGCCGTGCCGATCATGCTACGCATGAACGCTCCTGTGACTGTCTTCGTCACCACCCACGCGCTCACCGATCCCTCAGTGTTCTGGTGGGATATTCTGTCGCGCATTACTTTGGAGACGCCTGCTCTCCCGGAGAGGCTGGCGATCCAGATCGCAGGCCGAAACTATGATTGGCTCGTGACGGAGGACGCCACGCGCGCGAAATCGAATCTCGCCATCAGTCGCACGGCGCTCCATTTCGGCTTACACGCACTGCTGAAGCCGTTGAGAGTACACGAACGGAAGAGGGCGCTGCAGCAGCTGGCAAGATGGGCAGGAACCGACGCCAGCCCCCGAACGCGTGATCGCGCCATGACTCATTCGGAGCTGCGGCATCTCGCCGACACCGATGGCGTTTCGATCGGTGCCCACACCTGCACGCATCCGTCCCTGCCGTTGCTGAAACGGGACAATCTTGAACGCGAGATCTCCGCTAGCCGCCAACAATGCGAAGAGATCACAGGGCGGAGGGTGGCGGGATTCGCATACCCCTTCGGAGACTTCGACGACAGCACCGCCAAAGCGGTAAGATCTGCTGGCATGGACTATGCAGTAACCACCCTGCCGCGTGAAGCTGGGCCCAGGGTCGACCCCTTCCGACTGCCGCGGGTCACGGTCGCTGATTGGGGTGAGATAGAGTTCCGGCGTACGGTGCTATGCCATGGCTGACCATGCATGCGGAGAACCGCGCGTCACGGCAGTCATCGTCGTGTTCAACGGTGAGAGATATCTCCGGGAAGCTATTGACAGCGTTGTCGGTCAAAGCTTCACCGACTGGGAACTCCTCGTGGTCGACGATGGCTCGAGGGACCGTTCATCTGTCATCGTGCGCGACTATGAGCAGCGCTTGCCAGGCAAGGTGCGACTACTCTCTCATCCCGACAATGGCAATCATGGTATTAGCGCGTCGCGCAACCGTGGGCTGGCCGAGGCGCGGGGCGTCTATGTCGCGTTTCTTGATGCAGACGATACATGGCTGCCCGAAAAGCTGTCCGAACAAGTCTCCATCATGGAAAGCGATCCGGCGCTCGGCATGATCTACGGCCGGACGCTGATCTGGCATAGCTGGGAAGCGGTTGCTGGCCGTGCGGACTACTATTACCCGCTCGGAGTCGAACCAAACGCCCGATACGATCCGCCCGTGCTGCTGGAGCTGCTGCTGCAGAACCAGGCCCAGACGCCGACTACTTGCAATGCCCTGATGCGTTCAAGCTTGTTCGCAACCCTCGGGGGATTCGAGAACAGTTTTCGCCTGATGTTCGAAGACCAGACATTCTTTGCGAAGGCGCTCGCATTTGCACCCGTCTACGTGTCCGGCCAGACTTGGGCGAGATACCGCCAGCACGTCGAAAGCTGCTCTGCTGCTTCTGCCAGGGCAGGCACTGACGAAGCCGCGCGTATCACGTTTCTCAAATGGCTGAATGGGGTGATGGTGGATCAGGGCGCCTCCCTCCGCATTCGTTCCGCAATCTGGAAAGTGCTCGCGCGCGAGACCTGGAAGATGAGCAAGCGAAGTATCAGCAGACGGCTGCCGCGATGACTTCCCTGCCGCGGGTGACAATCATAACCCCCTTCCTCAACGCGGAATCAAATCTGGGCGAAGCGATCGCCAGCGTCCGGGCCCAGACGGTTGCGGATTGGGAGCTCTTGCTGGTCGACGACACTTCGACGGACGACAGTGTCAGGATCGCCAATGATGCCGCGGCAACCGATCCCCGAATTAAGGTGCTGCGCAGGCCGCCCGGATCCAAGCGTGGCGCCGCGGCAGCGAGAAACGCCGGAATAGCGGCCGGCTGCGGCGATTTGCTCGCCTTCCTGGATGCAGATGATTTGTATGAGCCGCATATGCTGCAGACGGTCCTGGCGGCAGCCGATGCAAACCCGGATGCCGCAATGATTTTCGGGCCGACCAAATGGTGGTACCCGGATGGAGCGCGCTCCGACTGGATCGAGCCGACGGACGGACTTGCCGCACGCTTGCATCAGCCCCCCAGGCTTCTGGGGCGGCTTCTGCTGATGCAGGACGGCCACGTTCCGTGCACCTGTTCCGTGCTCTTGCGGAGAAGCGCGATTAGCACGGTTGGGGGCTTTGAGGAGCACTTTGATCTCTATGAAGACCAGGCTCTGTGGGCGAAGCTATTCCTGCGATTCCCAGCCTTTGTTACTCCTGTAACTCTCGCATGTTACCGGCAGCATTCCAGTTCGGCCTCGGCGAGGGCCACTGAGCGAGGGCTCTACGACCGGATGGGGAAACACCCCGCCCGCGCCGCTTTTCTGGACTGGATCGCGGAGCATGTGATGGAAAGTGGAACGCGGGATTTCCGCCTCCAATTGGCGCTGCGGCTGGCACGCGCGCCCTATGTCACGCCTGCAACGATCGGAAGCAAAGCCGAACGGCTTGCCCTGAAGATCATGATGTGGACAGCAAAGCAGCGGCGCAGGGTTCGGCGACAGCTTGCGCACGTGGCCAGGTGAGGCGTCACTTCCTGACCACCCATCGATGCGGGAAGCTGACATTGCCAAAGCCAGGCTGGGCGCTGACCGGTCGATCGTCGAGCAAACCGGGCATGACATCGAACACAGCGGCCGTCTCGACATGGTCTTCGACCACCCTGTCGTCCGCCACCAGCGCTACGTCAATCCTGTAGCGCCCTGGTCTCAGCATTAGGCTGTCCACATGTACCGTGTAGACTTCGCCCTGACGGTCATGCAGGGAATGCTCCCGGCTATCAAAGGAGGTCACAGGATCCCCGAGATCATCGATGATAGTCACAAGGCACTGCAATGTTTCGCGCGGCCCATCAACCTGAAGCCGAAAAGTTGCCGGCTGCCCGGACGCGACGGGACCCATTTCATTGAAGACTTCGATGCCGACCACACGGAGGCGGCCGCGCCCGGTGCGCGTGGACCGCACACTCAGATCGGTTCCTGCGCGTGCCTCAAGCGTCTGGAGATAACCCCGGACCACGTCCTGAGTCGGGCCGTCCGCCTGGATCATCCCGCCGTCGACAAGGATTGCGCGGGTGCAAAGTCGCTGTAGAACCGGCATCTGGTGACTGACGATCAGCACGGTGCGGCCTGTCCCGGCGATGCTCGCTGCCTTGGCAATGCATTTCTTCTGGAACGTGGCATCCCCGACGGCCAAGACCTCATCGACGACCAGAATGTCGGGATTGACGTGGGCGGCAATCGCGAAGGCCAGACGCAAGTACATGCCGCTTGAGTATCGTTTGACAGGCGTATCGAGAAACGGCTCGACCCCGGAGAAATCCACGATCTCGTCAAGCTTGGAATTGATCTCAATGCGCCGCATGCCGAGTATGGCCCCGTTGAGATAAATGTTCTCACGGCCGGTCAGTTCGGCATGGAACCCCGTGCCGACCTCCAGCAAAGCTCCCAGCCGTCCACGTATCGTCGCGCGGCCGGAAGTCGGCTCCACGATCTTCGCCAATATCTTGAGAATGGTGCTCTTTCCTGCACCGTTGGGGCCGATCACGGCAAGGACTTCGCCTGCGTGCACCTCGAAGGAGACGTTTTTTAACGCCCAGAACGGCTCGTCCGCACCTTTGCGGTGGCTTGTATCGGCCTCCCCGCGAAGGCCCCGCCTTTTGCTGGCGAGCGCGTCTCGCAGCGTGGGGAAGCTGTTGTTCGCTACACCAAGTCTATACGCCTTGGAGAGATTGGCAGCCTGAATCACAATGTCGGTCATCACTCAGATCAGGTCCGGAAACGCGCGTTCGGATTTTGAGAAGATAGTCAGTCCGGCAACGAGAAGGGCCAACGAGGAGAGCGTTGATATCGAGATCATGAGCCAGTCCGCAGGTGTGCCCAGTACGCTCCAGCGGATGGCTTCGACTGTCCCAACCATTGGGTTCAGACTATAGAGCGGCCGCCACAATTGAGGGACGAGATTGGCTGGATAGACGATCGGGGTCATGAACAGAAGTATCTGAAGGCTGAACGGCAAGAGATAGCCCACATCGCGAAAGCGAACGTTGATCGCCGACAATGCCACGCCCACTCCAGTCGCTGACGCAGCCATCACGAGCACGAACAGCGGCAAGAAGACTGCTTGTGGTGCCGGCCAGCTTCCGAATGCCAGCATGGCGGCGAACAAAAGAGCAAAGCCGACGAGCATATCGGTCAGGCATGAGGCCATCGTGGAGATAGGAATGATCAGACGCGGGAAATAGACGCGTTTCACCAGTTCCTGGTTTCTGACGAGGCTGCCCGTCATGCTGGCGACGGCTCGCGAAAAAAAACTCCATGGCACAAGCCCACACAGAACAAATAATGGGTATGGCGCGCCGTTGGACGAAATGCCTGCGAGCTTGCCGAAGAAGATGCTGAAGACCGACATAGCAACGAGCGGCTGCAGCATTGCCCAAAGGATGCCCAGATAAGTCTGCCGGTATTTGACCTTGAAATCACGCCAGGCCAGGAAGAACACAACTTCCCGATATCGCCAAAGCTCGGAAGGTTCGAACAGTCCTCGCTTGCGGGACGGATCGATGATTGTCACGACAGCTGATTGTGCGCCTGTCCGGTCCGACACGATGATGGCGTCCGCCTCCCTTGACAGCCCCATTGAGGCCTACATTTCCGCGCAGTGCAATCAGCACTTTTGATGGTGCCTGCCGTTCCACGAACCTCACCATTCGAGAGCGCATAGCAGCCGCCCTTGATGCTCGACCAGATCCTCCGGAGGCGCGAGATCGCGCCGCTCCAACCGGAAGGAGGCATTTCTCGCACACGGACTTTACGTTCGATCCGGATGCGAACGAACACTTGCCCGGGCCGTCTGAGTTTCTACCGCTATTCTCCCACCTGTGCTGGGTTTGTCGAGGATACATTTCCCCATTGAACTTGTGGTGATGTTATGCCCATCGAAGATAGTCAGGCTACAGAAATCTTTCGTTTTTACAGTGTAGTGTATGCACTGCACCGCTGGTGACAGGGTCCTTAAGATGTGCCATTGTCCAATGGGGTGGTACTATTTGCGCGGATTTGGGTTGTTCGGGCGATGCGCGTTGCGCGAACTATCATTGCGTGGAGGGAGTGACATCTCATTGGCAATTCAGACGGCTTGATGAGTCAGCGTTCATAGCTCCTGAGCAAGCTGCAAAGCTTTGGGTCGGAAATGAAAAGTGTTCTTGTCGCGGGAGCAGCCGGGTTCATCGGGTCCCACCTGGTTGATCGACTGTTGTTAAGGCAAGAAATCAATCGAATTGTTGCTGTTGACAATTTCTGGACTGGTACGCGTGCCAATCTGGATCATATCGCCGACCCTCGCTTGGTCGTGGTAGATGTGGCTGTTGAAGATTTTCAGCAGGGGAGCCTTTTTGACGAGATCTATCATCTCGCCTCGCCTGCTTCGCCTCCCTGGTATATGCAAGATCCGGTACGAACCATCTCGGCCAACGTAATAGGAACTATGCGGCTTCTGACCCTTCTTCGCGCCGGGGGCCGCTTCTGTTTCACGTCCACGTCTGAGGTTTACGGCGATCCGCTGGTAACACCGCAACCGGAAACTTATAGGGGCTCCGTTGATTGCACGGGGCCGCGTTCATCGTATGACGAAGGTAAGCGTTGCGCCGAGGCCCTGCTTTTTGAGAGTAACCGATTGAGCGGGCTCGACATTCGAGTTGCAAGATTGTTCAACGTCTACGGACCTAGGACACGACCTGACGATGGACGCGCAGTATCAAATTTCATCACGAATGCGCTGTTCGGCAAACCTATAATCGTTTTTGGCGACGGCTTGCAGTCGCGGAGTTGGGGATACGTCAGCGATATCGTGGACGGCCTAGAACAATTCTTCTGGGGGGAGGAGCATGGTTATATTGGTCCCCTGAACATCGGAAACGATCGTGAGATTTCCGTTGTCGATGTTGCCCGTTACGTCGCTGGCTTGGTGCCAGGCACCAAAATCGTGCATGTTGATCCGATCCCCCAAGATCCGACGAACCGCTGTCCGGACTTAACTCTAGCGCGGAGGATCATCCCCGGCTGGGCCTGTCAAATACCTCTTGAAGAGGGTGTGCGCCTCACCCTGGATTGGTTTCGCCGCCAGCAACAGAACGACTTGTCCAGTGTGTCCTCGGACTCGGTGGTTGCCGCATCGGTGTGAGTGGGATCCGCCCCGATAAAATGTGACCGAAAAGGGGAGAAATGTGCTCGCCGCAATCCGGTTCCTTCGAGTGCGGAAGGCTCCGCCCGCGGCAATGCATGCTTCCCCAGCAACTCCTCCAACGCGTGGTCGGCAACCTTATGGGTGTTCGAGCGGCGCGGATGGCCTCGGCGACGATCCCAGTTCGTGATGGTCACACCTTGCGCTGGCAGGTGATAAGGCCCGTACGACCGGAAGGCTGGGCGATCAGAGGCAGTGGCATGCCTTGATCAGGAAGATTACTCCCACGAAGTAAGGCAGGGCTAAAAGCCCCAAGGCGATCCAGAAGCCGGGTTCGGCCATTGCGGCGAGATCTGACAGAAGTTGCTTCATGTCGCCTCGGTCCACGCCCCCTGATCGCTCCGCATCCGATCCACAAGGAAAGAGCCCGCTCTTGAGGGAGGGGGAAGCGAGCTCTTGGCTGGGGCTTATGACCCAGCAGCACGGCGGACTTGAATTTGTACTGCGCCGGCTGCTGTCCAAACCATAATCGGGCAGCTTTGTTCCCCCGTCGTCGGCTATGGTCCTGGGCGCAGCCCGTGGTCCCGCCGAGGCGGCGGTCTATCTCAAAGCATAGAGATAGGCGGCGATGTCACGCGCTTGCTGCTCGGTGATGCCGGTGGAGGGCATGGCGGTGTGCGGATTGATGTCCCTTGCTGACCGTATCCAGCGGATCATGTTCTCCGGATTGTTAGCCAGCACGCCGCCAACATAGATCCTGTCAGATAGACTGGCGTCCAGGCGCGGGCCGACGTGGCCTACCGCCCCGGGTACACCGGTGATGGTGTGGCAGCCGGCGCAGCCATTCGCCAGCATGATCGGTATCGCACGTGCGCCGACGCCGCCTGTAGCGGCGTCCGCCTCTTGCTGCACCCGACGGGCTCGGTCGGCCCACAATGCGAGTGCGCCGCCCGCGACGAACAGAAGAATGCACACGGCGATGATCAATTTAGATGGGCCAAGGCGCATGCGCGACCTTCCTGGTTCCGCTCGTCGTTATCCAGAGGCCGGCCAGCAATAGCGCTGCCCCGCCATAGATAAGGCCGGCCGGGACCCACATGACGAGCCCGGCAAGCTGCTGGTCCTCGATCGGGCTTAAATTCCACACCGCCGCCCCGGCAGCATTCTCCGGGTACCAGAGCTTCGGCGATAGAAGAAGCAGGACGCCGAGCAGGCCGGTGTGCAGGGAGGTGAAGAAAAGATGCATCACGGCACTTCCATAGGCCTGCTGTTGGCCTTGGCGCGGCAGCAACGCCCACCAGAAGAGCAGGCCGGTGCCGAGGAAGCTTGCATGTTGCGCATAATGCAGCACGCCATGCTCGAGCGCTGCCTCAAACAGGACCGGAATGTGCCACACCCATATCGCGATCCCGTGAACAATCGTTGCGGTGACAGGCCGGCTCGCAAAGGTCCAGAGCGCTCGCAGCGATTTGCCATGCCCAACCATGCCCAGGGCACGCCGAAACGTTACGGGAAATGCCCACAGCAGAGCAGGGGCGGGGCAGGCAGTGACCAGCAGCGGCGCCGCCACCGCCATGAGCAACTCGTGCTCGATCATGTGCGCGACAAACAGCCGCTCGCCGAGAGCATGGATCGGACTGACCAACGCTGCCGTCAGTACGCTCCAGCCGGCGGCAAACAGCAGCGCCTGACGCATCCGTAGCGGACGGCCGCGAGTGCTGCGGCGCCACAGCCGCATCGCACCGGCCATGTAGATGAGCGCGACGGCCGTCAGCGGGACCGTGATGGGAAGCGCAAGTGTCCATCCGGACTCGGGCGCGCCGGAGCCATAACAGATCGAGGTGGAGAAGAACGCGTCCAGGTTCATCGCAGACACTCGTCCAGGATGAGCGCGGCGCTTCCCTGCATGATGATGACGAGTGCAAACAGCAGAGCCGCCAGCATGCCGAGACTGGCGACGAAATGCTCTGTGCCGCGCGTGCGCTCTGGTTTGAAAGCGGCGCCGCCTTGCCGCTTTGCCTGCCAGGACAGAGCACCGCCCATAAGCGAGAACAAGGCGAGCAGCAACGCTAAGGGAAGCACGACCGGCACCTGGTGATTGCATTGCCAGGGAACCAGCGAGTAGTTCAGTTGCGTCGAGACCGCCCAAGCCAACGGGCCCGACAAAAGCCCACCCCAGGAAGTTCCCAACCGCACCGCGCGCATGTCAGCCGAGCCTCGGTACCCAATAGATCAGCAGATAGATCGGAAGCCAGGTTGCGACCACGAAATCCCAATAGAAAACATTGTCGCCGACGTCGCCGAAGCGTCGCCCGCTATGGCCATGGCGCGTGAACATCAGCACCGTCAGCACGATCGTATCGCCGACATCTGTTATCAGATGCGTGGTGTGGAGCCCGAGCAGCACCCAAAGCATCGAGCCGTAGGCGTTCGTATCCCAGTAAACGTTCAAAGCCGGAAACTCGAACCAGCGCACAAGGAGCGGGGCGAGCCCGAGCAGCGACATGATAACCAGTCCGATCCGCACCGGCACGATGGCGCATTGCTTGGCATAGCGATCGAGGATGTGGTTCGGCACCAGGCTGGCGATCAGCAGCAGCGTGACGATCGTTCCTGGCCAATGGTTCGGCTGCGGTGCACTCAACGGCCATTCAGGCCAAGAGAGCGCCAGGTAGAGATAGGCGGCTGCGGTGAGCGCAAAGCCGGTGCCCTCCAGAGCCATGAAGGCGAGCGTGCCCCACCAGGTCGGGCTGCGCGGACCATGTCCAAAGGTGGGGAGGCCGGAAACATCTGTGACGGGACGCTCGTTCATTCCTCGTCCTCCGGATCACCTTTTGGCCAGAACCAACCGATCAAGGTGACCGCGATTGGCAGGGCGCCCCACACGATCGCCCAGGGGGTGAATATCGAATAGAGAAACGTGCCGCCTACGGCGAGCGCCGCAAACAGCGGCCAGATCGACGGTGTCGCCGATTTCTCGCGGATGTCGGGATGGGCTTCGGCGACTGTCGAGACCAGCAGCTCGCGCGCGTCGACGCGAAGCCCGGTCGCTACAGGGAGGGCGTCGCGCTCGGCCCAGAGTGGCTCCGCGTTGGTGACGACCGGAATGCGCGCGAAATTATAGCTCGGCGGCGGCGAGGGCGTTGCCCATTCCAGCGTGCCGCCATCCCAGGGATTGTTGCCTGCCGCCGCGCCGTTCGACGCGCCATGCACAAGATTGACGGTGAACAGGACGAAACTCAGGAAGAAGACCACCGCGCCTGCTGTTATGAACAGGTTGATGTTCTCCCAGCCAAGCTCGGCCGGATAGGTGTAGACCCGTCGCGGCATGCCCCACAGCCCAACGAGGTGCATCGGGAAAAAGGCAGCGTTGAAGCCAATGAAGGCCAGCCAGAAATGCAAGCGCCCCAGGCGCTCGCTCATCATGCGGCCGGTGATTTTAGGAAACCAGAAATAGGCCGCACCCAGCAGCGGGAATACCGATCCGCCGATCAGCACGTAGTGGAAATGCGCGACGACGAAGTAGGTGTCGTGCACCTGCAGATCCAGCGGTACGGAGGCCAGCATGACGCCGGTGAGACCGCCGATGACGAAGATGAAGAAGAAGCCGAACACGAACAACATTGGCGTGCGGATCACCGGTCTGCCGTCCCACATCGTTGCCAGCCAGCAGAAGATCTGTACCCCGTTGGGAATAGCGATCATCATGCTGGAAGCGGTGAAGAAGCTGGCGCCGAGCTTGGGCAGGCCTGTCGCGAACATATGGTGGACCCACAGGCCGAAGGACAGGAAGCCGACCGCGATCAACGACAGAACCATGCCGAGATGGCCGAACACCGGTCGCCGGGCGAAAGCCGGGATGATCGAGGAGACCATGCCGGTCGCCGGCAGGAAGATGATGTAGACCTCGGGGTGACCGAAGAACCAGAACAGATGCTGGAACAGCAAGGCATCACCGCCTTCGGCCGGGTTGAAGATGTGTGTGCCGACCAGCCTGTCGAGGATCAGGAATGTCGAGGTGATCATCACCGCCGGCATTGCGAAGACGATGACAAAGGAGGTGACCAGCATCGCCCAGACGTATAGTGGGATCTTGTCCAGCGACATGCCGGGAGCACGCTGCTTCAGGATCGTGACGATCGTCGCCACCGCCACAGCCAGTGAAGACACTTCGGTATAGGTAATCATCTGCGCCCAGACGTCGGCGCGCTTGCCAGGGGCGAATTCGGGACCGGACAGCGGCACATAGGCGAACCAGCCGACGTCCGGCGCCATGTTGAGAGCGAAAGACACCCAGGCGAACAGGCCGCCCGAGACATAGACCCAGTAACTGAACGCATTCAGCCGCGGAAACGCGATGTTGCGGGTGCCGACCATCAGCGGCACCAGATAAATGCCGGTCGCCTGTACGATCGGTACCGCGAACAGGAACATCATCGTGACGCCGTGCATGGTAAACAGCTGGTTGTAGAGGTCCGGCCCGATCAGCCCACGCTGTGGTCCCGAGAGCTGAACACGCATAGCTACTGCGTTGAGCCCGCCCAGACACAGAAAGATAAAGGCAGTGATCAGATAGCGCCTGGCGATCACCTTGTGATCGACGCTGGACAGCGCGCCGATGATGCCGGGCGGCGTACGCCAGGTGCGCTCCAGCCACCGCTGGAGATCGGCTTCCTCCATGCCGGTATCGCGCGGTCCGTCATGCTCGGGAGCGAGATCGCCCTTTGCTTGGGCTTCCGCCCGCAGGTCGCGTCCGCTCGTCAGGTCGGCGCTGGTCATTTCAGCCCCTCGAGGTAGACAATAATGGCATTGAGCTCGTCGCCGTTTAGAGCCGTCACAGGCATGTGGGAGCCGGGCTTGATGCCTTGCGGGTCTGCGATCCAAGCGGCGAGATTGCCGCGGCTCATCATCAGCGTTCCGGCTGCAAGAGTTTGCCGGCTGGCTATGTGGGTGAGATCGGGCGCTACCGTGCCGCCTGCGGGTGTGCCGCCGATCCTGTGGCACATCACGCAGGGCCGCTGGAGGAAAAGGTCCGCGCCGGCCTTGGCTTCGGCATTGGTCGGAGCGGCGGCAGGCCGCAACTGGTCGTCCAGCCAGGCATCGAACTGCGGCCGCGGCTCGGCGATGATGAAGGTGCCCATATTGGCGTGCTGCGCGCCGCAGAACTCAGCACATTGACCACGATACACGCCTGGCTTGTCAGCCCTGATGTCCAGCACATTCACATATCCGGGGATGAGGTCGAGCTTGCCCGCAAGGCTCGGCACCCAGAAGGAGTGGATTACGTCTGTCGAAGTCAAAAGAAGCCGAACCGGCTCGCCGGCTGGAATGTGGATCTCGTTCGCCGTCGTCAGGATGCGGCTTGGCTGAGCATTCTCGTAGCGCACTTCCCACCACCATTGGTGGCCGGTCACGCGGACCGTCAGCGCCTCGTCCGAGCCGACCCCGGCAAGGGTTCTGTTGGCGAAGAAGCTCAACAGGGTCAGCCCAATTAGGATCGCCGCAGTCACCCCAACCGCAGTCAAGACCACGCGCATTTTGCGATGTTCGGAAGCGAGGTCGAGCACGAGCGGATCGTTTCCTGTTCGAACTCGCCGGAACAGGGTGGCGACCAACACGACCATCACCAGCATCCACACGGCCGCGCATAATGCAGTGAAAAACCAGATCAGCCAGGCGAGCTCGCCCGCGGCGGGGCCTTTCGGATCGAGAGCGGACTGCCAGCCGCTGCAACCTGAAAGCGCCAGGAGAGCGGCTGCGCAACACGCTTTGGGAAAAAAGCGTTTCACGGTGATTTCCCCAGCGTCGCGGCATCGGGGAGGCGATTTTCCGACGGATGGACCATCATGTCGTCGTTACGCTGCGGTGCGGCGGAGGAGGGCGCGTTGCCGCTCAGCGAACGTACGAAGGCTGCAAGCTCCCAAATCTGATCATCGGGTATCTTGTTTCGGAAGCTCGGCATGCCGTTAGGCCGCCCGTCCCGGATCGTTGCGTGGATACTCTCGATCGAGCTGCCGTAAATCCACTTCTCATCCATCAGCGCCGGTCCCATGCCGCCGCCGCCATTGGCATGGCACCCCGAGCAATTGAACCAGCTGAACAGGCGCTTGCCCTCGCTGAGATGAAAGGCGTTGGCCTCGAAGCTGGCCGCCTTGTTGTCGCTCGGGAGCGGCCTTTGGCCGCCTGGCTCCAGCGCAGTCACCGGCGTTGGCTGTTGGCCGGACCCAAGGGCCGATTGCGGACGTGTGTCGCGCTCTTCCCGCTGGCAAGCGGCAAGGGCGAGCATCGTCGACAATAGCACGGTGAGGCTCCGCTTCATCGCGCCGCGCTCCCGCCGGTATCAAGGCGCGGCACACCGTATCGGGCCAGGGTCGCGTCGATCTCAGCCTTGTGCTTGGCAAGGGCTGCATCCACTTCGTCGTGTAGCGCGTCGTCCCCGCGTCGGACGCCCATGGAGATGTCGTAGACCATTGGCAATTGAGGCCCGTCGATTCGAGGTGTCACGGGCGTGATGCGCAGCGGTGTCTTCTGCTTGGCGGCGAAATAACCAGCGAGCGGGCCCCAGACGACGGCAACATCGATCTCGCCGCTGGCCACCGCCTCGACAATGCGCGCGGGCGGGTTGGGAGCCGAATAGTCGCCATAGACTGGATAGCCGACGAGATGACCGACAATGCCGCGGCGGCCGAGTGCCTGGACCGGTGGGGAATTAGCGCCGTCATCGCCGATGAGCTGCACGCCGATGCGCAGAGTGCGCAGGCGTGGATCGTTGAAAGACGTGATCTCGGGACTGTCCCGCCGCGTCACGAAGACATAGGTCGAGCGGTAATAGGGAGTGGTGGCGCGGAGCATTTCGAGATTGGCGGGGGTGCCAGGTATGAGATCGCACAGGCCTGCCTTGAGCGTGTTGCGAACGAAACCGCGGCGTTGGGCCCACCAGGTATAGGAAAGTCTTGCATCCAGTTCTTTGGCGATGATCTGGGCAATCTTGTTTTCGAAGCCCTGTCCAGCGGCGTTGGAAAACGGCATGTTGTTAGGGTCGGCACACACCTTGAGTTCGCGGGCGTCGGCGGCAACCGCGAAGAGCAGCGAGGCAAACGCTACCACCGCGGCTACCAGACCTCCGTTCGCCTCGCGTCTTCGAACTGCCTTCAACTCGAAAGCATCAGGGGAGCCGGAACACATAGAGCGTGCCTCCCGCCGTGGTCGCGTTCTTCAGGTCTTTCATCGCGTTGACGAAGCCGAGCGCGGCGGTAGCGTCGCGCGAGTCGAGGTCGCCCGATACGATCGCGCCGGCCCAACCGCCGACGCCCGAAAGGATCGCGACATATTGGTGACCGTCGGGGCCGCGATAGGTGACCGGCTGGCCGATGATCCCGGACGATGTCTTGAACTGCCAAAGCAATTCTCCCGTCCTCGCACTCACAGCTTTGAACCAGCCCTCCATTGTGCCGTAGAACACGACATTGCCGGCGGTGGCGACCGCGCCACTCCACACCGGAAAATTTTCTTTCAGGCTCCAAGCTGGCTTTGCGGCCGCGATGTCCCAGGCGGTGAAGGCACCGCGGTTGCCACCCGGGCCCGGGATCATGCGCACATTCATGCCGACATAGGGGGTGCCGGCGATGTAGTTCACCTCGAGGCCCTCTTCGTCCATGCACAGATTGTTGTGTGGGATGTAGAGCAGTCCTGTCTTCGGCGAGAACGCAGATGGCTGCCAATCCTTGAGCCCGGATGCTGTCGGGCAGATATCCCGGATCACCCTGCCGGTGCCGGTTTTCTTGTCCGGGTTTTCGATCAGGCGCCCGGTTTTCAGATCGACGCCCTTGCTGGAATTGACGGCCCCATAGGGTGTCGCCGACAGGACTTCCCCGGTGGTCCGATCCAGAATGTAGAGATAGCCGTTGCGCTCCGGGCGGACGAGCACTTTGCGCGGCTTACCCTGCCAATTCATATCGAGCAGGATCTGCTCGTTGATGCCGTCGTAGTCGTGCAGGTCGTGCGGGCTCCATTGGTAGAACCATTTCGCGGCTCCGGTATCGGGATCGCGCGCGAAAATCCCGGAGGTCCATTTGTTGTCGCCGGGCCGAAGGTCCGGATTCCACGGCCCTGGATTGCCGGTCCCGTGATAGATCAAGTTGAGGTCCGGATCGTAAGAGATCCAGCCCCACATGTTGCCGCCGCCGATCTTCCAGGCTTCCGGCGGCCATGTGGTCACGCCAAGGTCCTTGCCCTTGTCCATGTCGTAATGCGGCTTGAAATCCGGCCCGATCAGCACGTCCTTGTCCGGTCCGGTGCCGTACGCCGTCCAGACGACATGTCCGTCGCCCGCGTCCAGCGCCTTGACCCAGCCGCGCACACCCATCTCGCCACCGGAATTGCCGACCAGCACTTTGCCCTTCACCACAAGCGGCGCCATGGTTATGGTCTCGCCGATGTTGATGTTGCCGACATGTGCGTTCCACACCGGTTGGCCAGTGGCGGCATCCAGCGCGATCGTGTGACCATCCAGCGTGTTGAAGAAGAGGCGCCCGTCGGCGAAGACCGCGCCGCGGTTGACGACGTCGCAGCAGGCAACGCCCTGCGCGGCAGGTTCAGGATTTGGCTCATATTTCCATTTCATCGGCGCGCCCGGCTTGGAAAGATCGAGCGCGTAGACGATGTTTGGAAAAGGCGTCACGATATACATCGTGTTCCCGACGACGAGTGGCGCCGCTTCCTGACCCTTGTTCACTCCGGTCGAAAAAGTGAAGGCAACTTGAAGGTTCTTGACATTGTCCTCGTTGATGTCCGCCAATTCGCTGTAGCGCGTCGAGGCATAATTCTTAGCCGGCATTGTCCATTGGCCGTCATCGGGTGGCGCGGCCGCGGCGGGCGGTGCGATGGCGGGTGTCGCCGCGGACTGCGCGGCCGTGGCGTTCAGCAATGAGCAGCCTGCGGCCAGTACCAGCCACTTCAACGGCCTAAAGTCGAAACTGCGGCCCTTTTCCGCTCCTCGACCGTCTGGTGTCGTAGATGCGTATTCCCCCGCCACTTTCAGAGGTCCCCTCATTTGCGGATCGAACCTCCCACTCCGGCGCCGAGTTCCGCTGCGACGTCCGCCTCGGTTCCCGCGCACAACGGATGACCCCAGCCGGAGGCGCTCTTTCCGCCAGGATCGAGATCGTAGACAATGGCGTCCTTGGCGTTGGGGTTGACGCCCGCCGGAACCTTGTCCAGGCCCAGGTCTGCACGCAGGCGCCAAGCGACATTGTGATCGGCGCAGGAGGAGTCGCCGCTGATGCCAAGCCCGCCGACAATCGTTTTGCCGTCGTAGAGAGCGAGGCCGCCGCCAAATGCCACGACGCCGCCGATCGGCTTGCCAATCAGCGGATCGCTCGCACTTCCAAAGGTCTTGCTGTCGCCGGCATAAGCGGCTGCCTGGTTGACAGGATTGGTAAGCTGCAAGCCGAACAAGGGGCCACCCGGCTGAACAGAAGCATATAGGTTCGCCGTCGAGAGAGCCATCTGGGCAACGCTGAGCCCGTTGGCCGTGCTTGCCTTTTCGGCTGCGATCAGCCGGCTGCCGGGCCACTGCGCGTCGCTGGTGGGGCCGCTGAAAGCAACGGCGCAAACTGTCCCGTCACGCGTAACGATCGCCGCCCATTCATTGGTCTCGAAGCCGCCATTGGCAGGGCCTCCGCTTGCTTTGACGTTTGCCTTGAGGGCAGCCAGGAGCTTGGCGTGGTCGGCGGGGCAGGGTAGCTGTGCCCAGGCCCTGCTTTGCAGCAATGCACAATTAACGAGTACCAGGAGGCTGAAAGCCAGGGAGGAAAGCTGTGGGCGACCCATGATCCGGAGCATTCGTTGAAACACAATGTGGAAAGTGGGAGCGCTCACAGAGCAAGGAATCCCCTGGCAAACTGAGCTATGTTCCCACACTTTCAATGGAACTCGGACGAGGCCCCTATGTTCCTAGTTCCTGAAATTATGATGGAAGGCACAGACGTTGCGACCACGGGCAGCAGCTCAGGCTGCCGCCGACCGTCAGCGGGCCGATACAGACATTGCCGGGCCAAACAGCTCGACCAGTTCCTCACGGCTCTCCGCACCTATGGATTTTCGACGCCTGAAAGTGCGGACGCTATGCGCAAGATAACCGAACCGATGGACAGGCGGTTTTGCGCCCAGGCCACAGACCTGGAACCACATCATGGCATCATGTGAGCCTGATGCGCATCCATCGTTCCCATGTTCTGGCTGAGATGGTTCATGATCCACACCGAGCCCAAAACGACCAAGGTCACGATCAGCACACCGAAAGCGAGCGCGAGCACGTTGTTGGTGTTGTCAGGTCCTGTCGTCAGGTGCAGGAAGAAGACGAGATGGACCCCATTTGTGCGATGGCAAGCACCGTCAGGGCCGAGATCACGGCTGGCTGGTAAATTAGATCGGTTTGTGCCGCAATGAAGGACGCCACTGACAACAGGATTGCCAGGCCAAAGCCCAGCAGATAGCCGGAAAGGCCTCCCGCCACCTCGTGTTCCTCGCTGCGTTCTTCGCCTGGCGCGGAATCGCGGCGGTCAAGCATGTCCTCGTTCCGGCTGTCCATTTCGCTCATGATGACGCTCCCAGCAGATAGACCAGGGGTGAAGATGGCGATCCAGATGATGTCGAGCGCGTGCCAGAACAGGCTGAAGCAGTGAAGCCGGCGCAATATGTCGGGACGAAAGCCTTTTATCCAGAGCTGCGCCATCATGGTGCCGAGCCAAAGCAGGCCAAGTCCAACATGAGTTCCGTGGCAGCCCACAAGGGCGAAGAACGCGGACAGGAAGGCGCTACGTGATGGGCCCGCCTGCTCATTCACCATGGCCGCGAATTCCTGCACCTCCAGGAACAGGAAGGCTGCACCAAGCAGGCCGGTCACCAGCAACCAGAACTGGGTGGCGGCCATTGACCGGCGGTGGGTCGCGAGCATCGCAAGGCCGCCGGTGAAGCTCGAGGTGAGCAGCAGCGCCGTCTGTGCGGCGACGCGCGTCAACTCAAACAGCTCCTTGCCGGTTGGCCCGCCCGCCGCCGAATTGGACAGGACGGCATACGCGGCGAAGAAAGCCGAGAACATTATGATGTCCGACAACAGGAAGATCCAAAAGCCGTAGGCAACCGTGACGAACTTCGAGGCCGGGCCACCCTCGCCGTGGCCGGTCGCCGAGAACAGATGGTGGCCTTGCCCTGCGGTGCGACCCAGCCGGTAGGGATCGCGCGTTGCGGTGCCGGCGGGGATGTCGCTCATGCCACACGCTCGGCGGCGGCGGCCAGGAAGACGATCAGGGCCGCGCCGAGCGGAATAGGCTGGTCAAAGGGAACGGCCGACCAGTCGAGCTTGCCGAGCATCGTCATCCTCCTTCATCGTGCTGGTGAACCATGGGCGGCGCTCCCGCCTTGGGTTCAGCTTTTGGCCTCACCTGCGGCTCTCCGGCGGCGGTTGCAGCAGGTCCCGGCCCTGGAGGCAGCGTCTGGCGCACGACCGCATCGAACAAGCCCGGCTGCACATGGCCGAACGAGGATGCCGGCGCGTTGATGCTTTGCCTGGCAAGCTGGCGATAGGCGCTGGCGTTGAGCACGCCGCCTCCGCCATGCAAGGAGGAGGCCCAACTGGCGAAGGCGTCAGCCGAAACTGCCCTGACACGGAAATTCATGTCCGAAAAGCCATCGCCACTGAAATGCGCCGACAGGCCGAAGTACTCGCCCTCGCGATCAGCCTGCAGGTTGACCCCGGTCTGCATGCCGTTCATGGCATAGACCATGCTGCCGAGCTGGGGCACGAAGAAGGTGTTCATGACGCTGGCCGAGGTCAGTCTGAAACGCACCGGCATGCCGGTTGGAATAACCAGCTGGTTGACCGTTCCGACACCTTGATCGGGATAGAGGAACAGCCACTTCCAGTCTAGCGCCACCACCTGGATTTCGAGTGGCGGCCGGCTGGAGTCGATCGGCTTGCGAGGATCAAGATGGTACGATCCATAATAGATCAAGCCACCGAGGAAGAGGATGGTCAGCGTCGGAATCGACCAGACGATGAGCTCGATCCGGCCGGAATAGGTGAACTCTGGATCGTACTGAGCCCTGCGGTTCGAGGCACGGAATATCCAGGCGAAGGCAAGCAACGCGACCAGCGTCGGAATGACGATGACCAGCATCACGGCCAGTGAGTTCAGGAGGATCGTACGGTTCCCCGCGCCGACCGGTCCCTGCGGGTCGAGCACGCCTCCGGCGCAACCCGACAGGGTTACCGCTGCGAAAATCCAGAGAAACGATAGGCCTCGATTACAACGGTGTGACACTGGAAAACATCATAGCCAGCCGCCGTCCCCGGGATGAGTACCTGCATAACTGAGGCGCGGGCTGCTGTTCCGCAAAGGCGCGCTTTTGTCTCCAACGGCGAAGAGCGCTGCATCGAGATGATGACGGAGCGTCTCGCGCGCCCCACGCTCCGCTTTTAACTTGTTCTACGTCAGCGTTACGGCAAGCTGGGGGCCGTGTGGTCGGCCTGCCTTGTCGGCCACGCAATTCGCCTCGACATTTCGCGAAAGAGACTGCGCCTAACGTGCTGCAGGCTGGATGCTTCTCCTTGCGGAAACGGTCAGCAAATGTCCAACTCGGCGGTACCGCCGGTGCTACGGCGAACGCGAGCCCTACAAGATGCAACCCAACCTCGGGCGAGACGCGGTTGCGCGCTGGGACGTTTCGCGATCACACAATATCGGTTGGCTTGGCTCTTAAAGGTTCGGCCCCGTGTGTTCCTCCCCGACGAGCTGTTGATCTCCCGGTTCGCGATCTGCGTCGGCGGGTCTCCGATTGCCTGCTATGTAGGTGCGATTTCAGGCAACCAACTCGAGCTGCCAGCATTGATTTGGGATAGTCTCGGGAGAAATGCCATGCTGCAATTCAACCTGCCTCGAGAAGTTGCAATCGGTGATGAAGTTGCCCTGACGAGCACGGTCATGGACATGCTTCCCAGTGGACGCGCCAGGGTGAGCATCCCCTCTTATGATCGTCCTTATGCGATCGATGCGCCCCCCAGAACTCACGTCGGAGACAAAGTCGTTCTTGTTGGGGACGTCACTCGGGTCGATCCTGAAACCAACAAGCTGAGCGTACGGATTGATTGTGGCGGGGTGGTTACCGTCCACAAATCGGCAATCATAAGGCTCAAGAAAAATTGCGCGGTCCGAAATGGCTGACGCATCACCCCGCGACGCAAAGCTCGCCAACGAGGCCGAGCTCGCGGGATGGGATATCCACGCCATCTCGCCGCGCCGGCCTTACCGACGGGCTGCGCTCGATGAAGCTTGACCTCATCGGCGAGGTGGCCGAACTCGCGCGCTATATCGGCTACTGGAAGCCCTATGCGACGAGCCATGAAGGGCTTGACGCCAACCGTGCGATGCAGACCGGGGTCCGCAACGCTGTGTTGGCACTGGCGGAAGCGGTCGAAGAACGGCGTGCAGGGCAGTTTCCACCGATCGGGACATCAATCGGGACAGGCCACGACGCTCCGCGTTCGATATGGCGTGACGGATGAGGGAGATGCCACACTGGGTTCGCGGTGCCTGGATTCTCTTGAAGGATGCAGTCACCGGCTTCATCAACGACAATGCGTTGAGCCACGGGGCAGCGGTGGCTTTCTACGCCACGACATCGCTGGCGCCGATCCTTCTGATCGTCGTGGCGGTCGCTGGTCTGGCGGTGGGCAAGGATGCGGCCCAGTTCGCCCTGTCAGCGGAGATATCCGGCGCGATGGGCGCGCAGAGTGCCGATCTGCTCAAGGCGACGATCGAGACGGCTTCGCACAGATGGTCCGGGACGCTTGCCACGCTCATCGGATTGGTGACGCTCTTCGTCACTGCCTCCGGTGTTTTCGGTGAGATGCAACAGTCGCTGAACGAGATATGGAAGGTAAAAGCCGACGGCCTGTCGCTTTCGCGCCTAGTGCGGGCGCGTGCGGCAAGTCTCGGCCTGGTTGCCGCACTGGGCTTCATGCTGATGGTATCGCTGGCGGCAAGCGCAGCGATCACAGCGCTGAGCGAAGTCATCAATCACCATTTGCCGTTCGGCGAACTGGTGCTCAGCACGGTCAACACGGTTGTCTCTTTCTTGCTAATTGGGCTGCTCTTCGCAGCGATCTACAAGGTCTTGCCGGATCGCACGCTCAAATGGCGCGATGTTGCCGTCGGGTCGGTGGTCACTGCGTTGCTGTTCACCATCGGCAAGTCGCTGATCGGCTGGTATATCGGCACCAGCGCGATAGCGACTTCCTACGGAGCGGCAGGCGCGCTGATAGTGGTGCTGCTTTGGGTCTATTATTCAGCGCAGATCTTCCTCTTCGGTGCAGAAATTACGCGCGCTTACTCGGTCAGGCGTGGAAGCCGGCCAGACCTTGCGCCGGTAGTGGCGTTGAGCGGCAACAAGATAGAAGCGCCGCGCCGGCCTGAAGTGCATCACGGCGAGATCGCCGCATGGATTGTCGTAAGCAGCCTGATCACCGCGCTGGTCTCGCAATTGTGGCGGCGAAAGCAGGATTGACGTCGCGCGGGGCACGATTGCAAAAAGCCGTAGCATCTTGATTCAGCCCCGTATGGGCGCAGCACCATTGAAGATAACAGGGTCCCGGCCGCTGCGCAGGAGCAAGGCGAAGGTTATCCGTGCTGTCCGGCAGCCTTGATCCGTGGAGCGTGGCGCGGTCGTGCCGCGCGTTTGGACGCTTGACGCCTGTGGCTTTGGCAGAAGGAGTCGGTCTGCCACAGCGGGCGGTTCGGCACATAGCGCGGGCCCGCGCTGTACTCCGGCATTCAGGTCCCGTGGGGAGGACTTAGGCGGTGCGAAGGCACTGTTTCGTTACCCTCGGACCTGCAAATCGGGGCCTTGGCTCGGGGCTGTGTCGATCATCGGTAGCATCGCGCGTTCACCCTGATAGATACTCACCAGGCGGGATCGAAACCCCGAGAAAAAGCGGGTCGAAGCTGAGCGGTCGAGTTCTCCAAATCGGTGACCGTTAGCGGCTGGCCGTCTCCGAGGTCGACTGCGAAAATGCGGGCTTTGCAGACAGGCGGTGACGGCGGCCACCCCTTCAGTCAGAAATGGGCTTCTTTTCATGTGGAGATCCTCATCGAAAGATACATTGATCAAATCATATTGTTCGATTTCGGGGTCGAAAGGGGGATCGCCAACATCTGCCATCGATAAGAAGAATTGGACGAGATGCAATTCATTGGGATAAATTGCACATAACGCAATGACCCGATGAATTGTAGGTTGAGCGGGCAACAAAGGTATTGCGAACATCTGTCGTCTTGTCTGTGATTTAACCATAGCTGGTACACGAGAAGGCAATTGGTGATCGTCGGGCCGGGCAAGCGCTATTCCTCCGCGGTTTGGAGACGGTGCGTCCGCTCCCGAATGTGCCCGGCGTCGCGATACAGGCGGCGTGAGTTGGATATGCAAGAGAGGGCTTGCAGTGCACCAACGTGCATATCTCGACTAGTGTTGGTGTTGCCGGAACCGTGATCGACCAGGCAGGGAGAACTCAGATGTACACCAATATCCTCGTGAGCACGGATGGCTCCGACGTCGCCAGGAAGGGCGTTGAGCAGGGGATAGCCTTGGCGAAAGCCTTGGCTGCCAAGGCGACAGTTGTCACTGTCACGGAGCCCATGCTGATTGACTATGGAACCGGATTTACCTCCGGGTCTATTCCTTCGCAGGAGGAGGTTGATAGTTTTGAGGCCGCGAGCAAGGAATTCGCAGGGCAAGTCCTCGATCAAGTCAGGGAGGAAGCTGACCGGATGGGGGTATCCGCAGAATTTCTACATGTCCCGGATGCCTACCCGGCCAAGGCGATTATCGACACCGCCAAGTCACGAGGCTGCGACCTGATTGTGATGGCTTCCCATGGCCGTCGTGGCATCAGAAAGCTTTTGCTGGGAAGCCAGACATCGGAGGTTCTCGCGGATGGAAGTGTGCCTGTATTGGTCGTGCGGTAGCCAAACGAAACCGGAGAAGTGCTGGCTTCCTTTGCGCTCAACCTTCCGAAAGAGACGGTATCCTGTGACGACGATGTCTCCAGTCGGCCTCGGCATTTAGAGGTGCCGCGCAATGGCATCCATGACTGGCGCAGGCTAGACAACGATAACGCGGGCGCCGTTGCGCACTGTCCCGAAGAGTTCAAAAACATGCTCGTTCAACATCCGGATGCAGCCGGATGATGCAGCTTTTCCAATGGTCCAGGGCTCATTCGTCCCATGAATGCGATACAGCGTGTCCTGGCCATTGCGATACAGATACAGCGCCCGCGCGCCGAGAGGATTGTTTGGGCCTCCCGGAACGCGCTGCGGCAAGCTCGGGTTACGGCGTCGCATGTTGGCGGTGGGGGTCCAGGTCGGCCATTGGGCTCGTCGTCCGACGATTGCCTCTCCATCCCATCTCTGTCCGTCCCGACCGACTGCGATGCCGAAGCGGATCGCCCTGCCGGCGTCTTCGACATAGTACAGGAAGCGCTCCTGCTTGTTGATTAGGATTGTTCCGGCGGTTTCCCTACCTAAGTAAGGCACCGTTTGCCGACGGAATTGCTGGGGGATGCGCGTTTTGTCTACGAGAGGGATGTCAAACGGCTTATCTGGAATTGTTCCAATATACCAACTTTTTTGGGAAGCTTCCGCACGCCCGGACAGCGCCAGAAATGATATTCCCCCAACGATCACGGATCGTCTGCTCAAAGAATTCACCAAATGAACCTCCGAAATATGATGACTTGTTGGCTGGTATTTTATGAGCTTCGATGAGCCTGCGCTATCGGGACCAACATTTCTGACATCGGCCTCTCCGCTTGAGGGTGCAATCTCTTATGCCATACGAGCGCCTCGTCAGGCTGCGTGGTGTTCCCGGCGGTCAGTTCGAACCGGCGTCCAATCTCCAGCTTCGCCAAGGAATGGGCTCACTCTTGTCTTCGACAAGATTACCTCAGCCGAAGACTCCAATCACGTACTCGAAAGCTGATGGCTGAGAAGGCAATTGTTGGCCAGGAGGCTGTTCAGGGAAAGTTTGCCGTTGTTCGACCGCTCCGCCAAAGGAGGGTGCTTGAGGCCCAGCCAGCCCGCCTCCCGCGCCTCTTTGGGCGAGATTCCGAACTCGCGCTTGAATGTCCGGCTATATGTCGAGGGATCCATGAAGCCCCACTCCTCCGCAATGCTCGAAATCGGGCGTCCGTCCGCGATGTTCCCGAGCGCGTCCCTCGTTTTCAGCAGCCGCTGTCGCCGGATATAGTGCGAGATTCCTCCGGCTGGTTCGAAAATCCGATAAAGTCGGGAGCGTGAAATGCCGAGGTCTTGCGAGAGCTTTCCCGGTGTCAGATTCCGGTCGGCCAGATTGGCTATTATGATCTTGTTTGCGCGGGCCATGATGACCGCGTCGATCGGCTCCTGTGCTTCGAAAAAGTGATCCCGGGACGGGGAAATGCATGCGGCAAGCAGGCTGGTGGTCGCCGATGCGATATACGGGACGTCGTTTTCGGTGCGATCGGGGAAGGAATGATAGAGCAGCAGAACATAGTCGGCGACGAACGCAGCCATCTCGGGCCGGATATCGAGCGTGAAGGGTTGCGAGAAGGCGAAATCCCGCGGAAGGAATAGCGCAAGGACACCGTCATCCTCACCCTGGTCTTCATGGGGTGCACCTAGGCATTGCCAGCGTAGCTGTCCCATTCTTGGCGGGCCGCCGCCCGCGGGGATTGTCTGGGGCACCGAGAGAGCCCAGTGGTCGAACACCGGACTCCTTCTGCTGCGCCACCGCCGACGGTACCCCATCCCGGGATATTCGATGAAAGCCAGCACGAGGCTCTCCAATCGCCACGCCCGCTCGCGCGCCGAGAACGAGCCGAACTCGTCTCGCAGCAATTCGACGTCGGCAATATTTGAGTGCCAACTCCGGAAAAGGTCGAATTGCTCGGCCGGTGGCGCCTGCGAGGTATCAACGTCTACGACGCATCTTAGAGGTTCTGCGGTCCCGATCGCTTCGCTTTCGCTGACAATTGATGGCTTGTCTTGCATTGAGGCAAACTCATTGCTTGAAAGAGGGTGACGGCAACCCCATGGAATTCTCGATCAAGAGACCAGACGTGTCGGGCTCAGCCCCGGCGGATGTAGCCGCGGCGAGATCGAGGTTATGCGACTTGAAATCCCGACACCCGCACCTGCTTGGGTGGTATAGAACCAGTCGACAAGAACATCTCGCCCAGCCAGCAGAATCGATGATGTGCGGATGTCGGCCGCGTGTATGGCAACTGCTCCAGCGATCGGCTCGCCAAGAGTATCGCTTCGTACTGTTACCTCCATCACAAGCTCCTATCGCGCTAGCAGATCAACAATGAACGATGTGCCTTTCGCAAGGAGACGGTCCTGACAATTAAAAATCCAGAGTGGAGTTATCGAAAATCATGATGCTAAAGACGAGGACAAGGCCGAGCTTAAACGGTCAGCGATTTTTGAAAAATATGCGAGGAATCCATAATATGGGTTTGACGTATATTTCTTGTAGCTTGTGGGATGATCTCCAGGCGCCCCCGACCTCTGCCAGGAATCCGTCACTGTCTTGACGAAAGGGACAATCCCAATGAATTGTTGATCAGGAGGTTGCTCAGGATGCCAGCATCCGCGACTGGCTCATCCACAGTCAGCCAGGTCGAATGCTTGACGCCCTGCCACCCGAGTTCGCGCGCTTCTCTTGGAGAGATGCCGAACTCTGTTTTGAACATCCGGCTGCAGGTAGACGGATCGTGGAAGCCCCATGCTTCGGCTATGCTGGAGATCGTTCGCTTGTCCGAACTATCCGCCAGGGCGTCGCGCGTTTTGAGCAGCCGCTTGCGTCGCACATAGTTGGACACACCGCCTACCGGCTCGAAAATCCGGTAGAGACGGGAGCGCGAGACACCGACCGCACGGCAGAGTTTGTTGGGCGTCAAGTCGGGATCGCTCAACCTCTCCGCGATACGCTTGGCGATCCGAGCGGCAGACACCGCGTTCACAGGCCCTTGTGCCTCTGCCAGATGATCTTTTGTCGGCATAAGAGCCGCCGCGGAAATATTGGCGGTCGCGGTAACGATATGGGGTAGATCCGCTTCTCTCAAGTGAGGAAGTGAGCGATGCAGGAGAACCGCGTAGTGGGCAAGAAAATCAAGCGCTGCGTCGCTGGCTTCGATTTTCGATGATCTGGTTGCCGGCCATGTGCGCGGCAGAAAAAGTGTGATGAACAGGTCGTCGTTGCTCACTCCAACATCGGGCAGGGCCAGACACCTCATGCGGGGCCGACGAGATATCATCTCGCCCCCAGCACACCGCGAGAACGGCACCGACAGCATCCAGTGATCCAACAGCGGTCGTCTGCGATGTTCCCATTGTATCTCGTAGCCGGAGCCTGGAATTTCGATGGAACTCAACGCCAGATCGCCCAACTGCCATACCTGATGACGAGCCGGGAAGGCGGAGTGCTCAGCTCGAAGAAGCTGTATTTCGGCAGCCCCGGTAAACCATGATCGATAGAAATCAAACTGTTCGGCTGGGGGGGCCAGCAAGCTGCTTACGTCGATGGCGCATCTTAGAGGTTCACCCGCAAAAGGGTCGGTGGGAACGCCGGCAGCGGTTACTCTCGCGTCCATAACAAACTCCTGTCGTACAAGAGACGCCGAAGTATAGGCAACTCAAGGGGTCGGCAGGCCGTATCCCGCAAGGAAAACCGACAATAAAACACGCCTCAACCTGCCGCCGCGGATGAGATTGATTTGAGACAATCTTAAGCCGGAGATACGCCCCTAGAGTGGGCTAGGAATCCCAAACGTAGGCAATGCGTTTATTTCTCGTGGAAACTGGGACAGCGTTTTTCCCATCGTATTTACCCTTGCGACCATGGCCATTCTCGTCGGCGCCGAGCGCACCTTGTGGAGTGACTTGCATTTCTCTTGCTTGCGACCCACCGGTCGGAAGGTCTGTTGCGGCCCACTGAGGTCGCGCCATGAGAATCTCCTGACGGCCAACCAATTTCTATCCACTTTCCGACGGAGTGCCTGAAAGCTCTCGGGATTGGGGTGGTTCAGTAGGCAAATAGGCCGAATGCGGGCTGCACATAACTGTGATGAGGCTCTACGCGTAGGTATGTTCTTGGCTTTAGGATTCGCCGACCGCGGGGGATCCGGCATTTCTGCCGACTGCCTCCGTCCAACAGGAGCCGACGGCTCCATCGTTTTCCACCCTGATCAAAATGCCTGGGGCCCCGCGTTAACCAGCCTCGGATCGGCAGGTTGGGCATCCCATCGGTCTGGTGCTGCGTGTCTCCAGAAGCGCCGACGCGCCTCACTGGGGGAGCATCCGAAGATTGACGTATAGGCTCCAGCGAAACGGCCCAGGTGCCAGAAACCAAAGCTCATGGCGATATCGGTGATCGAGAGGCGATCGCCCTGCGTCAGGATAAGGCCGTGCGCGGCCCGAAGCCGCCGCTCCCGCTCGTAAGCTCGAGGGCTGACTCCCAGACGTTCCTGAAAGGCGCGCTCCAACATTCGCTCGCCAATGCCCAGTACCTCGCAGACGGCACTGACGGAAACAGGGCTATGAGGCTTTGCCTCCAGAATGGCCAGGGTAGCGTCAACGATCTCGCGCCGATCGCTGGAGCCGGGGGCGCGGGGGGACGGTTGCTCCGGGAGGGAAAGCACCCGCGCGAGCGCGGCGCCCGCTTCGCTCGCCGCAACGGCCAGGCCGGCACTTAGGTCATAGCCACGCTGTGCTGCAGCTGCGGCGAACCCTACGGTTCGCAGCAGCTTCTGCTGAAGCTCCAGCTCGGCTCCTGCCGTGAGGCGTTGCTCATGTATCCCTGGCGTCAACGAGCTCCTCTGGCCCAGGTGGGAGGCTGATGCCGTGCGCAGAGACTCGAGCGCGGACCCACGCAGACCGATCCGCATGAGGCGATAGCTTCCTGGCATCTCCAGCTTGAATTCCGTTCCCGGGCCGATGATCCGCAACTGCGGTACTTCACTCCGTTGTCCGTTGAAGGTCGTGGCTTCGCCCCAGAGGAACACCGCCGTCAACGCATCGTCATTGATCGCCCCAGACATGGCGATGCCACCCTTGTCCCGCAAATCGAGGACGAACGTGTCGCCATAGTCTATCGTTGCAAGGCTCGATGCATGGCGCTGCTCGCCAATCTGCTGGATATGGAATTCCGCGTCGGGATCAGACTCGCGGGTGCGCGCGACCACGGAATTATATTGGCGGGCGTACCAGTTAGGAGCCTCCAACAACGAGGGCCTCTCCAAGTCTTTTGTCCGGACTGGGGTTGGACGCGATCGCTTTCGTCCAACTCGGTAAGTCAAGCAACCGAGTCCGGCTTGTTTCTGCGGGCGATCTTTATAATCAGAAGAATGATTCCGATGGCAAAGAGAAGACAGCCAACCATGATGCTCGATGGAGAGCCATAGCGATAGCCCGATGCAAAAATGAGAAAGCCTATGAGCAAGAGGCCGATAGCTATCAATTTGTTTGCCAACAGGGCCTTGGTGTTTCCTTCCATTGTCGCAGCTCCTTAAAATTTGACGTTTCGAGGTGGTGTCGAGGGTCTTTCTGGCTTTCGCTCTATTCGGTCTTTTCTTCCGGCTTCCAGGAAGCCGACTGAACATTCGAGTCGAGCGCGAGGTGAGCGACGACGCGTTCGACTGATTGCGCATCATCACGGTTGCTGAACAACGTTGCTTCTATTCTCATGGCGTCGCCCTCATTGATGGGTTGGCTGTTCGGATCGGGTGATGCCGATGACGTCTCGACGACGCCCGGCCGGTGTGTGGCCGGCACAACGACAGTCAGCTGCGAAAAACCCAGTGTCGGGGAACGATCCCGCGAATAGGGCGGTTCGGAGATAGGGGATCTTGTGCGCGTGGTGGCGATCAGGAAGGGAATAGCCGACATTTCGTTGCTAATTTGTACAGGCGAGGCAAGGCCCGTCACGGTTCTTGGACCGGCGCAGCTTTGCACCAGCAACGCCAGCGAGATAACCAACACAAATCGTCCTGCGGGGTTTTGCATGCTGCTGGCCGCGCCGGCTTATCTTCGTAAACTCACCAGCCTTTGGCCATCCTTGTCCAACAGTTGCACTCGTCCTGTCTGTGGGGCTTCAAAGCGATGGACGGACCCGAGTGCCTTCAGAAGATTGCGCTCTTGATCCATGAGTGGCTGATCGCAGATCATCCTGGACGAGCCGGTTTCCGAGACCGTCAGCGCTTCCCCGGTCAAGGCGAAGCCGCCAAAGAACCGATTGCACGAACCATTCCCATGGATGCGTCCATCCGGCTCGAAGGCAAGGGTGGGTTTCGAACCCGCGACCGTGGTTACTTCTCGAATCTCGTCCACGAGCCAATCTCCGTGAAGGAGGTCGCCCGGCTCTCCGGCGCAGCCCTCAAATTTCCGATCGCCAAGGATGACGGTCGCGGTTTGGGGGTATGGCATTCCGCTCATGGTATCGACGCATATTTTGGCAGCGACGGTCACCGCGAGTTGCCGGCCGCCGACCGTTGCCAAATAGGTGTCGGCGTCGCCTTGCCTTGTAGGGTTCGGAGCCGGCTTAACCGTGAAGGTCTCGCCCCCTAAGGCGTTGAAGCTGAGCGCGGTGTCCGAGATACTGATCTGCCAGCCCGGCTCGTTGCCGCGTGCGGTCAGCGCCGCGGCCTCCGCATTGCCCGTCGCGGTGGCGAACACCGACAACACCGCAAGTGAAGCGGCTAATGACGGAGACGAGCAGGAATCTGGGCTCACGGTTGCAGCCTCCAGACGAAGCGTCACTGAATTCGAAGGCCGCCCGGAAACCGGCCTCTGGCGGGGCAGCTTCGCCAAAAATATTGCGCCGAATGTACTGACATCCGGCCGTCAGTCTATCGTCGCGGTTCGGAGAACGAGTCCATTCGGCGAAAAATGGACGCAAAGCCAAGAATTGAGATTCCAAGAATATGGATGATGGCCGCGGACCATCTCGGCCGCCCTTTGGCGAGGACGAACCTCAACGGGATGGTTCGATCGTATCGAGGCGTTCCGCACGGTCTCCCGGACGCCGGAACGACAGATACTCGGTTGCTTTTTGGACGACAAAATAGACGGAGGGGATGATCAGCAGGCCGATCGTCGTAGCCGCGGCCATGCCCCCGAAAATTGTGACGCCAACAGCCCGCCGCGCGCCTGCGCCCGCGCCGGTCGACACGACAAGAGGAATGATCCCGAGGATGAAGGAAACCGCGGTCATCATGACCGCCCTGAAGCGCTGCTCGGCCCCGGTCCGCGCGGCCTCCACTATGCTCTGTCCTTCGTCGCGCCGCTCCTTGGCGAATTCCACGATCAGGATGGCATTCTTTGCCGCCAGCCCGATCAGCAGCACCATGGCGATCTGCACGTAGAGGCTGTTCTGCAACCCGAAGACCTTCAATGCCGCGATGGCGCCGAAGAGAGCCGCTCCGAGCGAAAGGATAACGACCAACGGAAGCGACCAGCTCTCGTATTGGGCGACAAGAAAGAGATAGGCAAAGAGGAACGCCAGCGCGAAGACCAGACCCTCCTGGCCGCTGCCGCGACGTTCTTGAAACGACAGGCCCGACCATTCGAAACCATAGCCGTTCGGCAAAACCTGGGCCGCTGTCTTCTCCATTGCGTCCATGGCGCCGCCGCTCGAGCTTCCAGGTGCGGTAATGGCGTTTATAGGAGCGGCGACCGACAGGTTGTAGCGCTGAATGGCGAACGGCGACAGGATCGTCGTCAGCGACGTCAGAGTGTTCAAGGGCACCATGGTGCCGTTCCGGCTGCGCACGTGCAGGTCCAAGATGTCTTCCGCATGGGCACGGAAATCGGCATCGGCCTGCAGATTGACCTGGAACACGCGGCCGTTGAGCGTAAAATCATTTACGTAGCGCGATCCGAAAGCCGCGCCGATCGTGGAGTAGACGTCCGACACGCTTACCCCGAGCGCCTCGGCACGCGTTCTGTCCACGTCGACATAGACTTGCGGGACATTGGCGCTGAAGGTGGTGGCGGCCCCGCCGAGTTCGGGCAGGTGATTGAAGGCGCCAAGCAGGGCGCTGACGACCTGCGCGATCTCCTGCGGCGGTTGCCCTTCTAGCGCCTGCAGGCGGAAGTCCAGGCCACCGACCGAGCCGATGCCGGCGATCGCCGGCGGAGCGAACACGGCGACATTCGCGCCAGGGATCTGGGAAAATTTCATCCGCAGCGCCTGCAGGATGCCGGCGAGCTGCAGTTCCCTGGACGTGCGCTCGTCCCAGGGCTTCAGCGCCGCGACCGCCATTGCGCCGCTGGGCGAACTCGTCGACTGAAGGATGCTGAATCCCGCAACCGTGATGACGTCTTGCACGCCGCCGGTGTCGGCCAGAATCTTGCGCACGTCCTCCACGATGGCTTTCGTGCGATCGAGTGAAGCGGCATTGGGCAACTGGATGTCGACGAACAGCGCGCCCTGGTCCTCGTCGGGCAGGAAGGTCGACGGCAGCCCGGTGAAGATCAGATAGGCGGCGGCAAAACAGGCAAGCAATCCCGCCAAAGGCACGTACCAATGCCGCACCAGAAACCCGACGAGGCGTCCATAGCCGTCGCGCGTCCTGTTCATGAATGCCGTGAACCAGGCCAAGGGGCCGCGCTTGAAATGACCCGCATGGCGCCGCAGAAGCAGTGCGGCCAGCGCCGGGCTCAGGGTCAATCCAACAAACGAGGAAATCACCAGCGCCGAAGACAGCGTCACGGCGAACTGCCGGTAGAGCTGGCCACCTATGCCGCCGAGAAACGCTGTCGGCGTCACCACGGCCAGCAGCACCAGGGTCGTGGATATGATCGGCCCGGTGATCTGGTGCATCGCCTTGCGCGTGGCGTCGGCGACCCCGATGTCCGGCGTATCCTCCAGCACATGCTTGACGTTCTCAACGACAAGGATGGCATCGTCCACCACCAGGCCGATTGCCAGCACCAGCGCCAGAAGAGAAACCATGTTCAGCGAATAGCCGGCGGCAAACAGCACCGCCAAGGCGCCGAGCATGGAAACCGGGATGGCAAGCGCGGATATGAACGTGGCGCGCCAATCCTGCAGGAAGACATAGGTGACCGCGAGAACGATCAGGAACGCTTCAAGCAAGGTTCGAGTCGTCAGCGAGATGCTGGCATTCACGAAGCGGGTCGCGTCGTAGACGATGTGATACTGCATGCCTTTGGGAAAGCGTGACGAAAGGCGCTCCAGTTCGGCGCGTACCGAGGCCGCGGTCTGGATGGCGTTGGCGCCGGGCGACTGGTTGATCTGCATCATCGCCGATGCGTGTCCGGCAAAGCTGGCGCTCGAAGCATAGCTTCGCGCGCCGAGCTCGAGTCGCGCGATGTCGCGCAGGTAGACCTTGGCCCCCGACGAGCCCGTGCGCACGACGATGTCGCCGAACTCCTCGACGCTCCTCAGCCGCCCCTGCGCGACCAGCGTGTACTGCAGCTCCGAGCCTTGCGCCTGCGGCGGCGCGCCCGCCTGCCCGAGTGTCGCCTGGATGTTCTGGCGTTGGATGGCGGCTGAGACATCGTCGGGCGTCAGCCCAAGCGCACCCATGCGCTGTGGGTTGAGCCATACCCTCATCGAGTATTCCGAGGCCCCCGCGACCGAAGCCTCACCGACGCCCCGCACACGCGATATCGTGTCGGCGATGGTCGTGGTGATGAAATTCGTGATCGCCAGCGCATCGAGGCTGTCGTCCGGTGAATAGAAAGCGATGCCAAGAATGAAATCCGGCGAGCGAGCGCGCACGGACACGCCTTGCTGCGCAACCGCCGCCGGCAGCCGCGAGATCGCCAGTTGGGCACGGTTCTGTACGTTGATCTGCGCCGTCTCGGGGTCGGTTCCGACTTCGAAGGTCACCGACAGCGTGTATTGGCCGGCGTTGGAGCTGGTGGACGACATGTACATCATGTGATCCACGCCATTTATGGCCGTCTCCAGCGGGCCACCGACGACGTCGGCGATGACTTCCGCGCTTGCTCCCGGATAGGAGGCCGACACTGTCACCGTTGGAGGGCTGATCTGCGGGTATTGCTGTATGGGAAGAGAAAACACCGCGATCGCACCGGCGATCGAAATGATGATCGAGATAACGATCGCGAGCCGGGTGCGGGTGATGAACAGGTCCGAGATCATTGCGTGCCCTCGCTTTCGCGCGGGGTGACCTGCTGACCATCGGAAACGCGCTGCAGTCCTTCGACGACGATCGTCTCGCCGCCTTTCAATCCGCTCGTCGCTGCCCAGCGAGTGTCGATGCGCGCACCGGTCGTGATCGCCTGCCTGGTCACGGTATTGTTGTCGTTGAGCACGAAGACGAACTTGCCCTGGCGGTCCTGAAGAACGGACGCCATCGGCACCATCGGCAATTTTCTGGCGTCTTCATCGACGACTGTCAGCCGGACGAATTGGCCTGGCGCCAATATATGGTCGGGGTTGGGGAACAGCGCGCGTACGGCGACGGTGCCGGTCTGCTGGTTGACCTCATTGTCGATGAACTGCACCCGCCCCGGTGAAGCGAATTCGGTGCCGTTGGCGAGCAACAGGCTCAGGCGGAACCCGTTCGGATCGATTTTCTGGCCGCCGGCCAGTTTCTGCCTGATGTCGACCAAGGTGCTGTCGGCGATCGAAAATGCGACGCGAATAGGGTCGAGTTGCACGATGCGCGCCAATGGCGCGGAGCCGGGGCCCACGAGATTGCCGCGCGTCGCCAGGGAGCGGCCGATGGTGCCATCGATGGGAGACCTGATCTGAGCATAGGAAAGATTGAGTTCGGCCGTATGGAGCGCTGCGTTGGCGCTTTGGACATCCGCCGCGGCGACATCGAATGCAGCCTGCGCATCGTCCAGCGTGGCCTGAGCAATGGTCCTGCGATTGAGCAGGTCCCTGGCGCGCGACAGGCTTTGTTGCGCGGCATTGCGGGTGGCTTCGGATCGCGCCACTTGTGCTTGGGCCGACATCACCGCCGCCGACAGTTGATCCGGCTCGATTTCGAAAAGCAGATCGCCCTCCTTCACGCGCTGGCCTTCCGAAAACCGGATCTCCTTCAACAGGCCGGACACGCGCGCCTGAATGTCGACCGCGTCGATGGCCTCGACCTGCGCGTTGTATGTCAGCGGCGCGTTTGCTGGACCGGACTGGACTTTCTGCACGACCACCGGCACCGGCGCCGGCTGCGCGGTCTGCGTACGTGCCGCGCCCGCGAAGCCGGCCACGCCGACCAGCATTGCAGCCGCCACGATCTTGGCTCGAAAATCAAAATTGCTTTTCATCATGGGCCCTCGCATCCCGCTCTAAGGCCAAAACCTTCGTCCTGCGCACGCTTAGCGCAATGACGAGATACGCCAGTCCGGCAATCATCATGGAAAATCCGGCCACCAAGCCAGTCGGCATCTCTCTGACTATCGGCCACTTCAACAGTATGGAGAAGGCAGCAAATATGGCGACGATTCCGGAAACGGCGAACCAATACCAGCCGCCGACTTTCCTGACTTCCGTGGCAATGATTAGTTGAAGAATACCGTGGACGAATAGTACAAACGCTATGAACAGTGATATTGCGGCCGATGCTTTTATAGGGTTGAAGTAAATCATGATGCCGCCGATGAGCTCGAAGAAGCCGGTCAGTTCCTGCCACACGAAGCCCGCCCAACTTTTGATCCAGAGAGATTGGATGACCTTGATGACGCCGACTGCCGTCAGGGCCACGGCGAACACGACGTTGGATGCGAAATTGGAAACGCTGGGAACTGCGACTGAAAACACGCCGCCCGCAAGCAGGAGGAGCCCAAAGAGCAGAAACCTGCGCCACTTGCCCTGCTCGATTTCGGCCCGTTCATATGGCGTTGCAGGTGGGTGATCCGATGTTTCTGGCATGTCCCCGTTCCATGCAGGTTCTAAATATCGATCTCGCACCCTGCGGGCAGGGAAGAGAACCGAGAGCGCTCAACGGAAAGTATCAGGAAGTCTGCCGGACGGAGCGTCAGGAGCCTGTTTGGTTGCCTCGCGGCGAGATTTCCAGATGACGACGGCTGCCTAGTCGAGATTTTCTCGCGGCCTTGCTTCGTCAGGACCATGAGGCCGTGTCGGATTAACTGATCGCTGGGAAGTGAAGGCGGCATACGGCTTTCCGCTGACTCTCAAAGGGTGCTCTTGTGAAGCCGGCCGTCCTTCATGATGACGACGAAGTTCTTATGCGGATCCTCGATCAGCCGGATGTCGTCGAGCGGATTGCCGTCCACGACCAAGAGGTCCGCGAAAGCTCCTTCCTCGATGACGCCGAGCTTGCCAGGATAAGGGTTGCGCAGATTGGAGAGCGCGAGCAGTTCGGCATTGCCGGAGGTAGCCATCTGCAGGACTTCGGCGTTCTTGTACCAGTTGGCTAAATGCGTGAGCATCATGCTCTGGCGCGGACCCAACGCGGGCGAGAACAGCACGTCGGAGCCCCAGGCCGTCTTGATGCCGTGCTTGCGAGCGAAGGCATATATCCTCGGCGTGCCTGAGAAAAGCTGCTGGGCGCGGTCGGCGCTAGGTCCGGTCAGCGGGCCGGTGTCCTCCGCTGTCAGGAAAGGCTGGGTGCTGAGCCATGCGCCCTTCTCGGCGATCATGGCCGCCGTGTCCTCGTCCATCAGGTGCGCGTGCTCGATCGACTGCACCCCGGCTGCCAGCGCGCGCCGTATCGCGCGAGACGTATAGGCGTGCACGGTAACGTAGGTGTTCCAATCCTGTGCGACCTCGACGCCTGCCCGCAACTCTTCTTCGCTGAAGGTGACTATGTCCAGCGGACTGCGGGGCGACGATACGCCACCGCCGCCCACCAGCTTTATCTGTGACGCGCCTTGGAGGAGCTGCTCCCGGATCCGCATCTTCAGGTCGCCGATATTGTCGACGATGGCCGCTCCCCCCAGGAGTTCACCTTCGCTGAGCTTGCCGCCGTCGCGTGGAATCTCGCTTGGCAGGCGAAGATCGGCGTGGCCCCCGGAGGTCGTGATCATCGCGCCGGAGGGATAGATGCGCGGGCCAGGGATCAGCCCGGTGTCGATGGCCTGCTTGAAGGAGAAGGAGGGACCTCCCAGATCGCGTATGGTGGTGAAGCCGCGACTGAGTGTGCGATCCGCCTCGGCGGTGGACGCGGCGAAGATAATCCCCGGGTCGCCGTTAAGCAGGATGTTGACCGGAACCGCCGCGAAGATAGCATGCCAATGCGCGTCGATGAGCCCTGGCATGAGGACGCCATTGCGGCATTTGATGACGGTGGCGTTCTCCGGGGGAGGGGCGTTCGTCATATCGATTCCGGAAATCCTGCCGCCCTCCACCAGGATTTGCGCTCCGTCCTTCACCGCACCCGACTTGCCGTCGAATAGCCGGACCTCGCGAAACAGGATCTTGGAAGGGGGCGCGGCCGTCTGCGCGAAGGACGGCTTTGCCAGCACCCCGGCGATGGCGGCAGCCCCGAAACCGGAGAGAAAACTGCGCCTGGAAAAGGCCTCCAGACGACGAGAGACTCGTTGAAGATCGGGATTGAGACAACCGCAACCGGAACTGTGAACGAGGTGACCGTACTTCGAGCCTAGCCGCAGCATGTCTTTTGCTTTCGGTTGAGCGACACTGACACCTGTCGGACGGCGCTTCGTGTCGCGGTTCTTGTCGTTTCAGGTCCCGTTATTCGACCAGCACATCGCCGCCGACAGGATTGGCGCTGTCAAAGATGAGGAATACGATCGGAGTCCCCGACTCGGCTGTTGCATCGGTCCGCCTGGCGCCGACTTCGCCGCCGAGAGGCACGGAATATTCCGCGACGATTTCGCCGAAGGTGTTCCTCTGGACTGCAACTTTCTGTCCGGGCCGAACGGTCTCATTGAGTTCGACCAACAATTCGACGAAACCGCCATGCGTCGCGGTGACGGGAAACATGCCGTCCGCGACGAAAACGCTCGAATCCTTGCTGGTTCTGCCGATAGGGCCTGAAATTATTCCGTGGTGCTTGATGACGTTCATCGTTCCTTCGACGAACAGGGCGATCATGTCGTGATCGAAGATCCGCGGCTTGCCGATCTCGGGCGTGAAGGCTGGAATGCCGGCATCGATGAGGGCATTGGCAAGAAGGCCCGGCTCGCCAAAGTTGTCGAAAATCTGATCGACCGGATAGAGTTCCGCCATCGCGCGCACTTCGGGGATATCCATGCGCGCAAGGTGAAACGCAGTCGCGTCCATACCTGTGGCGGCTGTATGAAAATCGATTGCATAGTCGAGGTTTGACCGCAGAAGCCGGTTGAATATCAGGCCGGCGTGGCGCGTCGGCGCGTCGGGAGCGCCCTCATTGCCAGGGAACAACCGATTGATGTCGATCAGGTCGATCCCGCGCCCAGAATTCGGCCATCGCCGTTCCATGCCCTCCATTGCGGGGCGTGAAATGTCGAATACCGCCATCACGGATCCGGACATCGCGGCCGGATCGAGCTCACGCATTACGGATTGCACCGTGTGAATGGGGCTCATTTCGTCGCCATGCACCCCGCTCGTCAGCCCCAGCCGTTTGCCCGGGGCTGCCCCCTTGGCGACCATCACCGAGACGTACCAGTGCTGGCCCGTCGGCATCTGTACGCCCTGGAAATAAAAGCTGTGCTTGCCTGGTTCCAGATCCGAGATGTCAAGCGAACTGATGACCTTCTTTTCGTCGATGACATCGCCGGTATAGACGGTCCCCGACGTCCCTGCGGGAGACGCGCTTGCAGCTGCCGAGCCAGTTTGTGCCTGCGCCGGCCCGGCGATGAGCGCAGCGGCAGCGCCGATCGTGGCGACTGACGCGATCATGAAGTCGCGACGTCCGAGGCCCTCGCTGGTTTCATGCGCCATGGCTGTGGTCCCTGCCGATGAGGATCATGCTGCAGATCTCGCGGTGACGCCTGTGACGGCGGCTAGATCGTCCTTACCGATTCCCGTTGTGCGCGTGGTATCCGGGCATTAGTCCCACAAGACATTTCAGGGAGTACAGCCTCCAACAAGAAAAATGGACTGGTGGTCTAAGATTGGGATGCTTTGCATACTGGGTTGAGAGCCACCACAACCGGTGTGAGAAGCCTCGGATATGACGCAGTCACCTCCACAACTTCGTCGGGTACAATTAAGCCCCGTTCGCGAATTCCTAGCGATACCTCAAATGGGCCAGATGACATGTTAACGATTGATTAACATGCTTCTATGCTGGTAGTAGACAGGGTATTATATCCACCTTCAACATTGCTTGCCGGAATTGTATATATTAGAATGAACTAATGTGCTTGCAATAACCCGTGTTGCACCAACAAAGACGGATAGTTGCTATGGATGCTATAGTTCATGCCGCCGGGCTATCTGGAGGAGCAGGTGCCGAGAAGTCCCTGCAATGCGCCGTCGACATCGATACCTCCACGGCACCACCTGCTAAGCAATTCGACCTGTTTCGAACCTGGTATCAAGGCGTTGCCGACACTGAACTTATGCAAGAACAGAGCCATTCGTTTCCAGCGCATGAAACAGTGTGGGATCTGGGAACGTTGGCTGTCATGTTCCTCGAATTGCCTGGCAGTGGCTACCGCTGTCGCTGGCGGCATTTGAAAAACCCTTCGGTGGATAATTGGTATTTGAGCCTGCCCTTGTCCAAGGGCAGGCTTCCTGGAAGTTGGCAGGTCGTGAGAACGACCCTGCAATCTTTTGCAGAGCCCTACGAATGCGTGATGGAGAACGACGCCCTCCTTGCCGTTTTCCTGCCACGCGACCTGCCTTTCATCCAATCGTCCAGGATTGAAATACGTGAGGAGTCGAAAAGACTCCTGGCAGACTATATGCTTCTGCTGCACCGTTCTTTTTCCGATCTGAGGGCCGTGGATGTATCGCACATTGCCACTGCCACCACCAATCTGCTGGCTGCTTGCGTGTCACCATCGCATGACCGCATCACCGAGGCGAAGCGTGTGATCGACGCCGTGATCGCGGAGCGCGCTGCTAAAATCATCGCACAAAGTTTGAATGACCAGTCCTTGGCATCCGAAAGGCTTTGCCGCGAACTCGGTGTGTCCCGCTCTCGCCTCTACCGGATATTCGAACCGGCTGGAGGTGTTTCGAATTATATTCGCCACAAACGCCTGCTCAAGACACGTGATATACTTTCCGACAGCTTGGATGGGCGCCCGATCTCCGCCATTGCCGGGGATTGGGGCTTCACGGATCCATCGGCGTATAGCCGGATGTTCAGGAAGGAATTCGGCATTTCGCCAAAGGAGGCACGCGTGGAAGGCTGGCAAGGCGCCCAGGCCACGAGCTCGCAGCAGATCAGTCAGCCTGACAGCAGGGCGAACACGCTGAGTGGCCTTCTGCTGCGAAACAGCTTTGGGCCCTAGACTGCGATGGCGCCGGCAAGGATGCCGTAGATTGCCGCGACCGCGCCAAGTGCGGCGACGACGAACATCCCCATCTCCGCGGGAGTAAACACCCTCTGCCCCCGCTCCTTCCGAGCCATGACGAAGAGGATCGTGCCCGGTCCGTAGATGACGGCCGAGAGCAGCAGGTGCTTGGCGCTGGCGGCGTAGATGAGACCGGCCGTATAGATCAATGCTGTCGCTGCCCTTGCGAAATCGACACGCCGAGCTGCGGGATCGTTCTCGTAGCTCTCACCGCTCCATGCGAGCTTGAACCCGTAAGCGGCGACAAGAAGATATGGGATGAGGATCATGGAACTGGTCAGCTCGAGAGCGAGCCTGAAGGCCTGTTGAGCAAAGAGCGTCAGGACTAGAAAAACCTGCACGACCGTATTGGTCAGCCAGAGCGCCCGCGACGGGACGCCATGCTTGTTTTTATACGCAAGAAAACGGGGCATTGTCTGGTGATGTGATGCGGTGAACAGGATTTCAGCTGCCAGCAGCACCCAGGACAGATAGGCACCGGCAACGGAGATCAGCAGGCCGAAGCTGACGAACTTGGCGCCCCATGGCCCGACCACCGCTTCCAATACGCCGGCCATGGAGGGATTGCGCAGCGCTGTCAGTTCAGGACGAAGCATGATCCCGTAGGAGGGAATGGTGACCAGCACAAGCAGACAGAGCACGCCGAGAAAACCAAGGAGCGTCGCGACCCCGACATCCCCGCGGTTGCGTGCGTAACGCGAATAGACGCTCGCACCTTCGATTCCGACAAAGACGAATACGGTCACCAACATGGTCCCGCGAACCTGGCTCGCGATGCTGCCAACGCTGACTTCTTCCCCGCCCCAGAAATTGGCCGTGAAGATATCGGCGCTGAAGCCGTAGATAACGAAAACGATAAAGAGAAAGATCGGAATGATCTTGGCGTAAGTGACAATGGTGTTGATCGCCGCCGCTTCCTTGACGCCCCGCAGGATCAGCGAATGTACGATCCACAGAAGCATCGAGGAAATGACGATCGCCGTGATGGTATTGCCATCGCCAAACACAGGAAAGAAAAGCCCCAGCGTCGACTTTATCAGCACGAAATAGGAAACGTTGCCGAGAACGGCGGCAGACCAGTAACCGAGGGCCGAGAGGAAGCCGAGATAGTTGCCAAAGCCGGCCTTGGCATAGGCATACACGCCCGCATCGAGCTCCGGCTTGCGAACTGACAAAGTCTGGAAGACGAAGGCCAACATCAGCATTCCGACGCCGGCGATGGCCCAAGCGATCATGGCCCCGAACGGACCGGTTTCGCGACCAAAGGCCTGCGGCAACGAGAAGATGCCCGCGCCGACCATCGAACCGACGACCATAGCCGTCAGGGTCCATATCGAGAATTTTTGCTGAACGGTCGAGTTCATTGGATTTGGATCAACAATTCCTTTGGCGGACGACGGTCCAGCGGCCTCTTTGTTACGCCTGCAACCTAGCTCGAATCTGGCGCGCACGTGATTGGCATAAAATCCCACTAGTATACCTGACGTCCAAAACCTTTGCCTTGGCTCGTTTAACCGGTTGCCGACATTCGCATTTACTGCTTCTGATCAGACCTAACCTTGCTGGACCGAGACGTGTCGGCGAGGCGTCTGATCGCGAACTCTGGTTCGCGCAGCCAGGAGAGCGGTTTATGACTTCAAACGAAAATCAGAAGCTTTCGCTGTTTGCGCTAACCAGCATGGTTGTGGGATCGATGGTCGGCGCGGGCATCTTCAATCTGCCTGGCCGGTTCGCGACTGCGACAGGTCCGTTCGGCGCGATCATCGCCTGGGCAATTGCGGGAACCGGCATGTACATGCTGGCGCGGGTGTTCCAGGCGTTGGCCGAGAAGAGGCCAGACATCGACTCGGGCGTCTTCGCCTATGCCAAGGCCGGCTTCGGCAACTACATGGGCTTCCTGTCCGCCTTCGGCTACTGGCTGGGTAGTTGCCTGGGCAACGTCTTCTATTGGGTGCTCATCGGCTCGACGCTGGGGCGGTTCTTTCCGGGGATCTTTGGGGACGGCAGCAGCGCCATCGCCATCATCGTCTCGTTGATCGGCATCTGGGCTTTCCACTTCATGATCCTGCGCGGCGTCGAGCAGGCGACCTTCATCAATACTGTCGTGACGATCGCCAAGATCGTGCCGATCCTGGTCTTCATACTGCTCCTGATCTTCTTCTTCCATTTCGGGCAGTTCCGCGAGAATTTCTTCGGCGGCTTGGACATGCCGCCAAAGTCCCTGATCGCCCAGGTGCGCGACACAATGCTGATCACGGTCTTCGTCTTCCTCGGCATTGAGGGCGCCAGCGTTTATTCCCGCTTTGCCAAGGTGCGTTCCGACGTCGGTACGGCGACGATTCTCGGTTTCGTCGGCGTCACAGGCCTGATGGTAGCGGTCACGCTGCTGCCCTACGCGGCTCTGCCGCAATCGGCTGTCGCCGGTGTCCAGCAGCCGTCGATGGCCGGCGTTCTCGAAGCGGTCGTCGGTCACTGGGGTGCGGTCTTCATCTCGATCGGCGTTCTGATCTCGGTGCTCGGCGCCTATCTCGCCTGGTCCCTGATCTGCGCCGAGGTGCTGTTCGCGGCGGCGAAGTCGGAGGACATGCCAAGGCTCTTCGCAGCGCAGAATGGCAACAAGGTTCCCGCCAACGCACTCTGGCTCACCAACATCGTGGTGTCGCTCTTCGTGATCTCCACCTACTGGTCGCGGGACGCGTTCAACTTCATGCTCGACATGACGAGCGTCACCGCGTTGCTGCCCTACCTGCTCGTGGCTGGCTACGGCGTCCTGCTCGCCCGTAGCGGCGTTGGCTATGAAAAAACGCCGGATCAGCGCGGCCGCGACCAAATCTTCGCCTGGATCGCGGCGATTTACACGATCTTCATGTTCGTCGCCGCCGGGCTCAAATACGTGCTGCTTGTTGCCGTCCTCTTCGCGCCCGGAACTATCCTCTACGTCTGGGCGCGGCGCGAGCAGAAATTGCAGCTGTTCACGCTCGCCGAACTCTTCGTGTTCGCCGTCACGCTCATCGCTGGCCTGATCGGAGCCTACGGGCTGCTGACGGGCGCCATCGCACCTTGAACAGAAAGAAGGAAGGTCATGACAAACAATACTTCATTCGGCGTTCATTCAGAAGTTGGTCAGTTGCGCAAGGTCATGGTGTGCGCTCCCGGCCGCGCCCACCAGCGGCTGACACCCAGCAATTGTGACGCACTCCTCTTCGACGACGTGCTCTGGGTAGACAATGCCAAGCGCGATCATTTCGACTTCATGACCAAGATGCGCGACAGGGGCGTCGAGGTGGTTGAGATGCACAATCTGCTCGCCGAGACGGTCGCCATTCCGGAAGCCAAGAAGTGGATCCTCGACCAGCAGATCGTGCCGAACCAGGTCGGCCTCGGCCTCATCGACGAGGTCCGCTCCTATCTCGACGGCCTCTCTAATCGCGACCTCGCTGAGACACTGATCGGCGGGCTGTCGACCTTCGAATTCCCGGAAAGCATTGGCGGCGAACAACTGGCGCTGATCCGTGACGCGGCCGGCGTCAACGAATATCTGCTGCCGCCTTTGCCCAACACGCTCTACACCCGGGACACCACCTGCTGGATCTATGGCGGCGTGACGCTGAACGCCCTTTATTGGCCCGCGCGCCACGAGGAGACCATCCTCACCACGTCGATATACAAGTTCCACCCGGACTTCGCCGGCAAGGTCAATGTCTGGTGGGGTGACCCGACCAGGGATTGGGGGCTTGCCACATTCGAGGGTGGGGACGTCATGCCTATCGGCAAGGGCAATGTGCTTATCGGCATGAGCGAGCGCACTTCGCGCCAGGCTATCAGCCAAGTGGCGGCGGCCCTGTTTGAGAAAGGAGCTGCCGAACGTGTGATCGTCGCCGCAATGCCTAAGCTGCGCGCGGCGATGCATCTCGACACGGTATTCACGTTTGCCGATCGTGACTGCGTGCTGATGTATCCGGACATCGTCAACGGCATTGACGCATTCTCCTATCGCCCTGACGGCAAGGGCGGCGTCGAACTCCACAAGGACAAAGGCAGTTTCATTGAGACGGTGCGTGACTCGCTTGGTCTCAAGAAGATGCGCGTCGTTGAAACCGGCGGCAACGACTACATGCGCGAGCGCACCCAGTGGGACAGCGGCGCCAACCTGGTTTGCGCCTCGCCTGGTGTCGTTTTTGCCTACGATCGCAACACGTACACAAATACGCTGCTGCGCAAGGAAGGCATAGAAGTCATCACTATCTCAGGCGCGGAGCTCGGCCGCGGCCGAGGCGGGGGCCATTGCATGACCTGCCCCATCATGCGTGATGCGGTCGACTATTGATAGCAATCCGGCCAGGCTCGGTACAGACGGCCGGTCGGCCCACAAATAGTCTGAAGGCCATACGCTGCCGGACGGCCTCCAGCACATAAAGACCATTTGCCCCAGAATTGCTCATAGAGTGTTGGAGTCGCTCCCAATCCTTTAGGAACAATCGGCGCATTGTTTGGACGGAATATTCGTTGTTGGCGAGCGGATGTAAATGTACCCAGGAGATGAAACCATGAGAAGTATCATATTTGTTTCTGCTTTGGCTCTGATGGCTGCGGGTTGTACTGCCACGGAACAGCGAACAGCAGGCACGGCGTTGGCAGGAGCCGGAACGGGTGCGGTCATCGGCGGCCTTGCAAACGGCAGTCGAGGTGCCCTTGTAGGCGCGGCGGTCGGTGGCGGCACAGGGGCTGTGGTCGGCGCTGCGACGGCACCGCGCGCGCATCATCGCGAATGCTGGGTTCGTGATCGCTGGGGCCACACGGTTCGCGATCGTCAGGGTCGACCCATCACAAAACGTTGCTAGGCGCGATGCGTAAGATCAGCTTTATTCAGCATGAATCGAGCTGGTTGAGCGATATCGATGAACATTGGTCTGGGCGCTGAGCAAGCTTCCGGACCAATTTTCGGGGTAACGCCATCCAGCCGGCCGGGAACAGACTATACCATGGCAAAGCGCACGCTCTTTGCGCCTACGTATATTCTGGCGGTTATCGCCGTCATATGGGCGCTGCAGGCCGCTGCCTCAATTTTTGCGCCAGTCGTGTGCGCTCTTTTCCTCATCGCGCTGGTGTGGCCATTGCAGCGCAACCTGCAGCGGCGTCTTCCAAAGCTGATCGCACTGGCGATAGTCGTCTGTGTCGTCGTCCTGGCATTCTTCGCCTTTGCATCGATCGCCAGTTGGGGTTTTGGCCGCATTGGCCGATCGGTCCTCGCCGACAGCGCCCGCTTTCAAGGACTCTACAGTCAACTCGCCGAGTGGTTGGAAGGGCACGGTGTCGTGATGGCCGGCGCCTGGGCTGAGCATTTCAATGTCGGCTGGTTCGTGCGGATAGCTCAGGGCGTGACCGCAAGGCTGAATACCGTGATCTCGTTCTGGATCGTTGTCGTCGTTTACGTGCTTCTGGGTCTTCTCGACGCTGAAGCGGCGGCTCGCAATGCTCGTGTAGCGCTGAGCGCCCAGGCGGCGGCCGCCCTGATCGATGGCAGCAGTCAGACAGCATCGAAATGGCGACGTTACATGCTGGTTCGGACATTGATGAGCCTTGCGACCGGTTCGATGGTCTGGGCGCTTTCGGCGGCTTTCGGACTGCGGTTTGCCGCCGAGTGGGGCGTTATCGCCTTCACCTTGAACTATATTCCGTTTATCGGGCCGTTCGTCGCGACATTCTTGCCGACGCTCTACGCGCTCGCGCAGTTCGGATCGCCACAGGCCGCCGTCTCGATTTTTGCCGGCCTCAACATCATTCAGTTCGTCATCGGCAGCTACATAGAACCGCGGGTTGCCGGCTACGTGTTGGCGATGTCGCCTTTTGTGGTGCTGTTTTCGGTCTTCTTCTGGTCGTTTCTTTGGGGGGTGTTCGGCGCGTTCATAGGTGTGCCCATCACCATCGCGCTGGTTACTTTTTGCTCGCAATCGTCGGCGACCCTTTGGATCGCTCAATTGCTTGGGTCCGCCGATCGGCGGAACGCGTGATAGCCGCCGGGAAATTCGATTGGCCGCGCCCCTAGCGACAACCGGATCCCGCGCCCCGGACGAGGCCGATGATACAGACCGACAGGATGCCGCCAAGAAGGCCGGCAATGCCGACCCCAATCAGCACGCCGGGCGTGAGGGTGCCGACACCGCGAGCGGTGGCATCGACAGCATTTTCGACGTTGCCGACGAAGTTTGCCAAGGCGGGAATCCGACCGGCCAGCCCTGTCAGGGCCAGTCCTCCCACGACGCCAGCCGCCGCGACAGATTTCCGACCCAGTGCAGCCATGCGCCAAAACCAGGCCGTAGCGAAAGCTCCGCCCGCGCCGCAGATAGCTTCAATCAAAAGCAGGGCCGCTGTCTCAAGGCCGGACATGCTTGCATCGCCCACTTGCTGTCCGGCCATCCATCGCCTTGCCGACCAGCAGAGTTCCGGCTCCGCGACCGTGGTCAGGCGGTCGCGGCCGCGCCTTGGCCGGCCGTCGCAGAAGCGCGTTGAAGCGCATCGCGCAGAACCTGCTCCTTCGTCTCATCCAGCGACGTCTTAAGCACCACACCGCCAAAGGCCTGGATCTCCTTAAGCACCTTGTCCGCTGTCATCTCGTGCGCGAGCACGAATAGGGCAGCGTCCCCAGGCTGGATGCTGGCTGACAGATCGCGCATGAACGCATCGTTGATACCCACGTCCGTCAAAGCGCCGCCAAGGGCTCCGGAGGTGGCGCCGACCGCAAGTCCGATCAGCGGATTCAGGAAGAGAACACCGATAAGCAAGCCCCAGAAGCTACCGGATACGGCGCCTGCCGCCGTCATATTCACAAGTTGATTGAGCTTTATCGCGCCCGCCTCGGTCTTGGTAGCAATAACCGCGTCGCCAAGTTTAATAACGTATTCCTTTTGAAGTCCTATGAGCCGTTGACGTACCTCTTCAGCCTTGGCCTCGTTTGGATAGACGATGACGATCAGATCGGACATGGGGCCCTCCTAGGCTAAGACTTTTCAAGGGCTGTAATACACATCCTAGAAGGTGAAAGATTGAGCCGGAAATCCGAATAGTGTGCAGCACGTCTCATTTTGCTTGCCTGTCCGACTGGCAAACCTGCGGTCTCGACATTGGTCGTCGGCCGCTTCGTCCGTTGCGCTCGGCTTCGTCGCGACGAATTCTCGTCCGGGCCGCCCGAACTTCTCCTATGTGGTCAGAGAGGCCGCGCTGCTGGTCTCGAGGGGTGGCTGATCCCGGTCATGCGGCATCGTGCGGATCGATAGGCCGTTCGCGACGGGTCCAGGACAAAATGAAACCCCACGCAAAAAGCTTGCCGCTCTTGAGAACCGTCGCGGCAGGACAGGAGCCAATGCCGCAAGTGGGTAACGGTCACGGTGAAATGGTTGGATCATCGGGTCGTATCCGTTGGCCGCAAGCCTGTAACGAGCCAGCCCAGGCCGTGGAGGACCAGGTCGATACCCACGAACGCCCCAATCACCCAAACCCCGGTCGATGGCCATCCGATGAGTATCAAGAAGCCAGCCGCGAGACCGAACAGGCCGGAAACAAGCATCATCCATCGGTCGGTGGACAGATAGCGCAGGCTCAAAGACATTCTTCCGAACCCGGATATCACGAGCACGACACCGAGCACCCAGGTGAGGATGATAGATCCCAGCACCGGCAAGCTGATGAGCAGGCAGCCAAAAACGACGTAGAGGATGCCGAGCATCGTCTGCCAGAGAAAACCACGCCACCCACCGGTCCAGATGGCGAGGACGATCTCGACAAAACCGGCGAATACGATCGCAATGCCCAGGACAAGCGCGCTGATGGTCGTGGCCAGCGCCAGATCGCCCAACACGAAGACGCCGGCGAGAATAAAGACGATTCCGATCGCCGAGTTCGCCCATGCAGACCGTCTCGGTTGCTGAGCCTCCGACAACTGTGCCATTCCCGTACCTCCTCCCGGAGTCATCTACGAATGCGATGGAAATCCACCACGCGGCCAGTACGGGCATTCAGGACTATCTCGAAAGTGCTGCCGCCAATACGACGCGCGTGATAAACAAAATTGCGTCCCCGGCAGTCCACGCGACGCACGTCCCTGAAGCCTCTGCTCTGAATCAATCGCTGGCCTTGGACGCAAGTAATCGCGCGGCCGTTATTAAGGTTTGATCCGATATTTATATTTACGGTCACAGCTCCCGCTGGGGACACAGCGGCAAGAGGAATACCAAAGCCGAGTGCGGCACTTAACAGGGCAGCTAGTGCATATCTCCGCATATCTTTCGTCCTCTTTGGTGAATTAAGCCGACATCACGCGCATGCGAACACGTTGTCAATAATTCTGCATGGTGGCTTGGATATTTGGAGACACAATGCCTATTTTTTGGATTCTTTGCATTTAGCACTTTTGGCTGAGCGCCTCTGTTTTCGGTTTTATTGCGAAGGTGTATGTCTTGCGATTAACCGTTGGTTTGACGGACAGAGATCGCCGCGGGTGGCATTGTTCTTGTGACCGGCCGCGCCGAGGCAGCAGGCGTTCAGAAACACTGAAATGCACGAGGAGCCGACGGGTGTGGGAGATCTCGAAAGCTGATGAAGTGCGCGACCGAACTGAATAATCTTCGTCAGTTTTCCGGAGGTGAGACGCTCATCCGCCGACGCATAAAGACGGCACAGCTCGACCAACGCCCCACGACAGGCGTCCCTGTACGATGGTCAGCGTCCACTGACCGTTCGAGTACGTCGTTCCTTCCGGTCCTTTGGAGGGCAGGTCGACCTCGGCCGCGTCGTTGACGGATACAGAAGCGCGATCCCCCAGAAGACGCACTGCCAGACGCGTGCCGTCCTCGCACTTGTAGTTGCTGACGGGATAGGGATTGCCTACCCCGATCGACGTGGCGAACGCGGAATAAGTGAAGCTCACAATCATCACCGCGCCAATTGCCGCGACCGATAGATTTTTTTGCACAATAGTCCTCCCAACTGGTGCATCGGCGTGGATCAAACAGAGAAGCTGTATCAACTGATCGGCAAGCGCCTTCGGGAAATGCGCTTCGAAGGGGCGGGACATTTCCGGCTAGCTCACGCCAGTGGCTTTGCCGGCCTCTGCCAGGGCGGCCTGCACTCTCGTGCAAGCTTGAATTCAGCCGTTGCAGCAAATCCCGTGGGCTCGTCAGACCAAGGAGTCCAGAGGACGCTTAGAAGGGCGATATGCACTGTCGGCGTGGACCATTATACGGCTGCCAGCTGTTGTCCGAGACCCGAAAAGAGCGGTAGCGCTGTGAGCACCAGTTCACATGGTTATTCCAAGCGCTGTGATTGTGCTGGCGGGCAGCCGAAACCGCCATTCCGCCGAGCAGCATTCCGCCAATGAGGCCCGCGGCGACGGCGCCATTATTGTTCCTCGAATGCCGGTGATGGCGTGGCGGACGGGAGGGCCGATAATGGGGTCGCCTGTGGTGCGGTGGCCGTACTCCATGTCCCGGTCGATGGCGGGAAGGCCTCCTTAGGTCAATGTTCGTGACCGTATCGGCAACCGACGGCCTTAGCGCTCCGACGGGCATTGCCCAGGTGGGGGCTGCCAAGCTTGCGATGATCGCGGCGACGATGATGCGCTTCATATGCTTCTCCCGTAAACTTCATCTCCCGCCGTACGCCCCGCCGCTGCGGATAAGATCAAATCCAGGTAACTCTAGGCCAGCACCTCGTTTTCTTGGAATATGCTGTAAATCCCAAACGTGGATCGAGCGTTTATTTCTTGCTTCCGGAAGGAATGAGACCAGTCGAACAGTATGTCTTTCCGCCGAGGACGCCTGTCGCGACGGGCGCCACCAATGTTCCTTGAATGCCGGCGCCTGCCAAGGCCGACGCATTGGCCGATCTTGGCCTGACCATCGCCAAGTCAGACGATGGCAACGGCCTGGTCGTCACCGATGTGGATCCCAACAGCGATGCGGCCGATCGTGGCATCCAGCCGGGCGATGTCATCACCGCCGTCAGTTCTGCCAAGGTGAACACCACTGATGACGTCTCCAAGGCCATTGCCGATGCAGCCAAGGCCGGCCGCAAGGCCGTACTGATGCAGATCACCCGCGACGACTCGAGCCGGTTCGTCGCGCTGCCCGTGGGCAAGGCCTGACAGAAGGCGGTCTGGAGCCTGTTTCGAGGCGCCCGCCCCAAATGCTGCCGCCGCGATAGCCGTGGAACATCCAGCAATTTCCCGCGGCGATGTCTGTCGCCAAGCCGCTGCGGGAACAAGGAGCCTCGCACGTCAATCAGTCGTCGTGCCTCGCTCCTGGCGGCAGCGGGCTCCCTACGCCCGCTGCCGTTTCCGCCATTTACGTCAGTGGCAAATCGACTGCATCGTGAGCCTAAACGGATGTCGGGGCTCGCGGTGATTCTTCTGCTCACCGTGTTCGTCAGCACGCTCACGCTCGGCACGGGCCGCACGACGAGACTTCAGGGAGTGGTCCATCTTGGCATATTCGCTATGTTCCTGCTGATTTCGGCCGTGCCCTGAAGCCTCAGCTAGCCGCCTCTGTCGGCCTGTGCTGCAACTTTGGTGGCAAGATGGGTTTTGAGGGCGGCGAGGTCCTGTCGCGACCAGTCCTTCACGCCCAACACCGCGCTCCAGGCTTCCACATAGTCCTGCGGCGCGTAGACATGGCCGTAGCCGATCGGCGTGGTTGTCGCCACGGCCATATCGAGACCGAGCTGCAGCATGGTCACCACCGGGTACCAGCTCAATTGCGGCGAGACGTCCGGCCCGCGCGGCGCCTTCATCCAATCCGGCTGCCGGTAGGCGTCGCGATAGTCGAAGAACACGATCGGGTCGCTGGCATATTGCAGGTAGACGATCCTCAGCGGCCCCCAGAGCGTGTCCGGCGCCACCGCCGGGCCGTTCTGGTTCATGAACCGGACCAAGCTGCTGTCGCGGAAGATTGGCAGCCACTGCGGCGAGCCATTGTTGCGCGTATCACTGACCGAGCGCCAGATGCGGCTTTCGAAGGGCGGGCCGCTCCAGAGTGCGCCGCTGATCGGGTCGCTGAATATCTCGAACAGCCCGGCCGATCTTTCGGAGTTCATGGCGCCAAGGCTGAGTCCGTGTAGGTAAAGCCTCGGCCGCGACTGCTTCGGCAGGGTCGTCCAGTAGCCGTAGATTTCGAGGAACAGCGCGCGGGCCGTCTCGGCGCCGTATTCCGGCTGCGCCAGCAGCGACAGCGGACTGCTCAGATAGGAATATTGCGCGGCGACGCTGGCGACATCGCCTCGGCATAGATATTCGAGCGCATCCATCGAGGCCGGATCGATCCATCCGGTGCCGGTCGGCGTGATGACCACAAGCGTGGATTTGCTGAAGCCGCCCGCCCGCTTCAGCTCCTCCAGCGCGAGTTTCGCGCGGGCTTGCGCACTGTTTGCCGCTCCCAGTCCGACATAGACCCGAACCGGCTGTTGCGCCGGCCGGCCGGTGAAGGTCCCTATCTCGGCGGCGGCGGGACCGTCCGCGATGAACTCGCGGCCGGCGCGGCCGAGCTCGTCCCACCTGACCAGCGAGGCGGGGCTTCCGGTCCTGGAGGCTTCGCTAGGCTGCTGGCGCTCCGGTTCCATGAGTGCGTCGAACTTGGCGAACGAGGAGTCGAGCGCGCCGAAGATCGCGCGGATCGCAACGTCGCTCACCAGCAACCAGATGAGCAGCACGGCGACAGCGGCGCCGGCGACATTCGCCAGGCGCCGGGGTATGTAGCGTCTCAGTGCCCCGGCGATGGCGCGCACCAGCCAAGCGACAAGGCGCGCCAGCGCGAGCACGACGATGAAGGTGCAAATGGCCAGGGCGCAGACATTGACGGGATGAGCGCCATCGACAGCCGGCATGCCCATCACCGCGCGGATGGAGTTCTGCCACGCGCCGGATCGCCACAGTGCCACAAGGGCAAGGGCCAGGCACGGGACCAGGATGATCGCCTTGGACAGCAAACGCGGCCGTGGCGGCAGTTCCGGAATCTCGAGATATTTCCATAGCCACCGCAAGGCGACGCCAAGGCTGTAGCCGATGGCGAAGCACGCGCCCGCCAGTACGCCTTGCGTCAGGTCGGTGCGGGGAACGAGCGTCGGCGTCAGGGCGGCCGCGAAGAACAGCATGCCGAGGGCCATCCCGACACCGGAGAGCGATCGCCAGATACTAAGGAAACGAGTAGTTGTCACTTGGGTGTTACGCCTCGATTTGGACCGCAGGATAAAGTTGGCCTATGGTTTTTACCTTCGGAGTCGCCGTCCGCTATTGGCCCCCTAAACCGTCAGGCCCATGCCATGGGTCAACATGCATCGAACCCTTTGCGCGATAAGACAGAGATACCACGCGTATTAAAAACTAGTGCTCGCCCCGGTCCTTAGGTTCGCCAGACCATACCAGAGAATATGAAGGAAACGGGTTGCCGACCGTCCGCTAACGTGTTGACGTCCAGTAGAAAACGTCGCCCTCCGGGCCTACCATTGTTGTTATCCGCCATTAGGCTACGAAGCGGTTCGCCAATGCGATGGTCTAGACACTCGCCGACGCATCGTCTGCGGATGGCAGCTTTGCGCCTCCAACCCGCCGTTTAGCTCCAAACTGCGTGAGCTAGAGAGCAGACGTTGGACCAGCCCGGCCAAAGGCCCTGAAGCCGTGTGGCACGGCAGCGCCGGCAATATTCGTGAACCGAGTGCTACGTTTACCCGGCGCGCTGCTTGAGTTCAGGAAAATCTGGTCTCTGCGCCAACCTTGGCCTCAGGAACATCCCCATCTACCGCAGCCTTCTCCGCCACCAGTCAAGAATCCGCAGGCTGTGTGCGCCAGTCATACTCTTGCCGGAACCCAAGGATGTCGCGCAGCTTCCGATTTGAGATCGGTCCCTCGAATACGTCCAGGGTGCCGACCGCATCGTGGTGTTGAACAAAGGCCGGATCGAACAGATCGGCAGCCCTTCCGAGCTCTACGAGAATCCAGCTAATCTGTTCGTCGCAAGCTTTATCGGCTCGCCGGAAATGAACCTGATCGAGGGCCGCATCGACAACGGCGCATTCGTCGCCGATCAGGGCTTGCGCTTACCCTTGCCGGCGGATTCTCGGATGGGCGACAGGAATGGGGTAGTTTACGGGATTCGTCCGCAGCACATTTCGGTTGGCGGCAACCACTCTCAGGCGAGGGTGCAAGTGGTCGAGCCGACCGGTGAGGCCCAGGAGCTTACATTAAGTGCAGGTGGAGTCGACCTCGTGGCCGAGGTGCGGGATCAGCCGCCCTTCAAACTTGATCAAGAGGTTGGGTTGGAGATCATGATATCCAAGGTGCATTTGTTCGATGCTCATAGCGGCACCAGGATTGCTTAGGGCGCGCTGACGGGCGAAAAACGGCTATCCATCATGCTCTTCGTCAGTTGCCACTTGCTGCCTGGTTTTTCCGCCAGAGAGGGCCGTCTGGCCGTGCCCGCGAAACGGCCTTGCGGACGGCGCCGACTGGCTATCGTGGAACAGCAGCACCTCCCTCGCTTGGCCGGTCCTGATCGACCAGATGATCGTCTTGGCGTCGAAACCACCGGTGATCGCTGTTTGCCCATCGGCCGTCACGGCAATCGCCCGCACCGCTCCGCCATGACCGCGGAGCTCGGCACCACGCGCTTCTATGCCGCAGAGGAACGGACCAACGGCCGTCAGACATGGTGCGAACGTCGTCCTCATTGCACCCCGGGGCATTCCGTGCTCCGTTGGCGCAGCGCCGCCGTTGCGGGCACCAAGCTTGCCGGACCGGCCAATCGCTCACACCGTTCGAGGCAATCATATGACCCAGAATATGGAAACCGATCCCTTCAACGTCTCCATGCGCAAGTTCCTCAAGCAGGTCGGCGTGACTTCGCAGCAGGCAATCGAGAAAGCCGTGGCGGAGAAGGGCCTGAAAGGACAGGGCCGACTGACCGTGAGGGCCGTCATCACCTCGGAGCCGGCAGGCCTGCGCCATGTCGTCGAGGGCGAAATCGATCTGGGATGAGAGCTGCGGCTTGATCGGGGTCGGCTGCTATTTGAAGAACCGTATCTGCCCGGCCGGCGATGGATCGTATCCGGCAAGCTCGGCGGCGCGGCTGGCGAAGATTTCCTGCCCTAGCAAACGCAGGAGCGCCTGGATCGGTTGTTGGAAGTAGGTCCGCTGCCGCATCAGGAGATCGAAGCTTTCCCAGGCCAATGGAACGAAATCGAGGCCAGCGGCGCGTGCGGCCGCGCGCGTGGCAATTCCGCAATCGGCCCTACCAACGCGCACGGCAGCCGCGAGATCGGGTCCGGTCAGGCAGGGAGGCTCCAACCGATTGACGTCGTCTTGTTTCGCGCCGGAGTCCGCCAGCAATTGCGTGAGCAGCATGTCCGCGCCTGCGCCGCGTTGACGAACCGCGATGCGTGCGCCGGTCGCAAGTACGCCGGTCAGGTTGTTGAGCGATTTTGGATTGCCTGGCGCGAGCAGCAGGCCTTGCTCGCGGCGGGCGAATCCGACCAGAACCGCATCGTAAAGCCGCGGCCTGGTCGCAATTGCGGCGACATTCGGGTCCGGGTCGCGGCTGTGGAAATGGATCGCGGCGGCAGACACCTCGCCGCGCAGCAGGCGTGTCACGCCGGCTTCCGTGCCTTCCGTCAGAAAGGCCAGGCCGGAGCCTGATTGGCGCAAAGCCCATTCGAGCAGGTCGTCCTGGCTGCCGCCGACGATCGGCGGCGGCTCGGATTGGGTCATTCCTGCGGGCCGGACCAACCCCGACATGACCCAGCGGTCGAGTTCATGCCGCGGAAACAGCCACTTGCCCGCCACCTTGCTGCACGGGATACGCTCCTCCGCGATTAGGTCATAAAGCTTGCGCTCGCCAATGCGCAGATAATCGGCGGCTTCGGACGTCGTTAGCAAATCCATCCTGCATTGATATGCATATTCCTGAATAGGTTCAAGGATTTGACTCTGACGGAGGAGTTGCAGGACATTGACGCTGGACAGGACTGCGAGGAGCAATGTCGGAAGGGCTGGGTGCATGGCAACTGATCGCGGGCGGCGACGCCACGCTGTTTGCCATCGTGCGCCTGTCGCTCGCCGTGAGCCTTTCGGCTGTCGCGATCGCCATGGTCGCAGGCCTGCCGCTGGGCGCAATTATCGCGCTGGCACGCTTTCCCGGTCGTTCGGCGATCGTCGTGCTGCTGAACGGTTTCATGGGCCTGCCGCCGGTGGTGGTCGGGCTGACGGTCTACCTGCTGCTATCGAGATCCGGGCCGCTTGGCGAGTTCGGCCTCTTGTTCACACCCGCCGCCATGGTCATCGCGCAGGCGCTATTGGTGCTGCCCATCATTGCCGCGCTGACTCGCCAGACTGTCGAGGATCTGTGGCGCGAGTATCGTGAGGAACTGACTGCGATGCAGGTCGGGCCGGCGGGCCTGGTCGCCACGCTTTTGTGGGACGGCCGCTTCAGCCTCGTCACGGCTCTGCTCGCGGGCTTCGGCAGGGCGGCGGCCGAGGTCGGCACCGTGATGATCGTCGGCGGCAACATTGATGGCTTCACCCGCACCATGACGACGGCAATCGCACTTGAAACCTCGAAGGGAAACCTGCCGCTCGCCATGGGACTCGGCCTGATGCTGATTTTCCTCATCCTGCTGATCAACGCCACCGCTTGGGGCGTGCGGGTTTGGTCCGAGCAACGGGCCGGCTAGGGATGCGGGCTGCTCAGAGCGATCTTCCACTTGTCTTCGATGACGTGTCGCTGGTCGCCGGTGCGACGACCATCCTGGACCGGGTGAACCTGACGATCGGGCCGCGCGCGCCGACTCTGGTTGTCGGCCCGAACGGGTCGGGCAAAACCTCCCTGCTGCGACTCTGCATGGGGCTTGTTGCTCCTTCTGCTGGAACCCTGACTTGGGGGGGACGAATGCTTTCCCCGCCGACACGGCGCGCGATCCTGTTCCAGAAGCCAGTGATGCTGCGCCGCTCGGCGGCCGCGAATGTCGTCTATGCACTGGCTCAAGCCGGCTGTCCGCGCCGGCTCCGGGCCCCGCGCGCGGAGGAACTGCTCGAGCGCGTCGGTCTTCTCGATCTCGCGGCACGTCCGGCACGGCATCTCTCCGGTGGCGAGCAGCAGCGGCTGGCCCTCGCGCGCGCCCTGGCACGCCAGCCCGAAATCCTGCTGCTCGACGAGCCGACAGCCAGCCTCGATCCGGCGGCGACGCGTTTTGTCGAGCAGATCATCATCACGGCTGCCCAATCGGGCACGAAGATCATCATGGCGTCGCATCACCTCGGCCAGGTACGCAGGATCGCGGGAGACGTCGTCTTTCTGCTCCGGGGGCGCGTTTGCGAGCATGCCGACGCCGACGACTTCCTTGACCGCCCCGCGACCCCGCAAGCCGCTGCCTTCGTGCGCGGCGAGCTCGTGCTTTGATCAACTTGGACCGAGATTGAGATGCTGACCCGCCGAATGTTCTCTGCGTTTGTGGTGCTTCTGATGCTAGCGGGCGGCGCGCCTGCCCAGGACCAGTCGATCGTCGTGGCGTCGACGACCTCGACCCAGGATTCTGGCCTGTTTGATTACATCCTGCCGCTGTTCGAGAAGAAAACCGGCATCAGCGTGAAGGTTGTCGCTCAGGGCACCGGTCAGGCGCTCGACACCGGTCGGCGCGGCGATGCCGACGTGGTCTTCGTCCATGCCAAGGCGCAGGAGGAGAAGTTCATCGAGGAAGGCTTCGGGGTGAAGCGCTTCGACGTGATGTACAACGACTTCGTCCTCGTGGGCCCCAAAAGCGACCCGGCGGGCGTTAGCGGGACCAAGGACATCGCAGCCGCGCTGATCGCCATCGAAGCCAAGAAAGCGGCCTTCGTGTCGCGCGGTGACAGGTCCGGCACCCATTCGGCCGAATTGGGTCTGTGGAAGACGGCTGGCATCGACATCGAGGCAGCCAAGGGCCCGTGGTACAAGGAGATCGGGCAGGGCATGGGGGCGGCGCTCAACGCCGCGGCGGCCATGAACGCCTATACGCTTTCCGATCGTGGCACCTGGCTGTCGTTCAAGAATCGTGGCGAGTTGGACATTGCCCTCGAGGGCGACAAGCGGCTCTTCAACCAGTATGGCGTGATGCTGGTGAATCCTCGCAAGCATCCAAGCGTCAAAGTGGAGGCCGGCCAGCGCTTCATCGATTGGCTGGTTTCTCCGGAGGGCCAGAAGGCGATCGGAGAATACAAGATCGACGGCCAGCAGCTCTTCTTCCCGAATGCGCAGCGCGAGCGTTCTTGAAGCTGGGTTGCAAACGGGCTCGCGTCTGCTTCAATATCGCGCCATGACGAGAATGTTTTCTTCGAAGGGCCCGCTGACTCCCCTGGAAGCGGCGCTCGATGCGCTGCTCGATGGTGTGATGCCCGTCACCCCGCGCTTGGTGCCGCTTGAACAAGCCTTGGGCTATGTCGCTGCCGGGATGCCGGCTGTCGTGCCAGCTCAGCCTGCGCGAGACATCGCTGCCATCGACGGCTGGGCGTGTCGCGCCCTCGACCTTGTGGGGGCATCAGCCTATTCGCCCTTAGTTTTGCCGGTCGCGCCGACCTGGGTCGAGACGGGTGAGGTCATGCCTGAAAATCGCGACTGTGTGCTGCAGGCCGGCCTCGTCGATTGCAGTGGACCGATGATCCAAGCAGCAGCTGAAGCCGTGCCCGGTCAGGGTGTGCGCCGGGCGGGCGAGGATATGGCGGCGGCCCGCCCGCCAATGCTTGAGGGAAAGGCGATCGGCTTCGCCGACCTGCTGGTCGCCCGCAAAGTGGGACTGAGCCAGCTTGCCATACGGAGCCCGCGCGTGCGCGCAATCGATGTCGCTGCCGACAGTCACGAGACATTCTCCATGCGGCTCGTGGTCGAGAGCCTGAGTGCCTCGGGCGTTTCGATTGCCGGTATAGATACCGTAGAGCGCGACGCGGCATCGATCATTGCCGCTCTTGATGGCGAGGCATGCGATTTTCTGCTCCTGATCGGCGGTACTGGCGACGGCCACGCCGACGTGACCGCCGAGGCTCTGGCGCGGCGCGGGGTGTTGATTGGGCACGGCATTGCCTTAAGGCCCGGGGGGACAACGGCGATAGGCCGGCTCGGCAAAACACCGGTGGTCGCATTGGCCGGATCGCCGCACCAAGCTTTCGCCGGGTTCCTTGCGCTTGTCCAGCCAGTCCTGGACCGCCTGTCGGGCAGATTTGAACGGCCCGGCATCATCTTGCCGCTGTCGCGGAAAATCTCATCCGCGGTCGGACTCTACGAGCTCGTTCTGCTCGGGAAGGAACGGGATATGTGGACGCCGCTCGCCGTCGGCGACTTTTCGCTGGACGCCATGCGGCTTGCCGACGCCTGGCTTGCGGTCCCGGGCGATAGCGAGGGGTATGCCTTCGGCACGCCCATCTCCGCCTTTCCGCTCCGCAACTTTTGATCGAGTGAGCCGCTATGACGAATTCTCCATCATCGGCCCAGCAGAATAGCGGGCAGGAGCAGTTCCTGACGATATTGTCGCGCGAAGCTGCGCTGGCGGGCTTCGAGGCAGCGCTGTTTCCCCGCCCGTTACCGACCGAGACGCGGACGCTGGCCGACGCGCTCGGGCTGGTTCTTGCCGAAGACGTGGCGGCGCCGGTCGACGTGCCGCCCTTCGACCGCTCCAATGTCGACGGCTTCGCAGTACGTGCGGCCGACCTGGCTGCTGCTTCTGAAACCCGTCCCGTTCGGCTTGAACTGAATGCGGAAGCGATTGCCTGCGGCACGGTTCCGCAACTCCCCGTTCTGACCGGAACCGCCACGCCCATCGCAACCGGCGGGCCGCTGCCACGTGGCGCGGACGCGATCATCATGGTGGAGCATACCCATCCGGTGGGGTTGAGTGCCATCGAGGTGGGGCGCGGCATCTCGCCCGGCCAGTTTGTCTCCAATGCGGGATCTGACATGGCGCGAGGAGAGGTCGTGCTGCGCACCGGAACGCAAATCGGCTCGCGCGAAATCGGCATGCTCGCCGCGTGCGGAATCGCACAAGTGGCCGTGGCGCGCAGGCCACGCGTGGCCGTGCTCTCCACTGGCGATGAACTCGTTCAGCCGGGCGAGCCGCTGCGGGCGGCCGGCATTTATGATGCCAACGGACCGATCATCGCTGCGGCGGTCACTGAAAATGGCGGCGAAGCGCATTTTCTCGGCGCTTTTCCAGACGACGAGGCAACGCTTGAGACGGCTATGCGCGAGGCGCTCGCCGCCCACGACGTAATGATCGTGTCGGGCGGCACGTCCAAAGGGGCAGGGGATGTCACGCATCGCATTATCGGCCGACTGGGCAAGCCCGGCATCATCGCCCACGGCGTGGCGCTGAAGCCCGGAAAGCCGCTTTGCCTGGCGGTGTGCGGGGGCAAGCCGGTCATCGTCCTGCCGGGATTTCCGACCTCGGCCATGTTCACCTTCCATGACATGGTGGTACCCGCCCTGCGGCGCATGGCGGGGCTGCCGCCGCGCGTCGATGCTCAGGTCACCGCAAGCCTTCCGTTGCGGGTTCATTCCGAACTCGGACGGACCGAATTCGCGATGGTCTCCCTTGTGCAAGGGCAGGGAGGATTGACGGCCTATCCGACTGGTAAGGGCTCGGGAGCGATAACATCCTTTACCCAGGCGGACGGCTTCATCCGCATCGAGGCACTGGCCGATCACGTGCCTGCCGGTGTAGACGTGCCGGTGACGCTGTTCACGCCGCGGGTCCGCGTTCCCGATCTCGTTGTCATCGGCAGTCATTGCGTCGGCCTCGATCTGGTCGTTGGCGAACTTTCGCGTCGGGGGATTTCGGTGCGCTCGCTTTCTGTGGGAAGCCTGGGCGGTCTTGCGGCGGCCAAGCGCGGCGAGTGCGATCTCGCTCCCATTCATCTCTTCGACCCGAAGACGCGGAACTACAACGCGCCCTTCCTCGGTGACGGACTCGAACTGGTGCCAGGCTGGCGGCGCATGCAAGGTTTGGTGTTCCGCCGAGGGGACGGGCGCTTCGAGGGCCTCGGCGCGGAGGACGCGGTCCGTGCCGCGCTCGCCGATCCCGATTGCATGATGGTCAACCGCAACCAAGGCTCGGGAACGCGTATCCTGATCGACCAACTGCTCGGCGCGGAACGCCCGGACGGCTACTGGAACCAGCCGCGCACACACAATGCCGTGGCCGCGGCGGTAGCGCAGAAGCGCGCCGACTGGGGCGTCACCATCGCGCCGGTCGCGCGTGCGGCCGGGCTCGGTCTTATCCCGTTGACCGAAGAGCACTACGACTTCGCGCTGGTTTGCGCGCGAAAGGATCGGCCCGCGGTGCACGCGTTCCTCGAAGTCCTCCAGGCCGACGAGGTGCATTCGGCGCTGGAGCGCGCGGGGTTCAGCCGGCCGGGTTAGCTAGCGGCGAGCAACGCGGCCAGCCGCTCGGCTTCGGCGAGGTCGTCGACCGTGTTGGCGTTGAAGAACGGGTCCACCGGCTCTGCCGGCCAGGATACGGTGGCAAGGCCGTAGCGGGTGGTCCACCGGTCGATCTTGCGCAGGCCCTCGTTGGTCAACGCATGCCGCAATTCGTCCCGCAGGGCGACTTTCCAGAGCCCGATGACCGGATGCGCCTGACCGCCGGATGACGCCACCGCCAAATCCGCCCCCTCGGTCATGCGCGCCCGCTGGAGGCGTGCAACGAGGTCGCGCGGCAGGAAAGGACAATCACCGGCGGCGCTGACCACCCACTCGACGTCGGGCCTGTTGTCCGCCGTCCAATCGAGCGCGGCGAGCATGCCGGCGAGCGGCCCCGGATAACCCTCGATCGTGTCGGCGACGACGGGCAGGCCAAAACGGGCGAAGCGAACGGGGTCGCCATTGGCATTAAGAACGAGCCCGTCGCATTGCGGTCCTAGCCGTTCGATGACATGCTCGAGCATCGTGCGTCCGCCGATCACGCGCGTCGGCTTGTCCCCGCCGCCCATGCGCCGACCCAGACCGCCGGCGAGCACGACGCCCAGCGTCATGGGCCGCTCAGTCGTCATGCTCGGCACCCTTGCGGCGGTTGCGCGGCGCTTCCTCATCGACCGAAGCGATATCCTGGTCGAAGACGATCCGCTCCTGGCCCGAAAGTGCGGTGAAGCGCTTGCCGCGCGCCCGGCCGACCAGCGTCAGCCCCACTTGGCGGGCCAGCGCCACGCCCCAGGCGGTGAAGCCGGAGCGCGAAACCAGGATGGGAATGCCCATCCGAACCGTCTTGATCGTCATCTCTGAGGTCAGCCTCCCGGTCGTGTAGATGATCTTGTCCCCCGGATCGATGGCGTGGCGGTACATCCAGCCGGCGATCTTGTCGACAGCGTTATGGCGGCCGACGTCTTCCATATAGCAGATTGGCGTGCCCTCCCTGCAAAGGACGCAGCCATGGATGGCGCCTGCTTCCAGATAGAGCGACGGCGTGGTGTTGATTTTGTGCGTCAGCTCGTAGAGCCAGGAGGTGCGAAGCTCAGCGGGCGGGAGCGTGATGTCCTCGATCGCCTCCAGCACGTCGCCGAAGGCGGTGCCTTGGGCGCAACCCGAGGTCTGCGTTCGCTTTCTGAGCTTCTGCTCGTAGTCGGTGTTGCGCTCGGTGCGAACGACCACGACCTGGAGGTCCTCGTCATACTCGACGTCCGTCACCACATCGGTGGGCAGAAGCATGTTCTGGTTCAGCAGATAGCCGAGCGCAAGATATTCAGGGTAGTCGTTGACCGTCATCATCGTGACGATCTCCTGAGCGTTGAGATAGAGCGTCAGGGCACGTTCGATCGGAACGCGGACCTCTACCGTCGCGCCTGTATGGTCGATGCCCGCAACCAGCTCCGTCAGCCGTTGGTCTTGCGGATCGGGTGTGATGATGGCGTGTTCCGGTTGGCGTAGCATCAAATGCATGGCAGTCTCCTGACGTCGTATTCTGGCTCGCGCCTGCGCTAGCTTGCCGTATCTTACAGGCTGTTCAACCGAAGCTGATTAAAAAAAGCCGGATTGATGCGATTACGAAGAAGCCGACACGCTCGTAGAGTGGGAATATGAATGGCGCAAATTTCGGATGACTGCTTCGCTTTCGGCGGACAGATGCGGCCCATCGACGAGACTGCCGCGCTGATCGCCTCGAAACTCAGCGCCGTACAGGAGGTCGAGAGGGTCCCGCTCTTGCTGGCGGATGGGCGCGTCCTGGCAAAAAAGATGGTAGCATCGCTGCCGCTGCCGCCCTTCACCAATTCCGCGGTCGACGGCTACGCCGTGCGAGGGGTAGACCTGCCGCAGACTGTCGAGACGGCGTTCGCCGTTGCCGGGAGGGTTCAGGCCGGCATGGCGGCGAATGAACCTGTGCCGCCGGGCCAGACGGTACGCATCTTCACTGGTGCTCCAATGCCCGACGGGGTCGACACGGTGTTCATGCAGGAAGACGTGAGCATCGACGGCTCCGGCAGGATCCTTCTCCCGCCCGGCCTGCAAAAGGGTGCCAATGTACGCCCTGCGGGTGAAGATGTCGCATTGGGCGAGGCCGTCCTCCCGGCGGGCCACCGGATGCGGCCGCAAGATATCGCGCTCGCCGCCGCATTGGGGTTCACCGAACTTCAGGTCAGGCGCAAGATACGCGTCGCAGTGTTCTCGACCGGGGACGAAATCGTCGCGCCGGGAGACATGCGTGGACCGGCGCAGCTTTTCGACTCCAACCGTTTCATGCTGACGGCGATGCTCGCTCGACTCTGCTGCGACATCACCGATCTCGGTATCCTCGTGGATAACAGTAGCCTGATCGCTGAAAAGCTGAGCGAAGCGGCATTGAGCCATGACCTGATCCTGACTTCGGGCGGTGTGTCGACAGGCGAGGCAGATTGCGTGAAGGCCGCCGTCGAGAGTGCCGGAACCCTGGTGTTCTGGCGCGTCGCGATCAAGCCGGGCCGGCCGGTCGCCATGGGGGTGATCGATGGAACCCCGCTGATCGGACTTCCTGGCAATCCGGTGGCGAGCTTCGTCACCTTCGCGCATATTGCCCGCCCGGCAATCCTCGCCCTTGCGGGAGCCCTCCAGCAACCGCCGACCCCGATCGCTATGCGGGCCGCCTTTTCCTATAGCAAAAAGCAGGGACGGCGCGAGTATGTGCGAGCAAGCGTACGCGCGGCCGCGGATGGATGCTACGAAGCGACGAAGTTTCCCAGGGAAGGCGCAGGACTGTTGTCATCCCTGGTCGCGACCGATGGTCTCGTCGAGTTGGGAGAGGAGATAGTCCGTGTCGACCCAGGTCACACGGTCCAGTTCCTCCCCTATTCCAGTCTTATGTGAGAGCCGTCGGATCACGTCCTCGAAACGAGAGCCGCAACCCGGGCTCGATTGACGGGGTCAGGCCCCGTCGGGCATCATGCCGATCATGATAACCACGACGAAGTTGGATCTGACCGGGCTTAAGTGCCCTTTACCAGCACTTAAGACTCGTAAGGCGCTGAAAGCCTTGAAGCCGGGCGAGCGGCTCGAGGTTCACTGCACGGACCCGCTGGCGGTCATCGATATCCCCAATCTGCTCAACGAGATGGGCGAGCGACTTGAAGCGACGGAACGCGACGGCGATCGCATCGTGTTCATGATCGAAAAGACGCAGCCCGCGACGATGTGACGAGTTGCACCCCATCGGCGGCGGCCCCAAGATTTGCGAGGCAATGCTTGCGCTGGTCGTGCAGGGGACATGTCGTGCCTCATAGTCGACATCCTGGCCCGCGGGATATCGTTAAGAGGTAAGGGCGTTTCACTCGGGGAGGTGAGCACATGACGATCCAGGAACGACGGCCGCGTGATCGCGGACCAAAGGGCAGGCCGTTGGAAGACGCCGCGCTCGCCGAGATCCAGGCGCTCCTGGGCGCGCGCCAGCGACGGCGCGACTTGCTGATCGAATTCCTTCATCTGATCCAGGACCGATATGGCTGCCTGTCGGCGCGGCATTTGCGGGCGCTGGCGCAAGATATGCGCTTGTCGCAGGCCGAGGTCTACGAGGTGGCGACCTTCTACGACCATTTCGACGTTGTGAAGGAAGGCGAGACGCCGCCTGCGCCGTTGACAATCCGCGTGTGCGATTCAGTGAGTTGCATGCTGGCAGGCGCCGACACCCTCCTGGCCGAATTGCAAGCGGGCGCCGATCCAGCGGCGATCAGGGTCATGCGCGCGCCCTGCATGGGCCGTTGCGCTGGCGCGCCTGCCGCGCGTATCGGTGATCGCGAGGTCGACCAGGCAACCGCCGAGGGCCTGAGGCGCATGGCCGCGTCAGCGGATACCGGTGTGAGCGTGCCCGATTATGTCGGGCTTGAGGCGTATCGGCAGGCGGGCGGCTACCAGCTTTTGCAGCGGGTACGGATTGGGGCGCTGACCACGGACGAGCTCATCGCCACCCTGGGCGATGCGGGCTTGAGGGGTCTGGGCGGTGCGGGTTTTCCCGCCGGCAAGAAGTGGCAGTTCGTGCGCTCCTATCCAGGCCCGCGTCTGATGTCGATCAATGGCGACGAGGGTGAGCCCGGCACCTTCAAGGACCGCATCTATCTCGAGCGAGATCCGCACCGTGCCTTTGAGGGTGCATTGATCGCGGCGCACGCCGTCGAGGCGGAACGGATCTATCTTTACATGCGTGACGAATACCCTGCGGTGCTCGCCATTCTTCGTCAGGAGATCGCCGCACTCGAGGCCACCGGCATCGTCAAGCCGGGCTTCATCGAGCTCCGCCGCGGCGCCGGCGCGTATATCTGCGGCGAGGAGAGTGCGATGCTGGAAAGCATCGAGGGCAAGCGCGGCATGCCGCGCCACCGCCCCCCCTACATCGCCGAGGTCGGCCTGTTTGGACGGCCGACCCTCAACCATAATGTCGAGACGCTCTGGTGGATCCGCGACATCGTCGAAAAGGGCGCGCAATGGTTCGCTGCGCAGGGCAGGCCCGGCCACCCCGGCATCCGCTCATGGTCCGTATCCGGCCGGGTGAAAAATCCCGGCGTCAAGCTGGCGCCGGCCGGCGTCACGGTACGCGAATTGATCGACGACTATTGCGGCGGCATGGCGGACGGTCATGAGTTCAAGGCCTATTTGCCGGGCGGCGCCTCAGGCGGCATCCTGCCAGCGGCACTGGGGGACATTCCGCTCGATTTCGGCGGCGATCTGGCCAAGCAGGGCGCCTTCGTCGGCTCCCATGCTATAGTCGTGTTCTCGCGGGCCGACAATATAAAGCAGGTCACGCTCAACCTCATGAAATTCTTCAAGCATGAGAGCTGCGGGAAGTGCACGCCTTGTCGCGAGGGAACCGAAAAGTTGGTGGCCATCTTGCAGGAGCAGGGCCAGATGCCGGAAGACAAGATTCGCGACCTCGAAGCGGTGATGCGCGATTCGTCGATCTGCGGCCTGGGCCAGGCGGCGCCCAATCCGATCAATCATCTGCTGACGCATTTCCGGAGTGACCTTTGATGGCCGAGAGCGTGGTATTCACCCTCGATGGGCAAACCGTGAGCGCCGCCCCTGGCGAGACCATCTGGGATATCGCCAAGCGCCAGGGCACAAAGATTCCGCATCTGTGCCATGTCGACATGCCGGGCTATCGCCCCGACGGCAATTGCCGCGCCTGCATGGTCGACATCGAAGGCGAGCGCGTGCTGGCTGCCTCCTGCGTTCGCCAGCCTTCCGCCGGCATGGTCGTGAAAACCGACACCGAACGCGCCCGCAAATCACGCGAGATGGTATTCGAGCTCCTCGCAAGCAACATGCGACCGGCGAGCGACGGTCCAGACAACCAGTCGGCATTCTGGCAATGGGCCGGTTCGATGGGGATTTCGGGCAGCCGATACCGTTCCAAGTTCACCGAGGAGGGGCTAGCGCCAGAATTCGACATCACCAATCCGGCCATTGCCGTCAATCTCGACGCCTGCATCACCTGCGGCGCTTGCGTGCGCGCCTGCCGCGAGGTGCAGGTCAACGACGTGATCGGCATGGCCGAGCGCGGCAATCACTCGATTCCTGTCTTCGATATGCACGATCCGATGGGCCTGTCGACCTGCGTCACCTGCGGCGAATGCGTCCAGGCTTGCCCGACTGGTGCGCTCTACGAGAAATCGCTGATGGACGAGACCGGCAAGACACGTGTCGTCCAGGCGTTCGACAAGGTCGTCGACACGGTCTGCCCGTTTTGCGGCGTTGGCTGCCAGACGCAGGTCGCCGTCAAGGACAATAAAATCGTCCAGGTCGACGGCCGCAACGGTCCGGCGAACGAGAACCGGCTCTGCGTCAAGGGCCGCTTTGGCTTCGACTATGTGATGTCGCCCGAACGGCTGACGAAGCCGCTGATCCGGCGCGACGACGCGCCGAAGGCCGGCGACATTGATTTGCGCAATGTCGACCCGCTGACAGTGTTCCGCGAGGCCAGCTGGGAAGAGGCGCTGGAGCGCGCTGCCAGCGGGCTGAAACGCATCCGCGACCAGCATGGTGGCAAGGCGCTGGCTGGCTTCGGCTCGGCAAAGGGGTCGAACGAGGAGGCCTATCTCTTCCAGAAATTCGTCCGGCAGGGTTTCGGCACCAACAATATCGACCACTGCACCCGGCTCTGCCACGCCTCTTCCGTGGCCGCTTTGATGGAGGGCGTTGGCTCTGGCGCGGTCTCGGCGCCTTTCATGGACGCCATGAAGGCCGAATGCGTGATCATCATCGGGGCGCGGCCGGCGACAAACCATCCAGTGGCCGCCACCTATTTCAAGCAAGCGGCAAAGCGCGGCACCAAGCTGATCGTGATGGATCCGCGCGGCCAGGAACTGATGCGCCACGCCAGCTATGCGCTGCGCTTCAAGCCGGGCAGCGACGTGGCGATGCTCAACGCGCTGTTGCACGTCATCATAGAAGAGAGGCTCTATGACGAGCAGTACATCCAGGCCAATGTCTCCGGCTTCGAGGCATTGAGGGCTAAGGTGAAGGATTTTTCGCCCGAGGCGATGGCTCCCGTCTGCGGCATCGAGGCCGGTGTGCTGCGCGAGGTGGCACGCACCTATGCCAAGGCGGAGCGCTCGATGATTTTTTGGGGTATGGGCATTTCGCAGCACACCCACGGCACCGACAATTCGCGCTGCCTGATCGCGCTGGCGCTGATCACCGGCCATGTCGGGCGCGCCGGCACAGGCCTGCATCCGCTGCGCGGCCAGAACAATGTCCAGGGCGCTTCGGACGCGGGCCTCATCCCGATGTATTTCCCCGACTACAAATCGGTGGAGAATGCCGATATCCGCGGCCAGTACGAGAATTTCTGGGGCCAGACGCTCGACCCCAAACGCGGCTTGACCGTCGTCGAGATCGTCGACGCGATCCATGACGGCGAGATCCGGGGCATGTACATCATGGGCGAGAACCCGGCCATGTCCGATCCCGACCAGAGCCATGCGCGCGCCGCACTCGCCAAGCTGGAGCATCTGGTTGTTCAGGACATCTTCCTGACCGAAACAGCATGGCATGCCGACGTTGTGCTCCCTGCCTCCGCGCATGCGGAGAAGCTCGGCACTTACACCAACACCAATCGGCAGGTGCAGATCGGCCGGCCGGCCGTCAACCTGCCGGGCGAGGCGCGGCAGGACCTCGATCTCATCATCGAGCTTGCCAGACGCATGGGGCTGGATTGGAACTACAGGCACGTTTCGGACGTCTTCGGCGAAATGGCGCAAGTAATGCCGTCGCTGAAGCACATTTCCTGGGAGCGCATCGAACGCGAGGAGTCCGTCGTCTATCCTGCCGATGGTCCTGATGTTCCTGGCAACGAGATCGTCTTCACCACCGGGTTCCCGACCGCGGATGGCCGCGGGCGCATCGTGCCCGCCGACCTCCTGCCTCCCGACGAGGTGCCCGACGACGAATATCCTCTGGTGCTAACCACCGGGCGCCTGCTGGAGCACTGGCACACGGGCGCCATGACGCGCCGCGCCGGGGTGCTCAACGCGATCGAGCCCTACGGCATTGCTGCGATGAATCCCTACGAGATCAAGCGCCGCGGCCTTGCGCAGGGAGACGTGATCAACGTGGAGACGCGGCGCGGCGTCGTCGAAGCCATTCTGCGGGCCGATCGAGAGGTCGCCGATGGCATGGTGTTCATGCCGTTCTGCTTTGCCGAGAGCCCGGCCAACATGCTTACCAATCCTATGCTCGATCCTTACGGTAAGATCCCGGAGTTCAAATATTGTGCCGCGCGGATCGTGCCGGCATCGAGATCGGTCGAAGCTGCCGAATGATGTTTGGAAGCTGCCCGCGGAGGTAGTGTTGGGCGATGGCTGACTTGAGGAAGTCCATTGCTCGACGGCCGCCGGAATAGTCGGGCAGGCCGTCGCAAAGGCTCGCGACAGGTGGGAGGGCTCTGTCGCCGGCCAAATGTGAGCCACGGTTGTGCGGAACGCCCTCAACTCGGCGTTCTTCTCGCGAGGTTTGATTTGGCTGAAGGCGACGCGAGATGCCATCACCGGCCGACCAGCAGCAGCCTTCCGACGAGTGCTGCTGTTAGAGTGTATCGTTAGGATAGATGCCCCAAAGGCGGGTTTGCCTGACGAAGCCTGCCAGCGAATTGACCGCAACCCTGCACCATTGCCCGTCGCAGCGCACCAGTTCGACAATTACTTCCGGCGCCAGCCAGGCGGTGACGAGGCTGGAAACCGAAGGCTTCCGGCGCAGCGCGATCTTGTCCTTGCTCCATGGGGCGGTTACAGCGGTCCTTCGCCCCGAAAGAAGCGGACCGAAGACCCAGCCGGATGTTCCCTGCCAGTCTCGCACGCGCCGCCAGTTTCCATATTCCTGGTAGATTTCAAGCGGAATCCTCGGCCGGACATAAACCCATTCGACGTCATATTGGGTGCCCGGTCCGACCCGCATATTCACAGGAGAACTCTTCAACGACGCGAAGCGGGGCAAGGCAATCCCATTGGCGGCAGCTTGAGGGCCGGCCTTTGTGACAGTTGCAACACATAGTGCAGCGATGAGGCAACAACGAAGGACGCTACCCGTGACGAAAAAGCCGCAACCGGTGTCTTGATAAGTCGACGAGACGACGTCGCTCCGAGGCGCACAGCCGCGGCGTTTCACAGCGAAGCCCCATGCGAAGGATCGAAGAGGGCTCGAGGACATCTTTCGATATTGCCGCATGGTCCTGGTGAGAGGACGTCGGGAGAGGCGAGTTGCAGCGTTCGCATGGGCGTTCGATCCCACCTACCGAGTGAGCGCGTAGCAATCGATGTTTTTGAGCGCCAGCCGCCCGCAAGCGCTCCACGCTTCCGACTTGTTGTCGAAGCCGGCATATCTGGCGCGGTAGTACACATCGCCACCTTTTTCGAAGGCCTCGGTAAAAGCAGAAGTTTTCGAAAGCAGTTTTGGCGCTTTGCGAGCCGCCAGTGAAAGGATTTCACGAGCTGCGGCCTTGCTTGGCATCGATCCAATCTGGATGATCCATTGACCTTCGTGGGTGGAAGCGGTGCTGATCAGATCGATGGCATCGGCAGACAAGGCCTGCTCCCTGGACCCATCGCCCATCGCCTCAGCGGCGAAAGCGGCTCGGGAATCGGCCACCTGAGCCGGCTTCCACGTCGGAGTGGGCACCGATGCGTTCGAAGCCGCGGAGGCGACCAATGCGCTTTCTCCGCCACGATCGATCCTGAACCGGTCCGGACCGTTGGAAGCCTTAGCCAGATAGCGGCTGATGAGACGCTTCATGCGTGCATCTCGGCTCCCGACCGTATGTCCGCCCATCACCACCGCGACGATGCTGCGGCCCTGCGCCTCGACGGAAGAAACCAGGTTGAAGCCCGAGGCATTCGTGTATCCCGTTTTGATCCCATCCACGCCTTTCACCCGGCCGAGCAGATGGTTGTGATTGCCGAAGCGCCGACCTTTGTATTTGAAGGATCGGGTGTTGAAGTAGGAATAATAGCCAGGATGATGATCCCTGAGCGCCAGGCCAAGACGTGCCATGTCGCGCGCCGTGGTCTTCTGGGCTGTATCGGGCAGTCCGTTGGCGTTCCTGAACGTGGTGGAGGTCATTCCTAACTGTCGTGCTTTTTGCGTCATGAGACGTGCGAAGCCGGCCTCCGATCCGCCGAGGAACTCGCCAATGGCCGTCGCGGCATCGTTGGCGGACTTCGTTACCAGCGCCAATATGACCTGTTCGACGGTGATCGTTTGACCTTGCTTCAGTCCGAGCTTGGAGGGGGCCTCGTTGGCGGCACTGGCCGACACCGGTATCGCCGTGCCTTTCGAGATCCTGCCGCTCTCGAGCGCGTCGAAGATGAGGTAGAGCGTCATCATCTTGGTGAGAGACGCTGGATAGCGCGGAGCGTCCGCATGATCCCTGTAGAGGGTCTTGCCTGTCTTGGCATCGATGACAATGGCTGAAAATCTGGAATTGGCCTGCACGGCGGAAGCAGAGGCGGCGCAAAACACGATGACGACCGAGATCCTCAAGGCGAATTTCAACAATGACGCCGGGAAGGCGACAAGCTTCTCCAGTACCAGATACATCCGCCCCGCCCGTCGCCGCTCCGTGTAAAATGTGGCCGGGCGATCCGGCCATCGGATCACGAAGCTAGGCAGGCACCGTTACCAATTGGTTATCGCATTCTTAACGAGAGGCCGCAAATTGTCTCGGCTCTATCCCTCGATCTCGGGCTCGTATGGTGGCTTTGCCGGAGCCAGGAAATCCGATCTCACCCATTCGGCGAATTTGCCGTTCGAGATGCCGTTCTCCTTGCTGCAGTCATTGCGTCCCGATTCCACGAAGGTGGACTCTCCTTTGTAGCAGCCGGCATTGGAATAGCCGGTTATGCGCGACCATTCGTGGTCCGTCTCGTAGACGATGACCGTCTCGCGATAAAACAGCATCCCGACGATGCCGCATTCCATCGATGGACAACTGCGCCGCTTGGCATTTTCGCCAGCGACCCACATCCGGTTTTCTGCTTGCACAGGTTGGACGAAAGCCACGTGAGCCGCCAGCAACGTGGTCGCAACCAAAACGACCCGCCGTATTCCGGATTCCGGTCTGGCTACTACCCGACGAGAAGTCATGCATCCCTGCACCAGGTCGTCCATAGCGAAAACAGCAGCGTGTCCTTGGGAACGGAGGAATGCCAATAGCTGAAGAACTCTCACGCCTGCACTCCGCCAATATCGATATCGGCATTTTATCTTTGGTCAGCAAGCTGTCGACCAAAATCGCGACCCGTTGGATGTTTCGGAACGAAGGCACGCCCAATCCGCGGCTCCGCACCAGGTAAGGTCGGTCGCCGTGACGGTTCGCGGAACTTGACGCCGCACGGCTCGAGGCGCGCATCGATTGCGGCGCCGACTACCAGGATGCTTCTGCGGAAGACAAGCCGATCTTGCTAGAAGATTCTATTCTACATCCTCACGTCCGTACCCTAAGCGCTTGCTCCAGCCTGTCGGCGATCTGTGTGACGAGATAGGCAATCGCCATGTAGATCACGACGGCAATTACGAAGGCTTCGAGATAGTAGAAATTCAACGCGGCGGTCAGCTGTGACTGCGCGAAAATATCGACAACTTCGATGGCGAATCCGAGTGAAAGTGCTTTCATGATAACCATCATCGAGGTTGTCAGATCGGGAATTGCCGTCAGGGCGACCTGGGGAAATAGCACCCGTCGAAACAGTTGGCCCCTTGTATAGCCAAGCGAATAGGCTGCGTCTGCCTGACCGCTGTCAAAGGCATTGAGGGCTCCTTTGATAATCTCCGCCTGGAACGCGGCGACACAGCCGGTCACCGCAATGACAAGGATAACCCAATTGGGCGTTTGGTGGGCGTTGAAATCTATGCCAACCAATGAAAACAGAAACTGGAGCGCGGGGGGAAGACCGAAATAGGCGAGGAAGATCACGATCACCATCGGAACGCCCTTAAAGACGACCTTGTAGGCCATGACGAGCTCTCGCAGTGCGGGAATCCGTCTATATTCCACGAGCGCAAACAGGCTGCCGACCATCGTCGAGAGGACGAAGATCGTAAGGGCCATTGCAAGCGTTACGGGTACGGCGCCCAGAATTTCCCGCGAGTCCTGGAGCAGGATATCGGTCTCAAACATGGTCAAATACCCTTGTTAGGTCACACGCTCGCGATCAGTGTGTTCTTGATCTGAGCAGATGTCGTAGCCTCCGGTGCCTGCATCGGGGAACGAAGCTCGAAGAAGCGGATGATGAGCCATGCGATCAGGCACATCACCGAATAGATGACCGCCAGCACGAGATAGGTTTCGAACTGGTACTGATTATAGTCGCGCTCCATGATCAAATGCGCGGTCGCCATGACATCCGCCGCCCCGATGTACATCACCAGCGCAACGTTATGGATCAGGTAGATGACGGAGTTCCCGTAGCCCGGCAACGCGAAGTGCACTGCTTGTGGCCCGATGACCCGCGCGATTTTCTGGCGAAAGGTATATCCAAGACTGTCTGCCGCATCATGCTGGCCGCGATCGACGGCCAGATATGCAGGTCGCAGGACTTCTGACAGGTAGCCGCCGTGATAAAAGCTCAATGCCACCATCGCGGCGATCGTCGGCGAGAAAAAATCTTCGGAGCCGAACAGGATTACCAACAAGGGAAGCCCGTAAAATGCAACGAACAATTGGAGGACGACGGGAACACTCCGGGCATAGGATACGTAGAGGTCCGCCAGGTGACTGATCACAGGTACCCTGCGGACCCGGAGAGTTGTCGCAAGGAGAGCTAGGCAGAAGCCGGCAATGAGGGCCGTAAAAGTGATGGCCAGCGTCAGCGGCAACGCCGAGAGCAACTCGGGAATCATAGCAGACACATCCACCTTGAACACTCCTTCTTGCAGTTCAACCTTGGCGCCGACCATCCAGCTGCAGCTGAGGACGCCCCGTTACTTCATGTATTTCACGATGTCCTCGCCGAACCACTTCTGCGAGAGCTTGTCGATCGTGCCGTCGTCCTTCAGTTCCTTGAGCACCTTGTTGACGTCCTCAGCCAGGATCTTGTTTTCCGCTGACCGGTGAATCAGCATGTACGTGTTGTTGCTGTAGACCGGATCGGATGCGACGATATCGAGTTTCTTGTTATCGATGACCGCCTGCTCACCGAGGTTAGACGGTAGAACCAATGCGTCGAACTTGCCGTTCTGAACTTCATCCAGGCGGTTCGGGTAGGGGATCCCGGCGCTCGATGCCGTGACGTCGAGCTTGTATTGCGGATTCTCTTTCTGCCAGTTCATGATGAACTTGTAGGTTCCGCCACCTGCCGTCGTCGGAACGATCCTCTTGCCGACCAGGTCCTTCATTTCCTTTATGCCGCTGTCTTTCTTGCTGTAGATTTTCATCAGACTGGCGCCCATCGGGTTCTCTGGAATGATGAATTGCTTCTCTCGCTCGGGCGACTTGTAGTAGCCACCTACGGCGATGTCGTACTTCCCGGTGGCAAGGCCGGTTTCCTGGGCGATGTCAGAGACACCTTCCATTTCGAACTTGTATTGCGGCAGCTTCGCATTGATCGCCCTCAGAAGATCGGGCTCATAGCCTTGCGGTTCGACGCCGATCGCACCCCAGGCCAGCGGCTTGGATTCGGCAGACGTCGCGATCTTGACCGTCCGGACGGCCTGACCATAGCTGATCCCAGCGGTTGCGAGGGCAATTGCGATGCCACCAGCGACGGCCAGGACATAGCGGCGGGAAAAACCGGATGTGATTGCAGACATTTCTTGAGTTCCCTTCTTGTTGAGCTATTGAAAAGCGAGTTCTGACTGCAGGAATTGAGCCAGTCGTGGACTGGAAGGCGCGTCGAAGATTTCAGCCGGACTGCCGTCGGCGGCAACCACGCCACGGTCCATGAAGACGATCCGGTTCGAGATGTTCTTTGCGAATTGCATCTCGTGGGTCACAAGCAGCGACGTGATCCCTGACGACGTGACATCCTTGATCACCTTCAAAACTTCACCGACAAGTTCGGGGTCCAGCGATGACGTAGGCTCATCGAAGAGGATGACGTCAGGACGCACCGCCAGCGCGCGTGCGATGCCGGTGCGCTGGAGCTGGCCGCCCGAGAGCTGGGATGGATAGCTGTCTCGCTTCGACGAGAGACCGACCCGATCGAGCTCTCTGAGCGCGATTTCCTGCGCCTCATCCCTGGATTTGCGCTGCACCACAACGAGCGGATCCATCACGTTCTGGAGGACCGTCATGTTCTTGAAGACGTTGAACTGCTGAAAGACCATCGCGGTCCTCAACCGGATCGCCTGGACAGCGGCCTTGTCGGCACGCTGGTAATCCATCCCAATCTGATCGAACGAAATGGTTCCTGACGACGGCTTGGCCAGATAGTTGATGCATTTCAGCAGCGTGGTCTTGCCGGTGCCACTGGGGCCGATGATCGACACCACGTCACCCCGCTTTACCGAGAGATTGACGCCGTTCAGGACCTGCGTACTTCCGTAAGACAGCTTTATATCTTTGAGTTCAAGCATTGCTGGTTGGCCCTTCGGAAAGTGTGGGACGGACTGGCTTGACTGTATGCGACGTCATCATCCGCTTTCCGCATGGCCCAGGACGTGCATCAGCCGGTTTGCCCAGCCGAAGATCGCTATGGCGTGGACGAGGTCGATGATCTCGGCATCATTCATGCCGACTGATCGCAGCGAGGCGATGTCGTCTGCCGTCGCTTCCGACGGCGCCGCCGACAGGCGGCGGGCAAAGTTGTAGATTGCCGCATCGCGCGACCCAAGCTTTTCAGGTTTGTCGAGATACAGCGCGGTGACCACTTCATCGCTCTTGGTCAGCTCCGCATGCCGGCGAGCGTGAACAACGGCACAGAATTTGCAGCCATTGACGATCGAGGCACCCAATGCGCCAAGCTCGCGGTCGGGACGGGCAAGCCCGCCCTCGACGTACATGATCGCGTTGAACAACACCGTGCGGGCAATATAGCTCTCGGGATCATGCACAAGGGTGCGCACATATTCCGAAACTTTCTTGGCCGACGGCGTAACCTTCATCGCTTCGAGCTGTTCCGGCGTTGCCTCCGATAGCTCGACCGGTGCGATATAGGGATGCCAATTCAGCGGCTTCAGGCGCACCGAGGAAATCATGCCCGCCTCATCAATCGCAAGCCGGTCGCGACCCGGGTCTGGAAGTTGATGAAGGCAGTCAATTCGGAGAGCGCAACGATCTGGGGATTGTTCAATCCGGCTTGGGCGAGCAGGGCAATGTGGCTCGCCTCCGCCTTTCTCGGCGTCAGGGTGATCAGGTCAACATGTCGGGCGATGGTCGCCAGGGGTTCATTCAAATCCGTTTCCCCCCGGGCCAAGGACAGAAGCTGCTCCGTGGGACCAAGCTGAGCTAGTTGCACATCATATTCGGCCATCAGGACGGGATCGGCGTTCAGAGCTGCCATGCGACGGGCCAGAGCGACCCGCAAATTCGGCGCCAGCCCCTGATCGTTTGCCGGCTGCAGGACGGAGAGGCGACATTCCTCAGCCCCTCGCACGAATTCGGGCCGAAACCGCCGTGCAGCGAAAAGGGCATCGTCCGGTGAAAGACCTGCAGCCTTGTCCATTGCGTCGATCACAGTGCGGCCTCCTTATGCAACAAGGGTGTTGAATCGACCCATTCGTCGCCCAGAAGTTCCGGGGTATCGTAGGCGATCAGATTGGCGAAGTGGGTTTCGACATCTTCGGCGAACAGCGACGCGGCAATGCCGCGGACCAGACGGTCGGCGCCAGCGCTGACGGCCGGGATATCGCCGGACACCTTGCCATGGGTCAGCATGGCGGCGTCGTTGAAGCAGTGGACATGCGCCAGCATCGGGCAGGAACCGGGCACGCGCTCGCGAAATTCGAAGGCAGGGCCGAGATCCGGTGCCTCCAACATGCCTGCGCGCGGCGGCCCCATGTCCGGCGTATATCGACCATCCGACCAGGTGCGGATGTGTGGGGCGAGGGCGGCGAATTCCGGGCGACCACTGAAATCATTTGAAAAGCCGGTCGCAGCGATCATGAAATCGTAGCGCATCGGCCCTTGCGTGGTTTCGACTAGAAGGCCTCCGGCATCTTCCTTCACCGCGACTACGCCGCAGTCGAGAAAGAAGCGGGCATTCGCATGACGAGACACGCGAAGCGTCGATGAACGCGGCGGCGGCGTCTGGGTCGAGGCGGTGTAGTCGAAGAATCTCCACTTCCAGGCGTCAGGCAAATGATACATGCCGAGGATGACACCCTGGCTGCCGATCCCGGTCAGCTTGTTGATGCGCGGCATTTCCTTGCGCCGGATCAACATGTCGACTGAACCGGCGCCCGCCTCGAGCGCTGTCGCGGCATTGTCCATCGAAGAGGCACCGGCGCCGATAACCGCCACACGCTTGCCTTTCAGTGCATCAAAATCGATGTCGTCGGCAGAATGGGCCCAATAGGAGCGATCGATGCCCCTGAGGAAATCAGGCACGGCAAAACCGCCGAGACCGGACCGACCGGTGGCTAGAACGAGACGACGGGTGAGAACCCGGCTGGTTTCCGCGCCCTCGACATCGATCGCAATCAGATCGCCAACGGCTGCAACGCCTGTCATGCGCACGCTGTTGCGCACTGGCAGACCAAGAACGTTCCGGTACCAGACCAGGTAGTCCATCCACTGGCCTTTGGGGATTTTGTCCAGCGACCGCCATGCTTCAACGCCCCATTGTGCCGTGAACCAGGCGCGGAATGTCAGCTGCGGCAGGCCGAGCGACGGACCGTGCAGCGTTTTCGGCGACCGGAGCGTTTGCATGCGGGCAAACGTTATCCATGGCCCTTCGAAGCCGGCCGGAGCCGCGTCGTAGGCGACGACATTGGTTATCCCCGTCAGCACCAGCTTTGCGGTGGCAGCAAGTCCGCACATGCCGGCGCCGATCACAACGACGTCACGGACCGGCACGCCATCGCGCGAACGCGCGGGAACCCATGGCTTGGCAGGCAGTTCGAGAAAATCGAGATCCTGAGCAAGTTGTGCTTCCAGCGCGGCTAGACCTCTCGCGGGGAGCGAACTGGGGGTGTGCTTCATATTCCCGTTCCGTGATTTGTGCCGGAGGCAGGATCGGTCACCAATTGGCCGGCCAGGGTCGGATCGAGTTTCTTGAAGCCGACGATCGACCGTTCAGCCACCGCCTCGACCGCATCCACCAACGCCTGCGCGACTGGACGAAGGGGGCGTTTTTCGGCAGCCACAACACCCCAATAAAAGAGGACGGTTACGTCGATCGGCCGGATGACGACCCCAGGCAAGCCCACGCCATAGGCGGTGAGGGGATCGATGACAGCCGCAACACCAGTCCGGCGTACGATCTGCAGCGCGCCATAGGCGGTATTCGTGCGGATTACTGGCCCGGTGTCGATGCCCCTGGCCGCCAACGCCTTGGAGACATGCAACTGGAAACGCAGCGGGTTGAGCAACGTGGCGACGCGGCGGCCGGCAAAAGCGGAAAGCGGTATGACATCTAGTTCGGCGAGCGGATCACCCTCCCGCACGGCAGCAACATCAGGCGCCGAATAGAGCCGCAGGACATCCAGACCGGGCGTATCGAGCGGCAGGCTTGAAAACCCGACCTCGGCACGTCCGCTACGCACTTCCTGAGCGACGGTCGAGGGAAGAAACTGCCCGAGATGCGTCTCGTGCGGAAGCTCGGCACCTTGGAGTTCGGCCAAGGCCGTCGGGATCAAGCCGGTGCCGATCGCGGAGGTGGTGACGATCTGCAGGATTCGCCCTCTGCCGGCGGCGATCATCTTGGCCCGCGCTGCGAGTTCGGTGAAGGACATCAGCAGGCGTCGTGCTTCCTCCTCGAACGCGACTCCTTCTTCAGACAACTGCACTCGTCGACCGATCCGATGCAGCAATTCGAAGCCAAGTTCGGCCTCGAGCTCCTGAATGGTGCGCGTCACCGCAGGCTGGGAACGCCCGAGCATGTCAGCCGCCCTGGTGATGCTGCCGCTGGCAGCAACCGCAAGGAAGGTCTGAAGGTCCCGGGTTTCCATGTTTCTCCTACATGCGTAATCCGTATGATTGACATCGTCTCATTCGTTTTTGATATATGTCAAGCGGAAACGAATGTTCGTTACGGGCTTTGTGCATATGCCGGCTTCAGCGCCAGAATCCGGATCGGAGGCGGACAGGGACGTCAGACGCGGCTCTGGCTTCAGGTGAAGGCGGCAGGGATTCTCGAACCACAAAGCCTGCGACAGGAGGAATGTTATGCGCGTGAGTATTCTGGGCGCCGGAGCAATTGCTTATGGCCTTGCCGCCTATTTGGCAGGATCGGGGCATTCGCCAATGCTTTGGTCACCGTCGGGACAGCGCACCAAGGCGTTGGCTACCGGCGAATTGTTGAAAGCGACGGGGGACATCGTGGCGACGGTACCCGTGCGCATCGCCAAGGATTGCAAGGATGCCATCGCCAACGCGGACGTGGTGGTGATTGCACTTCCGGCTTACGGCCACAGGATGGTGATGGATGCTGCCGCCCCCCATCTGATCGATGGAATCCCGGTCATCATCAGTTCGCATTGTTCGTTCGGGGCACTGTATCTCTCCAAGCGGTTGGCGGAGCGCAAGGTCAGCTTGCCGATCGTCCTTTGGGGCACAACACTGTTGACCGGTCGACAACTCGGACCAACCGAAGTCCATGTCACCACCATTCGCCAGAAGCTTGACGTCGCGACGCTGCCTTTCAAAGCTCAGGATGAAGGATACGCACTTTGCACGAGCTTATTCGGTGATCGTTTCGTCAAGCGCGACGGCATGCTTGCGATCGCGCTCAGCAACCTCAATCCGCAAAACCACTTGGGAATTGCCCTTCTCAATCTGACACGCATGGAAAAAGCCGAGCAATGGAGCCAGGGGGGAAACGTCACCCCTGCCGCTGGCCGCCTTATCGAGGCTCTGGATGCCGAACGGCTAGCCATCGCCGCCCATTTTGGTATCGCGGTTCGCACCGTCCAGGAGCATTTTTCATTGTCGTTTCATGTTCCGAAGGGAACCGTTTCGGAGATGAACCAGGAGATGGATCGTCAAGGCCGTGGCGGCTTTGGTCCGACAACAATCGAAAGCCGCTACATTCTCGAGGATGTTCCGTTCGGACTGCTGCCGACCGTATTGTTGGGCAAGATCACCGAGAAACCGGCGACACTCCACGAGTCTGGAGTTTCGATATTATCGGCGGCTTACGGTCGCGATCTCAGGGGGGATAACGATATTCTTCCCGCGCTCGGCCTCGAGGGAATAGCAAAAACGGATCTTGAAAGCCTTTGCCGCATGGGGTTTTGAGCGCCCGCAGTCGATGCGGCATGATCAAGTTTGAGGCGCACCACGCTACGTCAGCGCGTCGGTTCACCTAACGGTGGCGTGCAGCGTCAGGGCGATGTCGCCGCACGAGTTCGAGGCGAGGCTGATCTAACCTCGAGAGGCAAGGAACTCATCCCGCCGTTCAAGACGGTCGAGCCGGAACGCCAGCACCAGTAGGACGAGGCCGACTTTGCGCTTGGTGTCGCGTGACGCGGGTCGATGACAGATCTCGCCGCTCATGCAGCCCTGCTGGAGGTTGCCACACGTTGGACAAGTCCGAGCCCATTTTACGGTCGTGCCGCACAACGATGCAGGGCAGCACTGCCGGTTTGGCCAGCCAACCTATTCACAGACAGCGATCAAAGCCGTGCCTTGGTGCTCCGGGGTGTCGCCAACAACAGGCTGGTCTCACTGCCGGTAATGCCGGGGATCAGGCGGATGCGCCGCAGCACGGCGTCGAATTCGGTCAGTGTCTGCGTCCCCAGTTCTATTACCAGATCCCAGCGGCCGTTGGTGGTATGGATCGTCGAAACCTCCGAGAAGCCGCCAAGGGCGCGGATCACACGATCGGCGGCATGCCCTTCGATTTCCACCATCATGATGCCGCGTACACGCTGGTCGACGGCATCGGCTCGCAGAATGACGGTATAACCGATGATCGCGCCGGCTTTTTCAAGACGCTCCATGCGGGACCTGACCGTTGCCCGCGAGACGCCGACATCTAGGGCAAGGTCCGAGATGCTGCGCCGCGCGTCATGCCTCAAAAGCGTGATGAGCTGTTCGTCAAGCTGATCCATGGCTCTGAATGCAATCAAATCATTCCATTTTGATAGCCCATTTCAACAAATTTGCCAATTTGATATGTTCATCCTGCCGGTTATCCGCGCTCCAATAGGCGATCGAAAACGCGCGCGGGGACATAGGAATGCATTGCACGATCGTCGGGGCACCGATCCAGGTCGGCTCAGGCCGGATGGGTTGCGAGATGGGTCCTAGCGCGCTCCGTACCGCAGGCCTGGCGGCCGCACTCACTGAACTCGGGCATACGCTGGCCGACCTTGGCACCGTCGCCTCTGCCGATCTGCGCCCGATCAGCCACGGCAATGCCGCCTTGAAGGCGCTGCCGGAAATCGTCGCATGGACGGCGGCGATCACGGAGGCGGCCTATGCCGCCAGCGCCGGCGCCATGCCGATCTTCCTTGGTGGCGATCACAGCATTTCCGCCGGCACGCTGGCCGGCATCGCCCGCCGGGCGGCGGAAGCCGGCCGCCCCCTGTTCGTGCTGTGGCTCGACGCACATCCTGATTTTCATACGCTCGACACCACGACCAGTGGCAATTTGCATGGCGTGCCGCTGGCTTATGCCAGCGGGCAACCAGGCTTCGAAGGCTACTTTCCCAGCTTGGCGGCTTGCGTGGATCCGGCCCGTATCTGCACACTGGGCATCCGTAGCGTCGATCCGGCGGAGCGCGAAGCGCTTCGCAAGGCGGGCGTCACCGTGCACGATATGCGCACGATCGACGAATATGGCATGGCCCCACTGCTTCGCGCCTTTCTTGAGCGGGTCAGCGCTGAAAACGGGATGCTGCATGTCAGCTTCGATGTCGATTTTCTCGACCCGTCCATCGCTCCGGCCGTGGGCACCACCGTGCCGGGCGGCGCCACCTTTCGCGAGGCTCATCTGGTGATGGAAATGCTGCACGACAGCCGTCTCGTCACCAGCCTCGACCTGGTCGAGCTCAATCCCGCACTCGACGAACGCAACCGCACCGCGACCCTTCTCGTGGACCTGACCGCGAGCCTTATGGGCCGGCGGATCATGGACCGTCCCACACGGAGTTATTGAGCTGTGACCCCCAAGCTGAACATCGTGCCCTTCGTCAGCGTCGATCACATGATGAGGCTGGTCCTTGCCGTCGGCATCGATCGCTTTCTCATCGATCTCGCCGCCTATATCGAAGAGGATTTCCGACGTTGGGACTTGTTCGACAAGACCCCGCGCATCGCATCGCACAGCATCGACGGTGTCATCGAACTGATGCCGACGAGCGACGGACAGCTCTACGGCTTCAAATATGTCAACGGTCATCCAAAAAACACGCGCGACGGGCGCCAGACCGTGACGGCCTTCGGCGTGATGGCCGATGTCGGCAATGGCTATCCGATGCTGCTTTCGGAAATGACCATCCTGACCGCATTGCGCACGGCGGCGACGTCGGCCGTCGCGGCCAAATACCTCGCCCCCGATGCGGCGGACTGCATGGCAATCATCGGCAACGGCGCCCAGTCGGAATTCCAGGCCATCGCCTTCAAGGCCCTGCTCGGCATCCACAGGCTTCGCCTTTATGACATCGACCGGTCGGCGTCCTTGAAATGCGCGAAAAACCTTGCCGCGTTTGGTTTCGATATCGCGATCTGTGCGTCGGCGCAGGAGGCGGTGGAAGGGGCTCACATCATCACGACGGTCACCGCCGACAAACGCTCCGCGACCATCCTGACGGACAACATGGTCGGATCGGGCGTGCACATAAATGCCGTCGGCGGCGATTGCCCCGGCAAGACGGAGCTGCATCGCGACATACTGCTGCGCTCCGACATCTTCGTCGAATACCCGCCGCAGTCGCGCATCGAGGGTGAAGTCCAGCAACTCGAGCCTGACCATCCCGTGACAGAGTTGTGGCAAGTGATGACCGGTAAGGCGGCCGGCCGCCGGGATGCCAGCCAGATCACCTTGTTCGATTCCGTCGGCTTTGCGATCGAGGACTTTTCCGCGCTGCGCTACGTCCGCGACCAGCTTCAGCGCACCGGCCTCTACGAGGAGCTCGATCTGCTGGCGGACCCGGACGAGCCACGCGACCTCTTCGGCATGCTGCTGCGCGCCGACAAGGCCGCAGGGGTCAGGGCCGTATCCGGCTGAGTTTTCGCAGAGCCTGCTGGGGATGTTCGTCTCGCAACAGACGCGGCGCCGAGCATCCGGCTTCAGGATCGAGCAAGCCGAGGATAACAAAATGCCCGCCCGAGGGCGGAGGGGTGATCTGCACGGGATCGGAGGGCGGGAGCTGCGCGGCGGGCGGCGGCTGAATATCCCTGGCTAAAGTCGCCGACGCCAATGGCCTCAGAGGGAAACCAGGTTTGTCAGCAGGGTCGCTGCGTCGGTGTCGGCCAAGCCGAGGTCGCGAACGCTGCTCATGTGATTGGTCGCAGGAAGGGTGGTCTGCGAGACCTGTAGTCCCTGCTCCTTCAGATGTCGCGCAAACGCCTCGGCCTGGCTGTGGAATGGCGGCGTTTCATCGGCGCCGACAGCGATCTCGACCGACACTGACGGATCGAAACGGCGGGTGAGCGGCGAGAACCTGGCTGCATCCTCGTCGGTTATCGCGATCTCGGCGGCAAGGAAGGAGGTCTGAAGCGGCTTCAGGTCGTAGAGCCCGCCAAGCAGCAACGCGCCTTTGATCGTCGATGTCCGGCCGTCGTCATGGAAGAGCATCGTCGCAAGCTGGGCGCCGGCTGAATGTCCGCTCACGGTCAGGCGCTTGGTATCGCCGCCGCGATCGCCGATATGGTCGAGCACCCAGCTTTTGGCGCGCCGCACCTGGTCGACGATCGTGGCCATCCTCACGGCCGGCATCAGCGCATAATCGACGATGACCGCGATTGCGCCGGCGCGCGTCACCGTCTCGGCGACATAGGAATAGTCGCGCTTGGAGAACATGCGCCAGTAGCCGCCATGGATGAACATATGGACCGGCAGGCGGTCGCGTTTGCCCTCCGGAAAGAACAGATCGATGGTCTCGGTGGCATCGGCTCCATAGGCGATGTCGGCAACCATCGGTATTGTCGCGCGCACCTCCGTGCTGCGACGAACGATCTCGGCGACGATATCGTCGAATTCGGCGACATGGTCGCGGATGCGGAAAGGATCATTCTGCATGGGCTGCCCGTTCACATGGTGACGGCGATGTACTTCGCCTCCATGAACTCGGCAATGCCGTGCTTCTGTCCGCCTTCGCGGCCAAGGCCACTCTGCTTGACGCCGCCGAAAGGTGCGGCCGGATCCGACATCAGGCCGCGATTGAGCGCGACCATGCCCGTTTCGATCCTAGATGCCACCTGCATGCCCCTGGCCAGATCCCGCGTATAGATATAGGCGGCTAGGCCGTATTCCGTGTCGTTGGCGCGCGCGATGACTTCGTCCTCGTTCTCGAAGCGGCTGATCGGGGCCACCGGACCGAATATCTCCTCCTGTGCCATCTCGGCATTGGCGGGCACGTCCCGAAGGACGGTCGGCGGATAGAAATAGCCCTTGTCGTCGGCGACCACGCCGCCGCACAGGATCCTGGCGCCGCGGGCGACCGCGTCCTTGACCAACCGATCGATCTTGTCGACGGCTTTCCTGGTGATCATCGGACCGCATTCGGTGTCCGGGTCGGTGCCTGAACCGAGCTTGAGCGCGGCCATGCGTTGGCGCAAACCTTCGGCAAACGCGTCATGGATGCCGGCCTGTGCGTAGATGCGGTTGGCTGCCGTGCAGGCCTCGCCGGCGTTTCGCATCTTGGCGACCATGGCGCCGTCGAGGGCCGCGTCCAGATCGGCGTCATCGAAGACGATGAAGGGGGCGTTGCCGCCAAGTTCCATCGAGCATGAGATGACGTGCTTGGCTGCTTCGGCCAGCAGAACGCGACCCACGCCGGTCGAACCCGTAAAGGATAGCTTGCGGACCCGCGGATCGGCGAGCATGGCGGCGGTCACCGGTCCGGGGTTCGAGGTGGTGAGCACATTGACGACGCCGGCGGGTACGCCCGCCTCCTCGTACAGCGCGGCGAGCGCGTAGGCGGTCAGTGGCGTCTCGCTGGCGGGCTTCAGAATGACAGTGCAGCCGGCGGCCAGCGCCGGCGCGATCTTGCGTGTCGCCATGGCGGCGGGGAAATTCCAGGGCGTTATGAGCACGCAGATGCCGATCGGATGATAGTCGACGACGATCCGGTTGGCGCCTGACGGCGCCATGCCGAATTCGCCGCTGATGCGGACTGCTTCCTCGGCATTCCAGCGGAAGAATTCAGCCGCATAGGCGACCTCGCCGCGCGCGTCGCGCAGCGCCTTGCCGTTCTCCAGCGAGATCAGCGCCGCCAGCGTATCGGACCGTTCGACCATCAATTCGAAACAACGCCGCAGGATTTCCGAACGCTTGCGCGGCGCGGTTGCGCGCCAGCCCGCAGCCGCCTTCGCAGCCGCCTCGACGGCAGCGGCGGCATCGGCAATCGTAGCGTCCGGGACGGCCGCAATCACGGCCTCCGTGGAAGGATCGATCACCTCAATGAGGCGACCGTCGGAAGACTGTCGCCAGTGTCCGTTAATATAGAGGCCGTGCGAGAATGTGGTGTAGTCGAACATGTCCGGATCTTCGTTGAATTGCCCTTGGGGTACGTTCATCTCATCACCTCTGGTCAGACTGAGCTTGCGGCCATGTCGCCGTCATAGGCGGCCCTCACCAGCCGCCGCATCGCGGCGATGTCGAAAGGACGAGGGTTGTTCTTGATCAGCCGATCGATGCCGAGCGCCTGCTCGGCGGTCCAGTCGATCTTGTCGTGTGGAAGACCCAGATCGGCCAGCGTACGGGTGATGCCGATGGCACCGAACAGCCGGGCCACCTCATCGATGGTGGCGCGCGCGGTCGCCTCGGCGCTCTTTGTCTCCGTCACCCCCAGAGCAGCGCCGACCGCCGCTATTTCATCGGTCGCGGCGGGCAGGTTGTAGCTCATCACGTAGGGAAGCATCGTCGCCACGCCCAATCCGTGCGGCGTGTGGGTAAGCGCACCGACGGGATATTGCACGGCGTGGGCAGCCGCAGTTCCGGCCGTGCCGAAAGCGCAGCCGGCCGCAAGCGCCCCCATCATAACATCGGCGCGTGCATCTTCGTCCGAGCCGTCCCGGTACGCCTTTTCGAGACTGCGGCCCAGGAGCTGGATGGCGAGCAGCGCGAAATGATCGGTCAGGGCGCTCTTGCCGACAAAGACATGCCGCTGCGGCAAATGCGGATCGGCGCCACGTTTGGCGGACGTGAAGGCTTCGATCGCGTGGGTGAGCGCGTCGGCTCCGGCAATTGCCGTGAGGGAGGGCGGGCATGTCGCGGTGAGTTCCGGATCGCAGAGCGCGACCGCGGCAATGAGATGGGGACTGGAAATGCCGACCTTCAGCGTCCGTTCCGGATCGGAGATCACCGCCACCGGCGTCACTTCCGAACCGGTGCCGGCGGTGGTCGGGACCGCGATTACCGGGAGCGTGGGGCCGGGCACCTTGAATTCCCCGTAGTAGTCCTGAAGCCGCCCGCCGTGACTGATCAGCAGCGCGGCGCTTTTGGCCATATCCAGGCAGCTGCCGCCACCGATCCCGATCACCATGTCCGGCTTGAAGTCCTTCGCATGGGCGGCGCAGACGGCAACGCTGTCACGGGGGACATCCGGGAGGATGCGATCGTACACGAGCGTTTCGATCGAGCCTGCTCTCAGTGCGGCGCTGATCTGCGCGAACATTGCCGTCCCGGCGAAACGCTCATCCGTGCAGATGAATGCGCGCCGGCCATATCTGGCGGCAACATCAGGCAGCGCGTGACGCTGGCCTTTGCCGAAAAGAATCTCCCGCGGCAACCGGGCTGCTGCAAATAGAGTCATGAACTGTGTCCTTCGAATATGGATTGGCGAGCGGGGGATCGGAGATCATCGCTTGCCCAGCGTGCGTGGCGTGGTTCGGGCAAGGCACGGGCCAGAGCCGTCGTCGAGTTTTCCTGACTCACGAAATATCCTCTATAAAATCGTATAGGATATAGGATTGAATTACGCGGAGCATCGTGTTAGAGGTCGCTCCTGTCAAGAGGCAAAACATGCAGAATCCAGACCTTACCGTCGACAACGACGCTCGGTTGACGGGCCGCATCCAGCGTGCCAACAGCCTGTCGGAGGACGTCTACGAGGCGATCTTCCAGCAGCTGATGTCGCTGAAGATAGCTCCGGGATCGCGGATCACCGTCGACAACCTCGTCAAGGAGTTCAACGTCTCGCATACGCCCATCCGCGAAGCTCTTGGGCGGCTGGAAGGCGAGGGCCTGGTGGTGAAAACCCATCTTATCGGGTACCGGGCCGCGCCCCAGATCACACGGCGCCGTTTCGACGAGCTCTATGAACTGCGCCTGCTGCTCGAACCCGCAGCCGCCGCCAAGGCAGCCGCTGCGCTGGATGAAGCCCGGCTGATGATTTTGCAGGAGGCGGCTGGCGTGATGGCCAGGCGCGTGGGCAAGGACGAACGCCTGCGTTATTCGAACTTCGCCCGCCAGGATGCCATCTTCCACGACAAGGTCATGGAGTTCGCGCAGAACGAGCTCATCCGCGAAACGCTGAACCACCAGCACACCCACTTCCACATCTTCCGCCTGATGTATCACTCGCGGGTCACCGAAGAGGCACTTGACGAGCACGAAGCCATCCTCGCCGCTTTCGCGGCCAGCGATCCGGTTGCCGCCGAAAAGGCGATGCGCGTGCACATAGAGAATTCGCGGGACAGGCTCCTGCCTGCATTCGAGTAGGCCGCGATGTCAGTTGCTACTCGCATCGACGGAAGCGTCACCGCTTTGCCGCCGGAGCCCACATCGGCTGTGGCCCCGGTGCTGCGCGCGGAAGGGCTTTGCAAACAATACGGCCCGGTAACCGTGTTGTCGGACATCACGCTGGATATTTTCCCCGGCGAAATCCATGCCGTCATCGGCGAGAATGGCGCCGGCAAGTCGACGTTCATGCGCTTGCTTTCCGGTTACATCGAGCCAACCGCCGGCGGCCTGTCCATGGCCGGTGACCGCGTGAGTTTCAGGACACCTCACCAGGCGCAGGCGGCAGGTATCGCGCTGGTGCATCAGGAGATCCTCCTGGCCGAAGCGCTCACGGTGACCGACAATCTCTTTCTCGGCCGCGAGCTCTCCAGGCGCGGAATCGTCGATGATGGCGCCATGCGCCGCATCGCGGCCGCGAAACTGGCCGAGATCGGTTGCGAGGTCTCGCCGACCGCGCTGGTCCGAGACATTTCGCTGGCGGATCGCCAGCTCGTGCAAATCGCCCGCGCGTTGCTCGACGACCACAGGGTCGTCATCTTCGACGAGCCGACAGCGGTGCTGACCGGCGGGGAGGTCGAGCGTTTGCTCGCCATCATCTTCGGGCTCAGGGCGCGGGGCATCGCCGTCCTCTACATCAGCCACCGCCTCGACGAGGTGCAGCGGCTGGCGGATAAAGTCTCCGTCCTGCGCGACGGCAAGATGATCGGCACCTATCCCGGCCATGCATTGAGCCAGGCCGACATGGCGCAGCTTATGGTCGGGCGCGAACTCGCCGCGCTTTATCCTCACAAGCGCGAGGTCCGTACGAGCCGGCCCATGCTGACCGTCCGAAACGCGACTGTTCCGGGTTACGCGCGGGACGTGTCCTTTACCGTTCACAAAGGCGAGATTCTTGGCTTCGCCGGCATGATCGGGGCGGGGCGAACCGAGTTGTTCGAAGGCATTGTGGGGCTTCGGCCGGCGACGGCGACGATCGAGTTCAACGGGTCGCCGATACAGATACGCTCGCAGCGCGAGGCCATAGAGGCGGGCATCGGCTATCTCACGGAAGATCGCAAGGGCAAGGGCCTGCTTTTGCAGGAGCGGCTGGCGCCGAACTTGACCCTCTCGTCACTTGGCCTTCTGCATCCGGGACTTCTGGTTCTGCGCGGCCGCGAATCCGAGGCGCTCGCGCGGGCCGTCTCCAGCTACGACATCCGGGTGAAGAGCCTGAACAACCAGGCGGGGCAGCTTTCGGGCGGAAACCAGCAGAAACTTCTGCTGGCCAAGGTGCTTCTGACCAATCCGTCGGTCGTGATCATCGATGAGCCGACGCGCGGGATCGACATCGCCAACAAGGCACAGATCTACGCCTTCATCCAGGAGCTCGTGGGCCAAGGCAAAGCCTGCATCGTCATCTCCTCGGAGATGCAGGAACTGGTCGGCATCTGCGACCGCATCCTGGTCATGCGCGAAGGCAGGATCAGCGGCGAGGTCTCGGGCGAAACGATGATCGAAAGCAACATCGCGCTACTGGCGACCAGCGACAAAGGCCATGACACGGCCCAAGGAGGAAGACAGTGACGGCGCTTACCCATTCCATGTCCGCCCGAAGCGACAGGCAGCACCATTTCTCGTGGACGGATGCCGGCCCTTTCCTTGCACTGTTCGCACTGCTGGTGGCGGGATTCCTCATCAATCCGGATTTTCTTTCCGCGACAAACCTGGGAAACGTGATCACGCGCAGTGCTTATGTCGCCATCATAGCCGTCGGCGCCACGTTCGTGATCTCATCGGGCGGGCTCGACCTTTCGGTCGGCTCGATGGTCGCCTTCATCGCCGGCGTCACGATCATGTTCATGAACATGATGGCCCCCAGCCTCGGCCTTTGGGCCATTCCGGCAGGCATGGTGATAGCCGTCATCGCGGGGCTTCTATGCGGCCTCGCGAACGGTCTGATCGTCACGGTCGGAAGGATCGAACCGTTCATCGCCACGCTCGGCACGATGGGTATCTTCCGCGCACTGATCACCTATATGACCGATGGAGGCACGATCCCGATCGATCGCTCGCTGCGGGACGCGTACCGGCCGGTCTATTTCGGTACCGTCGCGGGCATTCCGGTGCCGATCCTTCTGTCGGCGCTCGTTGCGGTGATCGGCGCATTTGTCCTCTACAAGACCAAATATGGCCGCAAATGTGCGGCGGTAGGCGCCAACGAGGACGTCGCCCGCTATTCGGGCATCTCGGTCGTCAAGACGCGCACCATTGCCTATGTCATCCAGGGTGCATGCGTGGCGGTCGCCGCCATCTGTTACGTGCCTCGCCTCGGGGCCGCCACCCCGACCACCGGACAGCTTTGGGAGCTGCAGGTGATAACGGCCGTTGTCATTGGCGGAACTGCGCTGCGGGGCGGCAAGGGCCGCATCTGGGGCACCATAGCCGGTGCGGTGATCCTGGAACTGATCGCCAACCTGATGGTGCTGTCGGACTTCGTTTCCGAATACCTCGTCGCCGCGGTGCAGGGCGTCATCATCATCATCGCCATGCTTGTGCAAAGATTTTCGAAATAGCCCGTCTTCGGACCGGACGGGCGCCTGTTGTGTGGTCCATATCTCTGGGAGGTATTTATGTTTAGCAGAAAATGGGTTGCGGTTGCGGCTGCCGGCGCACTGATGGTGGCCGGCCAGGCGCTTGCAGCCGACAAGAAGGTGGTCGCGGTGTCGATCCCGGCGGCGGATCATGGCTGGACGGCCGGCATCGTCTATCACGCGCAGGCCGCCGCAAAGGAAATCAACGCGGCCTTCCCGGATGTCGACGTGGTCGTTAAGACGTCGCCCTCGGCGGCCGACCAGGTAAGCGCGCTGGAGGATCTGTCGGCCAGCCGCAAGCTGGATGCGCTGGTGATCCTGCCCTACACCTCGGAGGAATTGACCCAGCCGGTGAAGGCCATCAAGGACATGGGCACGTTCATCACCGTCGTCGACAGGGGATTGACCGATCCTTCCGTCCAGGACCTGTATCTTGCCGGCGACAACATCGCGGTTGGCACCAACACGGCGAAGTTCATGATCGACAAACTGGGCGGCAAAGGTGACGTCGTCGTGCTGCGCGGCATTCCCACCGTCATCGACGACGAGCGCATCAAGGGCTTCGAGGATACCATCAAGGGCACCGGCCTGAAGGTGCTCGACATGCAGTATGCGCACTGGAACAGCGACGAGGCCTTCAAGCTCATGCAGGATTACCTGGCCAAGCACCCGCACATCGATGCGGTCTGGGCCAATGACGACGACATGCTTCTCGGTGTGCTCGAGGCCGTCAAGCAGTCCGGCCGAACCGACATCAAGCTGGCGCTCGGCGGCAACGGCATGAAGGACATCGTGAAGAAGGTGATAGACGGGGATGCGATGACACCGGTCGAGACGCCGTATCCGCCGGCGATGATCAAGACCGCGATCTACATGACCGTGGCGAACTTGATCGGCCAGGCTCCGGTTCGCGGTGCCGTCAAACTCGATGCGCCGCTCATAACCCAGGCCAACGCCGAGGAATACTATTTCCCGGACTCCCCATTCTGAAGGCCGCAATCCGAATGAGACAAGGCGCGTGACGCGCCTTGCCTGCCAACAACAGAGAGGAAGAGCTATGCCAGGCAAGAAGATACTGATGCTGACCGGTGAGTTCACCGAGGAATACGAGATTTTCGTTTACCAGCAAGCGATGGAAGCCGTCGGCCACACGGTCCACGTCGTTTGCCCCGACAAGAATGCAGGCGACCTGATCAAGACCTCGCTGCACGATTTCGAAGGGGACCAGACCTACACCGAAAAGCTCGGGCACTACGCGCTGATCAACAAGACGTTCTCGGATGCGGAAAAGCAGCTCGACCAGTACCACGCGGTCTACTGCGCGGGCGGACGCGGACCGGAATACATCCGCACCGACAAGCGTGTGCAGACGATCGTTCGACACTTTCACGAGACCAAGAAGCCGATCTTCACGATCTGCCATGGCGTGCAGATCCTGATCGCGGTCGACGGTGTCGTGCGCGGCAAGAAGGTCGGTGCGCTGGGCGCTTGCGAGCCGGAAGTCACTCTCGCGGGCGGAACCTATATCGACCTCTCGCCGACGGAAGCCTATGTCGATGGCACGATGGTGTCGGCCAAGGGATGGACGGCGCTGGCCGCCTTTATCCGTGAGTGCCTGAAGGTGCTCGGCACGGAAATCCGCCACAACTGAGCCACGAACCAGGGCGGAGGCCGGCGCGCTGGCGTGGCGTGTCGGCCTCCACAGTTTACCGAAGCCTTCGCCGATGCGGACGACTGTATCGACCGTCGTCGCCGCGCCCGCCAGATGCTCGGACAGGCTAAAACACGCTATAGCGCTTTGAGCGCCCGCTCATGTATGCTTGCGATCAGACTTTCTGATATATAGCGCACATGAGCAGTTTGCATGAGACGCAGTTTCCTGAACGTGACGCCGGATAACGGTGTCCCGGTCCTCAAAGGACTGGCATCCCCGGTCCGCATGCGCATTCTCCAGCTTCTCCACAAGTCGGGAAAGTTGAATGTGAACGAGATCAGCAAGGAGCTCGGACTCCCTCAATCCACCGTCGCCACGAATATTCAGATGCTGGAAGAGGCCGGCCTGGTCGATACCTACCCGATCAAGGCCAAGAAAGGTCACCAGAAGATCTGCGCCCCCAAATACGACGAGATCATCCTCCGCTTCGATTCAGGAGAAGAGCGCCGCAAGGACAATCAGATCGAGGTTGCGATGCCCCTTGGACTGTTCACGGGCTGCGAGGTCAACGCTCCGTGCGGTCTTTGTTCGACCGAAGGAGTGATCGGTCTGCTCGATGTACCGGACTTCTTCCTCGATCCAGGACGCGTCCAGGCTGCCCTTGTCTGGTTTGGGCGTGGTTTTGTCGAATACAAGTTTCCCAACAACGCCAAGCTGGTGAACCCACGTGTCGAGGCCTTGGAGTTCTCGATGGAGCTGTCATCCGAGGTGCCGGGAACCAATCTCGATTGGCCCTCCGACATCACGCTCTGGGTGAACGACCACCGCATCGGCACATGGACTTCGCCCGGCGATTTCGGCGACAAGCGCGGCGTCTACACGCCGAACTGGTGGAAGCTCGAAGGCTCGCAATACGGCAAGCTCAAGACCTGGCGTATCAACAAATCCGGCTCCTTCATTGACGGCATCTCGATCTCCGGCGTGACCGTAGCCGATATCGGCCTTGCGGAGCATCACTCCATAAGGATGAGGATCGGCATCGACGACAATGCCCGACATCCCGGCGGCGTGAACATCTTTGGCCGTGGCTTCGGCAATTACGACCAGGACATCGTCATGCGCCTTCACCTTGCACGGTAAGGCTCGTCTTCCTCCGACCTATCCCGTCATTTCGATGTGTCGAACCGCACGACGGTCCAGGACGCCGGCTCAAGCTTGATGCTAATTCGATCTTTCGTCGTTTCGATGGAACTGAATTCAGTCGGTTTAACCTCGTCCGGCGCCTCCTTCGTGTTGAGGGCGAGGAGATCGTTGTGTCGTAGTTCATGGGCCAGGCGCTTCGTCAACGTGCCGAAGCCGGTTGCCTCGATGCTCACGTCGATGCCATCGGAAAGGTTGCGGTTAAGCATGAACAGCGTCACCGTGCGGTCAGCCTCGGAGTGAACCACGGAAAGCTTGAGAAACGGCACGGCTTCGATCTTGTCGTAAAGCTCTTCGGTCCGCGTCGGGTCGTAGTAGCGAGCGGAATAGGTCGGCACATCCACATATGTGCGCAGCACGCGTCCGCGGCCCAGATTGCTGAAGTCGGCAAAGGGCCAGAAGATCGTCTGACGCCAAGCCGGTCCGCCCGTTTCGGTCATGATAGGGGCGATAGCGTTGACGAGTTGGGCGAGGCATCCAGCCTTGACCCTGTCGGCGTGATTGAGCAGTGAGATGCAGGCGCCTCCGAAGGCCAGTGCGTCCTGCATGTTGTATTTCTCCTCGAGGATGGCCGGCGCGACCGGCCACCCGGTCTGAATGCGGTTGTCGTCGCCACGCCGCGTCCGATACCAGACGTTCCATTCGTCGAAGCTCAGCATGATGCGCTTCGACGACCTGCGCCGTGCCGCCACGGAATCGGCGATAGCGACGACCTCCTCGATGAAACTGTCCATCAGGTCGGGGCTGGCGAGGAAGGAGGGCGTGTCGTCGGCATAGTTGTTGAGATAGGTGTGGAGCGAGATGTACTCGACATGATCGAGCGTGTGTTCCAGCACGACCCTTTCCCAGTCCCCGTAGGTCGACATCTTCCGTCCCGACGAACCGCAGGCGGCAAGTTCGATCGATGGGTCGGTCAGCTTCATCATCTTCGCCGCTTCGGCTGCAATCCGCCCATACTCCTGGGCTGTCTTGGCGCCCATTTGCCAGGTACCGTCCATTTCGTTGCCGAGGCACCAGAATTTCACGTCATGCGGCTTGTCCCAGCCGTGCGATCGGCGACGGTCGGAAAGCGTGGTGCCGGAAGGGTGATTGCAGTATTCGAGATAGTGCCTTGCCTCGTCCGGCCCGCGCGTGCCGAGATTCACAGCCAGCATCGGTTCGATGTCGGCAAGCCGGCACCAGTCGATGAATTCATTGGTCCCGAACTGGTTGGTCTCGATCGATTTCCAGGCGAGATCCATTCTGCGAGGGCGCTTTTCGACAGGGCCGACGCCGTCTTCCCAATCGTATCCGGAGACAAAATTGCCGCCGGGATAGCGCATGATCGTGGGTGCCAGTTCTCTCACCAGCTCGAGGACGTCGCGGCGGAAGCCGTTCTTGTCCGCCGTGGGATGGCCGGGTTCGAAGATGCCGCCATAAACGCATCGCCCGAGATGCTCGACAAAAGCGCCGAACAGACGTTTGTCCGTCTCGCCGATGATGAAGTCTCTGTCGAAACGCACTTGTGCCTTTTGCATGGTCCTACCGCTCTGTTTCCTGGTGGATGAATGCGTGCGAAATTCACTCGATCCGGACAGCCCCCGCCTCCGGTTTGGGATTGTCGGCGCCGGCGCGCACCTGCCGCGCGGCCACGCCGGAACCGGTAAGCACGCCCGTTCCCGAGGGATCCGGCGACAGAAGGGAGTCCTTGAGGAGCTGCGAATATGGGTGCTGCGGATGGTCGAGGATATCCCTTGCAGGGCCGCTCTCGACAATCTCTCCCTTGCGCATGATGATGATCCGGTCGCTGATTTGATAGGCGGTGGCCAGATCGTGCGTGATGTAGATGATCGACACGCCGAGACCGTCGCGCAGTGTCCTGAACAGGTTGACGATCGACATGCGCAGCGACGCGTCAACCATCGACACGGGTTCGTCTGCGACGATCAGCGAGGGCTCGGAAACGAGCGCGCGGGCGATCGCGACGCGCTGGAGTTGTCCCCCGGACAGTTCGTGCGGGAAGCGCCCGCGGATTTCCGCCAGGGAGAGGCCGACTTTCTCAAGGGCGGCGTTGGCGGACTCCTCACGCCGGTCACGTGACCTGGCTCCCATGAAGTTCTTTGCCGAGATCAGCAGATAACGATCCACGCGTTTCAACGGATTGAACGCTTCGAACGGATTCTGGAAGATGGGCTGGACCTGCTTCATGAAGGCAAGTCGCGCCGAACGCCTTCGTAGCGCCGTTAGATCCCCGTCCTTGAATCGTATGCTGCCGGCAGTCGGCGTAATCATGTTCAGGATCATGCGGGCGAGGGTCGTCTTGCCGCTTCCCGACTCGCCGATGACGGCGAATACTTCTGGTCGCCCGGCTGGCAGCGTGAAACTCACGTCGCTGACGGCGTCGAAGCTCTGCCGCCCAAGAATGCCACCGCGAGCATAAGACTTGGTGAGATGGCTGACCTCGAGAAGGCTGGTCCCGGTCATGCGCCTTCCTCTCCGATCGCTTCGGCAGTCCCCGTGTCGGCCGCACTCGGGCGAACCTCGGTGCTGGCTGCAAAGCAGGCAACGCGATGGTCCGGCGCGAGCCTGGTGAGGGCGGGAACCTCGCGCCGGCATATGTCCATCGCCAAGGGGCAACGGGGATGAAACCTGCATCCGGCCGGCGGCTCGGCCAGGTTGGGAGGCGCTCCCGGCAGCGCCGGCCGCGCAGTGACGTCGCCGATCCTGGGAAGGCTTGCCACAAGATGTGCGGTATAGGGGTGCAGCGGATTGGCAAAGACGGCAGCCGTCGGACCCTCCTCGACGAGCCGCCCGGCATACATGATGCCAAGCCGATCGGCGATGTTGGCATGCACGGTCAAATCGTGCGTCACGAAGATCATCGAAGATCCGAACTGACGCTGCGTTTCCCGGATCATGGTGAGGACGTCCTTCTGGACGACGACATCCAGTGCGGTGGTGGGCTCGTCCGCAATGATGAAATCGGGCCGGCAGACCGTCGCCAGCGCAATGCAGACGCGCTGGCGCATGCCGCCCGAAAGTTCATGCGGATAGGCCTGGAGGATATCGGGGGATAGGCGGAGGCGGGCAAGGTGGGCTTTCACGGCCTCCAGGAATGCATCTTTTTGCAGGCCCATATGCCGGAAGGCAAAGTCCTCGAAGGTCCGCCGGACCCGGCGAACAGGATTGAGGACGCTCATCGAGCCCTGCATGATGTAGGACAGATGCCGCCAGCGAATGGCGTCGCGTTGCTCAGGCGCCAGCGCATAGATGTCGCGGTCGAGAAAGCTGTAGTGGATGGAACCGCCGATCACATTGAGAGGCGGCTGGATCGCGGCGGCGATTGTCTTGATGAACGTCGTCTTGCCGCAACTGGACTCGCCCGCCAGCCCATAGATCTCGTTGCGGCGGACATGCATGGTGATCGAATCGACGGCGCGGACTTCGCGGTCGATACCGAAATAGCTCATTTGGTAGTAGGCCCGCAGGTTCTTGGTCCGCAGCACCGCGTCCCTGGCGTCGCCATCCGCGAGACCCCGGTCCGACATCAGCCGTTCCCCATCCGGCTCAGCCGGCTGCGCGGGTCGATATACTCGTTCATCGAGATCGACAGCAGGAAGAGGCCGATGAATGTCAGGGTGATGAAGAAGGTCGGGAACAGGTACCACCACCATGTGCCCGAAACCATGGCGCTATGCTGGTTGGCCCAGAAGATCATGCTGCCGATGGTAGGGGTGTCCACGTCGGTGAAGCCGAGCACGGCCAGCGTGACCTCGAGGCCGATGGACCAGTTCATGTTGTTCATGAAAGTCGAGAACACGATCGGCAGCACATAGGGCAGATGTTCTTCGGCGACGATGCGCGGCGTCGACATGCCCGAGAAGACGGCGGCATTGGTGAACTCGCGGGTTTTCAGGCTGATCATCACGGAGCGTATCAGCCGGGCGTCATAGGCCCAGCCGAGGCAAGACATCACCAGCGCCAGCATGATCCATGTCATTTCGTCACGCAGGACGAAGTAGAGCAGCACAAGGAGCGGAAAGAGCGGGATGACGATAAAGGTATCGTTGATCGACATGAGCACGCGATCGACCATGCCGCCGAGATAGCCCGAAAGGAGGCCGACGATGAGAGAAAGCACGCGGCTGATGAAAGCCACCACAAAGCCAAAGGCCAGCGTGTTGCGGAGGGCGAAAGTGAGCTGCCAGAAGACATCCTGGCCGCGCGAGTTTGTGCCGAACCAATAGGGTTCCGATGGTGGCACATCCATCGGGACAAGGTAGGAATCGATTGGTGAGTAGGGCGAGAAAAAAGACGCGAGAGACATCGCCACCACCGCCAGCATGATGATGGCGCCGATCGCGAACTCGCCATTGTAGCGGAACAGATCCCTTACGGTCTGGATCATGCCTTCACCTGCACGCGCGGATCGATCAGCGGATAGATGATGTCGATCAGGAAGACGGCGGCCGACACCGAGATAATCGAAATCGAGGCGATGCCGAGGACAAGTGAATAGTCGGCCGCGTGAACGGCATCGACCAGCAGCCGCCCGATACCGGGGTAGCCGAACACCTGCTCGGTGATGATGGCGCCGTTGAAGATCGATCCGATGGAGATCGCCAAACCAGTGATCTGAGGCATGAAGGCGTTGCGCATCACGTAGGAAGTGAGGATGCGGCCCCGCGGCACGCCCGCCAGTTCCGCATAGACGACGTAGTCGTCCGTGACGATGTTGGAAACGAGTGCGCGCATGCCCATGAACCAGCCGCCGATGCCGACGAGGATCAGTGAGAGTGCTGGGAGAATGGAGTGCATGAAGACGCTGCCGATGAAGCGGGGCGTGAAGCCGGGCGTGAGATTCATCTCATATCCGCCGCCACTGGGCAGGATCGGCAAGAGGAAGGTGAAGACAATGAGCAGGACGAAGGCAACGATGTAATAGGGTACCGGATGCATTCCCATCGCGATCACCCCGATCGCCTTGAGCAGCCGGTTCTTCCGGTAATAGCCGGCGAGGCCGCCCAGCAGGTTGCCCAGGAACCAGCTCAACAGAGTCGAGATCGCGAGCAGGCCGATCGTCCACGGCAGCGCGCGCCCGATCAGCACGCCGACAGGAGTAGGAAAGGCCGAAAGGGACGGTCCGAAATCCAGTACCGCAACCCGTTTCAGGAAGTTGAGATATTGCAGCCCGAGATCGTCGCCCACGCCGTACATCTCGCGCAGGGAGGTGCGCAGGAGTTCGATCGATTCAGGACTGGAGAAGCCGAACGAACTAACCTGCGCCACCGCATGCTCGACCGGGTCGACTGGGGTCAGATGCGTGATGAAGAAAGTGATCGTGATGCCGATGTAGACAACCAGGATGAATTGCCCGAGACGCTTGAGAACATGGATGGCGTAGGCTTGCATCGGTCGCTCTGGTCGGTTTGGCGGCTTGCCCTGCGGTGGGGGCGCACCATGCGTGCGCCTCCGTCCGCCCTGAGGATGATGGGTCTGCTGCTAGCCTGCCTTCGTGGATTTGAGCTTCACCATCATGTACTTGGTATTGGCCCAGTTCGGCACCGGGTCGGTGTAGGGCGCGTTCTCTGCGTTGGGGAAACCGGTCCAGTAGGTCGTGTCCATCACGGTGAACACATTGTAGGACATCAGAGGTATCGTGGGCATCTCTTCGGCCGCGAGCTTCAGATATTCAAGACCGAGTTCCACGCCCCGAGGGGCATCGAAGTCGATCGTCCTGATCTCCTCGATGATCTTGTCGAGACGCGGCTCCTTCCACCGTTGCCAGTTGCGCGGCGGCTGCACCTTGCCGGGCTCTGCCACGAACTGCGAGTGCCAGCTGTCGAGGAAGAAGGAGAGATCGGGGTGGCCGCCCCAAGTCTCCACGCTCCACCCGATGAAGGTTTCGAAGTCGCCGACGCCGCGCCGGTCGATCAAAGTGCCTTGCGCGACGTCGATCTGGGCGTCGATGCCGAACTGCCGCCACAACTGCACGATCAGCGAGCCCGCCCGCGTCATGACCGGGCGAAGGTCGCCCTCGACCATGACTTTGACGGAGAAGCGTTTGCCGTCGGGTTGGTACCATTCGTCGCCTTTTTTGGTGAAGCCTGCCTTCTCCAGCAGCTCGGCGGCAGCCTGCTGGTCGCGCTTCCACCAACCGCGCCCGATGGCGGTCGCGATGTCTTCAGGTTTCGATGGCACCTTGTCTCCCATCGAGGGCCGCAGCATCTCCGCGATCTGCTGGCCCATTGTCGGGTCGTAAGGCTTGATCTTTCGCTTGCCGGTATCGACCTCGAAACTGGTCAGCCATTCTTCCATGGGCTCGAAATAGTATTTTGGATAAAGACCCGTCGGTGGAACGCCGATCGCCGAGATCGTCGCCGCGCCACGATACGAGGCCATGTCGAGGGCCTTGATGTCGATCAGCAAGGCCAACGCCCAGCGCACATCCTTGTTCTGGAACTTCTCGATCTGGTGATTGAAAATAACGGCCGGCAATGTCGGGTCCGGATGAGCGTAAGGGAAGCCCTTGAACCAGCTGGTCGAGGAAGGGGATTCCTTGGCCAGCGTGAACATGCCTTCCGGCGAAGTGTCGTGGATGACATCCAGCTGGTGGTTGCGCTGCTCGATCACCCGCTTTTCCGGTGGCCCCGGATCGATATAGGCCAGATATGTCGGACCGGGTTCGCCGAAACGGGCGACGCTGGTGCGTTTCCAGTCATCGCGCTTTTGCCAGATGAACCATTTGCCGCCCTGGTCGTAGTTCCTCAGCTTGTAGGCGCCGAGCGACACTGGTGGGTTGAAGTCGAATTTGAGCACGTCGCCGGCCTTTTCAAAGACGTGCTTCGGCATCATCCACATCGCGTTCCAGCGGACCGTAAACAGCGCATGGAAGCGTGAGTTCGGCTTTTTCAGTTTGAAGAGAATCTCGGTCGGACTTTTCTTCTCGACTGAGGCGACATTGATCTGGATGGGCGCGCTCCACCGTAGACCGCTGGTCTTCATGTGGGTTTCCACCGTGTAGATCACGTCGTCGGCTGTGAATTCGACGCCGTCGCTCCAGAAGATGCCGGACCGCAGCTTCACGGTCATTTCAGTGAAATCGGAATTGTACCGGGGCTTGTCCGACGCAAGGGAGTTGTCCCAGACACCGTCGATCCCATGGTCGGCATCGATATACCAGAACGTGTCCATCGCCTGCTGGTGCAGACCCGTCGACTGACCGCCGGCGTTGATGGCCCAGATGTTGAACCATCCCGCGTTCTTGATCGTGCCTTCCGGGTTTTCGAGTATCAGAAGCTGGTCGCGTGGAATGTCCGAAGTCGGAATTTGCGCCTGCGCGTAGGCTTTCCTGCTGGCGAGGGCCGTCCCTGCGAGCAGAATGAAAGTTCTCCTCGATAACATGCCGTATCCTCCCGTTGCGGCTGCTCTCAAGGGCATGCCGCTAGGTCAGGCATCTTCGATTAGACCACAGGTCATGTCAACGCATTATCTGGACTGTATCAGAAATCATGATATGGATTAAGGAGGCGAGGGCTGCGGATAGGACGGAGATCATCATGTCTGTCGTGCCGGCGGCGAATAATTGACGGTTGAGCCGCATCCCCGCGGCAGGGTGATCGGCTTTCGCCATGCCAGGAGGCACTGTCGAATTCACGCGCGGACAATGTGGGCTCAGCGGCCGACAGGAGCGCCAAACAGGTCCAGCTTTTCCTTACGCAATCGCGCGCGGAAAACGTTACGCACCTTTCCTGGAATTGCTTTAACGCGCGGCGGCAATCCAGTCGGCAAGGCTGCGGGCGAAGCTTCGCGGCACGATCAGGTCGCAGCTGCTCTCGCCCGTTCGCAGATAGAGCGCCGGCACGTGATGGATCGACGTTTGTACGGCACGGCCGGGGGCCGAAGCAGCGGACGACCAGTCGACCGGCAGGCAGGCAGAGAGAATGTCCCGAAGACGCGCACCGTCCATCCTGAACCGCATCCGGCCTTCGCCGAGCGGAACTGAGCAGCCCAATTCCGGATCGATCGCAATGGTTGGCGGTTGCGCACTTGTCTCGACGATCAGCCAAAGACGGCGGGGGGCGATCCTGACGACGAGAGCGCCGGCATGCCGAACCGTCTCGCCGACGCTGGCAGGAAGCGTCGCGCCCAAGGCCTTTGAGACGCTCGCTTCGAATCTTGCCAGCGTTCCGTCCCAGCCCTCGATCTGGACGATCGGGCAATCGGACGCCCACAGATTGAAATCCTTCGACAGTACAGGTTCAACCATGCATGCGCTCTCCCTTGGGGTCGAGGAAGACGGAGGGCACGATCCGGGCGCGAACGGTCTCTGCCCGCATCGGGTAAGCCGCGATGACCTCGTCCCCTTCGGCCGCAGCATTGCCCGCGAACAGCGCCAGTCCGACATAGTGGCCGAGTTCCGGGCTGAAGGTGACTGAGGTGATCCGCCCGCGCCCGTGGCCGGTGACCCCATCGCCGGGCAGGAACAATATGGCGCCTCCGCGCAGGCGCTTGCCGTCCTCGATGCATTCCAGCCCGATGAGGCGCTGGCGGTCGGGCGCATGGAACGCGTCGCGGCGACGCAGGACGTCGCCGACGAATCCGCCGCGTTTGCCGACCATTCGGCCGAGGCCGAGGTCGTCGAGCGTGGTGCGGCCGTCGATCTCGGGCCCGGCGACGTGACCCTTTTCGACGCGCAGCGCGCCGAGTGCCTCGACCCCGTAAGGCTTGAGGCCGAACGGCGCGCCTGCTTCGAGCAGGCGGCTCCAGACCCGTTTGCCGACGCTGGCGCCGGCATAGATTTCGTAGGCGCGCTCGCCGGAATAGCTGAGGCGGATGATGCGCAGCTCTCGCCCCTCATACTCGGCTTCGATGAAACCCATATGCGGCAGCGTCTCGTTGGAGACATCGAGCGCGGGAAAGGCGGCGGCGAGGGCATCGCGGCTTCCTGGCCCGGCGACCGACATCGCCGCCCACTCGTCGCTGACCGATGAGACCGCGACACGCAAATCCGGCCAGGCGGTGTCGAGCAGGAATTCCAGCCGCGACAAGACGTCGGCGGCCTTGGCGGTAGAGGTGGTCATGAAGAAGCGATTTTGCGACAAGCGCGTGGTGGTGCCGTCGTCGAAGACGATGCCGTCGTCGCGCAGCATGACGCCGTAGCGCGCGCGGCCAACGGGAAGCTTGGCGAAACTGTTGGCGTAGACGCGGTCGAGGAAGATGGCCGCGTCCGGTCCCTGCACGTCGATCTTGCCGAGGGTGGAAATGTCCATCAGCCCGGCGCCGCCGCGCACGGCCCGCATCTCCGCGACATAGGCTTCATTCACGTCGCGCCCGGCATCGCGATAGAAATACGGACGCATCCAGAGGCCGACCTCGAGCATCTCGGCACCGTTTGCCAGGTGCCAGTCGTGCATCGGCGTGCGGCGGACCGGCTTGAAATGATGACCGACGGCACGGCCGGCCAGCGCGCCGATCGCGACCGCCGCGTAGGGCGGGCGGAAGGTCGTGGTTCCGGTTTGCGGGATCGTTGCCCGGCGCAGCGCCGCCATGGCCGAAAGCGCGGCGAAATTGCTGGTCTTGCCTTGGTCGGTCCCCATGCCGAGCGTGGTGTAGCGCTTCAGGTGTTCGACCGATTCATAGCCCTCGCGATGGGCGAGCTCGACGTCCTTGGTGGTCACATCCATCTGGAGATCGACGAAGGCCTTGCCGCGCCTCGCGGAAGAGATCGCACGAAAGGGAGCGGCTGGGGCCTCTTCGAGATCGAGTTCATGCGGCGCCGGCATGGCCGCCGGTTTTCCACAGAAGCATGCTGCTTCGATGCCGGCGCGGTGGCCGTCCTCGATCGCGTCGGCGGTCGAGAAGCGCCCCATCATCGCGCCGGCGCCGAACTGGCCTGCCGGAAAGCCGCCCGGAACGAAGCCGTCGATGTCGTCGCGATAGACGGGCCTGACGCCAAGATGCGAGGTGAGATGCACGGTCGGCGACCAGCCGCCGGAGACGCAGACGAAATCGCAGGCGATTTCCGAGTAGCCGCTCGGGCCGGAAAGCCGTGCTGCCTTCACCGCATGGCTGCCGCGCAGATCAGCGATCCGGGTTCCGGAGCGGATCTCTACGTTCAGGCGTCCGGCTTCCGCCGCCAGACCGGCGGGCGGAGCGCCGCGCTGGTCCGCGACCGTCACTTGCGCGCCGGCGGCGGCGAGGTCGAAAGCAGCGCGATAGGCGCCGTCATTCATGGTTGCCACGAGGATATTCTTCCCTGGCAGCACGGCGAAGCGGTTGAAATAGGTCCTGGCGGCGGACGCCAGCATGACGCCCGGCCGGTCGTTGTTGGAGAACACCAGCGGCCGCTCGATGGCTCCGGCTGCAAAGACGATCGAGCGGGCGCGCAGCATGGTGAAGACCTGCCGAGCTGTGCCTTGCGCGACCTGGCCGTCGCGCTGCTCGATCAGCCCCAGCGTGTTACCGTCATAGGTGCCGAACGCCAACGTCTTGCGCATCAAGGTGATGTTGGGCTGGTCTGCAAGTTCCGCCTCGGTCTTTGTCAACCAGGCTGCCGCCCTGCCATCGGTGCGCTCGGCAAGAAGCTGGCCACCGAGCACGAAATCCTGCTCGACGAGGACGACCTTGGCGCCGCTGGCTGCCGCGGCGCGCGCCGCCGACAGGCCGGCAGGGCCGCCGCCGATGACTGCAACATCGGCAAATGCATGCCGGGTCTCGTAACGGTCGGGATCGGGTTCGGTGCCGGCCCGGCCCAATCCCGCGGCTTTGCGGATGAAGCGCTCGTAGAACATCCAGGCGCGGCGGGTCGGACCCATGAAGGTCTTGTAGTAGAAGCCGGCGGAAAGGAGGGGCGCAAACAGGCCGTTGACGCTCTGCATGTCGAAGGCAAGGGACGGCCAGCGGTTCTGGCTTTCGGCAGCCATACCTTCAACCAGTTCCAGCATCGTGGCCGGCAGGTTCGGTTCGCGCTGTCCGCCGCTTCCGAGCGTGACCAGCGCGTTGGGTTCTTCCGGGCCGGCCGAGAAGATGCCTCGCGGCCGATGGTATTTGAAACTGCGGCCTGTCAGCATGACCCGATTGGCAAGCAGCGCGGAAGCAAGCGTATCGCCTCGATAGCCGCCCAGCTCGCGGCCGTCGAATGTGAAGCGGAGCGGCTGCGTGCGGTCGATGCGGCCGCCGGCGGCCAGACGATTTCCAATCATTTTCATGCTGGCATTTTCCTGGCGAAGCCGACCGATGCGATAGCGTGGTTCCTCGTGTCGCGCTCGATGACCAGCCATTGCCGGCAGCCGGTCAAATGCTGCCAGAATTCCCGGTGCAGCCCCGCCGGGTTCTTGCGCACATAGACATAGCGATACCACGCCTCCGGGTCGGGATCGTCATGCGCCGGGCGCACCGCGGAAGCGTCGCCGCCATAGCGGAACTCGTCATGGTCGCGCGGGCCGCAGCATGGGCAGTCGATACGAAGCATTTCTCTCGCTCTCTATTGCAGCCAGGCCGAGGGGCCGGCGCCGGCCTCGTCGAGCGTGTGGCCGGTCCGGAAACGGTCGAGCGCGTAGGCGGCGGTCAGCGGATGCGGCTTGCCGGTGGCCAGCATATGGGCAAAGCACCAGCCGGAGGCCGGCGTCGCCTTGAAGCCGCCATAGCACCAGCCGCCATTGAGATAGAGCCCTTCTATCGGGGTCGGGCAGATGATCGGACTGGCGTCGGGCGTCATGTCCATGACGCCACCCCAGTGGCGCAGCAGCCTGACACGCGAGATGCAGGGCATCAGGGCTATCGCGGCCTCCGCCACTTCGCGTACGACGCCGAGATTGCCGCGCTGGGCGTAGGAATTGTAGCCGTCGAGATTGCCGCCGAAGACCAGCCCGCCCTTGTCGGACTGGCTGACATAGAAATGATCTGCGCCATAAGCGACGACGTGATCGACCAGCGGCTTGAGCGGCTCGGTGACGAAAGCCTGGAGCACATGGCTTTCGATTGGCAGTTCCAGGCCGGCCTTGGCGGCAAGGAGCGAAGTATGGCCGGCAACGGCGAGGCCGACCTTGCCGGCGCCGATCCGGCCCTTGCTGGTTTCGACGCCGACGATCCTTTCGCCGTCGCGGACAAAGCCGGTCACCTCGCAGTTCTGGATGATGTCGACGCCGTGGCCGTCGGCAGCGCGCGCATAGCCCCAGGCGACGGCATCATGGCGGGCAGTGCCGGCGCGCCCCTGCAGGATCGCACCATGGATCGGAAATCGCGCGGTTTCGGAGAAATCGAGATAGGGCACCAGCCGGCGCACCGCGTCGCGGTCGAGAATGTCGGCGTCGATGCCGTTCAGGCGCATGATGTTGGCGCGATGGCTGAACGTGTCGAGTTGATCGGCCGAATGGGCGGTGACGATCTGGCCGCGCTGCGAAAACATCACGTTGAAGTTCAGCGCCCGCGACAAGCCTTCCCACAGCTTGACCGAGAAATCGTAGAACTGGGTGTTGCCGTCGAGCAGGTAGTTGGAGCGGATGACGGTGGTGTTGCGGCCGACATTGCCGCCGCCGACATAGCCCTTCTCCAGAACGGCGACATTGCGGATTCCGTGGTTCTCGGCGAGGTAGAAAGCCGTCGCGAGGCCATGCCCGCCGCCACCCACGACAATCACGTCATAGGCGGGCTTCGGCTCGGCCGCGCGCCAGGCGCGCCGCCAGTTCTTCTGGCCGGAAAGGGCGTTGCGGAAAATCGAAAACGCCGAATAGCGCGCCATGTTCATGGTCTAGCGGACGATCGGGCCGGCCGGGGTGCGGGTCAGCACTTCGGCCCCCGCATCGGTCAGCAGCACGGTGTTGGAGATGAAATGGTCGCCGCGGCCGGTGCCCATCAGCCAGGACAGGATGTGGAAGCTCATCCCGCTCTCGATTTCGAGATCGGAATCGTGCCTGAGGCCCGTCACCGAATTGCCGCCGGTCCATGAGGGCGGCTGGCCGATGCCGACGAGATAGCCGCAATGATGGCGGCGATAATGCGAGAGGCCGGCATCGTCGGCGACGCCTTGCCAGGCGGCGTAGACATCGCGCGCCCTGGCGCCGGGCTCGAGCGCCCTGACGACGGCATCGAATGCCTTGGCCGTGACCTCGGCCATGGCGGCATCTTCGTCTTTGATGGTGCCGATGCGGATCAGCCGGCCAAGCGGTGCGTGATAGCGCGAGACGCAGCCCGACAGTTCGACGAAGACCGGCTCGCCGCTGCGATAGATGCCGTCGCCCCAGGTCGTGTGCTCCTCGCCGAGCCGGGCGGCGGGCCGGATGAACGGGCCGAAGCCCGGCGCGTGGCCGCCGGCGCGCACCATCGCCGCCACGCATTGGGCGGCAACCTCCTGCTCGGCGGCGCCGTCGGAGATGGCAGCGATCGCGGCACCTGCCGCAGCATCCGTGACCTTGGCGGCGCGGCGCATCAGCACCTGTTCCTCGGCGCTCTTCACCAACCGCATCTTGTCGACCAGCCCGGAGACGTCGCTCCATTTGGCGTCCGCCTGCGCCTCGAGCTTCAGGGCGAGGCCGTGGCTGAGTCCGGAGGTCCAGTGTTCGAGGCCTATACGTTTGCCGGCCAGGCCGAGTTCGGAAATGACGCGTGCGGTGAGGTCGGCCGCGGTCTCGCTATCGGAGTGACCACGGAATTCCGCCGCCTTCACCTGGTTCTCGATCGTCACCTTCTCCATCGACCGGGTGACCAGGATAGGGCGCCGGTCGAGCGTGACGATCAGGAGGTGCGGCGCGAAATAACCCCAATGGTCGAGGCCGGTGAGGTAGAAAACAGTCTCCGGCGAGGCGAAGACGGCGGCGTCGAGCTTGCGCTCTACCAATGCCGTGCGAACTTTCGACAAGCGGCCGGCGATCTCGGCTTCGGAAAAGGGATTGCGGTCCATTGAGGTGTCCTTGAGTTGCCGGTCCTGGGCTGATGGTCAGTCAATGACGATGGGATCGCGGGCCACGTGGCAGAGCCACTCGCCGCCGCCTTCGCTGACGCTGGGATCCTGACAGATGATGAGATCGAAGCCGGCCTTTGCCATGCGCTGCCTCACCTCGGCCAGGCGCTGCGCGTATTCCGCCTTGCTGAACCCGCCCGACGCGTCCAAAGCCGTTTTCCTTCCTGCCCTCATCCAAATGCGGTTCGTACCCGCATCGAGAAAGCACACCTTTAATTGTGCACAACTTGCACATCGCCAAGCCGTCAAATCAAGCTATGTGGCGATTTTTCGAGATTCGTACAGTGCGTCTTGCGATATGTCCAGATGAGTTGTATACCTCTTAGTGCGCTTGACACGATGGTGGAGAAACGTCGTTCGAGCCGACAATTATCGAAGAAGAAAAGGGGAATGCATGTTCACGTCACAGATATCCCGCCGCGCGCTCGTGAAGGCCGCAGCCTGTCTTGCGCTCGCCGCGACCGCATTCACGTCACAGCTGGCCCATGCGGAAACGACGCTGGAACGCGCCAAGAAGGACGGCTATATCCGGGTCGGCTTCGCCAATGAGGCGCCGTTCGGTTTCGCCACGCCTGACGGCAAATTGACCGGCGAAGCGCCGGAAGTCGCCAAGGCGGTGCTCGCCAAGATGGGCATTGCGCAGGTCGACGGCGTGCTGACCGAATTCGGCTCGCTCATTCCGGGTCTCAAGGCCGGCCGCTTCGACATCATCGCCGCCGGCATGTTCATCAATCCCAAGCGCTGCGCCGAGATCAATTTTTCCGAACCGTCCTATGGCATCGGCCAGGCCATGCTTGTCGCGAAGGGCAATCCGAAAGGCGTGAAGGACTATTCGAGCATCAAGGATAATCCTGATCTCAAGCTCGCCGTGATGGCGGGCGCCGTCGAGGGGGGATATGCGAAGGACGCCGGCGTTGCCCAAGGACAAGTCGTTTCCTTGCCCGACCAATCCAGCCTGGTCGCGGCCGTCCAGTCGGGTCGTGCCGATGCCGCCGCGCTAACCGCGCTCTCGATCGCCGACATGGCCAAGAAGGCCGATGGGGTCGAATCGACCAAGCCCTTCGGTGAAGTTGCCGGCAAGTCGGTGAAGGGCCATGGCGGCTTCGGCTTCCGCAAGGAGGACACCGATCTGCAGGAAGCATTCAACGCCGAACTGAAGAAGTTCCTCGGCACGCCGGAGCATATCGCGCTGGTCGAGCCGCTCGGCTTCGGCAAGGACTATCTGCCGAACAAGACGACTGCAGAGCTCTGCAAGGGCGAATAAATTCCCAACTGCTGGGCGGCGTGAAAGCGCCGCCCTCTTTTTTCCTCGGAGAAGCAGATGGGCATCCGCACGCTCGTTGCCATGCTGGTCGTTTCGCTGGCCGTGATCGCGGCGCTGGCGACGCAGGAGACGTACAGGCTGTTCCTACCGGGACTATTGCAGGGCGCCGTCCTGACGATCGAGATCGCTGTCCTCGGCAGCTTGCTGGCGGTCGCCATGGGCGTGCTCGCCGCGCTTGCGCGCATGTATGGTCCAGCGCCGCTCAGATGGCTGGCGACTGTCTATGTCGAAATCTTTCGCGGCACCTCGGCGCTGGTGCAATTGTTCTGGCTGTTTTTCGTGCTGCCGCAATTCGGCGTCACGCTCGACGCGTTTCCCGTCGCGGTGCTGGCGCTTGGTCTGAATGTTGGCGCCTACGGATCCGAATGCGTGCGCGGCGCCATCCAGTCGGTCGCGCGCGGCCAATGGGAGGCAGGAACGGCGCTCAACATGAGCCGCGCGCAAATGCTGCGCCGGATCATCCTGCCGCAGGCGTTCGTCGCCATGATCCCGCCCTGGGGCAATCTTTTCATCGAGCTTTTGAAATCGACGGCGCTGGTTTCGCTGATCACGCTCACGGACCTCGCCTTCAAGGCGCAGCAGATGAACCAGAACACCTTCAAGACCATTCCCATCTTCACGCTGGTGCTGCTGATGTACCTCGCCATGTCGCTCACCGTTTCCATCGGCATGCGGCTTCTCGAAAGGCGGGCCTCGCTCGGCCTGGCGCGGGGGAGGGCGGCGTGATCTGGGATTGGAGTTTTGCCGCGGAGATCCTGCCGGTGCTGGCACGCGCCGCCGTCGTCTCGATCGAGGCGACGCTGCTCGGCTTCGTCATCGCGGCTTTGCTCGGCCTGGTCCTCGCGGTAATCCGTATAGCAGTGCCCTGGACCGGGTGGACGATCTCGGTGCTGGTCGAACTGATCCGCTCGACGCCGCTGCTCATCCAGATCTTCTTCCTCTATTTCGTCTTTCCGAAATTCGGCGTCGTGCTCGACGCATTCACGGCCGGCGTTCTGGCCATCGGCATTCACTACGCCGCCTATTGCTCGGAAGTCTACCGCGCGGGCTTCGACAACATCCATCGCGGCCAGTGGGAAGCCTCGATCGCGCTCAACCTCTCCTCCTGGACGACCTTTCGCGACATCATCATCCCGCAGGCGATACCGCCGATCGTGCCGGCGCTCGGCAACTATCTCGTCGCGCTGTTCAAGGAGACGCCGCTGCTTTCGGCCATCGCCGTGCTGGAACTCATGCAGACGGCCAAGATCATCGGCTCCGAAACTTTCCGCTACACCGAACCGATCACGCTGGTCGGCCTGTTCTTCCTGGCCATGAGCCTGGTTTCGGCCGCGCTCATCCGTGCCCTCGAACGCCTGCTCAACCGGAGGACCGCGCGATGACCGAACAACCGATGGTCCGTTTCGACAATGTCTCGAAGCGTTACGGCGCGCTCACCGTGCTCGACGGGCTGAACCTCGAAATCGCGCGCGGCGAGAAGGTTTCCGTCATCGGACCGTCCGGCTCCGGCAAGACCACGGTCCTGCGCATGCTGATGACGCTGGAGACGATCAATGACGGCGTCATCTGGGTCGAAGGCGAGCCGCTGACCCATATGAAGCAAGGCGGAAAGCTGGTGCCCGCCAATCTCGCCCACATCCGCCGCATCCGGGCGAAGATCGGCATGGTGTTCCAGTCTTTCAACCTGTTTCCACACATGACGGCGATGGCCAATTGCATCGAGGCGCCGATGACCGTGCTTGGCATGAAGCGGGCCGATGCCGAGGCACGGGCGGCCGAGCTTCTCGACATGGTCGGGCTGTCGCAGAAGAAGGATCATTATCCTTCCCAGCTTTCCGGCGGCCAGCAACAGCGCGTCGCCATTGCCAGGGCGCTGGCGATGCGGCCCAAGATAATGCTGTTCGACGAGGTGACGTCCGCGCTCGATCCGGAACTTGTCGGCGAAGTGCTGCAAGTGATAAGGCAAATCGGCCGCGAGCATGATTTGACGATGCTCATGGTCACCCACCAGATGGGCTTCGCCAAGGAATTTTCCGATCGCGTCTGCTTTTTCTACCAAGGCAAAATTTGCGAGCAGGGGCCGCCGGCAGAGCTTTTCGGGGCACCCAAGAATGAGCGGACGCGGCAGTTCCTGCACGCTGTCCTGGAGGCTGGATGACGCTTGATACGGATGCCTCGGCCAAGACCGCGCCGCCTCCGCGTCCGCTTTCGGCGCGCGAACGGTTCGAACGCATCTACCTGATCCTGCGCGACCGCATCTGCCTGCTCGACTATGTGCCGGGGAGCCGGCTCTCCGAGGAAGAACTCGCCCAGGAATTCGAGATCAGCCGCACACCGGTCCGACGCGTGCTGGCGCGGCTCGAGGCCGAAGGCCTTGTGCAATCGGTTCACGGGGTCGGTACGATCGTTACCGACGTCGACATCGAGGAGTTGCAACAGGTCTATCATCTGCGACTGGAACTCGCGCTGCTGGTCGGCAAGCTTTCGCCAATTCCCCGAACGGCGGTCGACCTCGATCGCATTCGAGCGCTCATCGCGCGCTGCGATTCCGATATGCTCAACCCGGATCAGCGTGCCTTCCTGCAGCTGAACATGGACTTCTTCACTGAACTATCCGGCATGACCGGCAACCAGCCCCTGCGCGAAATAAGCGAAAGACTGTATTTTCAGGTCGCGCGCGTAGTCCTCAAGATGATGCCGCAGCTCGGCCTTGTGGAGGAGTTCACGGCCTTCCGGCGCGAAATGGAGGAAGTGCTGGCCGCCGCGGAAATCGGGGATTGGGAATCGATCGGGCACATCAGGCGAGCCCATATCTCGATGAGCTTTCGGCGCATGATGCGCCATGCCGGCCGATCAGACGAATTTGACGGCAAGAACTGACTGCCGGCATTGTGGCGGTGACGTGGTTTGCCACGCCGCTACGACGAGCGACGTGGCTCCCGCCACTTCATTTTGAGTGCCGCTGTTCAGCCACGGCGTCGGGCACCACCACCAGCTTGCCGACAAAGTCCTTGGCGATGAAATCGGCTTGGGCGTGGTGGAAATCGGAAAGCCTGTAGACGCCGCCGACCAGCGGCCGGATCTTGCCTTCCTCGATATAACGCACGATGCGGCGGAAATCCGCGCGCGTGCCCTGGCTCGAGCCGTGAAGCTGCAACTGCTTGAGATACATGGTCCTGAGATCGAGCTGGACGACCGGACCGGCGATCGCGCCGGCGGTGGTGTAGCGGCCCTCGGGCCTCAGGATGCGCAACAGATCGTTGAAGATCGCGCCGCCGACGAGGTCGGCCACGACGTCGATGGACTGGCCGCCGGTCGCCTCGGCCACGGCTTGCGGCAGGTCGGCCACGCCACGGGTGATCACGGCTTCGGCGCCGATGTCGAGCACCGCCTGCTCCTTGCCCTTGCCCACGACCGCATAGGGAATGGCGCCACGCGCCCGCGCCAATTGCACGATGCCGGAGCCGACGCCGCCCGAGGCGCCGGTGACCAGCACGCGTTCGCCGGCCTTGAGCCCTGCACGTTCCAGCATCTGCTCGCCGGTGAGATAGGCGCAGCAGAAGGTGGCGAGTTCGACATCGCTCAAGTCGGTGTCGACGACATGGGCGTTCTCGGCCGGCACAGCCTGGTATTCGGCGTAACCGCCGTCGCGGCCGTGACCCATATAGTCGATGTCGGCGAGCGAATCGTCGTCGCGATTGTAGATCGAGAAATCGACCATCACTCGTTCGCCGATGCGATCCGGCGAGACCCCTGCGCCAACGGCAGCGACGGTGCCGACCGTGTCGGTGCCCTGGATACGCGGAAAGGTCAGCGTGTTGCCCTGGCGCCGCCATGTCGACACGGCCCCAGCGTCCTCCTCCGTGCCATAGGCGCCCTGGCGCACCCAGACGTCGGTGTTGTTCATGCCGCAGGCGCTGACCTTGACCAGCACTTCGCCGGCGGCGGGCGCTGGCACTTTCACGTCAGTGCGGTAGACAAGCTTTTCCGGGCCGCCGTGGCCGGTAAGCTGCACGGCCGCCATGGTGGCGGGGAGGGTGGGATGAGAGGTCATCGCGTTCACTTCCGAATACTTTGCAGGTTGGCGCTGCCTCTCACCTTTACCCTCTCTTCGTGAACGACGAGGAGGTGCCGGCAAGCGGATGAGGGCAGCGCCGATCATCGACAATTAGAGACTGGCGAACACGCTCCTTACGGCGTCGGCGGTCTTGACCACGACGGTGTCAGCCTCCTCGCGTGTCAGGCAAAGCGGTGGGGCGAAGCCCAGAATATCGCCCTGCGGCATGGCGCGGCCGATGACCCCGCTTGCGGCGAGGGCCGTGGCGATCTGCGGTCCGATCTTCTGCGCCGGATCGAAGAACACACGGTCGTCCTTGTCGGCGACGAACTCGACCGCTGCCAGCATGCCGTCGCCGCGCACCTCGCCGACGTTTTTGTGGCCGCCGACGGCCTTGGCCAATTCGGCGCGGAAATAGGCGCCGGTCTCGCCGGCATTCCTCACCAGATCCATCTCGTCGATCAGTTCGAGGTTGGCCACGCCCGCTGCGACGCAGATCGGATGCGCCGAATAGGTCCAGCCGTGCCCGAGCGAGCCGAGCTTATCGGAGCCCTGCACCAGCACCTGCCACATCTTGTCGGCGACGATGACGCCCGACAGCGGCGCATAGGCGGAGGTCAGGCCCTTGGCGATGGTGATCAGGTCCGGCTTGATGCCGTAATGGTCGGAGCCGAACATGGTGCCCAGCCGGCCGAAGCCCGTCACCACTTCGTCGGCGACCAGGAGCACGTCGTACTTCTTCAGCACCGCCTGGATTTTCTCCCAGTAGCCGGCGGGCGGCGGCACGATGCCGCCGGTGCCGAGGATCGGCTCGCCGATAAAGGCGGCGACGGTCTCGGGGCCCTCGGCCAGGATCATCTCTTCCAGCTTGTCGGCGCAATGCTGCGAAAACTGCTCCTCGCTCATCGAACGGTCGGCGCGGCGGAAATAGTAGGGCGCCTCGGTGTGCAGGATCGGCGCGCGCGGCAGGTCGAAGGCATTGTGGAAGAGATCGAGCCCGGTCAGCGACCCCGTCATGACGCCGGAGCCGTGATAGCCGCGCCAGCGCGAGATGATCTTCTTCTTCTCCGGGCGGCCAAGGACGTTGTTGTAGTACCAGATCAGCTTGATGTTGGTTTCGTTGGCATCCGAACCCGAGAGGCCGAAATAGACCCTCGACATGCCCTTTGGCGCACGGTCGATGATCATCTTCGACAGCGTGATCGAGGCTTCGGTGCCGTGGCCGACATAGGCGTGGTAATAGGCGAGGTTCTTGGCCTGCGCGGCGATGGCATCTGATATCTTCTGGCGGCCGTAGCCGACATTGACGCAATAGAGGCCGGCGAAGGCATCGATGCTCTTCTTGCCATTGTTGTCCCAGACGGTGACGCCTTCGCCGCCGGCCATGATGCGCGTGGGCGATTCACCGCGCGCGTGCGTGCCCATATGGGTGGAGGGATGGAAGAAGTGGTCGCGGTCCCAGGCGGCGAGTTCGTTGGACTGATCGAGCATTTTTTGACTCCTTGAGGATGGCCGGACGAGCCTAGGCGATGTCCATGCACAGATACTTGAGATCGGTGAAGGCTTCGAGCCCGTGACGCGAACCTTCGCGGCCGATGCCGGACTGCTTGACGCCGCCGAACGGGATCGGCGCGCCGGTGATCTTGACGCGGTTGATCGCGACCATGCCGTAGTCCAGCGCCCGGCCCAGGCGTTGCTGGCGGGCGCCGTTCTCGGTCACGACATAGGCGACCAGGCCATATTCGGTGGCATTGGCGCGCGCGGTCACCTCGTCCTCGCTGTCGAACGGCGTCACGGCGGCGACCGGACCAAAAGTTTCTTCGCGCATGATCAGCGCCTCGTCAGATACGTCGGCCAGCAGCGTCGGCTGGTAGAACAACGGGCCGGCCTGGTGCCTTCTGCCGCCGGCGAGGCAGCGCGCGCCCTGGGCGAGCGCGTCGGCGACCTGCTCCTCGACCTTCTTGACGGCGCGCTCATGCATCAGCGGGCCGATGTCGCTTTCGTCGGCGAGGCCAGTGCCGGTCCGCATCGCCTCGATGCGCTTGGCGAAGGCGGCACAGAAACGGTCGTAGATGGGCCGCTGGACATAGATGCGGTTGGCCGCGAGGCAGTCCTGGCCGGATGTGGCGAATTTGGCGTCGACGGCGATGCTCACGGCCTTGTCGAGATCGGCGTCGGCAAAGACGATCAGCGGCGCGTGGCCGCCAAGCTCCATAACCAGCCGCTTCATCGTCGGCGCGCTCTGGGCCGCGATCAGCCTGCCGATCTCGGTCGAACCGGTGAAGCTCATGGCGCGCACGCGCGAGTCCTCGCACATTCGCCCGACAATGATCGACGCCTTGCCCGTGACGACGTTGAAGACGCCGGCGGGCAGGCCGGCGCGCTCGCCGAGTTCGGCCAGCGCCAGCGCCGAGAGCGGTGTTTCCGAAGAGGGGTGCGCGACGATGGTGCAACCGGCGGCAAGGGCCGCAGCCGCCTTGCGGGTCAGCATGGCGGACGGGAAGTTCCACGGCGTCACGACGCCGACGACGCCGAGCGGCTCGCGCCGCACTGTCATTTCCGCGTTCGGCAGATGGCTGGTTACGCTTTCGGCGTTGAGGCGCTTTGCTTCCTCGGCATACCATTCGACGAAAGAGGCGGCATAATCGATCTCGCCGAGCGATTCCTTCAAGGGCTTGCCCTGTTCCAGCGTCATCAGCAGAGCGAGATCGTCTTTCGCGGCGATGATGAGGTCGAACCATTTGCGCAGGATTTTCGAGCGCTCCTGCGGCAATAGCGCCCGCCAGGCAGGGAAAGCGCGCGCCGCCGCGTCGATCGCACTTGCCGTCTGGCGGCCATCGAGCGCGGCGACGAAGGCCACCGTGGCGCCGGTCGCGGGATCGGTGACCTCGAAGCTCTCCGCCGCCTCGCTTGCCGTCCAGTGCCCGTCGACATAGGCAAGCTCGCGCAGCAGCCGGCGGTCGGCGAGGCGGTCGAGCGCTTCATGGCGGTGCGTACGGGCAAAATGCGCTGACATCATCGGTTGCTCCCGATTGGGGTGATGCCGCAAGACTAGGGGCGTCGGCGCGAAGGATGAGGCTGTTTAGGTGCAGCTATATAGAGAGATTCTCTCTATTCGGCTGGAGAGCAGGACGATCTGTCTAGCCGCAGGGGTGGGGCGGGTGCTTTCGCGCATTCTTCGAGCGTTTCGTTCTCAGGCCTGCACCGGCAAAAGATCGGCAAGCGGCAGCACCGTCTCGTCCTTCACCGTCTTGATGACGATATAGGTGAAGTAGCGGTCGATGCCGATTTCGCGTTCGAGCAAGGCATCGACCAGCCGCTGATAGGTATCGATATCGCGCGCCATCACCTTCAGAACATAGTCGACGCCGCCGCCCACCGACCAGCAGGCCACAATCTCAGGTATGTCGCGGATGACGCGCTCAAAGCGGTCGAAATCGGCCTGGCGGTGGCTGGCCAGCGTCACCTCCATCAGCACAGTGGCGACGGGTGCGACGACGCGCATGGCAATCGAGGCATGATAGCCGGAGACGATGCCGGCCTTTTCCAGCTTGCGCAGCCGCATCCAGCACGGCGTCGGCGACAGGCCGACCTTGTCGGCCAGCGCCAGCTTGGTGATGCGCCCGTCACGCTGGATGGCGTCGAGGATTCTGAGGTCGATCGGGTCGAGTTTCGCGGCGGCCATCTGTATCCACTTTTTGGTCCGCCGTACCATGACGGCGCATTATTTCGATTGTCAATTGCACTGATTTCGATCTCTAATAAGTCATGACATTGTGGCAACCCGATCCCGCGCTCATCCGGCGGCCCGCCTACCAGTCGCTGGCCGACCAGTTCGCGCGCGCCATTCATGACGGGCGGCTCGCCAACGGCGCGCGGCTGCCGACGCATCGCCGGCTGGCCGACGAGTTGAAACTATCGGTGCAGACGGTCAGTCGCGCCTATGAGGAACTGATTCGCCGCGGCCTGATCTCGGGCGAGATCGGCCGCGGCAGCTTCGTCCAGACGCAGCGGCGCGAGCCGGAACCGCCTTATCTGCCGGAGCGGCTGGGCGAAGTGATCGATCTTTCGATCCTGAAGCCGGTCTGCGAGCCGATGCATCTGGAGCGGCTGAAGCAGGCTCTGGGCTGGCTGGCCGACAACCTGCCGTCGAGCTCGGCGCTGTCGTTCCGGCCCAACGTGGTGTTTCCCCGCCATCGCGCCGTGGCGGTCGAGTGGCTGAAACTGTGCGGTCTTGATGCCTCGCCGCAGAATATCAGCCTGACCAATGGCGCTACCGCCGGCATGACGGTGGCGCTGATGAGTGTGGCGCCGCCCGGCTCGACCGTCGCTACCGAGGCGATCGGCCACCACACGCTGGTGCCGCTCGCCCGCTATCTCGGCTTCAACCTCGAAGGCCTCCCGATAGACGGCAATGGCCTGATCCCGGAAGCGCTGGACGAGGCCTGCCGGATCTCCGACATCCGCGCCGTATTCGTGCAGCCTTCGGTGATCAACCCGACGGCGACGCTGATGGATGCGGGGCGGCGCGAGCAGATTGCGGCGGTTGCCCGCAGGCACGACATAGCCATCATCGAGAACGATGTGCTGGGGCCGCTGGTCGAGGACCGGCCGCCGCCGGTCGCCGCCTTCGCGCCTGAGCGCACGCTCTACGTCACGTCTTTCACCAAGATCGTGGTACCGGGCCTGCGCATCGGTTATCTCGCCGCGCCCGACCGCTATGTCGCCGCGGTCGCCAACCGCCATCTGGTTTCCAACTGGATGGCGACGCCGCTGGTGGCGGAGATCGCCACCAAATGGGTGACCGACGGCACCGCGATGGAACTCGTGCGCTGGCAGCGCACAGCATTGCGGCGACGCCAGGACATCGTCGCCGAGGTGCTGGCCGGCGTCGACTATCGCACCCGGCGCGACGGACTGCATGTCTGGTTGCAGCTGCCGGCCGACCGTGCCGAGGAGAGCTTCGTCGCCCAGGCGCGCCTGCAAGGCGTGGCGATCGCGCCCGGCGCCTCCTTCCGTATCTCGCAAGCGCCCTGGCAACCGGCGGTGCGTATCTCGCTGGGTTCGACCACCGAAGGGGAACTGCGCGCCGGCCTCGGCGTTGTCACCAAGCTGCTGCTTGGCGACCCCGAGCATCTGCTGCTCGCAATCTAGCGAGATGTGCCGCTATCCAGACGATGCCGACCCGCCTAAGGTGTCCCCGGTGCTGTCATTTTCGGCTCGACTTGATCTCGATCCCGGCACATTGCTAGGCACTGAATGCCCAAGAATTGTGCGGGATCAGAATAATTGTCATGATATTATTTTCCCGATTGACATGATTTGGCGGGTTCCGCATCGTTAAGGGCATAGGCTTCTCCAGCACGGGAAATTCGTTTGTCCGCATCCGCGCCTATCATCAAGGTCGATGGCATTTCGAAAAGCTTCGGCACCTTCAAGGTGCTGGATGGCCTGTCCATGCAGGTCATGCCCGGCGAGAAGCTGGCGCTGATCGGCCCGTCCGGCTCGGGCAAGACGACGATCCTGCGCATCCTGATGACGCTGGAGCGGATCGATGGCGGCCACATCCAGATCGATGGCGAGCATCTCTATCACATGGAGCGAAACGGCCAGCTGCTGGCCGCCGACGAGCGGCATCTGGCCAGGATGCGCCAGAAGATCGGCATGGTCTTCCAGCTGTTCAATCTGTTCCCGCACAAATGCGTCATCGACAACGTTACCCTGGCGCCGATGTTGACCAAGGGCACGCCGCGCGCCGCCGCCGAGAAGCGGGCGATGGAATTGCTCGACATGGTCGGCATGGCCGACAAGGCCAAGGCCATGCCGGCCCAGCTTTCGGGCGGCCAGAAGCAGCGCGTCGCGATTGCCCGCGCGCTGGCACTGTCGCCCCGGATCATGCTGTTCGACGAGGTCACCTCGGCGCTCGATCCCGAACTGGTCGAGGAGGTGCTCAACGTCATGCGCAAGCTCGCGGCCGAAACCGACATGACGATGCTGCTCGTCACCCATGAAATGGGCTTTGCCCACGACTTCGCCGACCGGGTGCTGTTCTTCGACCGCGGCCGCATCGTCGAGGAGGGCAAACCCGACGAGATTTTCCGCCATCCCAAACAGGAGCGCACGCAAGGTTTCCTGAAGAAGATCATCGCGGCCGGACATCGTGTCTGACCGCCATGCCCGAGGCGGCGACACCGTCCGCAAGGCCGGCATTCCGTCCTGAAATGACTGCAACCAAGAACACAAACATGGAGTTGGGAACAATGAAAAAACTTGGCATTCTGGCCGGCGTCGCCGGTCTTGCGCTGACCGCGGTGCTCGCCGCCTCGAGCATCGGATCGGCCGACGACAGCAAGCTCGAGCAGTTGAAGGCGCAAGGCTTCGCCCGCCTCGCCATCGCCAACGAGCCGCCCTACACGGCGGTCGCCGCCGACGGCAAGGTTTCGGGCGCCGCGCCCGACGTGGCGCGGGAGATCTTCAAGCGGCTGGGCGTCGCCGATGTCGCCGCCTCGATCTCGGAATATGGCGCCATGATCCCCGGCCTGCAGGCCGGCCGCTTCGACGTCGTCACCGCCGGCCTGTTCATGAAGCCGGAGCGTTGTGCGGCGGTTGCCTATTCCGAGCCGGTGCTGTGCGACGCCGAGGCGATGCTGGTGAAGAAGGGCAATCCGAAGGGCTTCAAGAGCTATGAGGATGTCGCCAAGGACACCTCCGCCACCATCGGCGCGCCCGGCGGCGGCACCGAGGAGAAGCTCGCGCTCAACGCCGGCGTGCCGCGTGACCGTGTCATCGTCGTGCCCGACGGCCAGAGCGGACTGAAGATGGTGCAGGATGGCCGCATCGACGCCTATTCGCTCCCCGTCCTGTCGATCAATGATCTGATGAAGAAGGCCAATGACCCGAGCCTCGAAGTCATAGCACCCGTGCAGGGCGCGCCCGTCTATTGCGACGGCGCCGCCTTCAAGAAGGGCGACGAAGCACTGCGCGACGCCTTCGACGTCGAGCTCGCCAAGATGAAGAAGTCGGGCGAGTTCGCCAAGATCATCGAGCCCTACGGCTTCTCGGCTGCGGCGGCGATGTCGACGACGCGCGATAAGCTCTGCGCGGCGAAATAAGGCCTTTTCCCTTCTCCCCGTCCACGGGGAGAAGGGAGCCCGAAGGGCCGGAGGAGGGGCAGCGCGCGTTTTGCGAGCTTGGAGCCGCGCCTCATCCGCCTGCCTGTCCTTCGCGGCAGCTGTGCTGCAGCTAAGGAGGGAAAACCTGCATCTTCTCCTCGTGAGAGGGGAGAAGATGCTAGAACCAAACGTTGGAAGCCTCTGATAAATGACCCAGTGGTCCGGCTATCTCGGCCTGATATTGCAGGGAGCGCTTGTCACCATCGAGCTGACGCTGATGGGGTCGGTGCTGGCCCTCGTCATGGCCTTCCTGGCCGGCATGGGGCGGCTGTCGCGCTTCTTCGCGCTGCGGGCGCTCGCCACCGCCTATATCGAATTCTTCCGCGGCACATCGATTTTCGTGCAGCTGTTCTGGGCCTATTTCGTGTTGCCCCTGGCGGGCGTCGAACTCACTCCGCTGCAAGCCGGCGTGCTGGCGCTGGGCCTCAATGTCGGCGCCTATGCGGCGGAAGTGGTGCGCGGCGCCATCCAGTCGGTCGGCGCCGAGCAATACGAAGCCTGCACGGCGCTCAATCTCGGCCGCTGGCAAGGCATGCGCCATGTCATCCTGCCCCAGGCGCTTCTGGTGATGCTGCCGACCTTCGGCAACAACGCCATCGAACTGCTCAAGGCGACATCCGTCGTCTCGCTGATCTCGCTCGCCGATCTCACCTTCCAGGCGCAGGTGGTGCGTTCGCAGACCGGCAGCACGCTGATGCCGTTCACCACCATCCTGGTGATCTATTTCGTGCTCGCGCTCGTCATTTCATGGGGCGTGCGGTCGCTGGAGCGCCGCATGGCGCGCGGCCTCGACGGAGTGCGCGTCTGATGGATTGGGCCCTGTAATGGATTGGGACTGGGATTTCGTCCGGCAGATCCTGCCGACGCTGATCGAGGGGGTGAAGATCACCATCCTTGCGACGGTGCTCGGCTCGGTGCTGGCGGCAATCGTCGGGCTCGGCATCGCACTGGCCCGCCGCTCGCCGAACAAGATGATGTCGCGCACGGTCGGCTGGGCGGCCGAATTCATCCGCGGCACGCCGCTGCTGGTGCAGCTCTACTTCATCTTCTACGTGCTGCCCGATTTCGGCATCCTGCTGCCGCCGCTGGTGGCCGGCGTCATCGGGCTTGGGTTGCACTACGGCACCTATACGGCGGAGGTCTATCGCGCCGGCATCGAGAACGTGCCGCGCGGCCAGTGGGAGGCCGCCAAAGCCTGCAATCTCAGCGCTCGCCAGACCTGGACCCACATCGTCATACCGCAGGCGATCCCGCCGATGATCCCGGCGCTGGCCAATTATTTCATCGCCATGTTCAAGGAGACGCCGCTGCTGTCGGCGATCACCGTTCTGGAACTGATGAACCAGGCCAAGAGCGTCGCCAACACCTATTACCGCTATGTCGAGCCGATGACGCTGGTCGGCGCCTTCTTCCTGATCATCAGCCTTTTCTCGGTTATGCTGCTGCGCTGGCTGGAACATCGCTACGGCAAGATCGAAAGGTAGTTCCCATGAAGCCGCTTCCCGAAATCAGGCTGATGCCGACAAGGCCCGCACTCGAGGCGCGCCCGTTGGAAAAGCGCGTCGGCCTGATCATCCTGGCCACCGACCACACCAGCGAGCCGGACTTCCGCCGCATGGTGGCGAGTGAGAGGATCGGCATCTATGTCGCCCGCATCCCCTATAAGAATCCGACCACGCCTCAGAATCTGCGCAAGATGCAGCCCGAACTAACGGCGGGCGCGGCGCTGATCCTGCCGGACGAACCGCTCGATGCCATCTGCTACTCCTGCACGTCGGCCTCCGTGGTGATCGGCGACGCCGAGATCGAGGCGGCGATCCAGGCGGCCAAGCCTGGCGTGCCCGTGGTCACGCCGCCGATGGCGGGCGTGCGCGGACTGAGGGCTCTGGGCGCGAAGAGGATCAGTATTCTCACCCCCTACACCGTCGAGACCAGCCGGCCGATGGCGGCCTATTTCGCCGAACGCGGCTTCGAGATCGCCAGCTTCACCTGTCTCGGCTTCGAGGACGACCGCGAGATGGCGCGCATTGCGCCGGCAGCTCTCGTCGATCTGGCCCGCGAGGCGACTGACCCGCAGGCCGAGGCGTTGTTCGTGTCATGCACGGCGCTGCGCTCGGCGCTGGCGGTTGCCGCAATGGAACAGGCTATCGGCCGCCCGGTCGTCACCAGCAACCAGGCGAGCGCGTGGAATTGCCTGCGACTGTGTGGCGATGATGTGCCGCGTCCGGAGTTCGGGCGGCTGACGACCTTGCCGCTTGGACTGTAAGATCATGTCCTGCATGCACGAGCGACCCATGACGCACGCCGTCGCCCTTTCAGACATTCGCGCCGCGCGCCAACGCATCACCGGCAAGGTCGAGCCGACGCCGATCGTGCCGTCCGGGAGCCTGTCGGAGCGGCTCGGCTTTCCCGTTCACCTCAAGCTGGAACATCGCCAGACCACGGGCAGCTTCAAATTGCGTGGCGCCTCGAACGCCATTGCTTCGCTCAATGCCGAGCAGCGGGCACGCGGTGTTGTCGCGGCCTCGACCGGCAATCACGGCCGCGCACTCGCCCATGCCGCCAGGCTCGAAGGCATGCGCGCGGTGATCTGCATGTCGCGGCTGGTGCCTCAGAACAAGCTCGATGCCATCCGCCGCCTCGGCGCGGAAATCCGCATTGTCGGCGACAGCCAAGACGACGCACAGCAGGAGGTCGAGCGGCTGGTGGCGCAAGAGGGCCTGGTGATGCTGCCACCCTTCGACCATCCCGACATCATCGCCGGGCAAGGCACGCTCGGGCTGGAGATCATGGAGCAGGTTCCCGACGCCGCTCTGGTGCTGGTGCAGCTCTCCGGCGGCGGGTTGGCCTCCGGCATTGCCGCCGCCGTCAAGGGCGTCAGGCCGAGCACAGAGGTCGTCGGCATCTCGATGGCGCGCGGCGCGGCGATGAAAGCCAGCCTCGATGCGGGGCGCCCGGTGCAGGTGGAGGAACTGCCGACGCTGGCGGATTCGCTCGGCGGCGGCATTGGCCTCGACAACCGGCTGACCTTTTCCATGTGCCGAGACCTGCTCGACGACGTCGTGCTGCTTTCCGAGGACGAGATCGCCGCCGGCATCCGCCATGCCTACGAACAGGAGCGCGAGATCGTCGAGGGCGCCGGTGCGGTCGGTATCGGTGCGCTGCTTGCCGGCAAGGTGAAGCCAAACGGACCGGTGGTCGTTCTGCTTTCCGGTCGCAATATCGATATGAGCCTGCACAGAAAGATCGTTTGCGGCGAAGCCGTTGCGGAGCGCGCCTGATGAGCCGGATGACCATCCTTACCGAGAAACAACTACGCGAGATCGTAGCTCTCGATCTCGACGCGGTCGCCTGCGTCGAGAACGCCTTCCGGGCGCTCGCTACCCTGCCGGTGGCGATGCCGCCGATCCTGCGGCTCGACATCCCCGAGCATCGCGGCGAGGTCGACGTGAAGACCGCCTATGTGCCTGGTATTGACGGCTTCGCCATCAAGATCAGCCCCGGCTTCTTCGACAATCCCAAGCTCGGCCTGCCCAGTGTCAACGGCATGATGGTGCTGCTATCGGCAAAAACCGGTCTGGTCGAGGCGTTGCTGCTCGACAATGGCTATCTCACCGACGTCCGCACCGCAGCAGCCGGGGCGGTCGCGGCAAAACATCTGTCGCGGCCGGATTCGTCCGTTGCCGCGATCTTCGGCGCCGGCGTGCAGGCCGGATTGCAGCTCGAGGCGCTGCGCCTGGTGCGGCCAATCGAAGAAGCTCGCATCTGGGCGCGCGACGCGGCCAAGGCGCAAGCCGCGGCCGACGCCCTGAGCGAAAAACTGGGCATCGTGGTGCGCGCAGAACCGGATGCGGCCAGGGCGGTCGCCGGCGCCGACATCATCGTCACCACCACGCCCTCGACCGAACCATTGATCAAGGCCGGCTTCGTCTCGGCCGGCCAGCACATCACCGCCATGGGCTCGGACGCCGAGCACAAGAACGAGATCGCGCCGGCAATCCTGCGCATGGCCGATCTCTATGTCGCCGACAGCGCAAGGCAGACGCGGCGGCTCGGTGAATTGCACCATGCCATCTCCGCCGGCGTGATGGCGGCGGACGCGGAGGTGGCCGAACTCGGCCAGATCATCGCCGGCGAACGGCATGGCCGGCGCGCGGCGGACGACATTACCATCGCCGACCTGACCGGCACCGGCGTGCAGGACACGGCGATCGCCACGCTCGCCCGTGACCGGGCCCGGGTCGCGAAAGCCGGAACCATTTTTGAAAGTTGATGCTGGCCGCAAGAGCATGATCCGCAAAGTGGAAACCGGTTTTCCGAGGAGATCATGCTCAAACAAAAAATTACCTGGAGCCAGATTCAGCGGAAGTTGAAGCGGGTTCCAGGGCCCAACAAACGAGGACCAACAAAATGCAACCGAACTTGAAATTCTCGCGAAGCGAATATGCCGATCGCCTCGCCAAGACGCGGAAAGCCATGGCCGTGAAAGGCGTCGATCTGCTTATTGTCAGCGACCCCTCCAACATGGCCTGGCTGACCGGCTATGACGGCTGGTCCTTTTATGTGCATCAGGCGGTCATCGTGCCGCCGTCGGGTGAGCCGGTCTGGTATGGCCGCGGCCAGGACGCCAACGGCGCCAAGCGCACCGCCTATCTCGCACATGACAACATCGTCGGCTATGCCGATCACTATGTGCAGTCGACCGAGCGCCATCCGATGGATTTCCTGTCGAGCGTACTTGCCGATCGCGGCTGGGGCAAGCTGACCGTCGGCGTCGAGATGGACAATTACTGGTTCTCGGCCGCCGCCTTCGCCTCTTTGCAGAAGCACCTGCCCAATGCCCGTTTCGTCGACGCCACCGCGCTGGTCAACTGGCAGCGCGCTGTGAAGAGCCCGACCGAGATCGACTATATGCGTAAGGCCGCCCGTATCGTCGAGGCGATGCACCAGCGCATCGTCGACAAGATAGAAGTCGGCATGCGCAAATGCGATCTCGTCGCCGAGATCTATGATGCCGGCACGCGCGGCGTCGACGGCATTGGCGGCGACTATCCAGCGATCGTGCCGCTGCTGCCGTCGGGCACCGACGCCTCGGCGCCGCACCTGACCTGGGACGACAAGCCGATGAAGTCGGGCGAGGGCACGTTCTTCGAAATCGCCGGGTGCTACAACAGGTACCATTGCCCGCTGTCGCGAACAGTGTTCCTCGGCAAGCCGACACAGGAATTCCTCGATGCGGAGAAGGCGACGCTCGAAGGCATGGACGCGGGGCTCGCGGCAGCCAAGCCCGGCAACACGTGCGAAGACATCGCCAACGCCTTCTTCGCGGTCTTGAAGAAATATGGCATCGTCAAGGACAACCGCACCGGCTACCCGATCGGCCTTTCCTATCCGCCGGACTGGGGCGAACGCACGATGAGCCTGCGCCCTGGAGACCGCACCGAGCTGAAGCCCGGCATGACCTTCCATTTCATGACCGGCCTATGGCTGGAGACGATGGGGCTGGAAATCACCGAATCCATCCTGATCACCGAGACGGGCGTCGAGTGCCTGGCCAATGTGCCGCGCAAGCTGGTGGTGAAGAATTGAAACCGATGTCCGACCTTCGTCCGTCGCCGGTCTCGCCCTCGGTCGATTTCGATCGCGACGGCGCACAGCACGGTTTCCTGCGCCTGCCCTACAGCCGCGACGATTCGGCGTGGGGCTCGGTGATGATCCCGATTTGCGTCCTGCGCAACGGCAAGGGGCCGACGGCCCTGCTGACCGGCGGCAATCATGGCGACGAATATGAAGGGCCGCTGGCGCTCTATGATCTGGCGCGCACGCTTGATCCCGCCCAGGTCAGCGGCACGGTCATCATCGTGCCGGCGATGAACTATCCCGCCTTCCGCGCCGGCACGCGCACCTCGCCGATCGACAAGGGCAACATGAACCGCAGCTTTCCAGGCCGGCCAGACGGTACGGTGACGGAAAAGATCGCCGATTATTTCCAGCGGGAGCTGCTTCCCCGCGCGAATATCGTGTTCGACTTCCATTCCGGCGGCAAGACGCTGGACTTCGTGCCGTTCTGCGCCGCCCATGCGCTGCCGGACAAGGCCCTGGAACAAAGGGCCTTCGCGGCGGTCGAAGCCTTCGCGGCGCCGTTCTCGATGCGCATGATCGAGATCGATGCCGTCGGCATGTACGATACCGCAGCCGAGGACATGGGCAAGGTGTTCGTCACGACCGAGCTCGGCGGTGGGGGCACATCGAGAGCCGAGACGGTGCGGATCGCTCGGCGCGGCATGCTCAACGTGCTGCGGCATGCCGGCATCGTCGCCGGTGCGGTCGAGAAGACGCCAACCCAATGGCTCGACATGCCGTCCGGCGATTGCTTTGCCTTCGCGGAGGAAGACGGTATGGTCGAGACGATGGTCGATCTCGGCGAGCCCATCGAGAAGGGCGCGGTGCTCGCGCGCATCCATTCCACCGGCCGAACCGGCATCGCCCCCCAGGAGATCCGGGCAAAAATGTCGGGCATGCTGGCGGCGCGGCATTTCCCCGGCCTGGTCAAGGCCGGCGACTGCGTCTCGGTGGTTGCCGCATTGGTCGATTGACGGAAGGGCCCGCCCGCCTTCAGGCAAGTTCGAGCCTATCCCGCATACTTTCACCCTGGATCCAGATAGCGGCCGGCGAGCCAGCCGGCCGCGCTCACGGCTCCGGCCCGCGCGCTGCGGAGGCGCGTGCCTTGCCATGGCCTCAGACATCCAAAGCCACCGTCATCGAAGAGGCAATGGCGCGACGACTTGTTCCGGCGCGAACTCGGATATCAAAGAGTATGACTTTGCTGCCATACTCGCGATAAAGAGGTGTCGGAATGCAACAAAAATGGGATTTCTGGATCGACCGCGGCGGCACGTTCACCGATGTCATCGGCCGTGATCCCGAGGGCGGCCTGCATCCGCGCAAGCTTCTGTCCGAAAATCCCGAGGCCTATGCCGACGCAGCCATCCAGGGCATTCGCGACCTTCTCGGCCTGCGCCCCGGCGAGCCTATCCCCGCCGGGTTGATAGGCGACGTAAAGATGGGCACAACGGTCGCCACCAATGCGCTGCTGGAGCGCAAGGGCGACCGCGTGCTTTTGCTCATCACCAAGGGATTTCGCGATGCGCTGAGGATCGCCTATCAGGCCCGCCCCGACATCTTCGCCAAGGAGATCAGCCTCCCCGAACAGCTCTACGAGCGCGTCATCGAGGTCAACGAGCGCGTGCTTGCCGACGGCTGCGTCGAACGGCTGCTCGACATCGCTGCCTGTCGCCCGGCGATCGAACAGGCAAAGGCGGACGGCATCGATGCGGTCGCCATTGTCTTCATGCACGCCTGGAAATATCCCGATCACGAAAAGGCCGTCGCTAAGGTCTGCCGCAAGCTCGGTTTCGGCCAGGTTTCGGTCAGCCACGAGGTGTCGCCGCTGATCAAGCTGGTCGGCCGCGGCGACACCACCGTGGTCGATGCCTATCTGTCTCCGATCCTGTCGAGATATGTGCAAAGGGTAGGCCAGGAACTCGGCGTACTCTCCCCCCTCGAGGGGGGTGAGGCGCGATCCGCCAAGGGCGGAGAAACAGCCAATGAATTGGCTTTTTCAGCAACGAACGCCCGGAGCCATGGCGAAGGGCAGGCGAAGCCGACAGAGGGGAGCGCTGTCCCGCAAACGTCTCGTTCTGTCGCGCCCCCCTCTGCCCTGCCGGGCATCTCCCCCACAAGGGGGGAGATCGACCAATCTCCGCGCCTTATGTTCATGATGTCCTCTGGTGGGCTGACCGCCGCGGACCTGTTCCAGGGCAAGGATGCGCTGCTGTCGGGCCCCGCCGGCGGGGTCGTGGGCATGGTCGAGACGGCCAGGCTTGCCGGCTTCGAAAAGGTGATCGGCTTCGACATGGGCGGCACGTCCACCGATGTCGCCCATTATGACGGCGAATATGAGCGCGCCTTCGATACCGAGGTCGCAGGCGTACGCGTGCGCGCGCCGATGATGCGCATCCACACCGTGGCGGCCGGCGGCGGCTCGGTCCTGCACTACGAAGCAGGCCGCTTTCGCACCGGCCCGGACTCCGCCGGCGCCAATCCAGGCCCCGCCGCCTACAGGCGCGGCGGCCCGCTCGCCGTCACCGACGCCAACGTCATGCTCGGCAAGCTGCAGCCGGATTTTTTCCCGACCATCTTCGGCCCCGGCCAGAACGAGCCGCTCGATGTGGACACCGTTCGCCAGAAATTCACCGCGCTCGCCGCCGAAATCGGCGACGGCCGCTCGGCCGAAGCGGTCGCCGAAGGTTTCGTCACCATCGCGGTCGAAAACATGGCCAACGCCATCAAAAAGATCTCGGTGCAGCGCGGCTATGATGTCACCGAATATCTCCTGAACTGTTTTGGCGGCGCAGGCGGCCAGCACGCCTGCCTGGTCGCCGACGCACTCGGCATGGAGGCGGTACTGATCCATCCGTTTTCCGGCCTGCTGTCGGCCTACGGCATCGGCCTGTCTTCGGTCTTTGCCTCACGCCAGCAGGCCTTGCTTGCACCGCTGGCGGAAGAATCCAGGCCGGCAATCGAAGGCCTGATCGCGGCCTTGCAAACCGCCGTTGTCGCGGAACTCGCCGCACAAGGCATCGCCGAGGACGCGGTGACCGCCAGACCGGCGCTGCAGATCCGTTATGACGGCACCGACACCGCACTTCCGGTGCATTTCGACCATGGCTCGATGTTGCGGGCGAGGGCCGATTTCGAGGCTGCCCACAAGGCGCAATTCGGTTTCGTCTATGACGACAAGCCGATGATCGTCGAAGCGGTGAGCGTCGAAGGGATGGAGGCAGGCGGCGAGCAGAATGCCGAAGCCTATGCGCAGGCGGGGCAGCCATCAAAAGCCAGGGCCGAGGAGGTCCGGCGGATCTATACGGAAGGAAAATGGCACCAAGCCGACGTCTGCCGGCGCGAGGCGTTGCGGCCGTCCGATCGGGTCGCCGGCCCCGCACTGATCATCGAACCCAACCAGACGATCGTCGTGGAGCCGGGCTGGCAGGCCGAGATCACGGCCAGAAACCATGTGCTGATGCGGCGCACGGCCAAGAAACGCCGGCAGGCGGCACTTGGCACCGAGGCCGATCCGGTGATGCTGGAAGTGTTCAACAATTTGTTCATGTCGATCGCCGAGCAGATGGGCGTGACGCTGCAGAACACCGCTTATTCCGTCAACATCAAGGAAAGGCTGGATTTCTCCTGCGCCGTCTTCGACCGGAACGGCGCGCTGGTCGCCAATGCACCGCACATGCCGGTGCATCTGGGCTCCATGGACCGCTCGGTCGAAACCATCATCCGGCTGAATTCCGGCGACATCCATCCCGGCGATGTCTTTGCGCTCAACGCCCCCTATAATGGCGGTACGCATTTGCCCGATATCACGGTGGTGACACCGGTGTTCGAAGAGGTGCGCCCAACCTCCCCCTCGAGGGAGGAGATTGGCCAATCGCCTGAAATCCTCTTCTGGGTGGCCTCGCGCGGCCACCATGCCGATATCGGCGGCACGGCGCCCGGCTCGATGACGCCGCTTGCCACCACGGTCGACGAGGAAGGCGTGCTGTTCGACAATTTCCGCATCGTCGATCGCGGAAAGTTTCGCGAGGACGAACTGCGGGCGCTGCTCACCGACCACCGCTATCCGGCCCGCAATCCGCACCAGAATATCGCCGATCTCAAGGCGCAGCTCGCCGCCAACGAAAAGGGCGTGGCGGAGTTGCGCAAGATGGTGGCGCATTTCGGGCTCGATGTCGTCGAGGCCTATATGGGCCATGTGCAGGACAATGCGGCCGAAAGCGTGCGGCGCGTGATCGAGCGGCTGCCGGATACATCGGCCTATGAATATCCCACCGACACCGGCCAGGTGATCAAGGTGAAGATATCGGTCGACCGGCAAAAGCGCGAGGCGACGGTCGACTTCACCGGCACGTCGCCGGTGATGAAGAACAATTTCAACGCGCCAGAGCCCGTCGCCCGCGCCGCCGTGCTCTATGCCTTCCGCGTCATGGTCGAGGACATGATCCCGATGAATGCCGGGTGCCTGAGGCCGATCAACATCATCATCCCCGACGGCTCGATGCTGAAACCCGCTTATCCCGCCGCCGTCGTCGCAGGCAATGTCGAGACCTCGCAGCACGTCACCAACGCGCTGTTCGGCGCCATGGGCGCCATGGCCAATGCGCAAGGCACCATGAACAATCTGACCTTCGGCAACAGGAAGTACCAGTATTACGAGACGATCTGTTCCGGTTCGCCCGCCGGCCGGATGAATTCCGGCCGCGGCTTTGCCGGCACTTCGGGCGTTCACACCCACATGACCAATTCGCGCCTCACCGACCCGGAAATACTGGAGCTGCGCTTTCCCGTGATGCTGGAGGATTTCCACATCCGCGAAGGCTCCGGCGGCAAGGGCAGGTGGAATGCCGGCGACGGCACGAAGCGCACCATTCGCTTCCTGGAGAAGATGGAATGCGCCATCCTGTCCTCGCATCGCAACCGTCCGCCGCAAGGCCTGGACGGCGGCGGCGACGGCGAACCCGGCTCGACCAAGGTGCGCCGCAAGGACGGCACGGTCGAGGTGCTGAAAGCCTGCGACCAGACGGTGCTTCAGGCCGGCGACGCCGTCATCGTGACGACGCCGACGCCGGGGGCATTCGGAAGGCCAGAGCCGTCCGACGTTTGATAGAATCGCTGAACCGCTCTATTTCCGGAATTCCCCTTCCTGTCCCTCAAACCAGACCCTCTCGATGCCAGGCAAACCTCCGTTGAAGACACTTGCGCCGGACGAACTCGGGCCGACAGTCACCGTCGGCGAGATTTTGGTGGAGATCATGGCCAAAAGCCGTGGCGACGGCTTCCTCCAGCCCATCGCGCTGACCGGACCCTATCCGAGCGGGGCGCCGGCGATCTTCATCGACCAATGCGCCAGGCTCGGCGGGCGGGCCGGCATCATCGCCTGCGTCGGCGACGATGATTTCGGCAGGATCAATGTCGAGCGCCTGCGCCGGGACGGTGCGGATGTCTCGGCCATCGCCGTCAGCCCAGACTATCCGACGGGCAGCGCCTTCGTGCGCTACCGCGAGGACGGTTCGCGCGACTTCGTCTACAATATCGGCAAATCGGCCGCAGCGCTGGTCGGCTTGACCCCTGAGGCCAGGGCGCTGCTGGCGCGATCGGGCCATCTGCACGTCATGGGGACCGCGCTCAGCATTCCCGCCATTTGGGAGGTGCTCGACTATGCCATCGATGCCGTCAAGGGGCGTGGCGGAAGCATCTCGCTCGATCCCAACCTCCGCAAGGAACTGCTCGGCCATGGCCAGACGCGCGAGCGCTTCGCACGGCTTCTCGACATTGCCGATCTGATCCTGCCGTCGGGCGAGGAACTCCACACCGCCTCGGGCAACGACAATGAAGCCGACGCGCTCGTCTCGCTGTTTGCCGGCGGCGCCGGCGAGGTCGTCGTCAAGCGCGGCGCTCTGGGCGCGTCCCTGTTCGGCGCTGACGGCAGCCGCGTCGAGTCGCCCGGCTTCCTGGTCGAGGAGATCGATCCGACCGGCGCGGGCGACTGTTTTGGCGGCGCCTACATCGCCTGCCGCAGGCTCGGCATGCCTGCCGTGACAGCGCTCGATTACGCGAATGCGGCAGGGGCGCGCAACGTCACGCGGCAAGGCCCGATGGAGGGAGCCGGCACGCGCGCCGAACTCGATCTGTTCATTGCCAACACGCCGAGGCGACGCCCGTGACTGATCCATTGCTGAAACTTGCAAATTCCCGGCGTCAGGGGGCGGCGGAAGGCATCACCTCCGTCTGCTCGTCCCATCCAGTCGTGATACGGGCCGCAGTGCGCGACGCCGCGCTGTTCTCCCGGCCGCTGCTGATCGAGGCAACCTGCAACCAGGTCAACCAGTTCGGCGGCTATACCGGCATGCAGCCCGCCGACTTCGTCGCGGCGGTGACTGCTATTGCCGGCTCCGAAGGCCTTGCGCCCGAGCGGGTCATCTTCGGCGGGGATCATCTCGGTCCCAATCCATGGCGAAAGGAAGATGCCGGCGCGGCGATGGCGAAGGCCGAGGACATGGTGTCCGCCTATGTCCGGGCCGGTTTCCGCAAAATCCATCTCGATGCCTCCATGGGATGTGCGGGCGAGCCGGCGGCGCTGGATGATGCTACGATTGCCAGGCGCGCCGCGCGCCTGGCCCGCAAGGCCGAGGACGCCGCCAGCGGGACCGACCGGCCGCTCTACGTGATCGGCACCGAGGTTCCGCCGCCGGGCGGAGCGGATCATCTCATCGGCGAAATCAGCCCCACAAGCCTGTCCGCGGTCCGGCACACATTGGCGGTGCATCGGCAGGTCTTCCACGAGAACGGCCTCGCCGACGCCTTTTCGCGGGTCATCGCCGTGGTCGTGCAGCCGGGCGTGGAGTTCGGCAACGAGAACGTGGTCTTCTACGATCGCGCCAAGGCGCAGCATCTGCGCGACTTGCTCGAACAGGAAGCGGGCCTGGTCTACGAGGCCCATTCCACCGACTATCAGACGCAAGCGGCCCTGCGCGAACTGGTCGAGGACGGCTTTGCCATCCTCAAGGTGGGGCCGCAGCTGACCTTCGTCCTGCGCGAAGCGCTCTACGGGCTGGATCTGATGGCCTCCGACCTGTTGCCCGACCATGGCGCGCGCCCGCTTTATCAGACCATGGAGGCGCTGATGACCGCCGATGCCAAGGACTGGCACAGCCACTACCACGGCTCGGCAGCGCAACAGCGCGTGCAACGGCACTATTCACTGTCGGACCGCATACGTTACTACTGGAACCATCCGGACGCGATGGACGCTGTCCAGCAATTGATGACCGCTTTGTCGGGCAAGGCCGTGCCGGCGACGCTGTTCCATCAGCATCTGCCCGCACTCGACCGCTTTGCCGGAAAGCCGCTCGATCCGGAGGCGGTCCTGGTTGCAGCGGTTCAGAGCGCGCTCGAAGGCTACCGTTTCGCCTGCGGCGGTTGAGACGGCCGACATCCGGGAGCGGGCAACGGGCTTGGCAGTCCGATCCTTTCGACGACATGTCGACTTTGCTTGCTTGAGCCGTGCCCGCGCCGGGATAATAGTCGCGAGGCAGTGCCGAGGAGGAAGAGATGACGCTGAACTTCGACCCAAGGGCGAAGGCCAGGACGCTCTACAAGGGCGAATTCCGGCCGATGTTCATCGGCGGCAAGTGGGTCGCGGCGCAGTCCGGGCGGGAGATGCAGGCGCTCAACCCGGCGACGGGCGAAGTGCTGGCGACGGTGCCGCGCGGAGGCATCGCCGACATCGATGCGGCGGTGGCCGCCGCGCGCATCGCTTTCGAAGGCCCGTGGTCCAAATTCTCACCCTATGAGCGCCAATGCGTGCTGCTCAGGATCGCCGATCTGTTCGAGAAGAACTGGGAAGAGCTCTGTGTCTCCGACACGCTCGACATGGGGCTGCCGATCACGCGCACGCTCGCCAACCGGCGCCGCGTCATCGGCATGCTGCGCTTCTATGCCGGGATGGCGACCGCGCTGCATGGCGAATTAATCGACAATTCGATCCCGGGCGAGATCGTCACCTTCACCCGGCGCGAACCGGTGGGCGTGGTCGGCGCCATCATTCCCTGGAACGCGCCGACCGCCGCCTCGATCTGGAAGATCGCGCCGGCGCTCGCTGCGGGCTGCACCATCGTGCTGAAACCTTCCGAGGATGCATCGCTGACGCCGCTTTTGATCGCGCGGCTGATGCAGGGAGCGGGCGTTCCCGACGGCGTCGTCAACGTCGTCACTGGAACCGGGGCCGAAGCCGGCGCGCGGCTTGCCGAACATCCCGACGTCAACAAGATCGTCTTCACCGGCTCGACGCTCACCGGCCAGGCCATCGCTCGGGCCGGTGTGGCCAATCTCAAGCGCGTTTCATTGGAACTCGGCGGCAAGTCGCCGCTCATCGTGTGCCGCGACGCCGATATCGATAAGGCCGTTCCGATCGCGGCGATGGCCGTCTTCGTGCATTCGGGCCAGGTCTGCATCGCCGGTTCGCGGCTGTTCGTGGCACGCGAAATCCATGACGAGTTCGTGCGCCGGCTCGCCGATTTCGCCGGCAGGTTGCGCATCGGCCACGGCATCGAAGCCGAAACCGAAATAGGGCCGCTCATCAATGCGAGGCAGGCCGGCAAGGTCGAGGGTTACATCAAGGCCGGCAGCGAGGAGGGCGCGGAACTGGTCGCCGGCGGATCGCGGCTGACCGGCGACCTCTATGACGGCGGCAATTTCATCGCTCCTACCGTCTTCGGCGCGGTATCCGACACGATGACCATAGCGCGTGAGGAGATTTTTGGACCGGTCATTTCCGCGATGCCGTTCGACACGCTCGACGAAGCCGTCGTCCGCGCCAATGCGACGCCCTATGGGCTGGCCGCCGGCATTTTCACCACCCATCTCGGCACGGCGCACAAGCTCGCCCGCCGGGTCAAGGCGGGTTCCGTCTGGGTCAACATGTACCACGCCATCGACCCCGCCGTGCCGTTCGGCGGCATGAAAATGTCGGGCTACGGTCGGGAGGGCGGCGTTGAGCATCTGCACGAATATCTGGAGACCAAGTCGGTGTGGATCCAAACCGACTAAGGCTTTTGGCGGTTTTCAGGCGAGCCGGCCTGCGCCGCCGGTTCTCAGGCTGCCGCTCATGCACGCCGGCTGCAAATCAACCGGCGCCCGTTCTCAGGAACTTTTCTTTATCCGGCGATTTTTGGATATAAGATGAAATCCGGTTGGCCAGGAAGGTGTTGTCGATGACGACGAAACGCTTTGCAATCTGTGCTCTTGCCCTTGTAATGGGCTGCGGCATCGTCTCTTCGGCGTCCGCCGGGGCCAGGCACCGCCACCACCAGGGCGAACCCGAACGCTATGTTCCCGCTGACGGCGATATTATCGACATATTGTTCGGCGGCCCACGCTACTATGACCGGCAGCTTGTCACGACAGCCGCCGGCGCCTGCTCCTACCACCGGGTGGGGCCGGATGCGAATGCGTTGAACAAGATCAACGACCACCATTGCGGAAAGTAGGCGGCGGACCTTGGCGATCGTCTCGTCAGGTCTTCCAAACACGCCAGCCATGCGGGCGCAAACGAGCGCCGCCTGTTCGCGGCAACCGGATCATGGCGAACTCAGCAGTGAAAACTACTCGATTTCAACAGGTTGCGGCTGGATTCGCCAGTTCGGCGCGAATCTCCGCATCGTGTTCGCCGCGTGCAGGGCTTTTCGCCGGTGTCCGCTCCGTTCTTCCGGAGAAACGCGGGGCGGCGGCCGCCTGAAGGGCGCCGTCCACCGTCAACCATGAGCCGCGTGCGGCCATGTGCGGATACAGCGCCGCCTCATGCGGGCTGAGCACAGGCCCGACGCAGGCATCCGTTCCTTCGAACAATTTCATCCACTCGTCTCGGGATTTTTCGGCAAAGATCGCTTCCAGCCGGCTGCCGAGCTCAGGCCAGAGGCCGCGGTCGAACTGAGCGGCGAACTGCGGATCGCCGCCCAGGCCAAGCCTGTCGAGGAACAGCGCATAGAATTTCGGCTCGACGCACTGGACGCTGATGAAGCCGCCATCTGACGTACGGTACACGCGGCACCAATGCGGTCCGTCCAGAAGGCTCCGGCCACGCTCGGCGGCAAGCGCGCCGGATGGTGCGAGCGACATCAACAGGTTCATCATATGGGCCGAACCGTCGACGATCGCCGCGTCGACGACCGTGCCTTCACCACCGGCGCGGGCGTTCATGATGGCGGCCAGCATGCCGACCACCAGATAGAGCGCGCCGCCGCCTATGTCGCCGACCAGCGTCGGCGGCGCCATTGGCGGCTCGCCCGGCAGGCAGGCATACCAGAGTGCGCCCGACACGCCGGTATAGTTCATGTCGTGGCCGGCGGTGCGGGCGAGCGGGCCTTCCTGCCCCCAGCCGGTCATGCGGCCATAGGCCAGGCGAGGGCAGGCAGCCAGACACACATCTGGACCAAGCCCGAGACGCTCCATCACGCCCGGCCGGAAGCCCTCGATCAGGCCGTCGGCGGAGGCGATCAGGCGCATCACCACGGCAACGTCCTCGGCATCCCTGAGGTCGAGCGCGATAGAGCGCTTGCCGCGATCGAGCAGCGAGCGCTCGGGAAGGCCCGGCACGGATGCATGCTTGCGGTGGACGACGATCACATCGGCGCCGAGATCGGCGAGCAGCATGCCGGCAAAGGGCGCCGGCCCCAGCGCCTCGATCTCGACGATGCGGATTCCCCTGAGCATCCCACTCTCCACGGCATTCAAACTTTCGGTAAGGCGCACTTTTGGTGTCACGCAGGGGCGACGGTGTGTAGCCCTGCTCTTTTGGCATTGAAGCACGTGCTGGTCGCATATACGTCAGTGCCCATGAAAAAAATCGGTTTCCTGTCATTCGGGCACTGGACGCCCTCGTCACAATCGCAGGTGCGCTCGGCATCGGACGCGCTGTTGCAATCCGTTGATCTCGCCGTCGCGGCCGAGCAACTCGGCGCCGACGGCGCGTATTTCCGCGTCCACCATTTTGCCCGACAGCTCGCCTCGCCATTTCCGCTTCTGGCGGCGGTCGGCGCCAAGACCAGCCGCATCGAGATCGGCACGGCGGTCATCGACATGCGCTACGAGAATCCGCTCTACATGGCGGAGGATGCGGGCGCGGCCGACATCATCGCCGGCGGACGCTTGCAGCTCGGCATCAGCCGGGGCTCGCCCGAACAGGTCATCGATGGCTGGCGCTATTTCGGCTACGCGCCGCAGGAAGGCAAAAGCGACGCCGACATGGCGCGGCATCACGCCGAGGTCTTCCTCGACACGCTGCGCGGCGAGGGCTTCGCCCAGCCCAATCCGCGGCCGATGTTTCCCAACCCGCCCGGCTTGCTGCGCCTGGAGCCGCATTCTGAAGGCCTGCGCGAGCGCATCTGGTGGGGTGCCGCCACCAACGCCACTTCGGAGTGGGCGGCGAAGCTGGGTATGAATTTGCAGAGCTCGACGCTCAAATTCGACGAAAGCGGCAAGCCCTTCCACATCCAGCAGGCCGAGCAGATCCGGATCTATCGCGAGGCCTGGAAGGCGGCCGGCCATGAACGCGAACCGCGCGTCTCGGTCAGCCGCAGCATTTTCGCGCTGGTCGACGACCGCGACCGCGCCTATTTCGGCCGCGGCAATGAAAGCCGCGACCAGATCGGCTTCATCGAGGAGAACACGCGGACGATCTTCGGGCGTAGCTATGCGGCCGAGCCTGACGTGCTGATCAAGGAGTTGGCCGAGGACGAGGCGATCGCCGAGGCCGACACGCTGCTGCTCACCGTGCCCAACCAGCTCGGCGTCGACTACAACGCCCATGTCATCGAGGCGATCCTGACCCATGTCGCGCCGGCGCTGGGTTGGCGCTGACAGCCTAGCCGTGTAACCATCGCTGCGCGGACAGTTCAGGAGGTTCACTGCATGGCGAAGAAGGCCTTGATTGCCTGGGGTGGGTGGGAAGGTCATACGCCCCAGCGCAGCGCCACTGTGGTGCGCGACATGCTGGAGCGCAATGGATACACGGTCACGCTCGGCGAGGGCACGGGGATGTTTGCCGATCCGGAGCTGAACTCATTCGACCTCATCGTGCCCGTCATCACCATGTCGAAGATCGAAAAGTCCGAGCTGCAGAATCTGACGCGCGCGGTTCGACAGGGAACGGGACTCGGCGGTTTCCACGGCACGATGGGCGACAGTTTCCGCAACGAGCCCGATTATCAATTCATGACCGGCGGCCAATGGGTCGCGCATCCCGGCGATATCATCGACTATCGCGTGGTCATCACCAAACCGGACGATCCGATCACGAGAGGCATCAGCGACTTCGCCTATCGGTCGGAGCAGTATTACATGCATGTCGACCCGAGCAACGAGGTGCTGGCGACGACCACCTTCACCGACGAGCATTTCCCGGGCATCGGCGGCGTCGACATGCCGGTTGTCTGGAAGCGAAGACATGGCGCAGGCAAGGTCTTCTACAGTTCGCTCGGACACACGGCGGATGAGTTCGCGGTGCCGGAAATGGCTGTCATCGTCGAGCGTGGTTTGCTGTGGGCCGCGCGTGGCTAATGCCCACTGAAACCGCGACAGCCTACCAATCGGCGACGCGGTCGCCGCCGGTGAATTGCGCGCTCTTGCCGGTGTATTCGAACAGTTCGATCTTCACGCCGTTGGGGTCGCGCAGCCAGGCCTGATATGTGTCGTCGCAGGCGAGTTTTTTCGCGGTGACCTCCACACCCCTGGACGCAATATGCGCGGTCGCGGCGTCGATATCCTCCACCTCCAGGCAGAAATGGTTGATCTGGTTCGTCTCACCGAACCGCGCGCCCTCTTTGTGAAAAACCTCGATATGGCTGCGGCCGCCGCAATTAAGGTAGAAACCGAAAATCTTTCCGTCGCGCAGGAAGTTGAACTGGATGTCCATGCCAAGGACATCCTCATAGAAGCGCCGTGTCTCGTCCAGATCGTTGGCGAAGATGCAGACATGGGCGAGTTGTTTGACTTTGATCATGGCTGGCTCCCCATAATTCGCCGGTTCACATAGCGAGCCCGGCGCGAAATTGGCCCGCGCGGGCTCATCGTCATCCAATCCCGCCGGTGACCACATAGGCGCCGGCGCTGCGTCCATCCCGCAGCCGCATCACCGCCGTGACGATCGAGCCGTAGGGGCCGCGCCAAACGCTGTGGATCCGTTGATGCTCCGCGGCCGGGACAAACGCCCGGCCGGTCAGACGCGCGCCGGCTCGCCGCATCCCGACCGCCTCGCCGTTGACGTGCACCTTGATGCTGGCGCGCTCCGTCTCGGTTGCGTCGACGGGGAGGTCGAGCGTGATGACGATCTCGTCCTGATCGCCGGTGCCGCGCGCCTCGGCCGCTAGCTTGATTGCGAGCGCAGGCGTTTTGCCGTTGCCGGCTTGGGTGGACCGGCGCGAAAACACATCGTCGGCGAGTTCCGGCGTGCGCGGCGGGCGGGTGCGGCGCTGCGTGGATCGCTCGAAATCGCCGGCCATGCGCAGCAGCCTTTCGTCGTCATAGGCCTTGCCGGCGAAGGTGAGGCCGACCGGCATGCCGATATCGGCCATGGTGCCCATCGGCACGGTGACGGTCGGGATGCCGAAATGCCGCCACACCAGGTTGCCGTTGGCGACCCAGGTGCCGTTGCGCCAGGCGAGCGCGGCGGAGGCCTCATTGATGTCGGCATCCGCCGGCCCGACATCGGCGACTGCGGGCAGCACGACGGCATCAAGCCTGTTCGCGTCCAGCCAGTCCTCGAAATCGAGCCGCCGCGTCGTTTCCAGCCCTTTCAGCCCGTCCTCCATCGTCGGAATGTCCCGGAACGGCGTGACGCCGGATTTCGCGCGCTCGACATACTCCGCCAGGTCGAAACCGCCTTCATAACGGTCGGGCAGCGTGCCCGGTGGCTGCGGAAAAATCTTCGGACCGTCGACCGAAGCGAGATCGGGGATGTTCGGGTCGGCGTTCGCGCGTAAAAAGTCATCCCAGCCCCAGATGCAGAGATCCCAGATTTCGCGGTCGGCGAAGTCCCGCGGCACCAGAGCCCGCTCGACCATGGTGTGCGCGCCGGGGCGATCGCGCTCATAGTTGGAGACGAGGGGAAAATCGACCTCGACCACTTCTGCTCCAAGCCGTCTGAGGTCCGCCGCCGCCTGCTCCCAGAGATCAAGCACCGAGGCGCGGGTTTCGATCGGCCGGTCGGCGCCGTCGTCGCGGCCGATATACATGCGGGGCACGCCGAGCCGCATGCCTCCGAGCGACCCCGCAAGCGTCAGGTCAGTATAGCGCGGCGGTCGCACCTCGGAGCTTTTCGGCAGGGCGACCCAAGGCTGGGCGCGCCAGAAATCGCCCCGTGTCTCGGCATCGTCGGCGACGATGACGTCCAGCAGTTCCAGCATGTCGGGCACGCTGCGCGTGTGCGGCACGACCACATCCATGGTCGGCACCAGCGGCCAGTTGCCGCGCACCGAAATGACGCCGCGCGACGGTGTGTAGGCGACCAGCGCATTGTTGGTGGCGGGCGCACGGCCGGACGACCAGGTCTCCTCGCCAAGCCCGAAGGCGCAGAAGCTCGCCGCCGTCGCGGTGCCCGAGCCGTTCGAGGAGCCGGACGCGAAGGCGGCAGTCAGGTAATCGGCATTGTAAGGGCTTTCGGCGCGGCCATAGACGCCGCGCTGCATGCCGCCATTGGCCATCGGCGGCATGTTGGTGAGGCCGATCAGCACCGCGCCGCTGGCGCGCAGCCGGGCGACGGTGAAGGCGTCCTCGTTGGCGATGAGATGCTCGAAGGCCGGCGAGCCGGCGGCGACAGTCAAGCCAGATACCTTGTAGCTATCCTTGGCGGTGTAGGGGATGCCATCGAGCGGGCCGAGCGTCTTGCCCTGGCTGCGGCGCCGGTCCGAAGCCGCGGCCTCCTCGAACATGGCTGGGTTGAGGATGGGGACGGCGTTGAGTGTGATGCCGTGCCGGTCGAAATGCGCGATGCGCCTGAGATAGGCCGCGACCAGTTCGACGCTGGTGACGAGGCCCTCCTCAAGCGCGCTCCGCAACTGTTCGATTGTCGCTTCGACGATGTGAAGGCTGGCATCGGTCATCTTCTGGCCCCTGGCGGTCGCTTCCAGGCATGGATGAGCGAGGCCGCCGACTTCGGCAAGGGCCAATCGCGATTGTCGGTGGTCCTTGTCGGGAAGTTTGTTGTTGCAGTCGTCTTCTGGCGCGAGTCGGACGCCTGATGGGCCGTTCGGTGCCGGGAATGGTGAAGTCCGGATCCGGCAACGAGGAGTTGCATCTCTGGTGTCGTTCCTGGGCAACTATTCGCCAAGTAGTGAATATCAGTCCCTCAAAACGCCTTGCACGCGTAAGCTGAAGCTCGCAGAAGTTGCGGCAGAAGCATGCATTGAAGAAAACTCATGCCGCCGTCCCAGCATGAAGAGGGAATCATCCCTGACCAGACTGCCCTGATCCGCGCTGCCATAGGGCGGCTGCTCGCCGAAAAGACCGGGGTTGCCGGCGAAACCATGTTCGGCGCTTTCGCGCAATCGCAGGGTCGTAACCAGGGAGTTGGTCTCCGCCTCTAGCTCCACACTCGAATGCTTTTTCAAGGTGGCCCGGCAAAGCTCGAACTTGTGTCTCGGCCCGAACTGATCGTCAAGGCCGGCCTTGTCACCAACCTGACCGCGATGCGTTAGCGCGGGACTGAAGGACCCCCATCACGCATCGCGGCGCGGGACAAGCCTGATCGCGGCCTATCTCAGCCCAGCAAATTGCGCGCCGTGCGCATGAAGATCTTCGACCCGATCGGGATCAGATCGTCGGGGAAATCATAGTCGGGATTGTGCAGGGCAGGGTGGCGCTCGCCGGCGCCCAGGAAGAACATCGCCGACGTCGCGCTGTGGCCGAACAGGCCGAAATCCTCCGAGGCGCGCATCGGCAGGGCTTCTTGCGTGTGCGCGACGCCCTCTTCGTCGAGGGCGCGTTGCAGATGCTCCACCGCGTCCGGCGCGTTGATGCTGGCGACGAAGATCTCGTGATAGTCCCAGCTTGCGGACAGGCGATGCTGGCCTCCGATCTTCGTGACCAGCGCTTCCGCGGCGGCGCACAGATCCGCCATGCGCTCGTCGCGCCGGGTGCGCAGCGTCGCCCAGACCTCGGCATGGGCCGGCGCGATGCCGAACACGGCCTCGCCCATCTCGGCATGGGTGACGGTGACCATGCCGAAATCGTCGTCGGCGAAAGTTCCGTGCCCGAGCGCGGGCAGGGCAGGCATCAATTGGCTGATCGCCGGCATCGGCGAAATTCCGGTCTCGGGCATGGAGGAATGCGCGGTCTTGCCCTCCAGCACGATGCGCATGCCGCGCGAGGCACAGTTGACCACGCCGGGCTTGAGCCGCACCTCGCCGAACGGCACGCCGGGCAGATTGTGCAGCGAAAAGGCGAAATCGGGCGCGATCTCACCGAAGCGGGGATCGGCGACGACACCGGCGGCGCCATTGCCGGTTTCTTCCGCCGGCTGGAACATCAGCACGACGCGACCGCTGGCGGGCCGCTCGCGCCCCAACTGGCGGCCGAGCGCCGCCAGGATCGCGGTGTGTCCGTCATGGCCGCACATATGCGACTTGCCCGGCACGCGCGAGGCATGCGGCACGCCGGACAGTTCTTCGATGGGCAAGGCGTCGAGTTCCGAACGAAACAGGACGGTTGGTCCGTTTTTGCCGCTGTCGTAGACAGCTGCGACACCATGTCCGCCCAATCCGGTCAGCACCTTGTCGGGACCCGTATCGGCGAGGAAGTCGACGACGGCTTTCGCTGTCTTTTCCTCCTCGTTCGATATTTCCGGCTGCTGGTGCAACTTGCGCCGCCACTCGGTCAGCTCGACGATGTCCCGGTTGGTGAGAGTCATGCTTTTGGCCTCCGCTGTATCGCTCACGACGCGCCCGGTTGCCTGGGCGCGTCGGAACGATAGCTAGCGGCAAATGGCTGGGACCGCCACCGTCTTGATCTATTGATTGATCTCGGGCTCGACGAGCTTTGCCAGGTTGCGGAGCGATTCCTGCCAACCGAGATAGCAGGCCTCGACCGGGATGACGTCGGGAATGCCGGCCTGGGTGATGTCGATCTCGGTGCCGACAGACACTTTTTTCAGGGTGACGGTCACCTGGATCTCGCCCGGCAGATTGGGATCGTCGAACCTGTCGGTGTAGCGCAGGCGCTCACCGGGAACGAGTTCGAGATACTCGCCGCCGAAGGCATGGCTGTCGCCGGTGGTGAAGTTGCGGAACGACATCTTGAACGTGCCGCCCACCTTGCCCTCGAAGTGAAGAACCGTGCAGGTGAAGCCGTTCGGCGGCAGCCACTTCGCCAGCGCGTCGGCCTCGACGAAGGCGCGATAGATTTTTTCCGGGCTGGTCGTGAGAACACGGTGCAAACGTACGGTGCCGGGCATATCATATCCTTTCATAATGCCTGTTCGATGCCCCAAGGACGAGCGGGGCCCGGCCAGTCCGACACCGGCTCCTGGAATTTTTTCAGAGCCTCGGCCGCGGCCTGCGCGACTGGCTTAGGCCAGTTCAGCCCGGGTTGGGACTCGATTTTGCGGCGGCTGGCCCAATCGTCGAAAATGACGAACCGGATAGCCATTATGAGGAGACTGTTTATAACGGTCGCTGAGATCGCTGTGACCAAGGGGAGACGATGCGCTACATACGTCCACTTTCAATCGAAGATGCCGTTGGCCAGTTGGCCGGATCGGCCGGAACGGCGGCCATTCTCGCCGGAGGCAGCGACCTGCTGGTGAGGATGAAGGGCGGCTTCATCGAACCCGACCTGATCGTCGACATCAAGGCGATCGCTGCCTTGAGCGAAATCAGGGAGACGGCCGACGGCTTCAGCATCGGTGCGGCGGTTCCCTGCGCGGTGCTGGGAGAGAACGCAGCCCTGAAAAAGGCTTGGCCCGGCGTCGTCGAGGCGGCCAAGCTGATCGGCTCCAAGCAGGTGCAGGGGCGTTGCACCATCGTTGGCAATCTGTGCAACGCCTCGCCGGCGGCCGACAGCGTGCCGGCGCTGGTGGCGGCCGGCGCCAAAGCGGTGATCGTCGGGCCCGCGGGCCGGCGCACCATCGCCGTGGAGGCGGTGCCGACCGGACCGGGCAAGACGTCGCTCGCCAAGGGCGAGATCATCGAGGCGATCCTGCTCGACAGGCAAGCGCCGCGCTCGGGCGACGCGTATCTCAGGTTCATTCCCCGCACCGAGATGGATATCGCGGTGGTCAGCGCCGGCGTGAACCTGACGCTCGACGAGCAGGGCGTCGTCCAGGCAGCCCGCGTGGCGCTGGGCGCCGCCGCGCCCACGGTGCTTCTGGTGCAGGAGGCGGCCGAGGCCCTCATCGGCAGGAAACTGGACGAAGCAGCCCTCGAGCGGCTCGCCAAGGTCTGCTCCGGGGCCTGCCGGCCGATAGACGACAAGCGGGGCACGATCGAATTCAGACGGAAAGTCGCAGGCGTGCTGGCCAGGCGGGCCGCCACGTCAGCCTATAAGCGTGCAGGAGGCAAGTGATGGCCGGTGTAGCAGTTTCAACCACGATCAACGGCGACAGCGTCGAATATCTCTGCCAGCCCGACGAGACGCTGCTCGACGTGCTGCGCGACCGGCTCGGGCTGACCGGCGCCAAGGAAGGCTGCGGCACGGGCGACTGCGGCGCCTGCAGCATCATCCTCGACGACCGGCTGGTGTGCTCGTGCCTGGTGCTGGGCGCGGAGGCGCAAGGGCGCCGCGTCGAGACCGTCGAGGGCATGGCGCATGGCGAGCGATTGCATCCTCTGCAGCAGAAGTTCCTCGAGCACGCCGCGCTGCAATGCGGCGTCTGCACGCCGGGCTTCCTGATCGCGGCGAAGGATCTTCTGGCCAAGAACCCCGACCCGACCGAGGAGGAGATCCGCTTCGGCCTGGCCGGGAATCTCTGCCGCTGCACCGGCTATGACAAGATCGTGCGCGCCGTCCAGGACGCGGCAAGCGTGATGAAGGGAGCCTGACGATGAATTTCGATCCGCGTTTTTCCAATCGCAATTTCGCTTCGGTCGGCACGCGTCCCATTCGTCCCGACGGCGTCGACAAGGTGACCGGCCGCGCCCGCTACGGCGCCGACTTCAACATGGCCGGCCAGCTCGTCGGGCGCGTGCTGCGCAGCCCGCACGCGCACGCCAAAATCAGGAAGATCGACACTTCGAAGGCGGAAAAGCTCGCCGGCGTGAAGGCGGTGATCACCGCGGCCGACCTGCCCGACCTTACCGACGGCGATGCCGCCATGTACGACATCCTCGACAATTGCATGGCGCGCACCAAGGCGCTCTATGACGGCCATGCGGTGGCCGCTGTCGCCGCGATCGACGCCCGCACCGCCAGGCAGGCGCTGAAGCTGATCGAGGTCGACTACGAGGTGCTGCCGCATGTCACCGATGTCGACGAGGCGATGCAGCACCACGCCCCGCTGATCAACGAGACCGTCTTCACCGAGGGGCTGGAGGAAAAGCCGGTCAAGCCCTCCAACGTCACCAAGCGCAGCCAGTTCGGCCATGGCGACGTCCATCAGGGCTTTGGGCAGGCCGACTTCATCGTCGAGCGCTCCTTCAAGACCGAGCAGACGCACCAGGGCTATATCGAGCCGCATGCCTGCGTGGCCAATGTCAGCTCCGACGGCACGGCGGACCTGTGGGTGTGCACGCAAGGCCATTTCGTCTACCGCCAGCATTGCGCCCAGTTGCTGGGCATGGAAGCCTCGAAGCTGCGCGTCACCTCCTCCGAGATCGGTGGCGGCTTCGGCGGCAAGACCCATGTCTGGGCCGAGCCGGTGGCGCTCGCTCTGTCGCGCAAGGCCGGCCGCCCGGTGAAGCTGGTGATGACCCGCGACGAGGTGTTCCGCGCCTCGGGCCCGACCAGCGCCACCTCGATCGACGTCAAGATCGGCGCCCGCAAGGACGGCACGATCACCGCCGCGGAAGCGACGCTGCGCTACACCAGCGGTCCCTATGCCGGCACCTGGGCCGAGATCGGCGCCATGACGGCCTTCGCCTGCTACAGGCTGGAGAACGTCAAGACCGTCGGCTACGAGGTGCTGGTCAACCGGCCGAAGACCGCCGCTTACCGCGCGCCGTCGGCGCCGATGGCGGCCTTCGCGGTGGAAAGCGCGGTCGACGAACTCGCCAAGGAGCTCGGCATGGACCCGGTCGATTTCCGCATCAGGAACGCCGCGCAGGAAGGCACGCGTTCGTCCTACGGCCCGGTCTACGGCCCGATCGGCATCGGCCCGACGCTGGAAGCGGTGAAGAGCCATCCGCACATGAAGGCGCCGCTCAAGGCGAACCAGGGGCGCGGCATGGCCTGCGGCTTCTGGTTCAATTTCGGCGGCCAGACCTGCGTCGACTTGAACATCGGCATGGACGGCTCGGTGTCGCTGGCCGTGGGCACCGTCGATGTCGGCGGGTCCCGCGCCTCGCTGTCGCTGGTGGCGGCGGAGGAGCTCGGCATCGACTATGCCCAGCTCAAGGCGGTGGTCGCCGACACGTCGAGCCTCGGCTATAATGATATGACCGACGGCAGCCGTGGCACCTTCTCTTCGTCCATGGCGACCATCTCGGCCGCCCGCAACGCTATCAAGGTGCTGCGCGAGCGCGCCGCGCAGATGTGGGATATTTCCGTCGACGACGTGGTCTGGGAACAGGGCCATGCGGTGGCCAAGGGCGAGAAGCACGGCAATCTCGGCAAGCTGTCGCTGAAGGAGATCGCGGCGCAATCCGGCAAGACCGGCGGGCCGATCGCCGGCCATAGCGAGCTCGTCGCCGACGGCGCCGGCGTCTCCTTCGCCACCCATATCTGCGACGTCGAGGTCGACCCCGACACCGGCTCGACCAGGGTGATCCGCTACACGGTGGTGCAAGATGCCGGCAAGGCGGTGCACCCGACCTATGTCGAGGGCCAGTACCAGGGCGGTGCCGCGCAAGGCATCGGCTGGGCGCTCAACGAGGAGTATATTTACGGCAAGGACGGGCGGCTGCAGAACGCCGGCTTCCTCGACTACCGCATCCCGGTCTGCTCCGACCTGCCGATGATCGACACGCAGATCCTGGAAATCCCCAACCCCAACCACCCCTATGGCGTGCGCGGCGTCGGCGAAACCTCGATCGTGCCGCCGCTGGCGGCGATCGCCAACGCGGTGTCCAACGCCGCCGGCGTGCGCATGACGCACATCCCGATGTCGCCGCCGCGTATTCTGGCGGCGATCGAGGCGGAACGGGAAGGCTGATGGTCCAAGTGACGCTCTGGGGGGCGCTTGCCGCGACCGCCGGAGGCCAGAGCAAGGTCGAGGTCGAGGCCAAGGACATAAGGGAGCTGTTCAGGAAACTGGCTGAACAGTATCCCGGGCTTGAACCGCTGATCGACCGGGGGATCGCGGTGGCGATCGACGGGGTGATTTATCGGGATACGTGGGGGAAGAAGCTGCCGGAGGGAGCGGAGATTTTTCTGCTGCCGCGGTTGGCTGGGGGGTGAGGGGGATTGGTATCGCTTGGCCGAAGGTGCGAACGTCTTGTTAAGGGCCGATTGCGGATTGGCAGTTTCGGGTCTCGGATCTTCAATTGCGGACCTTAAGACCGGTGCGTGTATGGTCGTGCCGTGACCCAAAGGCGACTTTGTAGGCGGAGGTCTGAATGGCAGCCCGCGGGCCGTTAGAGGACATGGGAAGCTCCGGCCTCTTCACCCCCGACGCGGAGCAACCCACTTTGCAACCGGTGCGCTTCCGACCGGGGAAAGCCGGATCGGAAGGTTCTGGGGCGATATCACATTCGGCTCAAAAAAATACATTCGCCGATCGGATCAAGGGTGGCGATCAACACCAAGTTCGAGCTTCCGGGACAGATTGGCGAGCTCGACCCGTGTCGCTATGTCGAGCTTGTTGTAGATGCTGTGCAGATGAAGCTTGACGGTGCCAGGCGATATGCCAAGCGTCTGGCCGATTTCCCTGGAGCGCAAACCGAGAGCCGCAAGGCGTGAAACTTCCGCCTCGCGCGGCGTCAACAAGCGCAGAACCCTATCGCGCTCGTTCTCGCGCTCACGGATCCGAAAGAAAGCGGCATTTAAGCTGCTGTCCATGAAATAGCTGTTGCCGGCAACGACCGCCCGAATACAGTCGAACAGGACGACCGGCGCCTGCTCCTTCATCACGATGCCTTTGATGCCGTGGCGCGATGCTTCCGCGAAGTCCTCGTCGCTAAGATCGGCCGTCAAAACGACGACAGTTAGCTCCGGGTGATTAGTGCGGACATGACGAACGAATTCGAGCCCGCTCATTTCGGGCATCTTGAGATCGAGAAGCACGATGTCGACCGGCTCGGCCGCTATAACCTCAAGCGCACCTCGCGCACTGGTGCAGGTGGCAACGACATGCAAATCGGGCTGCGTTTCGATCAACCGACGCAGCCCGTCCAAGACAATCAAGTGGTCGTCGACCATGACAATACGGGTGATCATGAAATGGCTCCTGCTACTGGCAAGCTGATGACGACCCGCGTCCAATCGGCGAATTTGTCGATGGACAAGCATCCACCGCAGGCCCCGGCCCGTTGGCGCAGACTGCGCGGTCCCAGCTGGTCCGTCTCCAGATCGGCATGCTCGAGCCGGCGGTCAAAACCAAACCCGGCTCCGTCGTCATCGATCATTAGTGTGATCGTCGATTCATCCAGCCGCAGGCTTGCCTTAATTGTGCGCGCTGCACCGTGTCGCACGGCATTGGCAGTTGCCTCCGAAGCCATTCGTGTGAGCTCGTAGATCATCGTCGCGGGAAGCTGCAGATCGCCAGGGGTCAGCGTGAAACGAAAATCGATCGACCATTGTTTTTGAAGTCGTTCTGCGAGGGCCGCAAACTGGACCGCGAGTTGGGAATTGCCCGACATATTGTGCTCGTGCCCCGGCTCGAGCGCACGGATGAAGGCGCGTAGCTCGCGTTGCTCCTCCATCAGCATCGATTGAATCGCAGCCAGGCGCTGGTCCATTTTTGCAGTATCTTGAAACCGCAGGGCCTGTAGCTGCAGAACTGTGCCTGCGAGTGACTGCAAGACACCGTCGTGAAGATCGCGCCCGATTTTTATCCGTTCCTCAACGGCGGCCGCGTCGCTCAACTGGCGGACCAGCATCGCCTGCACGAAGAGCGCCCTTATGCGATCGGCGACGATTTCCGCAACGGCCACATCATCGAGCGTCAGGGCTGGAGGGTCCAGCACGAAGAGGCGTGCCTCGAGATCGTCCACCTGGAATGGCACCGAAATCGCACTGGTAATGGCGTGGTCGAGGACAAGGGCGGCGCAAAGAGGCGCGCCTTCCTCCTGCCAACGCTCGAAGCGACCCTCCCCTTGATGAACGAGCACCCCACGGCCGCGCCCGGCATCGCTGATCAAAAAGCTTGCGCGGACGAGGCGCTCCGCAGTCCATGGGAAATATGCGCTCGGCGGCAATCGTTTCACGGATGACTCGCCGTTTCTCCAAAACGCGGCATAGGTCCACGGCTCTTCGGCATCACTCCACAACAGCAACGCGCGCGGCACCCTCATCACATGAGCGACGTAATCCAGCGCTGCGCTTGCTGGCCAGTCGCCGCCAGCTGGTATGACGGGCGCCTTCTCGACCAGCCGCAGCAATTCGGTACGGACTGCCTCTTGGTGGGCGCCCAACCAGATCAACAGGATGGCCGTGACCAGCATGAATAAGAGTCGAGACACATCCGTAGTGCTGTCGTGGTCGAGATCAATGATTATGGTGGTGTCGGTCGCAACCAGAGCGAGCAAAACTCCAACCAAGATCAGAGAAGTCCACAGCGCACCTTGCCACCGCCAATGCAATGTGGCCGCCAGAAGCGTGAAAGGCATGAACATGAAGAATGGGCTCGAGGCACCGTCTGTCAGGGACATGAAAACGATGATCGCGACGACGTCGATTGCGTGCCGTATCATCGTCCCACTTACGCGCGCGATCTCGCTTCTCCAGATAACAATAGCAGCGAGGACGGCGTAGCAGAGATAGGCAAGGAGAAGCGCGAATATGAGCTCCGTCGAACGTGGTGGGTGGGTCGCGTCCAGCCACGCGATATAAAGACTGCCGATTGCCAGCATGACGCGGCCGGCTGCGATAACCCTATCGGAGCGAGCGCGAAAGGTGTTGATCCACGTCCTTTGGCCGACAACAACATTCTCTCTGCTTGAGAAGTTTTGCGGGAGCAACTTGCCAACATATGCCAAGGCGCTCTGAACGGTGTGTCCTACAGAATAACTCGGCCGTTCGCGCCACAACATGTCCGATGTCCCCACAGAGCTGTTCGGCCGCTTCCCTTCGATAGTTGGCTCGTAACGCCGCTGCCTCTCATCGCCAGGCGCTCGGCCGAACGGCTTTACGCCGTCACATCGCGGAATGATGCCAAGCGATGATACACTCCTTAGGCCGTGTTTGTTCTTGCCATCCGGGTTTGTACGACAGCGTACCCATAGAGAATATACACGGCAACATTGAGAACCTCCTATACATCGTTGGATATATGTACGGCGGGATTTCCAGAATGTAACCTGACCACTTGGCAATTCTCAGGTGCATTTGGGGGATCATTGTCAATCCGAAGAACATATCAGCCCTATCTATCGGCTGCCTGGTCTTCTCCGCTTTTTGCCGAAGAGAAGCGGCCGTGGGCGGCAGTAGAGATCGCGCCAACTCCAAACGGCAACCCGCCTGCCACGTTAATCTGCTCTGCCTACAGAGCCAGCCAAGCAGGCATCGTAGCACTCATTCTGAATCAGGTCGATCCGCGTGTCGTTAACAAAATACTGGATCCTGTCGTCCCTTTTTTGCCGCTAACGATACCCGGCGTGATCTATCTTCGCATGGACAACGGAGCTCGGATGCAAGAGGCCTTATTCGCGGCGGAGGTCGTTTTCGCCGCAACGAAGCCGTTCCGAGCTTCCTTGCTGTCGCTTGGCATAGATCGTCGCCGTATCTGGCCCGCGAGTTCAGCTCCGGCACTGCTCGACGACGATGTTGCGAAGTTCGGCAAGATGGTTTCAACTCGACGCTTCCATGCTGACAACGATCAACTCCGTGGGAAAGTTGTTCAGCCGTTGTTGCCGATTTAAGACACGACAAGGCTATCAGCCGCTTCATCCGCGAATACAATGCCGAGAGCCCGCAACCATTCATCTGGAAAGTCAAGCCTGACGACATCATTGCCGCCCGAAACCGCGGTTTCCAAACGTTGAAATTGATACAATGGGTCGACGGCTCCATCTTGTTTCAGGTCGAGACGCCGCCTCTTTTCCGACCCGACGCAGCACGAATCCGGCTGTGGTCGATGGCTTCCCCGAAAATCATGAGCTTGATCGTTCCCAGCAGAATGGTGAAGTCCAGCCTCAGCGAACGATGCTCAATGTACCAAAGGTCCAGCGCCAGCTTGTCCGTATTGCTGAGTGACGAATTTCCGCAGATCTGGGCCCACCCTGTAAGCCCCGGACGAACCGATCCACGATGCGCGCCGTCTGCGCCAAAGGCCGCGATCGTGTCTGGCAAGATTGGCCGCGGCCCGATCAGGCTCATTCGGCCGGTCAGCACATTCCACAACTCGGGCAGTTCATCGAGCCGGCTTCGGCGCAGGAAGCCACCGAATGGCGTCATGCGATCGGCGTCCGGGAGCAGAGCCCCCTCGAAATCACGGGCGTTCGTCATTGAGCGGAACTTCACTAATGTGAAGAGACTGCCGTTCCTGCCGCTGCGCAACTGCGTAAATAATATCGGTCGTCCCATGCTTGCCCAGATGGCGGCGGCTAACAGCACAAGCATCGGCGCGCAAGCGACGAGCGCAAGTAGAGAGATGACAACGTCTGCAGTCCGATACAGATGGCCCTTCATCGCGCGCATCAAATTGGCAGGGGCTGTGCGGGTTTCCGGATGATGAAGTTGCCGATGGCGAGAGCGTCCATCCCGGTCCCGTGGAATGTACGCACGGCATCAACTGCGGTGCAGACAATGGGCTCGCCCTTCACGTTAAACGATGTGTTTAGAAGGATAGGCACGCCGGTGAGTTCCTCGAAAGCATCGAGAAGCCGGTGATAGAGCGGATTCGAATCTCGATGGACAAGTTGGACCCGCGCCGTGCCGTCGACATGCACAATAGCTGGCGCCGCTTCCTTGAGCTCGGGCTTCGCGCGGAATGCGATCACCATAAATGGCGCATCGTCCCATGCCTGCAGATAACGGTCGGCGGCCTCCGCCTTCATCGAAGGGCAGAACGGACGCCAAGGCTCGCGATACTTGATCACGGCGTTCACCTTGTCACGCATCTCTACCCTTCTCGGATCGGCCAATATGCTGCGTTGTCCGAGCGCCCTCGGACCGGCCTCCATGCGACCCTGGAACCAACCGACGATCTGGCCCTGACTCAATTCGGACGCAACTGTCTTAGCAATGTCATTGGACGGGAAATAAGGGATGCCGCAGCGTTTGAGCATATCTTCAATCTGCTCGTCGCTTTCCTCATTGCCAAGTGCCAGTGTCCGGAGCTTTTCAGGTCGGCTGCCGGTCCGCTGCCAGCAAGCCACCAGGGCAGAGCCTGCCGCCGCCCCGCTGTCGCTGCACAGGGGATGTGGAAATATACGCCCGATGGTGTCGAGCTCGAATAGCTTCGTGTTCATCTTGACGTTGTGGCCGACGCCTCCGCTGATGCACAAATTTGTCGCGCCCGTCTGCCGACACCCCCAACGGACGAGCCGCTGCGTCGCTTCCTCCAGCGCTTCCTGAACGGCAAAGGCAAAATTGAAATGCCATTCCGTCAGCGGTTCGCTTTCTCCTCTAGGTCGGTGGTTCATCAGAGTAGCAAAATTGTCGGTGAAGCGGTTTGACCAACCGTGCGGACCATAGTGAATCATCGCCGGGTCGATGCAATAGCCGATACCGTCCTTGGCCTCGAAGATCATGCGCCGGACGGCAGCTTGGATTTCTGCGTCGGGACGACCATAGGCGGCTAGGCCCATGACCTTGTATTCACCATCATAGGCTTCAAAACCGAGATATTCGGTGGCGGCGGCATAAAACCAGCCGAGCGAATGCGGCATCGCAATTTCATATATCGGAACAATTCGGTCGCCTTCGCAATGCCAGAGGACGGTGCAATGCCGATCACCCGATCCATCAACCGTTAGGCACAACCCATGATCAAATGGCGATTGCATATAAGCCTGCATCGCGTGGACATAGTGGTGCGGCAGTGGGGAGATCGATGGTAGCCTGTCGGTGCCGAAGGCGCGCCGCCATTCCATCATGTGACGATCGATTACGTTCTGCTCGGAGAAATGGCTCAGCAATCGATTTTGCCAACCGATCGTGTTCCGGTCGAGCGGCCATTCACGTCCCATCGCTTCGAAGAATTCTCGCATCGCGCCATTGGTGTAGGAGGGAATATCCCAGTTTATGGCCAAACTCCCTAAGTCGTCCGCTCCAATGCCGGCATGTTCGAGGCAGAATTTGATTGCCTGTGTCGGATAGCAGCCCTTTGCATGCTTGTTCCGCAGAAACCGCTCCTCCTCCGCGAACGCCAGCAGTTTTCCTGAACGAACAAGACCTGCGGAAGGATCGTATCCGCCCTCAAAAACACCAAGAAAATAATCAGCCATGTTGATCGCCTCCCACTGCATCGGGAACGATAGGTGAAGGCGTCTCCATTGGCCATCTATCTAACGATATATGGGACTTGCTGTCTGCTCTTCCGCTCGGCTGCGGCCGATGCGCACCCTACTTGCGCGAAACTTTAGTACTTCCGCCTGCCCAGCGTTGTCGCACCAGTCGTGCCTTGTCGCCCGAATTCGTCGAACGTCGCGGTACTGATCCGATCGCGACGTTCGATCTTTCCAAAGCAAGTGGCAGCTCATGGCGCAACCACGACCTCCCGCACAGTCGCCTGTTATGTCCGCTTTAAGGCAGTGGCAGCGCTGACTTCAATGTCCGACGTGAGGGCGCATTCCGGCCATCCAACCTTCAACTGACGAGGGCAATCACCGGCGCTAGTTCACTTAGCTTCGCAGGCCATTGCGCGATGCCGTCGGGTGCGCTTCTATCCCTGCCGCGCCATGGGGGGTCGTCATTTGTCTGCCAGGAACCAAACGTCCACCGGCCACGAAGCGAGCGAGGCCGGTTGGCTCGATCTTCATTTCGAATCGTCGCGTCCCGAATATGAGGCGGCCCTGCTCGATGCCGGCATCCGCCCGGGCTGGCGCGTGCTCGATGCCGGTTGCGGCAGCGGCGGCTTCCTGCCGCTCATCGCCCGGGCCGTCGGCCCCTCCGGCTTCATCGCCACGCTCGACCTTGCGCCCGAAAACATCGCCCGGGTCGAGGCGCTCGCGGGCACGCTGTCCGAACCGCCGAAAATTGCGACGCATGTCGGCAGCATCCTGTCGCTGCCATTCGCAGACGCATCGTTCGATTGCGTCTGGTCCGGCAATGTCATGCAGTATCTGACGCCGGCCGAGTTCGAGCTTGCCGTCGGCGAGGCCAGGCGCGTGCTGAAGCCGGGCGGCATCCTCGCGGTCAAGGATTTCGATTCGACCATCCTGCAGATCCTGCCGATGGACCGGGCCCTGCTGGCGCGCTTCATGGCCGCCAGGCTGCAGGGGTTTCGCGACCGGGGCGTGCTCGGCACCGATTGCGGTTCGACGCTTCCGGCGCGCCTGCGGCAGGCGGGCCTGGAGGTCGTCAGCCGCAAGGGCTGGCTGGTCGAGCGCTGGGCGCCCGCGCCTCGCTTCACGCGCGACTATGTTCGCGACCTGCTGGCCTATTTTGCCAGCGTCGCGCCGGGCTATGCCCTGCCTGACGCGGACCAGGCCTATTGGCGGGAGCTGAAGCAGCGGCCGGATCGCCTGCTCGACGATCCCGATTTCTGCTACCGCGAGTTCTTCGTCATGACGGTCTGCCGGATTTAGCGGTCGGCTGCCACGGCCGATGCCGCGGCACTGCGAGGCCCGGGCAAACTCGGTTCCGAGATCGAGACTGAGCCAAGCCGCCTTCGCCAGCTCTCCACTCAAATCGCCGGCTTTCGAGCGAATTTCTTCGCGAACCGTTAATTCGGCCGTGTTGTTAATAAGCATCCGCTAATGAATTGGTTCGCGCGGGGGTACGCAATGACCAAGAATCTCGGCAATGCACGCTATGTGCCACCAAAAGAACAGCAAGGCTCGGTCCTCGGCAAGGTCGCGCCGGCGCTGTTCCCGCTGGCCGTGGTGGCGCTGGGCTATGTGATCGGCAGGCAGTTCTTCGGCCTTTAGACACAGCCATTAAGCGCCGGTTTCGGCCGCCGCCTCGGGCCTTGCTTCGGCGCGGATGCGGTCGCTTGCCACGAGCACGACCGGGCAGGCGACGGCGGCCAGCACCGCCATGGCGGTGTCGCCGAAGAACAGTTCCTCGCCCGGCCGCTGCGTGACGCCCATCACCACCATCGCCGCCCCCTTGGCCACTTCCCTGGCGATCGCCTTGTCGGGCGTGGCGCGGGCACGGATCGCGGTATCGACGGCGACGCCGTAGCGGTCGGCGAGATCGACCACGTCCTTGAGCACCGCCTCCTCGCGGCGGTGCGAAACGGTGCCTTGCCGGGCGCCTTTGCGCGCCTGCGAGACATAGAGCACCTTGACCCGCGCCCGGTGCGGCCTTGCCAGCGCCAGGGCGAAATCGGCGGCGCGTCGCGACACTTCCGTGCCGTTGACCGGAACGAGGATGGTGGTGCCCGCGCGCAGCACCGGCATCTTGCCCCCGGCGCCGGCACCGTTCAGCACAAGGCAGAGCGGACCGTCGAAGCCGCTGGTCATGTCGTTGAGCGCCTCGGTGAACGATCCCTTCTCGGTCAGCATGGCCTCGAGCCCGACCAGCAGCAGGCCGTAGCCCTTGCGCGCCTCCTCGGCGATTGTCTGCGCGGTCGCCTCGCGTTCGCTGCGGGCGGTGAGATGCACCTTCTCGACCGGCGTGTCCTCGGCCTTGCTCACCGCTTTGGCGCTTCTGGCGGCGCCCTTCTTGACCTCCTTCAAGGCGCGCTCCGGGCCCTTGTCGCGGGCCGGGCCGGCAAGCCTGCCGTCCTTGAGGTGGAGAAGCGTGGTCGGCATGCCGCTGCCGCCGCCGACCAGGCCGGCGAGATAGGCGGTGAACTTGCCGACCGGGCTGTCGTCGACCAGCAGCAGCAGCCGCTCCAGCTTGGAGACGAAGCCGCGCTCGTCGAGCAGCTCGCGGTCGACGCGCTGCTTCTCGGCGTCTTCGACGGGCAGCCGGCCGAGCGCCCAGCGCAGCATGGGCGGCATGGCGAGCGTGGTGATGACTGCCATCGTGACGATCATGGTGAACAGATTGTGGGACAGGATGTTCATCGACAGGCCAATCGAGGCGACGATCACCTCGGTCGAGCCGCGCGCGTTCATGGCGCTGCCAACGGCGGTCGCCTCCTTCAGCGTCATGCCGGCGAAGCGGCCGCCGATGAAGGCGCCGCCGAACTTGCCGATGCTGGCGATGAGCACCAGCGCCAGCGTCAGCAGCGCCAGCGTCGGGTCGGCCAGCACGGTGAGGTCGGCCGAAAGCCCGGCCATGCCGAAGAAGATCGGCATGAAGAGTGCCGTGATGACGCCGCGCAACTGGCTCTCGATGTGGCTGGACAGGATCGGGGATTCGCCGACCAGTATGCCGGCGACGAAGGCGCCGAGTACGGTATGGACGCCGATCAGATTGGTGATCAGCGCCATAACGCCCATGATGATCAGGATGACCGATATGACGGCGTATTCGCTGCGGAAACTGTCGTTGCTCCAGCGGATCAGCGTGAACACCAGCCGGCGGCCGATGGTGAAGGAGAACACCATGAACAGCGCCACTTCGGCCACCGTTACCACCAGCGGCACGATTTGGAGGCTGCCATTGGTGGCGATGCCGAAGGTGACGGCGATGATCAGCCAGCCGATCGTGTCCTCGATGATGGCCGAGGAGATGATGACCTGGCCGAGATTGCGGCGCATGAAGTTCATCTCGCGCACCACCATGGCGACGATCTTGACCGAGGAGATCGACAGGGCCGTGCCAAGGAAGAGCCCGGCGACGACGCGCTCGCCGGGGTCGGGCAGCAGCGTGTCGGGCAGGAACTGCGCCAGCGCGAAACCGCAGGCAAAGGGCACGACGACGCCGGTGACCGAGATCGAAAAACACGCCGCGCCCACCCGGCGCACTAGGCGCAGGTCCGTCTCCATGCCGGTGAGCAGCAGAAGCAGCAGGACGCCGAGCTGGGAGACCGCCTCGATCATGCTCTTCTGCGCGGGGTCGGTCGAGAAGATCAGCTGCTGCGCGCCCGGCCAGAGCCAGCCGAACAGCGAAGGCCCGAGCAGGATGCCGCCGATCAGCTGGCCCATGATCGCCGGCTGGCCGTAGCGCTGGAAGATTTCGCCCAGGCCACGCCCGACCAGAAGCAGAAGCACGATCTCGGCGACGAAAACGCCCTCCGCCGAACCGCCCATGCCCGCTGCGTGGCTGCTTGTCTGGGCGGCCCAGGCCGGGCAGGGCGAGGCAAAGGCGGCGATGGTCAAGACGGCCAGGAGAGATGTCGTTTGCAGGCGCTGCCGGTCCATCCAGCCCTCAATAGATGATTTCCGGAACACTGTTCCCGTTCGGCAGGGCTGGCCTGTTCCGGCAGGATCGGATCAGGTCCGCACGCATCGCTGCTATAAACGTGCAAGGCTGCGCAAGGTTGCGCGACACATCTTAGCCCGACCGTTTCGGACCGGCTGCCGGCAAGGGCTGCGCCGGCGGGGCGGGCGGCGGCTCCGGGCCGAAGACGCTGCGGCCGCCGAGCAGGTGCGACTGGTCGAACTCGCCGGCGACGATCTCCTTCAGGCTCGGGCCGGTGACGTAGCGCTCCAGTCGCCGCGCCTGGCCGTCGAGCCGCTGCAAGGCGCCAAGCTCCTCCTCTCGGCCGAGCTTGGCCTTGGCGACCGCCGACTTCATGACGGCGATGGTCTCGTCATAGACCTTCAGCGGCACCGGGAAGGGATGCCGGTCCTTGCCGCCATGCGCCAGCGAGAAGCGCGCCGGGTCGGAAAAGCGGCACGGCGCGCCATGCACCACCTCCGCCACCATCGCCAGCGCCCGCACGGTGCGGGCGCCGACGCCCGGCACCAGCAGCAATTCGGGAAAATCCGTCGGACCGCTCTCGATGGCGGCGGAGATGTTGCCGTGCAGCCGGCGCATGACGATGTCGCTTTCGCGCACGTCATGGTGCGCAGGCATGACCAGGTTGGGCAGCATTGGCTGTGCACTGTCGCGCTTTGCCGAAGCCGTCGCGGGCTCGATGGCCGTGAATTCACGCACGATCCGGTCGGGACCGAGCCGGCGCAGGAGGTCGAGCTGGCCGCTGCGCGATGCCTCGGCACGATGGTCGGTGAGGTTGACGATCTCGCCCTGCCGCTCGCCCTCGATCGCCGCGTGCGGCTGGTCGACGAAACTCCTCAAGCCCTCCGACAGCCAATGATAGCGGCGCGCCTGTCTTCTGTCGCCGTTCATGCCTTGCTGGACGACCACCCAGCGGCTGTCGTCGGTGACGATGAAACCATGCAGATAGAGGTCGAAACCGTCCTGCACGGCGGCGCTGTCGACCTTGGCGACCAGGCGGCTGGCTGTGGCAAGGGCCGCGCCGTCGATGCCGACGCGCTCGCCGATCATTTCCAGCTCATGCGGCGTCTTGCGCGAATGGGAACCGCGGCCGCCGCAGACATGGATGCCGAGCTCGCCCGACAGCGGCGTCAGCCCGCGCTTCAGCGCGCCGATGACGCTGGTGGTGATGCCGGACGAATGCCAGTCCATGCCCATCACCGCACCGAAGGACTGGAACCAGAAGGGATGCGCCAGCCGGCGCAGCAGCTCGTCGCGGCCATAATGGTGGATGATCGCCTCGCACAGCACGGCGCCGAGCCGCGTCATGCGGTCGCCCAGCCATTTCGGGACCCGTCCGCCATGCAGCGGCAGGTCGGCGCTGCCGCTTCGCTGCGTCACTTGTTTCGATGCTCCGTGGCCGGCCGGCCGAGGACCGGCTCTCTCTCCCTCTAGATGGCATCCATGCGGCTATTTTCCAAGCCGGCACACAGACGCTCATTCGCGGTTTGATTCAGGATGGCGTGTCACCTGGTTGTTCGCAAAGCGTTTTTGTCCATCGCGGACTAGACATGCACGTCGCCGAAGGAGAGTTCGCCGTTGTCGTCGGGCGTCAGTAAGGCAACGGCCAGCAGGCCGGCAAAGAGGATGGCGACCAGCGTGACGATGACCAGGCCGGGCACGGGACCCAGGGCGGCGGCGTTGACGGCCTCGCGCAATGTGCCGACGAAACCGACCGGCGCGGTTTGGTCGAGCAGGCTGGGCGTCGACAGTTTGAGGATCCAGGCGAGCAGCAGGATCAGCATCATGTGGATGTAGTTGCGGCGCAGACGGCGCGCCAGCGCCACCCGCTGCGAGACCAGGAATTTCGGCGTGCGCAGGCTTTCGCCGACGATCAGCAGCCAGTCCGAGGCGAAGTCCGGCTGCGGCGAGAAGATCTGCGCGAAATAGTGGCGCTCGAACTGGCGCACGCGAGCGCGGTAGACATCGAAGAAGCGGTAGCGCCGCGCCTCGATCCACAGCAACAGCAGCACCAGCAGCATGGCGAACAACAGCACGCCGTGATGGGCGCTGGCCGTCGACAGCGACACCGACAGCATCGCGGCCACGACTGTGATCGCCCAATTGCTGGTCCTATCGATACGGTCGCGCCATCCCGCCATGCGCGCAATCTCGGCGCGATGGAAATGCGACATCACGGTGACCATTTCGCTTGGCGAAAGCGTCCTGCCGACGGGCGTTGCCGGCGCATCGTTCATAGTTCCCTCCCAACCTAATGGAACGCCTCGAAGGCGATCTCGTTCCGCCGACGGCGGATGGCGCCGACCCAGGCGGACTTTCGGCCAATTTTATCGCGACGGCGGTGCGCCGAGGCTTTTCAAACGCTTAGGCAGGTTCGCTCAGCTTCTGAGTCCGCGTCCGAGTGGCTCTGGCTCTTGAGAATCCCTTTGCCTTGGGCAACATGGCGGCGAGGCTGGAGTACGAAGATGAACAGGCCGACATCCGCCGCACGTTCACAGTCCACGGCTCGAAGCGCGGCGATGGCGCTGACGGAGGCGCTGGTCGCCCGCACCTTGCGCTCTATCGAGGATGCCGGGCCGACGCCGGGCATGGTCTACATGACCGATGCCGACTATGCACGTTTCAGCGACGAAATCCTGGGCGATGCGCCGGCCGGGCCGCTGAGACTGTTCGCCTATGGCTCGCTGCTATGGAAGCCGGCGGGCGAGGTGAGGGGCGGCGAGCGCGCGGTGGCGACTGGCTGGCACCGCTCCTTCTGCTTCACCGTGCAGCGGTTTCGCGGCACGATCGAGCAGCCCGGCCTGATGATGGCGCTCGACCGTGGTGGCCAATGCCAGGGCATGGTGTTCGAGATCGCGGAGCCGGTCGCCGACAATCTCGAAGCGCTGCTGCGCCGCGAGATGACCATCCTGCCCGCCGTCAACGTGCCGCGCTGGCTGCGGGTCAGGACCGAGGGCGGCATGTGCCGCGCGCTCGGCTTCGTCGTCGATCCCGCCAATGCGCGCTATGTCGGCAGGCTGGACAAACGGGCGATTGCGGCGACGCTGGCCCGGGCCGCTGGCCATTGGGGCTCGGGCGCGCAATATCTGTTCGAGACCATTCGCCACCTCGACGCCTGCGGCATTCGCGATCGCAATCTGTGGCAGTTGCAGGCGCTGGTGGCCGAGGAGATCAACCGCGTCCACGCCACGGTTTAGCGATCGGCGTTCCCAGCGCAGCGCGACCCGGAAGTTCCGGACGCTTTCCCGGCCCTCCAAATCTTCCGCTTGACGAACATATATCCCGACGGTTATACGTCAAATCAATAGCCAACGGGTTATCGATTAAATGCCGGATGCTCATGATGCGCTCTTCAGGACGCTTGCCGACCCGACACGGCGCGCCATCTTCGAACGGCTGTGCCGCCAGGGAGAGCAGACGGTGGGAGCGCTGACGATCCAGTCCGGGGTCTCGCAGCCGGCCGTGTCGAAGCATCTTGGCGTGCTGAAGCAGGCCGGGCTGGTGCGCGACCGCCATGAAGGCCGTCAGACGCATTACAGCGCGCAACTCGGCGCACTGGCGCCGCTGATGGACTGGACGCGTGAGATGGCCGGGTTCTGGGAAAGCAGGTTCGACGATCTCGAGGATCTGCTCAAAAGGATGGACCAGTGAACGACAGTGCCGCCGAGACCCGCACTGTCGTCGTCGAGCGGCAGATTTCGCATCCGCCGGAAAAGCTCTGGCGCGCGCTGACGCAACCGCATCTGATCGAGGAGTGGCTGATGAAGAACGATTTAAATCCGGTCGTGGGCCATCGCTTCAACATCAGCACCGACTGGGGCGGCGTGCTGGATTGCGAGGTGCTTGCCGTCGAGCCGCACAAGACGCTGTCCTACACCTGGAACCTCGCGCACCAGGACCCGGCCTTCGATCTCAGGAGCGTGGTGACCTTCACGCTCACCCCGACGCCTGCCGGAACCCATCTGCGCATGGAGCAGTCCGGTTTCCGGCCCGAGCAGAGGCGGGCCTATGGCGGCGCCAAGATGGGATGGCCGAAATTCCTGGAGAAGCTGGAAGAGCTCCTGGCACGGACGGACTGAAACCCGCCGGCCGGAGTTCATGGCGAGGCCGTTCGAGGGCGGCCCGGAGCAAACGAAACCTATGGAGGATATGCGATGAAGATCAAATTGACCCGCGTCTATGTGGACGATCAGGAGAAGGCACTTGCCTTCTACACCGACGTATTGGGCTTCACCAAGAAGGCCGATTTCAGCAACGGTCCGTTTCGCTGGCTGACCGTGGCCTCGCCGGACGAGCCTGAGGGAACCGAGCTGCAGCTTGCGCTGAACGACAACCCCGCGGCCAGGGCCTACCAGCAGGCCTTGTTCAAGCAGGGCCAGCCGGCGCTGATGCTCTTCACCGACGACATCAAAGCCGATCACGAGCGCATCAAGGCGCGGGGCGGGGCCTTCGCCATGGCACCGACCGAAGTGACCGGTTCCACCATTGCGCAGCTCAACGACAGCTGCGGCAACCTCATCCAGATCACGCAGCTGGCGCGCTGGTAAGGCAGGCGTTCGTTTATTTCCAGAGGAGGTATCATGGATTGGAACAAATGGGTCCGGCAAACGCATCGCTGGCTGTCGATCATTTTCACGGGGACCGTCCTCGCCAACTTCGTCGCCATGGGCTTGGGACAGCCGCCCGCCTGGGTGGTCTATTCGCCGCTGCTGCCGCTGTTCCTGCTGCTGTTCAGCGGCCTCTACATGTTCGTGCTGCCATACGCTGCCAAGCGGCTTAACGGGCGGCAGTAAGGACGGGATGGATGGCGAAGACGCAGGGACAATCAGCCAAAGGCGCCGCCAGACCTGCAACCGCCGGTCCGGTCCTGCTTTCTGGCGGTAACCCGCAGATCGCCAAGGGCGAAGGCAACGCCCCCGTCCAGGCCTACATCGCGGCCATGCCGGGCTGGAAGAGGGAGGTCGGGGGCCGCCTCGACGCGCTCATCGAGCGTGCCGTGCCTGATGTGCGCAAGGCCGTCAAATGGAACTCGCCCTTCTATGGCGTGGAAGGCGAGGGCTGGTTCCTCAGCTTTCATTGCTTCACGAAATACATAAAGGTGGCCTTCTTTCGCGGCATGTCGCTGTGCCCGGTGCCGCCTGGCCAGTCCAAGAGCAAGGACACGCGTTACCTTGATATTCATGAGGACGACGAGTTCGACGAGGCCCAGTTCACCGACTGGGTGAAGCAGGCGAGCCGATTGCCCGGCGAACGGATGTGAGATTTGCGTGCCGGGCCCCGGCATTTGCCGCGCGCGACAGAGCGCCTATGATCGGGCGGACGGGGCGGTGATCGCCCTCAAGCCTGAAGGAGAACGGACATGACGAAGAGCGGGTCGCCAGAAGGCAGGTCTCCTTCGCAGCTCATAGACGGCAGGATCGAGGAACTCGGCGACTGGCGGGGCGAGATGCTCGGCCGGCTGCGCGGCCTGATCCGGCAGGCCGACCCCGAAGTGGTCGAGGAGTGGAAGTGGCGAGGGGTTCCGGTGTGGGAGCACGCCGGAATGATTTGCACCGGCGAGACCTACAAGAGTGTCGTCAAACTGACTTTCGCCAAGGGTGCGGCGCTGCCCGATCCGTCGCGGCTGTTCAACTCCAGCCTGGAAGGAAACACCAGGCGCGCCATCGATTTCCAAGAAGGCGAGGAGGTCGACGAGGAGACGTTCAAGGCGCTTATCCGCGCCGCAGTGGCCTTGAACAAGTCCGAGGCCCGACGTTGATCCGGGAGGACAGCTCTCTTGTCCGTCACGGCCCACTTTTCCTGGAATAGCTCTAGGAACTCGGAAGGCCGGCTCTCGATAGCATTTCGAGGAATCGCGAGTGGTGGCGGTCGTTCACATAGCGCGGCACGAAGCCGGGCGAGACATTGTTCAGATTGAGATGCGGAAGCTGCGACAGGCAATGGTGGATGGCCCGGGAGGCTTCCTCGCTGTTTCCGGTCGCCGCCGCCGCTGCGGCCCAGTAAAGGGCGCCGCGAACGAAACCCGGCTTGATCCTGACCACTTTTCGCGCGACTTCGAGCGCCCGTCGGTCGTTTCCGTCGGCAAACAGTGCCACAGCCAGACTGAGGTGACGCCAGAAATCGATGACGTCATGCGCCCCGAGCCGGATCGCCTCATTGGCCTCGTGCAGGGCTTCGCTGACCTGCCCACGCAAGGCAAAGAGCATCGCCATGTCGCCGTGCCCCGAGGGATAGCTTGGGTTGACGCTGATCGCATGCCGACATTCGGCCATCGCATCGTCAATACGGCCCAAACTTTCGAGCGCGAATGACAGGATGCACCTGGCGATTTCATCGTCGGGCACCGCCCTTACCGCGGCTTCCGCAAGCGCGAGGGCATATTCGATTTGCCCCGGCTCGCGAGGCAGCGCGCCAAAAGCCACCCCCATGGAGATTACGATGGAGAGCGTCCGCTGTGCGCGGGCATTGTCAGGACCGAGCGCAAGGGCCTTCTCGGCAAGATCTATGCCGACCAACAGCGAGTCCCGGGTCATCTCGAAATATTTCATCAGAGCTTCATTGACCAACCTGCGTACTTCAGGGGGACCGGGCGGGCTTTTGTCGCGAACTTTCCAGTTGGTCAGCTGAAGTTCGAGAATCACGGCCAGAACAACCGATTGTGCGATCCTGTCCTGGAATTCGAGGGCATTCTGGGACTGGCCGTCGAATTTCTGGGCCCACACATTGTGACCGTCCGCGGCGTCGACAAGCTGGACGTTTACCCTCAATTCCTCGCCGGATCGCTGGATGCTGCCGCTCAGCGTATAACGCGGCCGAAGTGTTCCTTGCATTTTGGCTTCCTTGCCCTGGCCGCTCTTTTCCAGGGGCGCAATTCCGGAGAGCACGACGTAGTCTGCGACCTCGGAGAGCGCGGTGGTGATGTCCTGGACAAGCCCCCTGGCGAAAAAGTCGTCGCCTCGCTTGCCCGTCAGATTGACGAAGCCGGCAACGCTGATGGATGGGCGTCCGGGGCGCTGGCCGGCCGGGGCACCATCTGCCGGCTGCATATTCGGCGCCGGATTGGAGACCGATTGCAGGGATTGCAGAAGCGCTCGCGTCTCCTGGCCGACGTCGACACCGAACTCCTTCTTCACCATGCTCCTGCAGGCTTCGTATGTCCGCATCGCCCGTTCGCGTTGGCCGCACGCAACCAGCAGTTCTATCTTCAGCCGATAGGACTCCTCCCGTGTTGGTTCCATGGCCAGAATCCGGTCAGCCAGGGCGAGCCCGGTTTCTGCGTCCACGAAACGGGCGAGCTTTTCGAAGGACTCAAGCGCGCGGCTCAGCAGCCTGTCGCGTTCCGATGCGGCCCAGTCATCGAAAGCACTGCTCCCCAGGTAAAAACCATCGAGAAAAGGGCCGCTGTAAAGGGCAAGGGCCGTTTCAAGCTCGTGCGCGGAACGGACAGAGAGTCCCGATTCAAACTCCTCGACGTCGACCCGGACAGCGTCCGGCCTGAGGCCGATCAATTCCTTCCGGGAAGTGATGAGATCCACACCCGCTCGTGACAGATCCCGGCGCAGGACGCTGAGGGATTGCCGCAGACTGTTGCGCGAGTGTTCGCTGTCGCTGTCGCCCCACAGCAGGTCAGCCAGCCTCTCCCTCGTCGCCGTCATACCCGGACACCGGGTAAGGTAGGCAATGACCGCCGGACCTCTCTTTCCGGTCAGCCATAGCGGCCCGAGAGCTTCGCTTTCAATCCGGAAGCCGCCGAAGAGTGAGATTTTATTTGTGACTACCCCATTCGTATTTTTGCGCCGCTTAGCGGCCCCCCAACCTGACGGAATTCTAACTCAAAACTAACGCTGCGCAAACCGCGCGGCCGCGCATTCAAACGCTGTCGTGACGGCAGGTCAATTAGACATCGCTTAAGAAGGCGGACGAAGCGCTCCTTCCCGTGCCCCCGCACTCAGGCCGTGGTCATTGATTGAGAAGGAGAAATTCCGCCGCAGGCGCATTGGGGGCGGCAATGGTTCTCGGAGCGATCCTGTCCGTAGCGATGTCGCGCCGGGCGCCCGCGGCGGGCGCATCCGGCCGTCAGTTCATATCAAGTGGGGGAATGTGATGATCCTTGCCGGCCATAATGAGATGGAGAACGAGATGTTCGGAAGTGCAGTTGGGGGCCGTCTTCCAGGGCGGGCCGGACGATCAGCCGCAGAGCCGGCAAAGGGGGCCAGCGCATTCCTGAGATTGGCGGCGGCAGTTGCTGCTTCAGGGTTGTGGGTGCTGCCGGCGCATGCCGCCAACGTCGATGTCGCCGTCGTGTTCGCGGTCGATTTCTCAGGCTCGATCGATCCGGCCATTGCCGACCTGCAACGGCAGGGACATGCCGCGGCACTCACTTCGCCCGAGATCATCGCGACCATTACCCGCAACTATGTCGGCTGCATCGGCGTGGCCTATTTCGAATGGTCGAGTCCGGGACACACACGTGTCGTGCTGCCATGGACAAGCATCTGCGGGCTTGAAGATGCCGAAGCGGCTGCGTTGGTGATCAGCAAGAGGGGCGATACCGGGGTTATCCGCAGGGGGCGAAGCGGAACATCCCTGTCCGCTGCCATCGACGTTGGAAGTCTGTTGCTCGACCAGTTTCCGGGGAAGGCGGCAAAGAAGGTGATCGACATCTCTGGCAATGGCGAGAACAATGACGGGCTTCCCGTTCAGCCGAGCAGGCTGAACGCCATCGGCAAGGGATATACGATCAATGCGATCGCCCTTCCGGTGCAAGACAAACTCCCCAACCGACAGTTGGCATCCTATTTTGCCGACGCCGTCATCGGCGGTCCCGAGGCCTTCGTCATGACGCCGACGGGGCCAAACGACTACACCACCGCTCTTCGCCGGAAGCTGGTGACCGAGATAAGCATGAATGCCGATCCACAATCGCCGTCGCGTGGGGACGGGCGCGGTGCAAGAGAAACCCGCCCCTCGCTCCTCACCCGTCCCTGAGCCAGACCAGCATCTCGCCGGGTTCGCGGTTGTCCCAGGCGAAATAGGGGATGGCGGTCAGCCGCGTCTGCCTGGTGGCGGGCGGGTCGGAGCGGTAGAGCTGGTCCTGCCAGCCGTCATCGGCATCGGCCTGTGCCGTGGCCGAAAGCGTCACCACGCCGCCCAGCAGGTTCGGCTCGTCATGCGCCTCGATGTTTGCGGTGCGCGGCAATGCGATGCGGTGCAGGCTGCCATCATTGTCGGTCGCCTCGACGCAGTAGATCAGCGGGCCGCGCGACAGCGCGACGCGGCCGGCGTCCTGGCGCACCTGCGGATTGGCGTAGAGCCGTTCGATCGGCATTTCGAGATCGAGGCGGACGCTGTCGCCCTTCTTCCATGTGCGCCGGATCGCGGCGTAGCCGTCGCTGGTGACGTCCTCGAGCTTCACGGTCTCGCCATTGACCTTCAGCGCAGCCCCCGTGCTCCAGGCCGGCACGCGTAGATGCAGGGTGAACGCGACCGGCGCCTGCGGCTCGATGGTGATGGCGACCGCGCCGTCCCAAGGGTAGCGGCTCGCCTGCGTCAGCGTGACCGGCACGCCCGCTATGTCGAAACGAGCGGTGGAATCGCCATAGAGATGGACGGCGAGCGCGTCGTCCGCCAGGCTGTAGAAATAGCTGCCGATGGAGGCCACCATGCGCCCGATATTGGGTGGGCAGCACGGGCAGCGGTGCCATTTCCATCTGTTGTGCCGGCCCCGGCTTTCCAGCGGGTTTTCGTAGAAGAACAGCGAGCCGTCGAGCGACAGGCCCGAGATCGAGCCGTTGTAGAGCGCCCGTTCCATGATATCGGCGTAGCGGGCGTTCGGCCCCATGCCGAGCATGCGGCTGGCCCAGAACACCAGGCCGACCGCGGCACAGGTCTCGGCGTAGGCGCTCTCATTGGGCAGGTCGAAGTCGCTGGTGAACCCCTCATTGTGCGCCGACGGACCGAGCCCGCCGGTAATGTAGAGGTTCTTGCTGGTGAGATCGTCCCACAGCCGGTCGAGCGCCACCCGCAAGCTGTCGTCGCCATATTCGGTGGCAATGTCGGCCATGCCGGAATAGAGATACATCGCCCTGACCGCATGACCGACGACCTTGTCCTGCTCGCGCACCGGAATGTGCGACTGGCTGTATTCATAGGTCTTGAAATGATAGGCCCTGGGATCGGCGCCGCGCGCGCGCGCCTCCTCGTCGAAATAATGCGGTTGCTGCCCGCGCTGGTCGATGAAGTATTTCGCCAGCTCCATGTATTTGCTCTCGCCCGTCACGCGCGCGAGCTTCACCAGAGCCAGCTCGATCTCCTCATGGCCGCAATAGCCCTTCTTCTTGCCCGGCTCGGGCCCGAGCACCGAGGCGATATGGTCGGCATAGCGGCACATCACATCGAGCAGCTTGCGCTTTCCCGTCGCCTGGTAATAGGCGACGGCGCCCTCGATCAGGTGGCCGGCGCAATAGAGCTCGTGGCAATCGCGCAGATTGGTCCAGCGCAGGCCGGGCTGGATGCGCTGGTACCAGCTCGAGAGATAGCCGTCCGGCTGCTGCAGCTTTTCGTAAAGGTCGATGACGGCGTCGATCTTCTTCTCCAGCTCCGGGTTCTTGGCGCGGTAGAGCGAATAGGCGGCCGTCTCGATCGTCTTGCCCCAGTCGGAGTCCCAGAACATCTGCGTCGTCACCGTCGAGCCGGTGAAGCCGGGGGAGGCCGCCTCGTCGGGCGATGGGGAATGGAACGGGATGACGACGCCGGGCGAGGGCCGGTCCGGATCGATCTGCTCCAGCATGCCCGCCTCGACGCAGCGGTCGTAGAGGATGTCGGCGGTGCGCGCGGCGACGGCGTCGGCACGGTCGCCCCAGAAGCCGTGCACGTCGACCTGCGGCACCGGCAGCGGCCGGAAGGCGAATTTGGGCCTGGAGGCGCTGGCAGGGCTGGCGGATGACGATGCGGTCATGAACTTACTCCATTCGATCGATTACTTGACGGCCCCGGCCATGAGGCCGCGGATGTAGAAGCGCTGCAAAGCCAGGAACAGGATCAGGCATGGCACCATCATCACGGTGACGCCCGCCTGCACCGCGCCCCAGTCGATGGCGCCGAAGCGGCCGGACTGGAGTGCGGTCATCATCACCGGCAGCGTGAATTTGGACTGGTCGGTCATCAGCACCAGAGCGGCGAGGAACTCGTTCCAGGCGCCGAGGAAAGCGAACAGCGCGATGGTGACGACGCCCGGCCAGACCAGCGGCAGCATCACCTTCAACAGCATGGTGGCGTTTCCGGCGCCGTCCATGCGCGCGGCCTCCTCGATCTCGCGCGGCACCGCGTCGAAGGCGTTGCGCATCATGAAGATCGAGAACGGCAGTTGCAGCGTCACATAGACGCCGACCAGCCCGGTCAGCGTGTTGTGCAGGCCGAGCTTGGTCAGCACCAGGAAAATCGGTGTCAGGATCGACTGGAACGGGATCATGATCGTCGACAGGATGAGGACGAAGAACAGGTCCTTGAGCGGAAATCGGAAGCGCGAGAAACCATAGCCGGCGAGCACGGAGACGACGACCGAGACCAGCACCGTCATGACGGAGACGTAGATGCTGTTCTGCGCCGAGACCCAGAGCCCGTCGCCGAACGTGTCGAGCGTGGCGTAGTTTTCCAGCGAGAAGCCTGTCGTCGGCCAGGGCGGCAGCGGCGGCTGGCGCGCTTCCTGCGCCGGCTTGAAAGCCGACAGCGCGGCCCACACGATCGGCGCCACGAACAGCACCGAGGCGATGATGCCGGTGGAGTGCCTGACGACGCTGGCGGCGAGCTTGCCTTGAGCGGACATTGCCTGCGCCATCAGTCGACGCCCTCGGGCTTCCTCAGCAGCCAGAGCTGCACGAGGCTGAGCGCCACAAGGATTACAAGCAACACCATGGAGAGCGCCGCGCCATAGCCGAGCTTGAACGACACGAAGGACTGGTTGAAGATCCAGTACACCGCGGTCAGCGTCTGGTTGCGCGGGCCGCCGCGCAGGATGATGTAGAACTGGTCGAAGGCGAGGACCGAGCCGGCCACCGACAGGATCAGGGCCAGCGCCAGCGTGCGGCGCATCAGCGGCAAGGTGATGGCCCGGAATCTTGCGAACGGGCCGGCGCCGTCGATGACGGCCGCTTCCTGCAAATCCTGCGGGATCGATTGCAGGCCGGTCATCAGGATGATCATGGTGAAGCCGGCGACCTTCCACACCACCATGGCGATGATCGACCAGAAGGCGGGCTGGAAGGTAGCCAGAAGATTGAATTTCCTGTCGATCAGGCCGAGGTTGTAGGCGGCCGGGCTGAACAGGCCGGCATCGACGTTGAGCAGCCATGACCAGAGCAGGCTCGCCGAGGCGAAACCGACCACGGCCGGCATGAAGAAGGCGGTGCGGTAGAGATTGGTCAGCGGACGTGGCCGTTCGATGAAGATGGCAAGCGGAAAGGCGACGGCGAAGATCGCGATGGTGACGATCACCGTGTAGTAGCCGGTGAATTTCAGTGCATTCCAGAACCTGGTGTCGCGCAGGATCGCCACGTAATTGTCGAGGCCGATGAAGGAGTGCCCGCCCATCAGCGGCCAGTTGTGCAGCGACATCCACGCCGTCATGCCGAGCGGGATGACGAAGAACACCATGACCAGCGCGACAGCCGGCGCGACGTAGATGAGTCCGATCCATTGCCGGCGACCGGCACCGATGAGTTTTCGGGCGCGGGGCGGGGCGGTGGTTGCTGTGATGGTGGTCATGCGTGGTCTCCGGGTGCGGCGTCTCCCTCCCCCTTGAGGGGAGGGGCCGGCCGAAGGCCGGGGGTGGGTCCTCTGCGAAGTGCGCCGACGCAAGAACGACGTCGAGCACTGCCGAGCCGACCCCACCCGGACCTGCGGTCCGACCTCCCCTCAAAGGGGGAGGTGAGGCAGGCGCCTATTTCTGCGGCGCCTGGTCGATGATCGACTGCATCGTCTCCTGCGCGTTGGCGATGGCGCCGTCGACGTCGTCGCCGAAGAACACCTCGTTGACCATCTGCGTCCACGGGCCGTTGGCGGAGTTGATCAGGTCGTTGAAGACCACCGAATAGGGCGTCCTGCCCTTGGCCATGGCCTCGGCAGCGACCTGGTAGCGCGGATCGAGATCCTTCAGCGCGTCCTTGGCGATGTCGCCGCGCACCGGCAGGCTGCCATATTTGGCCAGGATCGTCTGGCCTTCCAGCGAATAGGCGAAGTCGAGGAACTCCTTCACCACATCGATCTTCTTGGTGCCCTTGGTGACGACGAAATTGTCGCCGCCGGCAAAGGACGACCAGCCGCCATCCTTGCCCGGCAGGAAGGTGATGCCATAGTCGATGTCGGGATACTGGGTGTTGAGCGCGCCGATGGCGAAGGCGCCCGAAGGCGAGATGCCGATGTTTCCGCCGGCGAAGGCGGCGAAGAAATTGGCGCCGGTGTCGGTCTGGGCGCCTTCCGGCACCAGGCCCTTCTTGACCATCGAACGGTAGAGGTCGATGGCGCCGCGCAATTGCGGGCTGTCCAGCGTCGCCTTGGAGCCGTCCTGCGAGAGGATGTCGCCGCCCGAGGCCCAGACCAGCGGCGTGAAGGTGAAGATGTTGCAGCCACCGCAATTGCCGGAGAAGTAGAAGCCCTTGATGTTGCCGCCGAGGGCGTTGACCTTTTCGGCGTCGGCCTCGATCTCGGCCCAATTGGCCGGGCCCTTTTCAGGGTCGAGGCCGGCCTGCTTGAACAGCTTCTTGTTCCAGATCAGCACCGAGGCGTCGGCGGAGAAGGGCAGGCCGTAGATGCGGTCCTTGTACGTGCCGGTCTTCACATGAGCCGGCGACAGGCTGGCGAAATAAGGCAGGGATTTCGCCCAGTCGGTGATGTCCTCCAGCTGGCCGGCGGCGGCGAAGGAGGGCGTGTAGATCAGGTCGAGCGACAGCGCGTCGGGCGCCGTGCCGCCGGCGGCGGCAGCACCGTATTTCGGAATGATCTCGGCATTGGGGATGATGTCGAGCTTGATCTGGTTGGTGTGGCCCTTGTTGTAGGCATCGACGATGCGCGGCATGAAGTTCGAGCCGTCGGCGCGCACCCAGATATTGGCGGTCTCGGCGGCGGCAAATTGCAGCCCGCAGCCGAGTACGGCGGCCGTCAAGGCCAGTTTGGTCAGGGCCAGCCTGGCAATCAAAGTCCTCATATTCTCCTCCTCCACGTTTTGGCCGCGACGCGCGGCTTGCCGCCGATTGCGGCGTTTGGTTCTTCAGCCGTCTTTCTCAGCCATCTGGCAGGCGGCCGCAGGACTGACGCACCACCAGCCGGCACGGCAGTTTCCGGATGCCCGGCGCGGCGGGCTTGCCGCCGACCAGGGAAAGCAAGGTCAGCCCCGCTTCGCGGCCGAGCGCAGCCAGGTTCATGTCGACCGACGTCAGCGGCGGGCGCGTCGCTTCGGCCACGATCTCCCAATTGTCGAAACCGATGACGCCGACATCGCCGGGCACGTCGAGACCGCGTTCGCGCAAGGCATCGATGACGCCGCGCGCGATCTGGTCGTTGCCGCAAAAAACGGCGTCCGGTCTTTCGCGCTCGCCATCGAAAAGGACCGACACCGCTTCATGACCCCAGGCTTCAGACCAGGGGCCGAGCAGCGGATCGGACGCCGGCAAGCCGTTTTCGGCAAGCACGTCGCGATAGGCCTGGGCGCGGGCGTGCACCACGGCAAAGCTCGCCGGCCCGCTGACATGGGCGATACGGCGGCGGCCAAGCCGGCAGAAATGCTCCACCGCCAGCCGCGCGCCGCCGGCATCGTCCGAGACGAAAGCGATGGCGTCGGGATCGGGCTGGGTGAAGGCATAGATCACCGGAATGCGCAGATTGGACAGGTCGACCGGCAGATGGCGGTCGATGCGCTTGCCGGTGGCGATGATGCCGTCGACGCGCTTGTCGAGCATGGCCTCGACATGGAGCTGGCCGAGACGCGGATCCTCCTCGACATTGCATAGGAACACCGAAACGCCGGCGTCGACCAGCGCGTCTGATATGCCCGACATCAGCGGCAGCGAGAAGCGGCCATAGGTATCGTTGGTGAGCAGGCCGACGGTGAAGGAGCGCCGCCGCAGCAGGCTCTGCGCCAGGCTGTTGGGCCGGAAGCCGAGGCGCTGCGCGGTCTCGCGGATGCGCTCGCGGGTCTCGGCGGTCATGCGGCCTTGGTCGTTGAGCGCCTTCGAGGCTGTGGCGACGCTGACGCCAGCCTCAGCCGCCACATCACGCAAGGTGACGGGCTTGGGAAAGGCTGGTTGATCCTCCAATGCCATCGCGGCGAAAAACCCCGGGGTTGGGAAAAGGTTTTCTCTTACAGGCCGGAATGAGACCCGACCAATGGCCGAGCCCGATCTGAAATATTTGGAAAAACCTTTTCTCAACCCAAACTAAGCCAGATAGAGGGACTATTCAAGGGGAAAATGGCGTGGTCCTCCAGCGGTGCCGCCGCCGGCCGGTGCATCGCGCGGGCCGCCAAAGCGGCAATCGGCGACATGTCTACAAACGACGCTTCGGTCTTAACGCTTCCGCAAATATTATCGGGTTAGTTCGCTAGTCATGGCCTCGTGGCGGAGCGGCTACGCTGGAGACGGCAAATCTCTGAAGCCTCGGTTCGATCCCGAGGCGAGGCCTCCAAAAACCCAGCTGGCATCGCGTTGAGCGGCTCTCTCTGATGGAACGTCGGAAAGATCACTCAACGAAGCGAAATCATCGCTTGGTCCCGATCGCGGTCCCGCCGCTCTCTCAGCCGAAGTCGGCTGCCGTCAGCACATACATGCTCTTGTGGGTGCGGCCGTAGGCTTTGGCGGCAACGTCGTGGATGGCGTTGCTCTCGGTGTCGAACGTGGCAAGGTAGCCTGCTTCGTTGGCCACGGTTCCCGGCTGTATCTTCGACATTGCATCGGCGGCGACAGAAAAGGAAATCTGGAACATGCCGTCATGGCCAACGAACCGGATGCGCCTGCCAGCTTCGTCATAGCTGCGGCTGTGATTGGGAAAGGTCAGACCCATGGCTTTGCCTCCTAGACGCTTTGCTCGACGTAATTCCCAAGGGAATTGCTTCAGGCCTTCTTCGCAGCTCGCTTCTTTTTCGGTGCCGGGTTCAGGGCCTCGGCCTCGCGGTCGGCCTCTTCCTTGGCCAGGCGCAATTGTCTCAGCCTTGCCGTCTTGATCTCCCTCGCCCTCGCCTCCGACATGTATTCGGCGGTTGCCTTGTTGCGCTCCGCCGTCTTCTTCTGCTTGTCGATAAAGCGGGCTTCAGCTTTTTCCATGATCGTCTGGTTGCCGTCGGCCATCGAGGAAATCTCCCTTGCGTCTGAAATCGTGAAAATGAACTTGTCCGATAAATAGGTACTCAGGCGACAAAAATCAATTTTCTGAAATATTTGACCACAGCCGGAAGCTCGAAGCCAGGCGCCGAAAACAATACTTTTCAATTATTCAATCGTCGCCGCGAACATTTTTCGAAGCCATTGGGAATGTCGCGAGCCCATCGCGCGGTCGCCTATATTCGGGCGGATCAGAAAGCTCTATCGGCTGCTCAACCTCAGCACCACATCGCGCGTCAGCGGCGCTGGTTCGACGGAATTGGCCGAGCCGGGCTTCAGCCAGATGATCTCCTCGATCTCGGCAGCGGCTATCGGCTGGCCGTCTCGATGGAGAGCGCGAACAATTCAGCCTCGACCGCGCTGTCCGGCTCGTTGGCGGCCTTGGCCGAGAACAGGCCGAGCCGGGAGGTGGTGGCGGGTCGATCGCCAATCCGAGTTCCTCGCGCAATTCACGCACCAGAGCATTGAGCGGAGCCTCGCGCGGCTCGATCTTGCCGCCGGGCTGCGTGAAGGCGCTGGTGCCGCGCTTGCGCACCAGAAGCAGCCGGCCCGACGCATCCGCGATGATGCCGCGGCGACCCTGATCTTGCGGCTTTCGTGGCGGGTAGGATTCACGGTAGACTGTTCCGGTGGTCGTTTGGTGCAGAGCGCCTGCGGAAAGCGGAACCGCGATTTTCAGTTCGGAGACAAGTCATGTTTGCGGCCAAGGCCATCGACACGTCTGATAAGGTCGCGTTCTACCGCGACCTCGCCGCCCAGCTCAAAGCACTGCTTGACGGCGAGCGCGACTCGATCGCCAACGCCGCCAACACGGCGGCGCTGATCTTCCAGATGGTGCCTGACCTCAACTGGGCCGGCTTCTACTTCCTGGCCTCGGACGAGGAATTGGTGCTGGGCCCGTTCCAGGGCAAGCCGGCCTGCGTGCGCATCGCCGTCGGCAAGGGCGTGTGCGGAACCGCCGTCGAGCTCGGCACCTCGATGCTGATCAAGGACGTGCACGATTTCCCCGGCCACATCGCCTGCGACGCCGATTCGCGTTCGGAACTGGTCGTGCTTCTCGAAGACGATGAAGGCGTCTTCGGCGTGCTCGATCTCGACAGCCCGCTGCCCGGCCGCTTCGACAAGGCGGACCAGGCCGGCATCGAGACACTGGCCGCGATCTATGTGGCGGCGAGTTCGTTCCAGGACTGAGCTCAGCAAACAGCCCGACGGTCGGCCATCGAGTTCCTTCGCGCGCCTCTGTCCGGCAGGACAGGGGCGCCGCAGAGCGCTACCTTTGGGGCTCAGGCGAACTTCACCAGCATCAGGCTGAAGCAGCCGATGAACAGGAAGGCGGAGAAGGCAAGCGCCAGCGGGCGCAGGCCGCGCGAGCGCAACTGCGAGATGTCGGCCTGCAGGCCCATGGCGGCGAGGCCCATGGTGAGCATGATGGTGGTGGTGAGCGCCATGGCCGACTTCAGTTCCGGCGGTATCGCGACCACGCTGTTCAGCGCCACGATCACGACGAAGGCGGCGACGAACCAGGGCATGGGCGGCCGCGCCCCGGGCTGATCGCTTGACGGATCGCGGCTGCCGCGCCGCACCATCAGACCCAGCGCGATGACCATCGGCGCCAGCATGGCGACGCGGGTGAGCTTGGCGACGGTGGCGATCTCGCCCGACTGGGTGCCGTTCTGGAAGCCGGCGCCGATGACTTGCGCCACCTCATGGATCGAGGCGCCCGCCCACAGGCCGAAAGCATGCTGGTCGAGGCCGAGCAGCGGCTCCAGCAGCGGGAAGCCGAGCATGGCGACGGTGCCGAACAAGGTGATCGAGGCGACCGCGTAGGTGACGTCCTCGTCGCGCGCGTCGGTGACGATGTTGGTGGCCACGATTGCCGAGGCGCCGCAGATCGAGGTGCCGGCGGCGATCAGCTGCGCCAGCTTGGCGTCGACGCCGATCAGCCGGCCGAGCGCGAGGGTGAACAGGAAGGTGGCGCCAAGTGTGGCCGCGACAATGCCGATGCCGCCCGCGCCGATCGAGACGACTTGGCCGAGCGTCAGCTGGAAGCCGAGCAGCACGATGGCGAAGCGCAGCAGGCGCTTTTGCGAGAATGCGATGCCGGCCTTGGCGTGCGCCGGCGTGCCGAGCACGTTGGAGTAGATCATGCCGGCGACGACGGCCAGGATCATCGGGCTGAACAGGGCGAAGCCGGAGACGTTGCGGGCTGAGAAGGCCACCGCAGTGATCATCGCGACCAATATCACACCGGGCACGGGTCCGGCCTTGGTCGAGTCGAGCGCCTTGCGGCCCTGCGCAGGTTCGGCGGAAATCAGGCTTTTTGGAATATCGTTCGCAATGTGGGATAAGGAAGACAACATCATGCTCCAGGCGACTTCGCCCGGGGAATGCCATTCCCTAACCGATCTTTCCAATGAATTATTTTCGTTAGAATGATCGATTTTCCAGGACGGTCTCCAAGTTTGCGATGCCAGGGCTGATGAGGCAGGGCGGCAAAAGAGGCTGGGGCGCCGCCAGAAGGTGGCTTGGCATTGGCTTGACGGGCCACTCATGCTGCGTCAGCTTGGCGCCATGTTCGTTTTCCCCGCGCCAACGTTATGCGACGCCGAACCTGCATAGTGCGAGGCGGCATGCTGATTGCGCGACGACGAGAGCTGGCCCGATAATTCCGGTTCGTTCTTCCCGGCCCCGCCCGCGAAACCGCCGGCGGGCTTTTCATGTCCGGAGCCTCTCGATGAGCATCAATCCTTCCATCCAGTTCCGGCCGGCCGGGCCCGCCGACGCCGCCGCCATCCGGGAGATCGTGCGCTCGGCCTATGCCAAATGGGTGCCGCTGATCGGCCGCGAACCGCTGCCCATGCGCGCCGACTACGACATAGCCGTTGCCGGGCATGAGTTCGACCTTGCGATCGAGGAGGGCGAAATCGTCGGCGTGATCGAAACCATGCCGGCCGACGATCATGTCTGGATCGAGAATGTCTGCGTGGCGCCGCATGCGCAGGGAAGGGGCATCGGCCGGCTGTTGCTGGAGCGCGCCGAACGCAAGGCGCGCGAGGCAGGCCGCCCGGAGCTTCGCCTGCTGACCAATGGCGCCTTCGCGGCCAATGTGTCGCTTTACAAGAGGCACGGCTATAGGATCGACCGGGAGGAGCCGTTCATGAACGGTACGACTGTTTATATGAGCAAGAGGCTCGCTGGATAGACCGCAATCGGAGTTCGATTATGGCTGCTGAAATCAGGCTGAAGCAACTGCCCGGGCTGTATGCGATTTCGCGGCTCGAGCCTGGAGCGGGTATTCCCGGTTGGGCGGACGGGCCAGGCTTCGTCAGCATTACCAGAACCGAGGATGAACTTTCGATCGTCTGTCTGCAGGATCGCGTTCCAGATGCCGTCAAGCGGGATGACGAGTGGGTCGCCTTCAAGCTCCAAGGGCCTTTCGCTTTCGATGAAACCGGCATCGTGTTGTCGGTCATCAGGCCACTGTCGGAAAACGAGCTGGGCGTTTTCGTGGTGTCGACTTTCGACGGCGATCACCTGCTGGTGAAAGCCGCCGATCGGGTCGCGGCGACACGGTTTCTGGGCGAAGCCGGGCATACTCTGCTGTAATTCGTTCTGCTCCAGCTATCGTCCGCCCGGCTGGTTCAACCGCTCGCGACTCGCTCACCAGTTCGGGGGTTGCGTTTGACAGTGCCGGTCGCGCATCGTTATTTCTAGCCAGATATCACGCCGGACGGCTGTGCGGCGCCCCTCAGGAGAAATCATGTCACATAATCTGCAGTTCTACATCGATGGCGCGTGGGTCGATCCTGTCGTATCCAACACGCTCGATGTCATCGATCCGTCGAACGAAGATACCTTCGCGCAGATTTCGCTGGGCTCCAAGGCCGACGTCGACAAGGCCGTGGCCGCCGCGAAGCGCGCCTTCGGCACGTTCGGCTTCACCTCGGTCGAGGAACGGCTCGACATCCTCAACCGTGTCATCGAGGTCTACAAGAAGCGCAGCCCGGACCTTGCGGTCGCCGTGTCGCGCGAGATGGGCGCGCCGCGCCGGATGGCGCTCGAGAGCCAGGTCGGCATCGGGCTCGCGCATCTGGCCAAGATGGCGGAAGTGCTGAAGAGCTTCCAGTTCCGGCAGGTCAAGGGCTCCTCGCTGATCGTCAAGGAGCCGATCGGCGTCGTCGGCCTGATCACGCCATGGAACTGGCCGCTGAACCAGATCACCTGCAAGGTGGGTCCGGCACTTGCCGCCGGTTGCACCATGGTGCTGAAGCCGTCCGAGATCGCGCCGCTCGACGCCATCATCTTCGCCGAAATCCTCGACGAGGCCGGCGTGCCGAAGGGCGTGTTCAACCTCGTCAATGGCGACGGCCCCGGCGTCGGCCAGGCGCTGTCCAGCCATCCCGATATCGACATGATGTCGTTCACGGGCTCCACCCGGGCCGGCATATTGGTGGCCAAGGCCGCCGCCGATACGGTCAAGCGCGTGCACCAGGAGCTTGGTGGCAAGTCGGCCAACATCCTGTTCCCGGATGTCGACCTCGCCACCGCCGTGGCCAAGGGCGTGGCCGGCTGCTTCAGCAACAGCGGCCAGTCCTGCAACGCGCCGACGCGCATGTTCGTGCCGCGCGGCCGTCATGACGAGGCGGCTTCCTACGCCAAGGCGGCGGCGGAAAAGTTCGTGGTCGGTCCGGCCGACGCTCCCGGCACCAAGCTTGGCCCTGTCGTGAGCCAGGCCCAGTTCGACAAGATCCAGGACATGATCCAGAGCGGCATCGACGAGGGCGCCACGCTGGTCGCGGGCGGCCCCGGCCGTCCGGCCGAACTCAACCGTGGCTACTATGTCAGGCCGACCGTGTTCGCCGACGTCACCCACGACATGCGCATCGCGCGCGAGGAGATTTTCGGGCCGGTGCTGGCGATCATGCCCTATGATACAGTCGAACAGGTGGTCGAGCAGGCCAACGACACCGTCTACGGCCTTGCCTCCTATATCCAGGCCAAGGATATCCAGAAGGCGCGCGACGTCGCGGCGCGCATGCGCTCCGGCAATGTCTACATCAACTATCCCGCCTGGGACGCGGGCCTGCCCTTCGGCGGCTACAAGCAATCGGGCAATGGCCGCGAATACGCCGAATACGGGCTCGAGGATTTCCTCGAGATCAAGGGCATCGCCGGATACGAGGCGGCGGAGTAGGGCAAGACTTTTCGGGCCGGCACAAAAGCCGGCCCGGTCGAAAGGGACAGATCCCCGTCAGAGGGCTCTAACTCTTTGTTTTTGCGCAATTCCCAAGGGAGAGCGCTACGCGCTTTTTCCCGGAAAACCGCTACGCATTTTTCCTGGAATTGCTCTATCTCAGCGGCAGAAACAATTCGCAGACCACATCAGGCACCGGCACGTTCGGGAACACCGAAAAGTACCGTTGGCAATAGATCGGGAAGTCTCGTGCTTCCTCGCCGCTGGCAGGAAGCCAGTCGCGATAAAGGTAGAGCGCGGCTGGCTCCAGATTGTTGGTGTTGTGGACGACGCGCAACACCGCGCAGCGTCCGCCAGGGATCACACCTGCCTTCATCTGCCCGTCATCAGCATCGATTGGCAGGTCAGTCCCGACACACAGGTCCATGCTATAATCGGCTGGGTTGGCGGGAATCCGCTCGGAACGGAAGACGTTGAAGGTCGGGCTCGTCTCGGGTGACAGACCGGCGGCCTTGCGCCAGGCGATGAACCGCTGGATGGTGTCGCCAAGTGTCGCCCGGTCGCCTCGATGCCCCATGATCGCCACCGGCGTCGGGGGCACATCGCGGATCGTCACGTCATCGTGGTCATAGGTAATGTGCATGAGCTTGCTCCTCGCATTGTCCATAGGCCCGAAGGCCGCAAGCCACGGTGCCCAGTCGGGCGATTTCCGGAATGATGAAGGCGATTGCCCAAACCGTTGCCGAAAGGCGCGGGCGAAGGCGTCCGGCATCGTAACCGGCATCCATCGCTATGTCGGTGACGCTTTCGGCATCCCTGTAGGCCAGCCGGTATGAAGCGCGCTTCATGCGGGCGAGCTGGACATAGCGATGCACGGACAGCCCGAAGGTCGCCGTGAACTGCCGGTGTAAATGATATTTCGAGTAGGCTGCGACTCTGCTCAGCGCGTCCAGGTCCAGATCGTCGTCCAAATGCTGGTCTATGTGATCCAGCACCCGCTGCATCCGGGCATGGTAGTTTCGAAGCGCCGCCTTCATTGTTCTGTTCTCCGTGGCAGCACTAACTAAGCGCAGCGGGCATAACGCGCTCGACCGATCTTGCGGTTTTGTCACGGGTCGCAGAACCCCGCCAAGGACCGTTTACCGGCACGCCCGATCCTGGTTGGAAAATCTAATGTCCGGAACTCAACTGTACCGGATGCAATGTTGTTTCGGACGACCAAACCGCTGTGTGTCACGGTTTTCACCAGCAGCGGGTTGTCGTGCTCGTCTTGCCAATTGGCGAATGTATGCTATATGTCTGCCAATAGCGGGAGCAAGACAATGCAGCTTCAGTCCATCGTCACCACGCCGGCCGCGGTCGGCAGCGCCATCTCGGATGAAGAGGCCGGCGCCCTGGCGCGCACCACGGTCAACCTGTTCAAGGCGTGGGGCCTGACCGACCTCGAGGCCTGCATCCTGCTCGGCGGCATGTCGGCGCGCACCTGGGCGCGCTGGAAGGAAGGGGGCATCGGCCGCATCGACCGCGACCTGCGCACTCGCATGGCGCATCTGATGGGCATCCACAAGGGCCTGCGCTACCTCTTCACCGAGCCGGCGCGCGGCTATGCCTGGATCCGCAAGCCCAATGCCACATTCGGCGGCCAGTCGGCGCTCGACCTGATGCTGCGCGGCGAAATCTCCGACCTTGCCGCGATGCGCGAATGGCTCGACGCGGAGCGTGGTGCATGGTGAGTGGGCTCGCGGTCCGGCGCCGCGTCCACTGGCCCCAGACCTTCCGCATCATCCGCTCCATCCATCCGCCGATCGATCTTTTCGAGGATATTGCCGACCCGCGCGACTGGGAGGCGCTGGCCGCCGTCGAGGAGAAGACCAATCCGCGCATCCGGCTGGAACTCGGCGATCTCGGCAAGGTGCCGGCCGAAAGGCGGGTGTCCGGACCCGGCGCAAGTTTCGTGATGGCGCCCTTCGTGCATTGCTCGACGCTGCGGCCCGGCCGTTTCTCGGATGGCAGCTACGGCATCTACTATGCCGGCGACCGGGAGGAGGTGGCGCTGGCCGAAACCATCCACCACCACCAGAATTTTATGCGCGCCACCAAGGAGGAGCCGGGCTGGACGGCGGATTTCCGCGTGCTGATTGGCAGCGTCGATCGCGACCTCGATGACGTCAACGCGGTGCCCGGCGCGCTTGACCCGGACGACTACACCGCCTCGCAGGCTGAAGGCCGCGCCTTGCGTGCGGCCGGCAGCGACGGGCTGGTGTGGAACAGCGTGCGCATGCCAAGCGGGCAGTGCATCGGCATCTTCTGGCCGGATGTGATCCCAGTACCGGTGCAAGGCCGCCACTACAGCTATCACTGGAACGGCGGCCGCGTGGATTTCGTGCGCCAGCACGATACGGGCAAGGTGCTGGCGGTCACTTGAAGGCGGCGGCGCCGGTCAGTGCCGCAGGATCTTGCTCAGGAAGGCGCGGCTGCGATCGGTCCTGGGGTGCGAGAAGAACTCGTCGGGCGTGCCGCTTTCGACGATGGCGCCGGCGTCCATGAACACCACGCGCTGGGCGACCTTGCGGGCAAAGCCCATCTCATGCGTCACCACCATCATGGTCATGGCTTCCTCGGCAACCGCGACCATGACGTCGAGCACTTCCGAAATCATTTCGGGGTCGAGGGCGGAGGTCGGCTCGTCGAACAGCATGATCTTGGGGCGCATGCCGAGACAGCGGGCGATCGCCACACGCTGTTGCTGGCCGCCTGAAAGCTGCGCAGGATAGGCGTTGATCTTGTCGGCAAGCCCGACCTTGGCCAGCAGTTCGCGGCCGGCCTGCTCGGCCTCGGCGCGCGGGATCTTGCGGACATGGATCGGCGCCAGCGTGACGTTTTCGAGCGCGGTCTTGTGCGGGTAGAGGTTGAAGGACTGGAAGACGAAGCCGATCTCGGTGCGCAGCTTCGTCATGTTGGTGGTGGGGTCGCCGAGCCGCTGGCCGTCGACGACGAGGTCGCCATCCTTGATCGTCTCCAGCCCGTTGATGCAGCGGATAAGCGTGCTCTTGCCCGACCCGCTCGGGCCGCAAACGACGACCACTTCGCGCGGCTCGACGCTGAGCGTGATGTCCCTCAGCACGTTGAGCGTGCCGAACCATTTGTTGACGCCGCGAAAATCGATCATGCCCGTTTTGGTCATGTGGTCGGAACCTTTGGGTTCGATGTCATATCTGCACCTCGCCATGGGCGGCACCGATGCGCCGTTCGAGCCGGCGGGCGAGCATGATCAGCGGATAGCAGACGATGAAATAGCCGACGCCGACGAGGAAGAACACCAGCAGGCCGTTCGGCACGCGCTGCACCACCAGCCAGCCGACTCGGGTGAGGTCGGTCAGGCCGATCGCCGAGACGACGGAAGAATCCTTGATCAGCAGCACATATTGCCCGACCAGCGGCGGCAGCACGATGCGCATCGCCTGCGGTAGCACCACCTGGCGCATGCGCTGCCAGCGCGACAGGCCGGACGCCAGTGCCGCCTCGACCTGGCCCGTCGGAACCGAACGGATGCCGGCGGCGACGATCTCGCAGATGAAGCAGGCGGCGAGGTTGGTCAGCGCGATGATGCCGGCGGTGAAGGCGTCGAGCTCGATGCCCAGCTCCGGCAAGATGAAGAAGATCAGGAATATCTGCACCAGGAACGGCGTGCCGCGGATGAGGTCGACCCAGGCGCCGATCAAGCCGGCGATCAACCGGTTGCCGCTGGTCCGCAAGATGCCGAGGCCGAAGCCGAGCAGGGTGCCCAGCACCAGGCTGATCAGCGACAGCACCACCGTCATGCCGAGGCCGCGCAGCGCCAGCGGATAGCTGCCCGCAAGGCTTTGCAACTGTTGCCAGATCATGCGCGCGCTCCCGCCGAGCCAAGCCAGCGGCCGGAGAGAACCGCCAGCCCCTTGAGGCCGTAATAAAGCAGGAGGTAGAAGGCGGCGATGGTGAGAAATCCTTCCGCCGGCATGAAACGGTCGGAGGCGAGCAACTGGCCGGCGCGCGTCAGCTCGGCAACCGAGATCAGCGACAGGAGCGCCGAATCCTTGACCAGCACGATCGCTTGTCCCAGCAGCGGAGGGATCGTCACCTTGAACGCCTGTGGCAAGACCACCAGGCGCATGCGCTGAACATAGGTCATGCCCGAAGCAACACTGGCCTCAACCTGGCCGCGCGGGATCGACAGGATGCCGGCACGAATGATTTCAGCGACATAGGCGCCGCTGTTCAGTGACAACGCGAGGATACCGACGACGAGTTCGGGCAGCACGAAACCGAGGCGCGGCAGGCCGAAATAGAGAAAATAGAGCTGTGCCAGCAAGGGCGTGGCGCGTACGGCGTCGATATAGGCCTTGGCCGGCACCCGAAACAGCCAGCTGCGCTGCAGGTTCATCGCGCACAGCAGGATGCCGACCGCGAGCGCGCCGAAAAAGGACAGCGCCGACAGCCACACGGTCGTGACCAGGCCCTGCCCGAACAGGGGCAGGTATTCGACGATGGTGCGGAAGCTGAAATTCTCGAGCATGGGCGTGAATGGCGGGTAGGGATAGGGAGTAGTGAGTAGTGAGTAGTGAGTAGGCAGGCGGACCCTATTCACTACTCACTAATTCACTACTCACTAATGCCTAATCAGTGATCTTTCTTCCAGTCTTCCGAATTGACCCAGTAGTCGAGGTTCTTCTGCAGGCGGCCGTCGATGGTGACCTGGTTGAGGAACAGGTTCATCCAGATCAGGAGATCCGGCTCGTCATAGCGGGTGGCGAAGGCAAGCGGCTCCTTCGACAGCAGGTCCGGCATGATTGTGAAGGTGCCGGCCGGATAGGCCGTCGACTGGCCCTTGACCGCCGAGACGTCGTTGACGCCGCAATCGGCCTGGCCGTTGTTCACGGCGTCGAGCAGCAGCGGACCGCCGCCCTTGTAGCTCTTGATGTCGGCATCGGGGAAGGCGGCCTTGGCTTCCTTCTCGCCGGTGGCGCCGAGCAGCACGGCGATCTTGGTACCCTTGGCCTTGCAGTCCTCGGTGGTCTTGAACTTGCCGTCGGCCTTGGTGAAGACGGTGCTGCCCGTATACATGTAAGGCGTGGTGAAGGCGACCTTCATGCCGCGTGCCAGCGTCGGCGTCATGTCGGCGACCAGAAGGTCGGCCTTGCCCGAAAGCAGCGCCGGGATCAGGCCGTCCCAGTCGAAGTCGAGGAAGGTGATCTTGACGCCCATTTCCTTGGCCATCAGTTCGGCCAGTTCCACCGAGCTGCCGGTGCGTTCGCCATTGGCCCCGACCAGCGAGAAGGGCGGTCCCTGCGTCTGTACCGCGACACGCAGTTCGCCGCGCTTGGTGATGTCGTCGAGCGCTCCGGCGCTGGCGGCGGCGGTGAGGCCGGCCAGTGCGAGGCCGGCGATGAAAAGCTTGGCAATCTTCATTGGTTTCATTGGGCATTCCTCCTTTTGTCGTCTTGTTGTCTACCTTACAGGATGCTTTTTGAGCGGCGGCGCCGTTGCCGGCGGCGGCCACCGTTCGAAAATCCGTCTCTTGGTGCCGAGCCACCGTTTCGGCGACCATGATGCCGCGCGTGGCCAACGCGTCGACGAAAGGCGCGTCCGGCACATGCAGCAGCGAGTTGAGCAGGCCGAGCCCCCGAGAACCGCTATCCTCATGCCGACTCCTTGCGAATGCTGTCGTCCGACCAGCAGCCTTCCGGCAGGCTGACCCATTTGTTGCAGGACGCCATGACGACGAAGGTCTCGCTCCGCACGACCTCGCCCGGCTCGCCGGCGCCCGGGATCAACTCGCTGGTGACGCGGTAGAGATCGGCGACGTCTCCGGCTACCGTCACGTCGACGATGATGTCGAAGCGCCCGGTGACGACCGAGGCCGAGTTGACGAAGGGCAGTTCGGAAATGCGCTGCGCCAGTTCGCGAGCGCGGCCGCGCCCTTGCGCGTTGATGCCGACGATGGCCGAGATCAGTTCGGGCCGCTCCGTCAGGTTCAAGAGACCGACGATCTTGAGCAGGTTGCGGTCGAGCAGGTTGCGCAGCCGCGTGCGCACGGTCGGCACCGAGATCGCCAGAATCTCGGCGAGGCGGTTGATGCCCGGCTGCGCGTCCTGCGACAGCTGTTTGACCAGACGCCGATCGGTCAGATCGAGATGTTCCCGCAAGTCCCCCGTCTTTCATAAAACGAAAAAAGCTAGGCGATTTTTTTGCCTATGTGCAAACAAGCTATTTCATGGATTCCTTAAAGGCAAGGCATGATTCCACGCGAATTCAGCATGTGGGCGGCGGCTTCACACCAGTGCGGCGACCAGCAGCTTGGCCTGCGGCGTCAACTTGTCGAAGCGGCGGGCGCAGAGATTGAGCTGGCGGGTTCCCCAGTCGTCCGTCAGCCGCAGGCTGCGCAGGCTGGGCACCGAGCGGCGCACGATGCTTTCCGGCACGATGGCGACGCCCGCGCCCTGGGCCACCAGCCTACAGACATTGTCGAGGCCGGGCACGCGGATGCGAAAATGCAGATGACCGCCAAGGCGCGCGGCCTGGCGGGAGATGTGCTCCTGCAAGGGATGCCCGGCGCTCAGGCCGACAAAGGTTTCACCGAGAATGTCGGCGAGGCCGGTCGCGCGCCCTTCGAGGCCGGGGCGGTTGCGCGCGGCGATCACCACCAGCCTATCGACGAAGAACGGTTTCTGCTCGAGATGTGAAAGGCCGGCCCAGGTCGCGGCAATGCCGAGATCGGCTGCGCCGCTCGCCACCGCCTCGGCGATCTCGTGGCTGGGGCGCTCATCGAGCTCTACGTCGATGCCGGGATGCGCGACCAGAAAGGCCGGCAGTCTGTCGCGCAGAAGCTCGCTGGTGGCGGCCGTGTTCGCGAGCAGGCGGACCCGCGCGCGCAGGCCGGTGGCATAGGCGCCGAGCTCGCCGGCCATCGCCTCGATCTGGTTCTGCACCGCGCGCGCGTGGTGCAGCAGTGCCTGGCCGGCGGCGGTCGGCACCACGCCGCGCCGGCGGCGCTCCAGCAGCGGCGCGCCGAGCCTGTCCTCCATGCCCTTGATGCGAGCGCTGGCCGAAGCCAGCGCCAGGCCCGCGAGCTCGGCGCCATGGGTGATGCTGCCGCGCTCGGCGACCAGCAGGAACAGCCGGAGATCGACCAGGTCGAAGCGCATCTTTTTCCTCCCGCAAGACAGCCCGGGCGATGGCCGCCATCACGCGATCGATGGCAGCGGGCCGACCGGCTTGCGGCGCCAGCCTTCGTCTAAGCCGAAGGCTGGCGCCGCGATTTCCACATTGTGGGTGACGGCGAATTTCGTCAAACAGTTTCGGTGGAGGTCCATGATGAGAATGAGAAAACCGGCATCGAACCGGCAAGGGCTCGGCATCGCTGAAAGCGCGGCGATGCTGCTGGCGGTTGCCGTTGCTCTTCTGGCCATGGCGCGCTCGAATTCCGGCATGCCAGGATGCGCCATGACATCCGCCCTTGTCAGCAGGGCCGCCGCCGGACCGGCGGCAGCCGGGACCGCCGCCGCCGACATGCTGCTCCATGATTGAGCCGCTGAGCGCCGCCGCCGTCGCCTGGGTCTGCGCCGTCTTCCTTGCCGCCGGCTTCGTCAAGGGCGTGGTCGGGATGGGCCTGCCGACAGTGGCGATGGGCCTGCTGGCGGTGACCATGGCGCCGGCCGAGGCGGCCACGCTTCTGCTGATCCCGTCGCTGGTCACCAATCTGTGGCAATTGTCCACCGGTCCTTCGTTCGGCGGGCTCGTCAGGCGGCTATGGACGATGATGGCCGGCGTGGTGATCGGCACCGTTGCCGGCGCCGGCCTGCTCACCGGCGCGCATACGGCGGCCGCATCCGGCGCGCTCGGCGTGGCACTGATGCTCTACGCCTTTCTCGGCCTCGCCAAGGCCGGCTTTTCGACGCCGCCACGCCACGAGGCCTTGCTATTGCCGCTGGTCGGGGTGGCGACCGGCCTGGTCACCGGCGCCACCGGCGTCTTCGTCATTCCGGCGGTGCCCTACCTGCAATCGCTGCGGCTGGGCAGGGAAGAGCTGATCCAGGCGCTCGGCCTGTCCTTCACCGTGTCGACGGCGGCGCTGGCCATCGGGCTGTTCAGGGCAGGCGCCCTAGCCTCGCCGACGGCCGGGCTGGCGGGCTCGGTCGCGGCGCTGGCGCCTGCGCTCGCCGGCATGGCTGTCGGCCAGGCGCTGCGCCAGCGCATGAGCGTCGAGACTTTTCGCAAAGTGTTCTTCGCGGGGCTCTTGGCGCTGGGATTTTATCTGGTGGCCGAAGCGGCGTTCTGAGTGGCGCTTGCAGGGAGCCGGACTGGCTGGACCCGGCCTACCGCACCACCAGGACCGGGATTTCGCTGTAGGACACGACTTCCGCTGTCTGGCTTCCCAGAAGCAGCCTGCCCAGTCCGCGGCGGCCGTGCGAGGCCATGACGATCAGGTCGCAGCGTTCGGTCTGCGACAGTTCCAGGATCGCCTCGGCGGGCCTTCTGTCCTCGATGTGCACGACCTTGGCCGACACGCCCAGCCCCTCGGCGGAAGCCTTGCATTTGTCGAGCACTTCCTTGCCGTATTTGCGGGCTTCTTCCTGATAGGCGGCCAGCTCATCGCCCGCGGCGTAGCCGGCCATGGCGCCGCCCCAGGCGAAGATCGGGAATTGTTCCGAGACGGTGACGAAGGTCACGGTGGCGCCGATGCCCTTTGCCAGCCCGAGGCCGTGGGCAACGCCCTTGTCGGCCAGTTCCGACCCGTCGGTGGCGATGAGCAGATGTTTGTACATGATGATCGTGACCTATCGTGCTTGGTGAACTATGAACCACACATAATTATTCCCGGCGCCCAGTCATTGTGCCAATGCGGCGGGGATCAGGGCCAGGGAATGTGGTGGGCATTGACATGGACCGCACCCAAACGGGCGCTCCACCCCGGACTTTCGCGCCAACTGGATTCCCCTTCGCCGCATCGTCCTCTAAGGTGCGGCAACTTCGAAAGGCCGTCGTGAGCAGTGCGTTTCCTCAAATCCATCTGGTCAGGCATGGCGAGACGGCGTGGAGCCTTTCGGGCCAGCACACCGGCCGCACCGACATGCCGCTGACAACGGCCGGCGAGGCGGCCGCGCGGGGTGTGGCGGATCGGCTGAAAGGCCTGCCGTTTTCGGCCGTGTGGTCGAGCCCCTCGCAGCGCGCCTACAACACCAGTCTGCTTGCCGGCTTCGGGGCGCAAAGCATCAAGATGGACGACCTGCAGGAATGGGACTACGGCGCCTATGAAGGGCGAACCACCAGGGAGATCCTGGCCGAACGGCCGGGCTGGAACGTCTTTCGCGACGGCTGCCCGCAAGGCGAAACGGCGGCCGATGTGGGCGCCCGCGCCGACAGGATCATCGATCGCCTGCGCGAGGCCAATGCCGACATGCTGATCTTTTCCAGCGCGCACTTCCTGCGCGTGCTCACCGCCCGCTGGCTCGGCTTGCCGCCGCAGGACGGCGCGCTGTTCGTGCTCGATACAGCCAGCATCAGCGTGCTCGGCTACGAGCATGACCTCGGCGAGCCGGTGGTGCGCAAGTGGAACGGGAAGTAGGGCGGCCTAGCTGTCGAACTTCCGGATCGCCTCGGCGGTTACAGGCGTGAAGAAATTCACCAGATTGCGGTCGGGGTCGCGGAACAGCAGCGAGCGGTTGCCCCAGGGCATGGTGGTAGGCTCCTGGACAATTGCACCCTTGATGGTTTCCGCCAGCCTGGCGAATTCGGCATCGACGTCGCCGACTCGGAATTCGATGATGGCCGTGCGGTTGTCGGCTGGGCGGGCGATGTCGCTGCCGAACAGCATCAGGGTGCGCGTGCTGCCGATCGCCAGCGTGCAGGCCGACGTCGCCAGTTCGGCGAAATCCTCCGTGTACATCGTCACCGGCATTCCGGTGATCTCGCCATAGAAGCGCACGAGGCGCTGGACATCGGACGTGATGATGCGGACAGAGACGAAATTCATCGCATTGGCTCCTTGATCGTCGAAGCCGCGGCTGGGCTCCCGGCCTTCTATAGGCCGGGGGTCCTGACAGCTTTCCGTCAGGAGCCGGAAGTGCCGGCCGATTTGCCGAACGGCAGTGCCGACCTTGCGCCTATTCATCCCGCCAGCAGCGCCAATTCGTCGGGCGTCAAATGCCTCGCAGTACCCTTGGCGAGGTCGCCGAGCGGCAAGCTGCCAATGGCGATCCGGATCAGGCGCTTGACCTCAATGCCGTGGGCGGCGAGCAGGCGCCGGATGTGGCGATTGCGGCCCTCGTCGAGCACGATCTCCAGCCAGGCGGTGCGGCCGCCGCTGCGCAGCAGCTCGATCGAGTTCGCAGTCAGCATTTCACCCTCGACGGTAACGCCGGCGCGCAGCGCTTCCAGCACCGCCGCGTCGGGTACCGTGCCGATCTGGACATGATAGGTCTTGGGCAGATGCGAGGCCGGGTCCATCAGCCGGTTGGCAAAGCGCGTGTCGTTGGTCATCAGCAGCAGGCCCTCGCTCGCCTTGTCGAGCCGGCCGACGGGGGAGACGAAAGGCAGGTCGAGCCCTTCCAGGCAGGCATAGACGGTGTCGCGCTCCAGCGGGTCCTCGCGGGTGGTGACCAGCCCGCGCGGCTTGTTGAGCATGAGATAGACCTTGCGCTCGGCAACGATTTTTTCGCCGTCGACGGCGATGCGGTCGCGATCCATATCGACGCGCAGGGAAGCATCGCGCGCGACCTTGCCACCGACGCGCACACGGCCCTCGGCGATCAGCCGCTCGGCCTGCGTGCGCGAGCACAGGCCGAGCTTCGACAGCGCGCGGTTGAGGCTGACGCCGGGTCGTGGTGGTCGTGGAGCCATGCTGCTTCGGATCGATCCGTTGTACCGGCCCAGATGCCATGGCCGGCGACGGCTGCGCAAGCCGCCGCCAAGGTCGGGACCTTGCCGGACAGCGGTGCCGCCCGGCAAGCGCTAGTCGCGCCGGCTCAGGCCGCTTGCTCGGTCTCGCCCGCGATCCCGTTCAGCACGGCAAGCGCGTTGGCCGGCAGCTCCAACTCCGCCGCCGCCAGATTCTGCCGCAGATGCGCGACGGACGAGGTGCCGGGGATGAGCAGAATGTTGGGCGCGCGGCGCAGCAGCCAGGCGAGCGCCACCTGCATGGGCGTCGCGCCGAGTTTTTGCGCGACATCGGCCAGCGTGCTCGATTGCAGCGGCGTGAAGCCGCCGAGCGGGAAGAACGGCACATAGGCGATGCCGTCGGCGGCAAGCTCGTCGATCAGCGCGTCGTCCTCGCGATGCGCGATGTTGTACTGGTTCTGCACGCAGACAATGTCGACGATGCCGCGCCCCTGCGCGATCTGGGTTGATGTGACATTGCTCAAGCCGATATGGCGCACCAGACCCTGACGCTGCAGTTCGGCGAGCGTATTCAGTTGGGGTTCGAGCGAGCCTTCGGCCGGGCCGTGTATGCCGTGCATGGAGCGCAGGTTGACGATCTCGATCGTGTCCAGGCCGAGATTGCGCAAATTGTCGTGCACGGCCTGTGTCAGCTCCTGCGGTGACATTGCGGGGATCCATGATGCGTCCGCGCCACGCCGGGCACTGATCTTGGTGACGATGGTGAGGTTGGCGGGGTAGGGATGCAGGGCCTCGCGGATGATCCGGTTGGTGATGTGCGGGCCGTAGAAATCGCTGGTGTCGATATGATCGATACCGCTCGCCACCGCCTCGCGCAGCACGGCGAGTGCACCGTCATGGTCTTTTGGCGGGCCGAACACGCCGGGTCCGGCCAGTTGCATGGCGCCGTAGCCCATGCGCTTCACCGTACGGTCGCCGAGCTTGAAGGTTCCGGCCTTGCTGATGTCAGTCATGGTCTCAATCTCCTGTGGATCGGCCCAGATATAGACAATGCACGCTTGCGCGATAATATGGCGCAATCGGCACAGGCTGTGCAGAAAGGCGAACAATGGCGGATCTGGGCGACCTCCAGGCATTCATGGCGGTGGCGCGCGCCGGCGGCTTTCGCGAGGCGGCCAGGGTCAGCGGCGTCAGCGCCTCCAGCCTCAGCGAAACGGTGCGGCGGCTGGAGGCGGGGCTCGGCGTGCGGCTCCTCAACCGCACCACGCGCAGCGTCGCACCGACCGAGGCCGGCGCGCGCCTGCTGGAGCGGCTGGGCCCCGCGCTCGGCGAGGTCGAGGCAGCGCTCGATGTCGTCAACGGCTTTCGCGGCCGCCCGGCCGGCACGCTGCGGCTCAACGTGCCTGTCGTGGCGGCGAAACTGGTGCTGCCGCGCCTTCTGCCGCCCTTCCTTGCCGCCTATCCCGACATAAGACTGGAGGTGACCGCCGAGGACAGTTTCGTCGACATACTGGCGAGCGGCTGCGATGCCGGCATCCGCTATGACGAGCGGCTGGAGCAGGACATGATCGCCGTACCGATCGGCCCGCGCCGGCAGCGCTTCGCCACCGCTGCCGCAACGGCCTATCTCGACCGGCGTGGTCGGCCCGACCATCCGCGCGACCTGCTCGATCACGCATGCCTGCGCGGCCGCTTCGCCAGCGGCCTGACGCCGCCCTGGGAGTTCGAGCGCGACGGCGAGATAGTGAGCGTCGAGCCGACCGGGCCGCTGCTGGTCAGCACCGGCACGGCTATGGCGCTTGCGCTCGATGTGGCGGTCGCCGGCGGCGGCATCGTCTCGCTGTTCGAGGACTGGCTGCGTCCCTATTTCGACGATGGCCGGCTCGAGCCGGTACTGGAGCCCTGGTGGCAGGAGTTTTCCGGCCCATTCCTCTATTACCCCGGCCGCCGCCTCATACCGGCGCCGCTGCGGGCATTCATCGACTTTGTCGGCGGGATGCGGTGGTGAGGCGCCGCGATGACGGTTTCATGGGACGCATGGTCGGATGCAACCCGCTGCGCATTTTTCTGAAATTGTTTCGGAAAGAGCAACGATCATCGCAGCGGGTCCGATGACACTTACGCTTTGGGGCGCTTCGCCAGGGCGCGAATGCGGTCGGCGACCGCGCTGTCGACCGGATTGTAGACGGTCAGGCTCAGATCCGGGCGGCCGTCGACCGCGAACCCCGAATATTCCAGTTCGATATCGCCGAGCACCGGGTGCTTCAGCCGCTTGGTTCCGTCGCCATGGCTGAGCACGTCGTTCTCGCGCCACAGGGCGGCGAATTCGGGGCTGGCGCTGCACAGTTCGTCGACGAGTTCGCGTACCTCGGACACCGCGCCGGCACGCGCCGCGTCGGCGCGGAAGGCGCCCACCACGAAACGGGCGAGGCTTTCCCAGTCGTGCTGCTTTTCGCGCATGGCCGGGCTGCGGAACATGAAGCGCAGGATGTTGCGCTGGTCGGCGGGCAGGGCGCTGTAATCGGTCAGCACGACCTGGGCGGCGCGGTTCCAGGCAACGACATCCCAGGTGGCGGTCCTGACCAAGGCGGGGCTCGCTTCAAGCGTGTCGAGGAGGCGCTGCAGCCGGGGGCTGATGCCTTCCGCGCCGATATAGCGGACCTCGGGCGGGCGTCCGAGCCCGAGCATGAAAAGATGCTCGCGCTCGGCCTCGGTCAGCATCAGCCCCTTGGCAATGCGGTTCAGCACATCGGCCGAAGGCGCGCCGCCACGACCCTGTTCCAGCCATGTGTACCAGGTAGGGCTGATGTTGGCGCGCTGGGCCACCTCTTCCCGGCGCAGCCCCGGCGTGCGCCGACGCCCTGAAAATCCGAACGAGGCCGGATCGAGCCGGGTGCGCCGGTCTCTCAGAAACGCCGCGAGCGAACCGGCGGAATTGGTGGGCATCCTGTTAGCCATTATACCACGATAAGATCACTACTTTAATGGAATAATAGACCGGCGATACTGCGCAGGCAATCGTGCAGGAGAATTCGCATGCGTATCTTTTTGACCGGCGCGACCGGTTTCATCGGCTCGGCGCTCGTTGCGGAGCTCATCAAGGCGGGCCATCAGGTGGTCGGCGTCACTCGCTCCGAAGCGGGGGCCGAAGCGCTGACGGCGGCGGGCGCCGAAGTGCATCGGGGAACGCTCGAGGATCCCGAGGGCCTGCGCGAGGGCGCGGCGAAGGCGGAAGCGGTGATCCACACGGCGTTCGACCATGATTTCTCGCGCTTTGCCGAGAATTGCGAGAAGGATAGCCGTGTCATCGCGGCACTCGGCCAAGCATTGGCCGGATCCGACCGGCCGCTGGTGATCACTTCCGGCGTCGGCGTGGGCAGCCCCGGACATGGCGAGCTTGCCAGCGAGGACGTCTTCAACGCCAGCCATCCCAATCCGCGCATCGCCTCGGAGCTCGCCGGCAATGCCTTGCTGGAAGCCGGCGTCAACGTCTCGGTGGTGCGGCTGCCGCAGGTTCACAACCCGGTCAAGCAAGGGCTCATCACGCCGCTCATCGAAATCGTGCGCCAGAAAGGCGTTTCGGCCTATGTCGGCGAGGGCCGCAACCGCTATGCGGCGGGCCATCTCCTGGACGCGGCGCGCCTCTACCGGCTGGCAGTGGAAAAGCAGCAGCCCGGCGCGCGCTATCACGCGGTCGGCGAGGAAGGCGTCGAAGTACGCGCTATCGCGGAGGTGATCGGGCGGGGCCTCAACGTGCCGGTGGTTTCGATCGCGCCGGAACAGGCGGCGGAGCATTTCGGCTGGATGGCGATGTTCGCCCCGATGGATCTGCCGGCCTCCAGCGCGCTGACCCAGGCGCGGCTCGGCTGGCAGCCGACCGGCCCGACTCTGATCGCCGATCTCGAGGCCATGCAGTACGACGCATGATGCGCCGATAAAGCGTCGTCAGCCGACGGCGTAGCGCAAATGGACGAGCCCGTGGGCGAGGGCTTCGCAGCTTTTGAGCGACAGTTGCATCTTGCCCGCGAGGCCGGTTTCGCCGAATTCGACGAAACCCTGGTTAGCCGCCCGCCCGTCCAGGGCGGGAGCCACGAGAAGGCTGAGCTCGTCGACAAGGCCGGCCGCGAAGAAGGAACCGTTGATGCCGGCGCCGCCCTCGAGCAGCAGCCGGCGAATGGCGAATTCGCGGTTGAGAACTTCGAGCATCCGGCCGAGATCCATGTCGGCCGTTTCCGCCACGATATAGGACACGCCGTCGGCAGCGAGCTCGGCCAGGTGGCTGTCGGCGACATCGTGCCCAAGCAGCACCACGACATGGTCGCCGCCAATGTCGGGTTTGGAAAAGTGGAGCTTGCCCGAGGGATCGAGCGCCACCGCATAGCTGCCCGTACCGGTTTGCGCGACATGATAGGGTCGGTCGACCTTGCCCGCATCGGCCGGCGGGTGCGCGCCGGCCTTGCTCATCTCGGCCATGGTGACGCGGCCGACGATCCAGCCGTCGCCCGCAAACTCATTATGGATATGCTCGTAGAGGCTCGACCATTCGGCCCGGGTGCCATCGGGACTGGCCGTGTAGCGGCTCGGGTGGAGACTGCCGTCCAGCGACGCGATCATATGGCAGATGATATATGGTTTCATGCGGGTGTCTCCAGCAAACGAGCTCAGGCGCGGTTCAAACTAGGGCCAGCGCCGGAGATTGGAAGCTGGGCACTCGGCTCATCCAAATTCCGGCCATTGCCGTCTGGCCCTGTTATATCGATGTTGCACAAATGGTTGAGCCTGGGCTAGCATCCGTTTGCTGGTGCCGACGGGAGGTAGTTTTTGCAACGGCGATCAGCTGGAGCGGCATGCGTTAGCAACGCAAGGAGGATGCTCCAACACTTTGAACCGACGCATGATCCTTCCTGAAACCGTCCCGGTTTCCGGGGCCGTGCGTTCTTGTGGAGGAGGATCCCATGAACAGACGTGAATTCCTGATGACGTCCGTGGCCGCGGGCGCCATGGTGCTTGCCGCGCCCTCGGCATTTGCGCAGGACAAGCTCACCATTCTCGGCTCGGTGCCCAGTCTCGGCTTTCCGTTCTTCGTGCACATGCTGAACGCGATCAAGGCCGAAGCGCAGGCGCAGGGCGTCAACCTGACCGAGAGCGATGGCCAGAACTCGGCCACCAAGCAGACCGCCGACATCGAGGCGGCCCTGGTGCAGAAGGTCAACGCCATCGTGATCTCGCCGCTCGACGTCAACGCGCTGGCGCCGGCCATCGAGGAAGCGGTCAAGGCGGGCGTTCCCGTGGTCACGATCGATCGCCGCGTCGACGGTGTCGAGGGCATTCTCGCCCATGTCGGCGCCGACAACGTCAAGGGTGGCGAGGCGGAAGCTCAGGCCGTGGTGGCGGCATTCCCCAACGGCGCCAAATTGTTCCATCTGCAGGGCCAGCCCGGCGCCGGGCCGGCGATCGACCGCAACAAGGGCGTGCACAATGTGCTCGATCCCTTGAAGGACAAATACCAGATCGTCTTCGAGCAGACCGCCAATTTCGCCCGAGCCGAGGCGCTGTCGGTGACGGAAGCCGGCCTTGCCGCCAACGGCAAGCCGGACGCGATCGTCTGCGCCAATGACGACATGGCGCTGGGCGCCATGGAGGCTTGTGCCGCGCGCAACTTCACCGACGTCAAGATCTACGGCTTCGACGCGCTGCCGGAAGCGCTGGTCGCGGTCCGCGACGGCAAGCTCGCCGGCACGGTCGAACAATTTCCCGGCCAGCAGTCGCGCACGGCCGTGCAGATCGCCGTCGCCTACGCCAGAGACAAGACGGAGCCGAAGGAGAAGCTGGTGCTGTTGACGCCGATCGTCATCGGCAAGGACAATCTCGACAAGGCCGAGAGGTTGAACGAGACGAAGTGAGGGCTTGGTGCATGACGGACGGAGGTCGCGTTCTGTCGCGCCCCCCTCTGTCCTGCCGGACATCTCCTCCCTCGAGGGGGGAGATTGGCTGGTTCTCTGCTTTCGCCAATCTCCGACGTTGCAGGAAGAGTGCGCCATCAATACTGCCGATCTCCCCCCTCGAGGGGGAGATGGCCGGCAGGCCAGAGGGGGGCGTTCACGCGCTGAAGAGGCCAGCATGAATCGGATCGAGGAAGCAATCATTGGCTGAAGCCGCACCCGTCCTGCTCGCCGTCGAGGGCGTCACCAAGCATTTCGCCGGCGTCACCGCGCTGAACGATGTCTCGCTCGATATCAGGCCCGGCGAAATCCTCGGCCTGCTGGGCGAAAACGGCGCCGGCAAGTCGACGCTGCTGAAAATCCTGTCGGGCGTGATACCGCCCTCCAGCGGCCACATTGTCTTCGACGGCGCCGACTACCGGCCGTCGAGCCCGCAAGATGCCAAGCGGCTCGGCATCGTCACCATCTACCAGGAACTCAGCCTGATCCCGACGCTGACGGTGGCGGAGAATATCTTCATAGGCCGCGCCCCGACCGGTCCGCTCGGCCTTGTCTCCTGGCGCAAGATGGAGCAGGACTCCCGCACGATCATCGCCCGCGTCGGCCTCACGATCGATCCGATGACGCCGGTCTCGGCGCTTTCGGTGGCCGAGCAGCAGCTCGTCGAGATTGCACGGGCGCTGTCGCTGAAGAGCCGGCTGATCATCATGGACGAGCCGACATCAGCGCTAACCGAGACAGAGGTGCAGCGGCTGCTGTCGATCATGGACAGGCTGCGCAAGGACCATGTCGCCATCATGTTCGTCACCCATCGGCTGGAGGAGGCCGCCGCCATCTGCGACCGCATGACGGTGCTCCGGGACGGCAGGTTGGCCGGCAATCTCGACCGCGAAGGCGGGCCGATCCGATTGCCGCGCATCATCGAGAAAATGGTTGGCCGCGCGGCGTCCGAACTCTATGCGCGGCCGGCGCAGCGCACGGTGGCCGGCGACGTCGTGTTGTCGGTGCGCGGATTGCGCACCGTGCGCGACCCCGAAGCGCCGCACGCCATCGTGCTCGACGGCGTCGATATCGACCTGAAGGCCGGCGAGATCCTGGGTGTCGCCGGGCTGGTCGGCTCGGGCCGCACCGAGCTGGCGCGCGCCATTTTCGGCGCCGACCGCATCGCGGCGGGCACGATCACGCTCGACGGCAGGCCGATCGCTCCGGCCTCGCCGGCGGACGCCATCAAGCTCGGCATCGGCCTGGTGCCGGAGGACCGCAAGCACCAGGCGATCTTTGCCGCATTGGGCATATTGGTGAATTTTTCGGTGGCCTCGCTCGGCCGCTTCAGCAACGGTTTTGGGTTCATGGCCGAGCGGCGCGAGCGCGATGCGCTGGCGGGGTTCCGGAAAATGCTGTCGATCCGCATGGCGTCGGCCGAGCAGGCGATCGAGGGCCTGTCGGGCGGCAACCAGCAGAAGGTGATCCTGGCGCGCTGGCTGGCGCGGGATCCCAAGGTGCTGATCGTCGACGAGCCGACGCGCGGCGTCGACGTCGGCGCCAAGGCCGAGGTGCACCAGATCCTGGTGCAATTGGCAGCGCGCGGCATAGCGGTGATGATTATTTCGTCCGAGCTGCCCGAAGTGCTGGCTGTGTCGGACCGGATCGTGACCATGCGCAAGGGACGCATCACCGGGCAGATGCCGGGCATCGAGGCAAGCGAGGAAAAACTGATGGAACTGATGGCGCTCGACCAGCCGGGAGCGGTTGAGGAGGAGGCACGATGAGCGTGGCCGAGGAGCATAGCCGGCGTGGCGGCATCAGCATTGCGCGGCTCTTGATGAATTTCGGGCCGCTGCTGTTCCTGGCGGCGCTCGTGGTCGTCTTCACCGTGCTGAAGCCGAGCTTCATCGATCCGATCAATCTGTTCAACATCACCCGCCAGATATCGATCACCGGGCTGATCGCGCTCGGCATGACCTTCGTCATCCTTACCGCCGGCATCGATCTCTCGGTCGGCTCGCTGCTGGCCTTCTGCGGCATGGTGGCGGCCGTGGTCGCCAAGGGCGGCACTGCCAACACGCTGTCGCTGTCGACGTCGGGAACGCAGGGCTATGGCTGGTTCGCGGCGCTGCTCGCTGCCGTGGTAGTGGGGGCGGTGGCCGGCGGTGTTCAGGGCTTTGCCATCACCAGGCTGAAAGTGCCGCCCTTCGTCGTCACGCTGGGCGGGCTCACCGTGTTTCGCGGCCTGACGCTGACCATCTCCAATGGCGGCCCGATCTCGGGCTTCGACGCTTCCATGCGCTGGTTCGGCACCGGGCTGATCGGCCCCGTGCCGGTGCCGGCGATCATCTTCGCGGCGGCCGCCATCCTGTGCCACATCGTGCTGCGCTACACGCGCTATGGACGCGCCGTCTACGCCGTCGGCGGCAATGCCGAGGCCGCACGGCTGTCGGGCCTGCGCGTCGACCGCATCCTGGTCTCTGTCTATGTCATCGTCGGCTTCTTCGCCGGGCTCGCCGCCTTCGTGCTGTCGGCCAGGCTGAATTCGTCCGAAGCGGTGGCCGGCATCGGCTACGAGCTGACGGTCATCTCGGCCGTCGTCATCGGCGGCACCTCGCTGTTCGGCGGCATCGGCTCGGTCGGCGGCACGGTGGTGGGCGCCGCCCTGATCGGCGTGCTGCAGAATGGGCTCCAGTTCAACAACGTCTCGTCCTACACGCAAAGCATCGTCATCGGCCTGATCCTGATCCTGGCGGTGGCGTTCGATCGCTGGCTGAAGTCGCGGGTGAGGCGCTAATTCCTTCTCCCCCTTGTTGTGGGAGAAGGGGAAATCGCCGCTCTGCCATAGGCAGGAGAGCTCGCCACCTTTCTTGCAAAACAACCCCCCTTTGCTAGAAGGATTTCCGGCGGGTGGCATTCTGAGAGAACCTCATGTTTGCCGATATCATCAGACCGATCAGCTTGAGTTTTTCGCTGCTGCGGCGGTTCTGGCCGCAGCTCGTCGTGCTGGTGCTGGCCGGTGTTCTGGCCGGCGATCTCTTGCTGCAACTGGCGGCCAAGGTGGCGCTCGCCAACCATTTCGCCGGGCTCGCCATGCTGACGCTGGTGGCGCTGGCCCAACTGGTGGTGACGGTGGCGATGTTCCATGTGCTGCGTCCCGGCTTGCCCCATGTGCTGGCCGCGCAGCGTGGCGCGGAAAACGCCGCGGTCGCCGAGGGGGAGGGAACCGCGGACCGGCGCGGTTCGCGGCTGGTGCGGATGATCACCATCGCGCTGTTGCCCTTCTTCGCCTATTATGCCGCCTGGGGATTCCTCGGCGACATCGTGCGCCAATATTCGCGCGAAACGCTCGACCAGGCCGGCTTCGGCCAGAGCGCCAATGTTCTGGACGTGCTGGATTCGCGCTGGCTGCTGGTCTCGGTGGCGGTGTCCTGGCTCGTCCGCCGGATGGCCAAGTTCATGCAGGCGAAAACGGGCGCCGGCTCGTTCTGGCAGATCGTGGTGGTGATCTGCGAGACCAACTGGATCTTCGTCGGTCTCTACGTCATCAGCCGCTGGAAGGACAGCGCGTTGCAATGGCTGATGAGCCGCAATTTCTGGTCGGTTCTGCAGGCGTCGGCCGACGGGCTGGCGAGCCCGGTGCCGGCGGCGGCGGCCGCGCCCATGGTGCCGGTCGAGATCACCTCGGTCGCGCCCTCGACAGTCGCCGTCAACCTGTTCTTCTACATGCTCTTGCCGCTGATCTGGCTGGTCATGGCGGCGCTTATCTATGGCTATGACGTGCGCGACGACGCGGCACTGATGCGCGTGCATGGCAGGCTGGAACGTGTCGGCAAGCGCTATGCCGGCCTGCCGAAATTCCTGCGCGATTTCGTCGAGCATTTCGTCGCCGGCTACCGCTCGCGCTATCTGCCGATCGCCAATGGCGTGCGGCTGACGGTAAGCTCCAGCCTCGTATTGCTGTGTACGCTGATCGTCGGCTATCGACTGCTCGACTGGGGCGCGGCCTGGCTGTGGCTCGGCGCGACGCGGCTGATCGGCCCGCACGAGCTCGACGTCTGGCAGATCCTGTCGCATGGCGTGACGCTGTTGTTCGGCAGCCCGTTCCAGGATTCCTCCACCGGCATCCTGATCGAGCCGCTGCGCATCTGCTTCCTCGCCGCCGTGCTGGAGACGGCGTTCTCGCTTTCCAAGGGGACGGTTGAGGCGGACGGTCGTTCCCGGTAGCGACGGGAACAGCGGGTCGCGTATCCTTGTCGCGCCTTGCCATGTGCGTGTGATGGGGCGAAAATGCGGTCTTTCCTGGTCTCGTAAACAGACCGCCTGTTTGCATTCGCAAGATCGAAGAGAATGCCATGACTTACTTCTTCCGCCGTCGAAGTGAGGCAATGACCTTCGGCCTGCCTGTGGTCTGCTGCGCGCTGGCGTTGATACTGCAATCGAACATAGAGCCGATCGAAGATTACCGGACGGCGATTGTGGTGGTCGTTGCCGGCATATCGATCGTTCTTACCCTGGCAACCGTCTTTGCCGTGGTGCGACATGCGGAGGCGATAGCCCGACGCGTCGGACAGCCATACGGCACCCTGGTCCTTACCTTGGCCGTAACGACGATCGAAGTGTCGATCATCGTCTCGATGATGCGACATGGCGCCAACAATCCGACCCTGGCGCGAGAATCCGTGTTCTCCACGGTCATGATCGTTTGCACCGGCATCGTAGGGCTGTGCCTGACACTTGGCGGGTGGCGGCACCGCCACCAGGACATCCGAAGGCAAGGCACAAGTTCCTTTCTTTCGGTGCTGATCGCGATCACGGTGCTGACGATGGTGCTTCCGAACTACACGCTTGCCACCAGCCCCGGGACATTTTCTCCCACGCAACTGGCCTTCGTCGCGCTGCTGTCGCTCTTGCTCTACGGCAGTTTCGTTTTCGCCCAGAGCTACAGCCAGAAAGAGGACTTCCTGGAGGTGCAGGTGCGTGAAAGCGCTCCGGAAAGCCATTCTCCGCAGGTTCACGGCGTGCCGACCCATTTCGTCTTTCTGCTTCTGGGACTGGTCGGGATCGTTCTGCTGACGGAACGGGTCGCGGCTGGCGTCGAAGATGGCCTTTCCTACCTGCAAATCCCGCAATCGGATGCGATCGTCGGCGCGATGATCGCGTTCGTCGTGCTGCTCCCGGAGGCGATCTCCGCCATCAAGGCATCGTGGGGGAATGAGCTCCAGCGCGCATTGAACGTCGCTTTGGGCTCGGCGTGCGCGACCATCGGACTGACGATCCCGGCAGTGGCGGCGGCCAGCCTCATCACCGGAAAGTCGCTCAACCTCGGTCTCGGTCCGAGCGACGTGATTTTGCTGGCTCTGGCCCTTGCGGTGAGTGTCGTAAGTTTCAGTACCGGACGCACGACGGTTCTCACCGGACTTGCTCACCTCGTCGTCTTTGTTGCCTACGTCCTGTTGATCGCCGTGCCGTGACTCCGGACTGCCGGCGCTGTCGCTACTTCGGCGGCCGCTGAAACCGCAGGTACCACGGCCGCTCGCTTCCCAGCCCAATGGCGGGACGGATGGTCTTGATGGCATCCTCGGGCACGATGAAGGTGTCGCCGATGGTGATGACGTCGCCTGTCTTGGCGCCGGAGAAGATCGCCGAGGTGCAGTTCATCACGCCGTCCGGCAGTCTGACGCCCGAAATCACGTCGGGGAGCCAGCGGCGGCCGACGGCATCGGTCAGCATCAGCTTGCAGCCCAGCCATTGCTTCTGCAAGTCGGGATCGCCGACGGTGACGGAGAAGGTGGCGATGACGGCGAAGGCCTGATCGGGCAAGCGGCCGACCTTGCCGCCGCGCAGGTCCGCCAGTTTCCAGTCGCTGCCGCCGAAGTGCGCGGACTGGCCAAACTCGACATGCCTGGCGATGAGGTCTTCGCCGCCCAGCCATTCGCGCAGGCTGTCATGGCTGGTCTCGGCCAGCGTCAGCGGCAGCAGGACGGCGAGCGCGGCCAGGCTGCGCCGGCGCCATTTTTTCTCGGCCTGCCGCCCGGCCGCCGGCTCCATGCCGGTCGAGACGGCGCTCATGGCTTGCCCTGCAATGTCGGGCCGGCAGAAGTCTGGCCCGGTGGTGCATCCAGATCGTATTGCGGCAGAATGCCGGCCGGTTGTCCATCGGCACCGGCCGGCAACCCGTCGAAGCTGATGCGGGCCTGCGCATCGAGCGCGCCGAATTGGCGTTCCGAGACCAGCAGCCTGGCGCCGCGGATCTGGTCGGGCGGCACTTCGAAGACGAACAGGCCGCGTTTTTCCAAGCCGGGATCGACGCCGTGCGGCGGCATGTCCTGGCGATAGCCCAGCCGCTCCGTCTGGCGGTAGCGCAGACCGGTCGGACCTTGCCAGGTGCCGTCCGCGACCGTGATGGAGGCGTAGGTCGCGGTGAGGCTGGTCGTCACCACCGCCCACACGCCGCTCGTCGTCAAAAGCTTTTGCTGTCCGAACTGGTTGGTCTTCAGCGCGCGGGCGAAGACGACCTCGTCCAGCCGCACGTCGAAGCTGCGCGCCCGCACCGTGTCGTGCATGGCGCCGTCGACCGGGATGGGCGCGGTGAGGTCGGCATAATGCGGCTTGGAAAGCTGCATGCCGTAGCTCAGCGCCACGGTGGCGGCGAGAATCACGAGATTGCCGAGGACCCGCATGCTCATGAGCCGGCTCCCGGCGTGTCCGTTGTCGGCATATCGGCGAGGGGCAAGGTGACGGTGCCGAGACGGTAGGGATTGTACCAGCCGGGCGTGCCGTAGAGATTGTCGCGCGGCTTGAAGATTTCCGCGGTGACGCCGAAGGCGAGCGTCGGCGGCAGGGCGGCGTCGCCGGCCAGCGGCCAGACATAGGCCAGGCGCTCGGTCATGCCGGGGTGCAGTTCCGGCGCCAGGGTGGAATCGCGTATCAGGGTGATCATCGGCATCGGGTCCGGCAGGGTGATCCCCTCCGGCCTGAAGACAGCGAAATAGGCCCTGTTGGATTCGGCCGTGCGGTTGGTCATGTCGGCCTCCAGCACCAGTGCCTTCTGGCCTGGTTTCAGCGGCACGCCATGGATGTCGGCATGGCTGACATAGGCACGCACCGGCTTGATGCGCCAGCGGCCGGCATCGACGGCGGCATCGGACGGCAATTGCGGCGGAGGGTGAGCGGGCAGGGCGCCAAAGGCGCCCATGAGGCCGGCCACGAACAGCGCGGCGATGGTTCCCGCGCCTGCCGTCATCCAGGCCTGGACTCTTGAACGGGCAGTCTTGAACATTCCCTGCTATGCACGTCGAACGATCAGCCACCCGCAGGCAATCTAGGAAGAAAACGCGCGGATGGGAACCCGCAAATAGCGGCATTGCCCAGCTCTTCTCGTGACTGCCTTTCCCTCGTGACGCGATGTGGTCGCCGATGGCTTGGCGGGCCCGCCTATGCCGCCTCCAAGGCCCAGACGCGGTGGCCGTAGCGGCGGAAGAAGCGCGCCAGCAGGCGTTGTTGCCTCGCCCTGGCGAGGTCCGCCAGGCGCCGTTCCTGGCGCCAGCGCGGCATGTTGCGCCAGAAGGCGATGAAGCGGGCGGCGTCCTCGATGGCTTCTTGTGCCGATAGCGCCGGGCCGATCGCCGCCAGGAAAAGCGATTCCGATTGTTTCAGCGCGTCGACGACCGCCTTGCGCCTGAAATGGCCGAGGCGCGCCTGGCGGATGCCGTGTTCGCGGATTCTCGCGAAGGCCTCGATGAGAGCATGACTGTCGCCGCCATAGCCGCAGGCGTGAGCGAAATCGGCGGAAAGGGCGTCCATCGTCTCTCCCGGGGTGCTGCACGCGCGCCGACTCGGCTTTGCAAGCTACATAGAAGCATAACTCAAGAATTGGCGAAAGAGAAACTTTTGCGGAGCCCTGAAAGATGCGACTCGACTCTCGTTTCAAAACACAGGAATATGCGAACAAACAAGGAACAAAGAGGCGAGCCGCGATGGCATTGACGGGCAAGGGATCAGTGATTGCGGATGTCGTTTCGATATCGGTCGAATGCGCCGATTGCGGCCGCAACAGGTGGTGGAAGCCCGATCAGCTGAAGCGCTTCGGCGTGACTGGCAATACGCCGCTGGCAGCGCTTTCGGGCCGGCTGGTCTGCTCGGCCTGCCGCGCCGACGGGCTGCCGGGCACGGCGATCCAGATCCGGGCGGCGTTTATCGACGAGCGCCAGCGCGTGCGCAGCGAGGCGCTGATGCTGAGCGAGCGTGAGATGCCGCTGGAGGGATCGGGGCGGGCGTGAAGGCGAGGGGGTCGACGCTGGGTTTTGCCTGCTCTCCTTGTGGGAGGAAGAATTGCCCAGTCGCCCTCAATAGCCCAGCAATTCCTTCAACGGAATGACCCGCCAGACCTGCTTGATGGCATAGCGGTTGAAGGTCAACGTCTTCGGCGGATTGTACTGTTCGACCACCAGTTCGGCGGCGGTGCGCTTGACCAGCTTCTTGATGAAGGCCTTGCCGTTGCGTTCGTTCTCTTCCGGGAAGGTTTCGATCACCACATGATCGCCCGGGACGGCATCGCGGCCGCCGCAATAGATCAGGTCTCCGGGCTCGTAACGGGGCACCATGGAATCCGAGAGCACGTGCAGCGCGAACACCTTGGCCAGGTTGCGGATGCCGGGTGGGCGCTGGACGTAGCCGGCGGGCTCGCCGTTGAAGGTGAAATCGCCGTCGTCTCCGCCAACCGCGGCGCCCAGCACCTGGATGTCCATCGGCCCGGCGGGGGGCGGCCCGGCATCGGTGACGATCTCGGCGTCGTTGACCGGTCCGGCATCGTCGAGGAAAACCACCTCGCCCTTGCCGAGCGCCACCGGGTCGACACGCAGAAAGGCAGCGGTCTTCAGGAGGTTTTCCGTCTTGGGCAGGTTGCGACCGGTTTCCCAATTGCCGACGGCGGCGACGTCGGTGTCGTTGTGCTCGGCGATGTGGCGCATGACCAAGCCGCGCTGCTTGCGCGCCTGGCGGATTGCCGCTCCGACCTTGACCGACAGTTGCGTTTTCACCATGGCACCCATGTGACCAACAAGCGCTGCTTTCGTCCATGAAAGAATGGCTTGCATAAATTTTTGAGTTATGCTTATATCCGCTCATGCAAAAGCTCAACCCCTTTCGAGTCGAAAGCGCCCTCAGGCCAGCTTCGCGCGAGCCGGCCAGCGCTCATTCCCTTTCGCCCCGGCTGTCCTCCTCCCCGGCCAGGGCGAAGCGTGAGGCTGACTGCCCCGATGCATCAGCCGCACGTCCGGTCCGCCCGTCACTGGCGGCCGGAACGGCCGGAGCCGCCGCTCCCCGCGGCTCCGGCCCCCAATTCAGCGCGGTGCGGATCCGCTCCCTGATACGCACCGAGAACTGCACCGTGATCCTGCTCGACCGGCAGACGGGCAGGGCGGTTTCCACACCCGACCGGGTGACCGCAGAGGCCCGCCTCGCTGCGCTGGACGGCCGGCCGGACTGAGGCCGCCAGCCCGACGGCCGACAGGCCGGATCGAACCCGACAATGCCCACCGCCTGCGGCGGGCCGACACCGACACTCGCCGGCGGCGTCGCGCGCTGCCGCGGCCGCGCAATGAACGGAGACCAGACATGGCACTTTATGGCGACAAGGACTTGCAGGCGATCGCCGGCTGGCTGACGGACGGACTTTCCGCCTCGCGCATCGCGGCTCGGTTCAGCGCGTCGCGAGGCAGCCGGGTGTCGCGCGACGCCATTATCGGCATCGTTCACCGCAACGCCATGCTGAGTTCGATCGGCTTTGCCAACAGCAAGCGCATCGCGGCAGCCGAGAGGGCGAATGACAAGGCCGCGGACCGCGCCGCCAAGGCCGGACGCAAGCGCGTGCCGAAGGGTGAAGGTGCGGAACGCCTCGCAGCGCGCGAGGCCGGCGTGCTGATCGCGGACGGGCAAGCTTACTGCCTGGAGGTGCCGATGCCGCAGCGAAGCCCGGTCGGCCGCCAGCCGCATGGGGTGGCAATGCGCTTCGTCGACTGCCTGTTCGGCCGCTGCCGCGCTCCGCTCGACCTGACGCTGGAGCCAAATCCGGAAAACGATGCGCCCGGCGGCCGGCCGGGCGTCCACATGCTGTGCTGCGGCATGCGCACAAGGGCGATGAAAAGCTACTGCACCTATCACCAGGCGCGCTTCCGCCGGCGTGTCTGCGAGGCGGGGTGAGCTTCCTCCCGTTCTGGAGAGACGATGCCGGCAAGAGGCAACGCCGGTCAGGATTGGAACACAGCCGAGAGTTTGGGAGAGTGGTTCAGATGCAAGGTATCGGAGCGTTGGCGCCTCTCATTGGCCTGCTAAGCATTTCTCTCCATAAGAGTGGGAGAAAGAAGCTGGCTGCAACGCTGGCTTTTCTTCTGCAATGGTGGCGATCTGGCGGGAACGGCGGCCACGCAACGCCTTTATTTTGGCAGATCGTGGCCCTGCTTTGGCATCCGCACGCTCATTGCATCAGGCATCACTGGCCGGCCGTCGTCGCCGGCCAATATGCGGGTAACCCGGGCGAAGCCGGTGAACGCTTTCATCGCGTCGGCGTGCGAAATCTGCGCCGCGATGGCCGCGCTGCACGCGTTGAGCGCACTGCGGTAGACGTGACCACGCCGTTCAACCGGCCAGCGCTGCAGGAAGTCGGCTGCCTCTGCGACGCTATCGATCACCTCGACATGCCCGTCCAGGCATACTTTGAGCGGAGATCCTGTTTTCATGGTACCCACGGCGGTTACCTTGGCGTTGCGCGCGGCTCGAAGGCCAGCCACTATCAACGTGCAAGGCAGCGGCGCGGTTGCATCACGTTTTCAGCCGCCTCACGGGCCCGCGGCGGCGTCGAGCCATTCATGGGCGCGGCTACGCGGCTTCGCCACCAGCAGCCCCTGCTGTCCTGCCGCCTTGGTGAAAGCCTCGAAGGCGACGCGCTGGCGGCAGCTGCCATCGATGGCGAGCCTGACCAGCCTTGTCGCATCCAGATAGGCGGTGGCCGTCTTGTCAGGCCATTGCCGGCGAAGCGCGGTCGCCGCCTGGGCGATGGAGCCCACCAGCATGGTCTTGTTGTCGCAGAAGCGCAAGGTCACCGGCATGAAGGCGGTCATGGGCATACCTCCTGTTGGTTTGGTGCGGCACAACGCCCAGCCTCGCCGCTGGTTCCGGCGCACGCAGCCAATTTCGCCAGGGATTGCGGCCCCCGCCAGCCAGCACCTCAATCCTCTCCCCCACAAGGACGCAGCCATGAGCAAGAAAGCCGCCAGATCAGCTAAACCGCAGACGGCGAAGGTGCCGAAGGGCGAGGCCGAGCAGGTGCGCATCCGCCGCGAGGTTGGCCATGATTTCGCGTTGCGGGACGACGAGTTCGGCCGCAAGCGGCTCGCAACCGGCACGTCGGAGGCGCGGCGCGTCTATGAGGTGTCCAATGACGGCCATACCTCCACCGGTGGTATCGTGCGGGTGCGCAGCATCGATCCGCTGCTGGGCATCACCTCGCTGTCGCACCAGCAGCGCGAGGCTGGTCTGCGCTACCGCGAGGATTTCCGCGCCAGCCAGCAGGCTGGTATCAAGCCGATGCGCTGGAGCGAACGCGTCGACGGCGACAGGACAACCGGCGGCATCGCCGACAGCGTGCTCAATGCCGGACGGTCGCACGCCGCCGCGACCCGCGCGCTCGGCCATTGGGAGGTGGTCGACGTGGTGCGGAAGATCGTGTGCCTGGAGCAGTCGGTCAGAGGCGTGGCGGGAGAGATGAGCGAGGGCAGGGACGTGGCGGCAAAGCTGTTGAGAATCGGGCTCGATCTGCTGGCGATGCACTACGGGATGATGATGCGAAAATAGTAGCCGGTGCAGCGCGTAGGCAGTGGCGCCGCTTCTGGCATGGGCTGTGCACGACGATCCGACCGACGCGATGCCGGCCGGATTGGTTGTAGGGTCAACGTCGGCAGACGCGGACTCTCTCGATGACCCGATGGTGATGACGCCAGTGTTTGATCACCTCGGTGTGGCAGCGACGATGACCGTAGTAACGCGGACGGTAGCTCTCGTCATACATGCTGTAGCGGCGATAATAGCCATCATCGTCGGAATAATCGCGATAATGGTGACGATATCTGGGAACATAGTAATCGTCGTCATAGCCGTTGCCGATGCCAAGCGTGATGCTGGCGGCATTTGCCGGAGCCATCACGGCCGCCGCCGAAGCGACGGCAATCACGGATGCGAGCAAGAGTTTCTTCATGACAACCTCCTCTAAGGTCCCACTAATAAACGCTGCGGGCTCGGCCGTGTTCCAATAAGGCGGGTAAAGCAATGTTTCGCGCCCGGGGGCGCCGTGACGGAGAGCATCGGCGGCAGGGCGTCTGGCCAGGCGTGTCAGTATGGTCTCGCAATCTTTGAACCCTTGGCGCAGCCGTTCATTACCCCGGCATGCAACCAGCAAGGGGAGATCCGATCATGTACATCATCCTTGGAGGCACCGGCCATGTCGGTTCCGCTGCCGCGATCGCCTTGTTGCGGCGGGGCCAATCCGTGACCGTGGTGACGCGCGACGCGGCCAAGGCCGCCTGGCTGGTCGAGCAGGGCGCCGAAGCGGCGGAGGCGGATGTGGGTGACAGCGATAGCCTGCGCGACGTGCTGCGGCGGGGCAAGCGGGCGTTCGTGCTCAACCCGCCGGCCGATCCCGCCACCGACACCGATGCCGAGGAGCGCCGGACGGTGGCGGCGATCGTCGGAGCGCTCAAAGGATCGGGGCTGGAGAAGATCGTGGCGCAATCCACCTATGGCGCTCAAACCGGCGAGCGGGTCGGCGACCTCACCGTCCTGCACGAGCTGGAAGAGAGGCTCGACCGGCAGCCCATTCCCGCCAGCATCATCCGGGCGGCCTACTATATGAGCAACTGGAATCCCTCGCTGGAGACGGCCAAGCGCGAGGGCGTGGTCAACACGTTGTTGCCGCCCGGTTTCAAGCTGCCGATGGTGGCGCCGCGGGACCTTGGCGAGGCGGCCGCCCGGCTGCTCGTTGAGCCGGCCGGCCAGACCGGCATGCACAATGTCGAAGGGCCTTCGCGCTATTCGGCCCAAGATGTCGCGGCGGCCTTCGGCGAGGCGTTGGGCAAGGAGGTGCGCGTGGCCCCGGTGCCGCGCGAGCGCTGGGTGGAGACCTTCCAAAAGATGGGATTTTCGCCGCAAGCGGCGCAATCCTATGCGCGCATGACGCAGGTTACGGTGGACACCACGTATGATCCGCCAACGAAGCCCGAGCGGGGGGCGGTGACGCTGGAGCGCTATGTCAGGGAGTTGGTGGAGGGCTAATTGGCGCTGGTCTGCCGGTGGACGGGCGGAACATTGGTCGAAGAGCAGACCGTGCCTTTCGGTCCATAAAAGCAAGGCCAATTTGGGTCGGTGACATGCGTGCCGATGAAATTGCCTTGCCACGCCACGAATGCCAACGCCAACAACACAAAAACCACCGCTATCACAATGCCGCCGACGTCCCGGCGCGGCATATAAGGCCAAACTGGAAGTCGAAGCCCCATGGCGGATGTCCCTTCATCAGGGATGTAGGTTGAACAGCGCCTTGCCTTCAATGAGAAGGGATGCGCCGCCGTCTTTATTGCGACCGCAATAAAGACTTCAAGGTCAGCTAGGCTGTAGTGTTGCCGGTTCCGCCCTGCTTTCCTAACCTCCCCATTCGCACCGCCAGAAACTCCACGAAGAGCCGCGCCCGTACCGGCAACTGCCGGCCGAAGGCGTGCACGATGTGCACCGGCATGGTCGGCATCGGCACGTCGGGCAGGATGCGGACCAGGCGGCCGGTCTCGAGGTCGTCCTGCACGGCGACCTGCATGAGATGGGCGATGCCGGCGCCGGCCAGCGCGGCGTGGCGGATGGCGCCGCCGTCGTCGGTGTCGAGGCGGCCGTCCGGGATGATCCGCGTGCCGTCGGCAAAGGCGACGGGCAGGGGCCGGCCGCCTGAGAGATAGCGGATGAAGTCGTGGCTGCGCAAATCAGCGGTCGAGGCCGGAAAGCCTCGACGCCGGACATAGGCTGGCGCGGCAACCAGCACAATCGGCAGGGAGGCTACCCTGCGGGCGGTCAGCCCGGTGTCGACCAACGCGCCCATGCGCACCGCCACATCGTAGTTCTCGCGGATCAGGTCGGCGTGGCGGTCGGTGACGCTGAGCTCCAGCTTCACCTCGGGCTGCTCGGCGAGGAAGCTTTCGGCCCATGAGGCAATCAGGGCGCGGCCGAGCTCGACGGGGGCGGTGACGCGCAGCAGGCCGCGCGCGCTGCCGGCGCTCTGCACGATGTCCTGCGCATCGTCGAGCGCCCTCAGCAACGGCGCCACCCGCTCGTAATAGGCGATGCCTTCGCTGGTCAACCCGAGCCGCCGGGTCGAGCGCTGGATGAGCTTTGCGCCCAACCGCCGCTCGAGCCTGGCGACGCTCTTCGACACGGCCGAGGGGCTGGAGCCGATCAGCCGGCTGGCGGCCTGGAAGGAGCCCGCATCGACCGTGCGCACGAAGGCGACGAGGCCGGCGGTCTTTTCGAGGATGGTGGTCATGGGTCATTCCGGAATTTCAGGCATGAAAGAAGCGATCAAGCGGACCCTAATACGCTTTTTCGTCGCGCCTAAATACCGCTGGTCATCACAGAAGGAGAGAATTGATGAGCAGTCTGAACGGCAAGGTCGCCATCGTCACCGGCGCGTCCAAAGGCATCGGCGCCGCCATCGCCAAGGGGCTGGCCGCGGCCGGTGCCGCGGTGGTGGTCAATTTTGCCTCGTCGCGGGAAGGGGCCGAGCGTGTGGTCGCGGCGATCACGGATGCCGGCGGCCGGGCGGTGGCGGTGAAGGGCGACGTCGCTGTCGCCGCCGATGTGCGCGGCCTGTTCGAGACGGCGAAGTCGTCCTTTGGCGGGCTCGACATACTGGTCAACAATGCCGGCGTGTTCCGGTTCGAGCCGCTGGAGGCGGTGACCGAGGCCGAGTTCCACCGCCAATTCGACACCAATGTGCTGGGCATCCTGCTGGCCATCCAGGAGGCGGCGAAGCAGTTCGGGCCGCAAGGCGGCAGCATCATCAACATCTCCTCGATCGCCAGCTTCAATCCGCAGCCCAGTTCGCTGGTCTATGCCGCCACCAAGGCGGCGGTGGATTCGATCACGCTGTCGATGTCGCGAGAGCTCGGCGCCCGCCGCATCCGCGTCAATTCCATCGCGCCGGGCGGCGTCTACACCGAAGGGCTGCGGCGCACCGGCGTCGTCGGCGGCGAGGCGGAGGCTCGAATCATCGGGCTGACGCCGCTCGGCCGCTTCGGCCAGCCCGAGGATGTCGCGCGCGTGGCGGTGTTCCTGGCCTCCGACGAGGCCTCGTGGCTGACCGGCGAACGGATCGCGGCGTCGGGCGGGTGGCGGTAGAGAGCGGATGCGGCGCTTTTGCCTTCTCCCCTTGTGGGCCTGTTGCGCAATTCTGGCATTGTGATTCACTTCGATTATTGCTCGGAGGGATTTGCGATGGCGGTGAAGCGGACGGGACAGATGAGCTTTGTCGAGGCTTTTCTGGGGAAGAGGGCGGTTGGCTCGTCGGGGATTCTGGATCGGATCGGGTCGCTGGTGAAGTGGTACCGTTTCGAGAAGCTGCTTGGCGGGCTCAATCATGGTGGTCCGGGCCATCCCGGCTGGCCGGCGCTGGTTCTCTACAAGGCCCTGCTCTTGCAGTCGCTTTACGGGCTGTCGGACCGCGAGCTGGAGGAAGCACTCGCCGACCGGCTGTCGTTCCGCCGCTTCGTGGGGCTCGCACTCGACGAGACGGTGCCCGACCACACGGTGCTCAA
>NZ_JAIUGT010000014.1:0-133214 GCF_020164675.1 Mesorhizobium sp. ESP-6-2
GATTGCCGTTCGCTTCGTTTCCGGCGTGGTCAGTGTTACACGCTCGGCCAACGATGCGATCGTCGCCGGCGATCCCCAGCAGATCGTTGAGGTGATCGATACGTGGACGTTCTCCTGCGACACCCCGTCAACAAAGCGCAATTGGATGTTGATCGCCACGGAAGGCGAGTAACGAGTGAATGAATGCTCATCCGATGCCTGCCTGACAGCCTTGTCACTATAGATGGGCGGTCAACCCGGAGCGCTCGAGCCGCGCGGAATTTTCAGCTTTTGACAATGTGCATCCACGACTTGTGTATCACGATCAAATCGGCATGACCGGTCAGTGATCATTCTCAAGCCGCGAGCGGGTAGCACCACCAAAGATCCACTCCCTGAACCTGCTGTGGCCGTAGGCGCCGGATATGGTCAGATCCGCATGCATCGCATCGGCCACATCAGCGGACGCTGTGACGATGCCGGCTTGGCCAAGAGGAAAACGTCCACAGACACCCTGCCGCGCAACGCGGCTTCACAACGCGACAACCCCCAAAGCCGGAGGTCTACCTGCACAGTTTCAAAAAAGTCGATGATGGACGAAGTTATTGTGAGAAGTACGCCGGCCGGCGTGATCGTGAATGTCCTCCCTACTCGAACATGATCCGAGCGGTGCCTCTTTTGGCAATCAACAGTCTCCGAGCCTCCTGGATCCGCTCAGCCTGTTGTTTGGAATAGGGACCCATTGGCCGAGTCTTTTCATCGCCGCGACGGACCCTGCAGTACCAGCGGCCCCTGTCCGAAAAAATTTCGACCGAGGTCGGCGCCTCATCGGACGCTTCCCTGGCCACACCTGTAGCGAACTTGACGATCTTTGAATGATGCTGAACCGCGTCCAATCCGCTGGTGGTGCTCGGTTCCTGTTGCATTGTGGACATTGGTCGAACTCCTTTCAGTCACAGCGACGCACCGCTGCGCCATACGGGTTGCGCTCTCTATGGATCGCGGTGCCCAAGAGCGCTTGCTAACTTGCCATTTGGCGCTCCATTTCCATCTCCGCCCCTAGACTTTCGATGTCACGGAAGATCGAAGCGACAGCCAGCGTGCGCCCTTCGCGCTTGAAGCGCAGCAGGCAGTCCCTGGCACCGATGTCTCCATCGACAGCAATCTCGTCCCATTGCCCGGCATGGCCGACATAGTTGATGGGAACGTCATAGTGCTGGCTCCAGAAGAACGGCACGGCCGCGAATTTCTCGCGATGCCCGAGCATGTTCAGGGCCGCGGTTTGCCCCTGCCTCTCTGCAACCACCCAATGCTCGACCCGAATGTTCTCGCCAGTGTGATGATCCGGCCACCGCGCAATGTCGCCGGCCGCGAATATGTCCGGTGCGCTCGTCTCCAGAAAGGCATTCACGACGATGCCGCGGTCAAGAGTGAGGCCCGCCTTTTCGGCAAGCCCGGTCCGCGGCCGCACGCCGATGCCGACGACGACGAAATCCGCCGCCAACGTATCGCCGCTGCTAAGTTTCACCTTCCTGCCATCGATGCTGGTCGGCGTGTTCTCAAGATGGAAGACGACGCCCTTCTCCTCATGGAGTGCGCGGATGAAGTCACCCATTTGGGGACCGAGGACCCGTTCCATGGGTCGTTTATCCGGCGCCACGACATGAACTTCGATATTGCGCGCGCGCAGCGCTGCGGCAACTTCCAAGCCAATGAAACTGGCGCCAAGCACGATGGCGCGGCGCGCAGTCGTGGCTCGCTCGATGATCGCCTTGCAATCTGCAAACGAGCGCAGCGTGTGAACGTGTGGCTGATCCGCGCCGGGGGTGGAGAGGCGCACTGGTTCGGCCCCCGTGGCAAGTAGCATCCTATCGTAAGGAATCCTGGTTCCATCAGCCAGAATGACCTCCCGAAAACGCAGGTCGATATCGACGACCTTCATATTAAGACGCAGGTCGATACTGTTTTTTGAATAGAATTTCTCGCCGCGCAGCGGGATCCAATCCTCCGGGGCCTTCCCTGCGAGGTAGTCCTTGGAGAGATTCGGCCGGTCGACGGGCGGCGCATGGTCGTCGCTGATCATGACGATGCTGCCCTGGTACTGCTCTCGCCGCAGCATTTCGGCCGCCGCGAAACCGGCCGCGCCGCCGCCGACGATGACGATTCTCTCGGGGGCCCGGCCAGCGCTTGCGCCGCGCGGCTTCGGCGCGGTCCGTTTGAGTTTCTCGCCCACGAATATCCGCCCATCGCGCTGTTTCACCGCCCAGCAAGCGAGTGGATTGAAGGCAGGCGCTCGCAAGGCTTCGCCTGTGCGCAAATCGAAGCAAGCATGATGCCACGGGCACCGAATGGTATCCGCCACCACAAGACCGTCACCGAGCGGTCCGCTATAATGTGTGCATGTCGCGCCGATGGCGAATATCTCGGCCCCGCGGCGCACCAGCAACACCTGCTCGTCGCCACAATGGCCGACAAGCTTTCCGCCATCGGGAAGGTCGGACAGCGCGATCCCCTGGACCAGATCCGGTCCGTTTAATTTAGTATCAGCTTCAGCCATATTCGCCTCCTTGGCGATCCGGGTCAAAACCACTCGTGCGGCGAAGCGGCACACTGCTTCAGGATACCTTCTGCCTGGCTAGTGCGCCTTCAGATTCTCAGCATTATCTGCGCCAACATTCCGACTGCGTCACGCACTGGTCTGAGTGGCTTCAGACCGCAGTCTCCCGCTCTGGCGCTCATCATGCAAACGAATTTAATCGGTATTTGAGTGCAGTTTTCATGATGGCTTCCCTCCGCGATTCCACTGCGCACAAGCCTAAGCGCTGTTGGAACAATCAACCCCGCAGGCCCTTGTTTGACGGTTTTTTGCGAGCCGGTCGGCCACCCCGTCGAGACAGAATGAGACGCCCTGCCCCCGCGTCCGGCCACGATCATCTTCTCCGCCATTGATAGCCGTGCTTCCTGCGAGCGCACCTCGAACTTCGGCCAGACCGAAGCACCAAAAAAACGCGCTCAAAGGGTTGCCCATTACGGATGCGGACGCATATTGGGACGCGGGTATGGAGTGCGGTTCGCTGGGCACGAGCCACAAACACGTGATTAAGGTGACGGAACATTGCGAGACTCCGAACTGCCCCAAATCGAACTTCGCTACAGCAGCCGCAGCGACTCCGAGGCTTTTGACTAGAGCATTCGGAGGACGTAGAGAATGCGCAGTCGAGACTGGATCCGGCAACAGCGGCTTGCTGACGCCCAACGACTCAGGGAACAGATCGCCCAGCTCGAAACGGACCTAGTTGCCGAAAGAGGCGCCTCGAAGCGAAGAAGGCTCATCGAGACCGGCTTTCACATCCATTCCTGCAAGTCGCGACTTGAACGGCTGGAGCGCTGCATCGCTGCCCTGCAATCGACCCAATCAGCATTGGGAAGACCGCCTGCAATCGGCCCGTCGTCCGCCCGCGAAAAAGTAGCGTGGGCGGTCCGGGGGCAGCACGATCCTGCAGCCGAGCTTGGATGCCAGGCTTTTTGCGGCATTCGCAAGTCGCTGCCCTGCAAATAGCCGAGTTGTGCGGGCGTCATCACCACAGTGCCGTCGGCGGCCGAGGGCCAGATGAAGCGGCCGAGCTCAAGCTTCTTCGTGAACAGGCAATCACCCGTCATGCCAGATCACCTTTTGATCAAGCACCCTGCCGCCCGCGGAAAGAGAACAAGTGGCCGCTGTGCGGATGCCACTTCAAGGTCTCATGCACCATCAATGCGAGGCCGGGGAAGCCCTGGCGCATGTCCGTATGTATAACCAGTGGTCAGCGACACCTTCGCATCGCGCGGGACCGGGATCATCGTCGCTCCAGCACATCCAGGACTCTGCCGAGCGCCTCACTGTCCGATGTCACTCTCGACCCGCAGGCGGCGGGCGCCGCCAAGCTCGATCGTCACCATGCTGCCCAGGCGGCTTTGGTTCAGAAACATTCACAGTGGGGCGGAGCGGTTCGGTCTGCGACATCAGGCGTCGGCCCGCGTACGCAGCGCCTGCATGACGCTTTCCTCAAAGGCCCCAGGCACCCTGCCCCCTTCGACCAGCTGGGTCGCGTCCCAGCTACGGCTCAGGCTTCCGTCGGCCATCAGAACGGCGCGGTTGCAGAGCGTCGGGACGGCCTCCACCACATGGGTCGAGACGATGGCGGCATGCCGCCCGCTCGCGCAGAGCGCGGTGATCACACGTTTCACCTCCCAGGCGGCGCATGGATCGAGGCCGTTCAGCGTCTCGTCGAAGATCAGAAGTGGCGGCCTGCCGAGAAGGGCGGCGAGAATCGCGAACTTGGCTCGCGTGCCAAGCGAGTATTCGGCGATCGGTAGGTCGATGCAGCGTCTGAGATCCAGCCGCTCCAGAAGGTCGCCGCAGGGCAGGTCGTCCGGCGCGCAGCCGCGGATCGAAGCGACGAGATCCATATATTGGCGCCCTGAAAGCGGCGCCGGCAATTCATGCGGCTCGATAGCAAGGCCGAAGCCAGCTTTGGCGCGCTCCGGCGCGCCGGCAAGCCCGATACCATCGATCGCCACCCTACCGCCGAGCAACGGGATCTGGCCAGTGATCGCCCTGATAAGCGTCGATTTGCCGGAGCCATTGGCGCCAAGCAGGCCGATTATGTCGCCCCGGCGGAGCGAAAGATCGATGCCGCGAACGATCATGCGCCCGCGATAGCCGGCGCTGAGCTCATTGACGGCGAGGACTTCATCCATTGCGATACCTCTGTCGGGTTCGGTGCCACAGGAAGAACACCAGCGCGGCCAGGCCGATCAGCACGGTGCGGCCATATTCTAGCGTCTCGTAGCTGCTATAGGTGAGCGCGCCGGCGAAACTCAGCATGGCGACGAAGGGCGCGTTTAGGAAATAGGCCCCGAACACCGCATAGGCGCCATTCAGCACCAGCAGCCAGAGGCCGCTTGCGACCGGCACCGGCCAAGCCGACGGCTCGGCCGCAAGCGCCGCGCCGGCCGGCAACAGGAAGAAGGCGAGCGACAATTGCAGCGGCAATCGCATCAGCCGCAACCAGACGCGGGTAAAGCCGATGGGCGCCGTGCGTAGCACCGGCGACCCGAGCGGCTGGCAATGCAGGCTAAGCATGAAGACAAGAATGCCGCCGGCCAGGCCCGCGGCCGCCGCTGGCTTGGCCGTGCCGCCGGCCAGGCTTGCCGATGCGCCGACGATGGCCGCGAGCGCAGGCAGCAGGCCGGCGGTCACCAGCTTCCAAGACGGCCGTATATTGCCGCCCGGCAGCTTCCAGGCCCAACTTGACAGCCAGCGCGGACGGGCCTGGTCGAGGCCGCGCAGCCAGGGCCTTCCAATCGGCGCCGTCTCGCTTCCCGCCTCTTCGAGGAGAAGACGTGGCCGTCGCAGGCGCCAAAGCGCTGCCGCGCCGAAGCTGATGGAAAACAGGATCGCAGCGCCCAGGCCCCAGGCAAGCGCCAACTGCTTTCCAATGACGATGCAGGCGCTTCCAATCAAAACGGCAACCAGAACGCCAAGCGGCGCCGCAAGCGCGAACATTGCCTCGCCCGCTATGCGGCGGCGCTGCCCGGGGGCAAACGGCAGCGCTTTGAGGAAGGGCGCGAAGGCGCGTTGAAGGCAGAGCTCAGACACCGCGTTGCCGGCGAGCATCCCGAGCACCGCCAAGGCAAGTGGCAGGCCGAGAGTCCACAGAAGCTCGTCGTGGCGGAGTTTTGGCGCGGCCGCGCGCAGCGCGATCACGATATCGGCGACCGCATAGGCCAGCAGCCCACCGCCGCCAAACCCAATCCAGAGAAGATCGTGGCGCCGCATCGCGCGCAGGCCGGCGACCAGCTCTCGCCAGAGCAATATCAGGACAAGCCCGTCGTTCCGCATTGGACCGTCATCATGTTTTTCGATGTTGAAATAGGTCACCGCAATTGTGCCGCGAGTGCGGCGACGGCTCATCCGCCGCCGGCCGGCTTTGCATTGACGTTCTTCATGGCGGCAAGCAGATAATCCTGCACCGTTGCCTGAAGATTGGTCGTGGCGGCGCGCACCGCGGCCATCGCCTGCCTGACCGCCGCCTCGTCGAAGGGTTGCGCCTTTTCGATCGCCGTCAGGTCGGCGCGCGCCGCGCGCAGCTGCCGCAGCGCTTCGAACGTGCGCGCACGGTTGTCGCGCATGACCGTGCGGAATGTCTTGCGCACCTCTGGCGAGTAGGCGCCAGCGACCTCCGCGAGCAACCCGCGCGCAACGGCCGCCTGGCGCAGGCCATGCGCGGCATAGCCAATCAAGAAGAAGTTGAGGGCAAGCGACAGCGCGAGCACAACCAGCACGGTCGCCCATATCCAACAGCGCCTGGTCATAGCGGATTCCCCTCGCCCGGATCGGCCGCGATCGCCGAGCCTCCATCATCTGCAAGCCCGGCGCCCGCGGCGAGCGCCAGAAGTTCGGAATCCTGCGGCTGGTCCTGAAGGCGCGCCACCTGGTAGCCGGCGAGCGTCGCGGCGACGAGGACGGCTGCGGTGCAAGCGGCGAGGCCCGCCGGCGTAACAAGGAAGCGCGGCAGCCGGAACGGCCGCGCCGCGCCGCGCTGGATCCGTGCCATCACCTCGCGCGCCAGGGCGCGATCGTCTCCATCGACCAGCGCTGCCTGCCGCACCAGCCTGTGGAGCGCGCCGGCATCGCCGTCAAGCGCCATGAACGCCAGGGCAGGCCCTCTCAAGGGCGCTGGCCAGGCGTCGATATCGTCGCCGAAACGGCGCCGGTTCTTCTCGAATTCCTCGCGTGTCATGAGGACTTCCTTTCGCGACCCGGGGCCGCATCTGCCAAAAGATCCCTGAGCGTACGGCGCCCTCGCACGAGCAACTGCTCGACCGAACCCGTGCTGGTGCCCATCACGTCGGCTATGCCGCCGATGTCAATCTCGGCGACGGTCCTTAGAAGCAGCGCCATCCGCTGACGCTCCGGCAGGCGGCACAGGCCATCGCGCACGATCGCCAGTTCCTGCCTGGCCGCCGTCACGGTCTCGGCATTTGCTTCCGGCGCCGCGGGCTCCTCGCCGATGTCCTCCAGGCCGAAGAAATTGCGCAACGCACGGCGCCGGCGCTGGTCGATGCAGCGGTTGGCCGCGATCCGGTAGAGCCACGTCGAGGCACGTCCCCTGCCGGGGTCGAATCGAGGGGCCTGCTTCCAGACGGTCACGAACACCTCCTGCACCACGTCCTCGGCGTCGGCGGCGTAGCCGAGATAACGCGTGGCGAAAGACCGCAGCCCACGGCCGTGGCGTGCCATGAACTCGGCCAAAGCCGCCTGGTTGCCCGCGGCGATGTGGGCCAAAAGCTCGTCGTCGCCGCAGGATGCTTCACCCGGCACGGCGGCCGGCACCGGTTGACGAAGCATCGACGGCGAGGACGACATCCGCGACGGTCCGGTTCGGCAGAAAAGCGAATTCCGACGTCAAGTCCCTCACCAGATGTCAGCGGCGCCAGCGGCGAAAGCCGTGAACCGTGTTGCCGTTCGGGCCTGTGAAGCTGCCGACCGAGCGGCCGCGAAACGGCCCGGCCGCGGAATAGCGTTGGCCCGAAACGGTCTTGCCGTTCGGCCCCGTGGCAGAATAGCTCCTGGAGCAGCGGTCAACAACGCCGGCCTTGCAGCTGGAACCGGACGTGTAAGTGCCGCCGTTCGGTCCGGTTCGCGTCGTCGAGCCGGTATAGATGTTGCCGTCCCGGCTGACGCTGCGGCTCAACTCGCCGCCCTGAGCGGTCTTGCGTGTCCAGTCCTCCGCCGAGGCAGGGGAAGCGGCCGACCAGACCACCGTTGCGCAGAGGCTTAGCAGTGCGAATTTGGCTTTGGAAATCATGTCATTTTTCCTTTCAGATCGCGCATCGGTCAGTTGGCGTGAGCGGAGACGACGTTGCGAATGGTTGCAATCTCGTCGGCCGAGAGCCTGCCGTCGCCGTTGCGGTCGGCGAGATCGAAGAGCGGCGTGCTCGCCTGAAACTCGTTCCCGGTGACCTCGCCATCGCCATTCCTGTCCAAGCGCCGCAAACGATTGCCGAGGCGGGCCTCGGCCGCCTCGGCGCGATCCTCGATGGCTTGCCTGGCGATTTCGATCTCCTTCTCGTCGATGACGCCGTCGCCGTTGCGGTCGAGCCTTTTGAAGATGCGTTCGCGGGCGGCGAGTATTTCGGCCTTCGAGATCGCACCGTCGCCGTTGATGTCGAGGCGCTGGAGGATGCGTTGGCCGGGCATGTCCTTGGCCGTGGCGGCGCAGATCGGCGTGAGGCCTAGAAACAGGCCCGCAAGGATCGCTGAGCGTTTCATGGATGGTTCCTTTCGATTGTGACGTCGCGAGGGAGCGACTATCGGCCAATACGCAGCCCGGTCCGTGCTCCTACGCCGTCGGCCGGATTTTTTTCGTTGGCCGCCACAGCGTCAGTCCCGCGCATCGAGCTCCCGAAAAAATTCGGGGCCGGCGCGTAGGAGCCGTCGAACTCCCGCGTAAGAGATGCTGCAGGGACGGTCCGCGGCGGGCTGTCGACTACAATGGAGACCCAGATGACCAAGATCTTGACCGCCCTTGCGGGGCTGCTTCTGTGCGGCTGCAGCGCATTCGCAGCCGAACAAGGGGCCAGGGAGGCGTTCCGGCGCATCGACACCAATGGCGACCGGAAGCTCGAGTTCAGCGAAATCCAGGCCGCGCGAGCGCGGATGTTCGACCGGCTAGATGCCAACCACAATGGCGTGCTCGATCCTGGCGAGGTGCAGGCGGCAATGGAAAAGGTCAAGTCGAGACGCGACGTCCAGGCCGCACGGTTCACCGGCCTGCAGGTCGAAGCAAGCCGCATGGACCGCAACGGCGACGGCAAAATCTCGCGCGACGAATTCACGGCCGCCATCCCCGACCGGCTGCTGCAGGCGGACACCGACGGCGACAAAGCATTGTCGATCACCGAGTTGCGGGCGTTGCGGCGCCAGTGACCACACCAGACCAGAGGAGACAATCGATGAAGAGAATGATCCCTGCTTTGTGCGGCGTGATGCTCAGCACTGCGACCCTTGCCTCGCCGGCCGATGCCATGCCGCTTGCCACGCCGGCGGCCCCGGTGGCCGTGACCAGCCAGGCGACGCCGGTCTGGTACCGGCAGGGCTTCTACGTCGTCGGCGGCGCCTACTACTACAATGGCCATCGAGGCTACTGGCGGGCGCGGCCCGGCTACCGTTACTACAATGGCTACTGGTTCCCGGCCGCCGCCTTCGCGGCCGGCGTGGCGGCCGCCACGGTTGCGCCACCTCCGCCCCCCGCGGCGCGCCTGGCGGCCGCCCATGTGCGTTGGTGCTATGACCGCTACCGCTCCTACCGCGCCTGGGACAACAGCTACCAGCCCTATGGCGGTCCTCGGCAGCAATGCCGGTCGCCCTATAATTGAAACCCGGCGCCCGCCCCTCATCGGCGCCGGAAGGAGGCTCGCCGATGCACAACCGGTCCATGCCAGCCAGTGCGGTCATACCCGTGCTTTCCTACCCCGACGTCGAAGCGGCCAGCCGTTGGCTTTGCGAGGCCTTCGGATTCGAATTGCGGTTGACGATCGCCAATCACCGCGCCCAACTCGGCTTCGGCGAAGGGGCTGTCGTCGTCATCGGTAGGGGCGGACGCTTGCCGCCGGACGGCGAAGCGATCTCAGCAATGGTGCGCGTCGCCGACGTCGACGCGCATTGTCGAGCCTTGCCATCGGCCTGGGCGGGTGGCTTGAGAGCGGGGCGCTCACGCCGATCCTGGCGGACTGGTCGACGAGCAGTTTCCGCTTTGCGCCTATCATCCGTCACGCCACATGCCGCCGGCAAAAGTGCGGGCTTTTCCGGGTTTTGTTCTACGGATCGCGGCGAAGAGATGACCACGCCCTTCTCAGTCGCGTCGACCATCCGGACCATCTCAGCGCACTGGAAAAAGTGCGGTGGCAGGTCAATTTCATCGGATGGCGTCCAATCAAAGCCGGCGCGCGCGGCTATGTCTGTTGGACCGTGGACGGGATACGCCCACCCTGGGCATTGAACAGATGGAGTTGGGTCAGGTCCGGCGCCAGGAAAACAAGCTGACCTGGCGCTACACGAATCCGTTCGCGCAGCAGTGCGCTTAGCGTGTTGTCGCCGGCCTTGGCCATGACAAGGGTTTCCGCACCTGTCGGTTCGACCACTTCGACCACGGCCGGCACACCGCTGTCGGCTAGCCTGAGATGTTCGGGCCGGATGCCCCAGGCGAGAGCACTTTCCGTCTTTCCCGATAGCGGTAAAGGAAAGACCGTGCCGTCGCTGGCGGTAAACCCATCGGCTGTGGTGCTGCCTTGCAGGATGTTCATCGACGGCGAGCCGATGAACTGTGCAACGAACAGATTGGCCGGCTGGTCGTAGAGGTCGAGCGGGGCGCCGACCTGTTCGACGACACCGCCATTCATGACAACGATCTTATCGGCCATGGTCATGGCCTCGACCTGGTCGTGGGTGACGTAGACGATGGTGGTTCCCAGGCGCTGGTGCAGCGCCTTGACCTCGGACCGCATCTGCACCCGTAGCTTGGCGTCGAGGTTGGAGAGGGGCTCGTCGAACAGGAAGACTTTCGGGTCGCGCACGATGGCGCGCCCCATGGCGACGCGCTGGCGCTGGCCGCCGGAAAGCTGGCGCGGATAGCGCTCCAGCAAATCTTGCAGTCCAAGGATCGTTGCGGCGCGCACGATCTTGGCGTCGATCTCGCCCTTGTCGGTCTTCTTCAGCGTCAGCGCGAAAGCCATGTTCTCGCGGACCGTCATATGCGGGTAGAGCGCATAGTTCTGGAATACCATGGCGATATCGCGGGATTTTGGGGCGACGTCGTTGATGACCTTGCCGTCGAGCGCGATCTCGCCGGTGCTGATGTCTTCGAGGCCGGCGATCATCCTTAGCAGGGTCGACTTGCCGCAACCGGACGGACCGACCAGGATGACGAATTCACCCGACGCGATATCCACTGACACGCCGTGGATGACCCGCGCCTTGCCATAGGCCTTCTCGACACCCAATATGGTGACCGCGCTCATTGGTGTTTTCCCCTAGAAAGAAACCGTGTCGCCGCCCTTGAGCTGCAAGATCTGCCGCGCCTCGTCAGGGGTGGCCACCGAGGCGCCGAACCCCTCGATGATCTGGCGCACCTTCTTCACCTGCTCGGCGTTGGATTTTGCCAGCTGGCCCTTGCCGATCCAGAGCGAGTCCTCCAGCCCGACGCGCACATTGCCGCCCAGCGCGATGGCCTGGGTGGCGATCGGCAACTGGCTGCGCCCGGCGCCCAGCACGGACCAATGATAGTCATTGCCGAACAAGCGGTCGGCGGTGCGCTTCATATGCGCGATGTCCTCCGGATGGGTGCCGATGCCGCCCAGGATGCCAAACACGCTCTGGACGAAGAACGGCGCCTTGACCAGGCCGCGTTCGACGAAATGGGCAAGCGTATAGAGATGGCCGATGTCGTAACACTCGATCTCGAAACGCGTGCCGTTTTCCGCACAGGTGCGCAGGATATGCTCGATGTCACCAAAGGTGTTGCGAAAGATACGGTCGCGGGAGCCTTCGAGATAGGGGCGCTCCCAATCATGCTCGAAGGTCTTGAAGCGCTCAAGCATCGGATAGAGCCCGAAATTCATCGAGCCCATGTTCAGCGAGGCGACTTCCGGCGCGAAGGTGGCTGCCGGCTTGACCCGCTCCTCGACGGTCATCGTCGCAGCTCCGCCGGTGGTGATGTTGATGACGCAGTTGGAGCGCTGCTTGATCACTTTCAGGAAGGGTGCAAAGGCTTCGGTCGACTGGTCGGGCCGGCCGTTGACGGGATTACGCGCATGCAGGTGGACGATGGCTGCACCAGCCTCCGCCGCCCCGATCGCGGCGTCGGCGATCTCTTGCGCGCTCACCGGCAGATACGGCGACATCGATGGCGTATGGATCGAGCCGGTGACCGCGCAGGTGATGATGATCTTGTTCTGGTTCGCCACTTGAAAATATCCTCGTCCTTTGATCGCGCCTTATTTCACCGCACCTTGCGTGATGCCTGAGATGAACTGCTTCGACAGCACGATATAGAGCAAGGTGATCGGCAGGGCCGCCAGCGTCAGCCCGGTGAACAGCACGCCCCAATCGGTGGTGAATTCGCCGACGAAGACCGTGAGGCCCTGCGGCAGCGTCTTGAGATTGTCCGACGTGATCAGCACCAGCGGAAAGAAGAAATCGTTCCAGATCGGCACCGCATTCTGGATTGCGACGATGACCAGCGCCGGGCGCGCCAGCGGCAGCATGATCGAGCGCATGATGCGAAATTCGCTGGCACCGTCCATGCGCGCCGACTCCTCCAGTTCGCGCGGCAAGGTTCTGAGAAAGCCGGTCATGATGAACACCGCGGAGGGAATACCCATGGCAACATAGACCAGCACCAGGCCGGCATAGCTGTCGACCAGGCCAAGCGAATCCAGCTGGATGAACAATGGAATGATCGCCAGTTTCAGCGGCACGGTCATGCCGCTGAGGAAGAACATCAGCGCCAGTGCGCTCAACCTGAATTGATAGCGGGCGATGGCATAGGCGGCCATGGTGCTGAACAGAAGGATCAGTGCTACCGCGGCCATGGTGATGCCGAGGGAATTGGCGAGGTAGCGGACGAAATTGGTTTCGCTCCACACACGCTCGGCATTGGCCAGCGAAAAGTGCGCCGGCAGGGCGAAGGGCGAGCTGAAGATCTCGGCATTGGTCTTGAAGGACGACATCACCATAACGAACAGCGGATAGATCATGATGACAGCGTTGATCGCCAGCATCAGCTGGATGCCGCCGTTCTTCAACAACTCGCCGGGTTCCCGGGTGCCGACCATTGCGCTCACAGTTCGATCTCGCGACGGCGCAGATAGCGAAGCGCGATTGCGGTGACGCCGGCAACGATGATGAACATCATCACCGCCAGCGCGCTGCCCTGGCCGAAATCCTGGATGCCTGTTGTCGTCGAGCCAAAGGCCGTGCGGTAGAAATAGAGGCCGAGGACATCCGTCGCGCCGCCGGGCGAACCGGTGAGGCCGGCCATCACATAGGGGATTTCGAACCAGTTGAAGCTGCCGATGAAGGTCAGGATGGTGACGATGGTGACGCTCGGCGCAATGAGCGGCCAAATGATGCGCGTCATCAGCACATAATCGCCTGCGCCGTCGAGGCGGGCGGCCTCGATCACCTCCCTGCCCACGCGCTGCATGCCGGCGAGCAACACCAGCGTCGGGAAGCCGAGCCAGTGCCAGACATTGGCGAACAGGATGCTGCCCAGCGCGGTGTTTTCATTACCGAGCCACGGGATGGCGCCGATGCCGACAAGCGCCAGTGTCTGGTTGACCAGACCAAACAGCGGATGCAGGAACAGTTTCCACAGGAAGCCGACGATGACGGCCGACAGCACGACAGGCAGAAAGACGATGACCTGGTGGATGCGGTGGCCGGGCAACGCCTTCAGCAATGCGTAGGCAAGCAGGAAGGCGGTGCCGTTCTCGAACACCATCAGGGCCACGAAGGCGATGATGTTGTGTTTCAGCGCATTGTAGGTCCAGCCGCTATAAGGCTGTTCGAACAGCACCTTGCGGAAGTTTTCGAAGCCGATGAATCCGGTCGGCTGCAGGCCGTTGAACTCATAAAAGGCAAGGCGGAAGGCTGAGAGCAGCGGCCACAGCACGAAGAGTACCATGACCACCAGGGCCGGTGTCAGCAGGGACGCGATCCAGAGTGACCGGCGCCAGGGAAAGGCTTTTGTGGTGTGGCGCCGGCCGCTGTTCATTTCACTTGCCCTGGAAAGGTTTGTACCATTTGGCAAGGCCGTCGGTCAGGTCGGCGGCCAGTTGGTCCGGGGTGATCGAACCCGACATCATCTTGGTGATGTCGCCCTGCAGCAGCTCCGATCCCGTCGGCTTCTCGAAACGGAAGTAGACGACATTGATATGCGGCATGGCGGTCTCGTTCAACTTGGCGACGTGGGCCAGCAGCTCGTCCTTGATGACCACGCCCTTGATCGGCGAGATGTTGCCGAGCAATGCCGAGAACTTGTCGCCGAACTCCTTGGTGCCCATCCAGGTGACCAGCTTGAGCGCGGCCTCCTTGTTGGCCGACTTGGCGTTGACGGCATAACCCCCGTCGAAGAATTTGGTCACCTCAGGCACGTCGCCGGCCTTGGCCATCGGCGGGGCGACGAAGTCCATGTTGATGGCCGGGTTCTGGGTCCGGTAGCTGGCGATGTCGAAGCTGCCGCCGGCCAGCATCGCCGCTTTACCGCTGATGAACAGCTGGCCAGCGGTGTCGTAATCGATGCCTTCGAATCCAGGAGGCATGTAGTCGCGCAATTCGAGCAGCTTGCCGAGTGCCGCGACGTAGCGTGGGTCCTTGAAAGTAGTCTTGCCCGACGTCAGGTCTGTGACAAAGTCCTGGCCGAGGAACGGGTTGGTGAAGATGGCGACGAACATCTCGTTGAACCAGCTTGTGCCCATGCCGTTGGCCAGGGGATAGATGCCCTTGTCCTTCAGCGCCTTGCTGACGGTTATGAACTCGTCCCATGTGGTCGGCGGGGTCAGCCCAGCCTTGGCAAAGACGTCCTTGTTGATGAACAGGCCAAGCGTCTGCGAAGCGAAGGGCAGGGAATAGACCTTCTTGTCGGCGCGGTAGGTGCCGGCCACCAGCGCATCGGCGGGCTGGTTGGCGAGTGAAGGAACTGTGGTCAGATCCTGCGGCTCGAAATAGCCTGCTTTCACGAACTGCTCGAGCCAGCCGTAGGCGTGGGTATGGATGACGTCGCCGCCCTTGCCGGCGGCCAGCGCCGTCGAGACGATGGTCGGATAGTTCTCATCCGGGAACGACTCGAACTTCACATGGATGTCCGGGTTCTCCTTGGTGAAATCGGCGAAAAGTTCGTTGTAGGCGGCCTTGTCTTCCTGGCGCCAGGTCCAGAACGAGATGTCGGTTGCATGCGCCACGCCGGCTGCCAATCCCCATGCGAAAGAAGCGGCCGCGAGGCCCAGACCAATCCTTCTCCTGCTCATGTTTGCAATCTCCCAATCGCGCTTGATGCGCTTTTTACGACGATTATCAAATCATAGTTCTTGCCGTCTGCAAAGATAGTTTGTAAAGTTTCCTAACTAATACGAAATCGGACGCGGCAGCCCGCTTCGTCCGGCATGCGCGGTGGATATCGGTGGCTGAGAAAATCATTGCAGGCGTGGATATAGGCGGCACCAAGACGCGCATCATGGCGTGCCTGGGTGAGCGCACGATCGCCGACGAGGTGCTGGTGACGGAGAGTTGGCGTATTCGCCAGATGGAGACCGATGCCACGAGGCTCGCCGACATCGTTGCCGGGTTGTGTGGTGGCGTCTCGCCCGCCGCGCTGGCGGTCGGCGCGCATGGCTGCGATACGGGTGAACAATGCCTGCGCTTCGAGGCGCTGCTGGCGAGCAGGACCGGCGGCGCGGTGCAGGTGGTCAACGATGCCGAACTGATGGTGCCCGCCGCCGGCCATGCCGACGGCATCGGCGTCGTCGCCGGCACAGGTTCCATCGCGGTGGCGCGCACGGCCCAAGGCAAGATGCTGGCGGCGGGCGGCTGGGGCTGGATCCTCGGCGATGAGGGCAGTGCGCCGGCCTTGGTACGCGAAGCCGCCAAGGCGATCCGCCACAGCCTCGACAGGGGCGAGGATGGTGACCCGCTGATTGCCGCACTGATGCGCGAACTCAATACCGACGACCAGACCAAGCTCGGCATCCTGCTCAACGAAACGCGCGGTGCCGCGGTCTGGGGGCGCTATGCCAATGCCGTGTTCGGCGCGGCCATCGCAGGATCGGCTCTGGCCATCCGCGTTATCAGGGAAGGTGGGGCAGGACTTGCCGCGCTGGTCGAACTGTTGATCGAACGCGGCGCCGATCCTGCCCTGGTCGTGGCCGGCGGCGGTGTCATCTCGGAGCAGCCGATGTTGATGACGGCATTCGTCGAGGCCATGGCGAAAGTGTCGCCGTCGAGCCAGATTTTGCTGCTGCGCGAGCCGCCGGTGCTCGGCGGCGTCGCCCTGGCCCGGCGGCTGCTCGTCGACCAAGGGCTATCCTCACACATTGGAGCTGTTTGAATGATGAAGCGTATTGGCTATCGCCAGGCGGTGGCGCGCCAGACGGAAAGCCTCGAGATCGGCAGGCGCTCAGTCGCCGCGGCTCTCGAAGGCCTCGACCTCCAAGCCTTTGCCGGCAAGACGATCGGGCTTGCCGGCATTGGCGCCAGCTACCAGGCGGCGCTGGCCGGCGCGCTTTATCTGCGCGCCTCCGGCATAAGGGCCTTCGCATATACGCCGACAGATCTCTATGGCTGCACGGATGTGGCCGCCGATGCCTTTATCGCGTTGTCGGCCTCCGGGCAGAGCCGTGAAATTTTCGATGTCATGCACGAGGCATCCGCGTCGCCACGCCTGGCAGTCTGCCGTGGCAGCGACAATCCGCTGGCTGATTTGATCGGTGCCGTTCTTGCCACGGATTCGGGCGACGACAATGGCGCCAGCTCGACCGGCTATACCGGAACCTTGCTTGGGCTTGGCATGTTGATCGACCGGCTTGCCGGCAACAGCTTCGACTGGTCGCGTTTGCCCGGCGCGGTCACCACCCTCCTCTCCGGTGCGGAACACGTTGCCGGCCAGGCGGCACGGCTGCTGCAGGGCAGAACGTCGATCGATATCGTCGGCGCCAACGTCGGCTTCGCCAATGCCGGCGAGGCGGCGATGCTGATCCGCGAGGCGGTCCGCGTGCCGGCATCCGGATGGGATACGCTTAACTATCTGCATGGACCGATGGAATCGCAGGATGCGGCGACGGGATTGATCGCCATCGGCGATGGCCGTGAGGTGAAGATCGCGCAGGATGTCGCCGGCTTCGGCTGCTCATCGGTGCTGATCACGCGGCGTATGGATGTCGTTTCGACCGGCAGGCTGGTGGTGATTTCCATCCCGGCCCTTGGCAATAACATCGCCGATGCCATTCTGGAGATCATCGCCATCCAGCTTGTCGTCGGCGACATGCAGGACGCTGCCGGCCTGACCGACATCGTTTTCCGTTACCGGCAGACCGATACCAAGCTGAAGCCATGGTCGCCGACGGAAGTCTGACATCCTTTGCGGACATCGGGGAAATTGCCAAACCGGTCGTCAATGGGGCATTGAGGACGGGATGCGACTTTGAGTCGTGGCGGCGTATTGGCTGCACCGACCCAAGACAGGATTCCAGGGCAAAGGTCGAACGGCTGAGATGGCGGCTGCGGAAATCCCCAATCTGACCGACAGCGCCCGAGCCGTGCTGCGCGTGCTCGCCGCGCATGGGCCGGTCACGCGGCCGAAGCTCGGCGCCATGCTCGACCTGTCGAAGCCGACCATGTCGGCCGCCGTGTCGGAACTGAGCGCGCTCGGCCTCGTTGCCTCGCGCGGTCTGGAACGCGGCGCCATTGGCCGCACGGCGACGATCTACGGCATCGGCCCGGGTGCGGGCTACGCGATCGGCGTCGATGTCGGCGCCGCCCAGGTGCGGGCGATTGCCTATTCGATGGACACACAGAAGCTGGCGTCGGCAGAAGAACCGATTCCAGAAGCCAAGGCCGGCGATGCCGACGAGGTCGGCGCCATCGTCCTGTCGGTGGCGCATGCCACAATGGCCAAGGTCGGCAAGAGTTTTCGCGCGCTGCGCGCCATTGCCGTGGCGGTGCCACGCATTGTCTCCAACGATCGTTTCGACCGCCCCGGTGGGCCGGCGGCCGTGCTTGGCCTGCTGCGCCGTAGCATCGAGGTGCCGATCATCCTGGAGAACAACGTTAATTGCGCGGCCATCGGCGAAATGCATTTTGGCGCCGCGCAAGGCCACCAGACCTTCGCCTTCCTGCAGGTTGGCGTGCGGGTCGGGCTCGGCTTCATCACCGAGGGACGCTTATTTCGCGGCGCCGGGGGTGCGGCCGGCGAAATTGGCCGCATGCCGTTTCCGTGGTCAGCCAACGAAACGCCCTATCGTGAGGGGCTCGAAAATTATCTCGGCTCGCGGGCGCTGATCGAGCGCTGCCGTGTCGACTGGCCCACAGGGGACGGTCCGCCGCCGGACTCGGCGAAGGGTCTGTTCGCGCGCGCGCTTGAAGGTTCACAGCCGGCTATGATGGCCGTCGAGCGTCATGCCGCCGATATCGGCAGGCTGGCGGCCGGCTGCATCGGCATGCTTGACCCCGGCTTGATCGTGCTTGGCGGCGGCGTCGGCAGAAACCCGCTGATGACGGAAAGCGTTAGAAACGTGGCAGCGGAACTTGCATGGCCCACACGGATCGCCGTCAGTTCGCTTGAAGATGGCGGCACGGCGCTGGGGGCGGTGAAACTGGCCGTCGACTACAGCCTCGGACTGATGCTACGCGAAGGCCGGCATCCGGCTGTCGTGCTGCCGCCGTTGTCCGGGTTGCAGGCGGACGCAAGGGATACTTGATGAAAAAAGGCAGGCGCGGAGCGCCTGCCTTTCGAGATCGGATGGTCGGTGGTTTACGCAGCCGCAGCAACCTGCTGGCTGGCCACCACTGCGTCGACCTTGGCGGTCGCTTGGCGAATGCTTCGGTGACCGCCTCAGGTTCCTGGGCGACGCCTTCGAGGTGGATGACGAGGCCTTGTGGCCGTCGTCGCCAACGCAAAACTTTTGCCGGAACGGGCGAAGTGATCGACCCAGAACTTCAGCGTCGAGGAGATGTTGAAGTTGATGAAGCCGGTGGCCAGGATCACTGTTTCGGCGGCAAACAACTCGTCCAGCACGGCGTTGGAAACGCCCATCGCTTCAGCCCGGCCCAGGATGCGGGGCATCGGCCGGCGTTTAGATGCCGGTCGCGGCGTTTACAAGCGCTATCGCTACGGAACCCACTCCTTCTTCGCTCCCTTCACGCTTGGTGGCGTAGCCTCCTCTCGAGTCATGTCCAGGAGCTTATCCGTCACTTTCTGCTCCACGTCCTAGCGAGTGGATTCCAATGATCCGTCACGCGGCCTGCCGCCGGGTCGGCCCGCAAAACTACATACGGCCACGGCCCGCCTGCCAGTGTGGCTAGGCCATCGGAGGGTCGCCGCGAGCAGCGAAACGCGGCAACGCTCAGCGCACGTGCAAATTATTTGGAGGTTCTACCGCTGATGTTGCAGAACTTGTCACGGCGATGCGATGGGCACCGTACGGTGCATCTCCAAACGCGATGACGTGCTGCCCATATGCGACTTCTCCCGTTGCTTCCGTTGCCGCTAGAAACTGGATGACAATAAGATGAGGTCACTGGAGTGGCTCACGGCTGGGGATGCCCATTTCCAAGGAGGAGGAGTTGAAATGCAGATAAAATCATTGGCCGCCGCTGGTCTTCTGGTGGCTGCCGCTGCCGCCGGTGTTGTCCCGGCGTCCGCCCAGATGAAGAGCAAGCAGTTTAATATTCTGATGTTGACCGATCTTTCGTCGGTCTATTCGGAGACATCTGGTCCCGGTGACGTCGAATTTGCGAAGATGGCTGTCGACGACTTCGGCGGAAAGGTCAATGGCGTGCCGATCAACGTCATCGTCGTTGACAACAAGCTTGATCCGGCACTCTCGGTTAACAAGGCGCGCGAAATTATAGACTCGCAGGGTGTGAATCTCATAACCGACGTGTCGAGTTCCGCTGCCGCCATCGCCATAGCCAAGCTGGCCAACGAAAGGCACATTCTGACGACCTTTGTCAGCCCGGGCACCACGGCGCTAACCAATGAAGCCTGCGGCAAATACACTTGGCACTACGGGTACGATACCTCGGCCATGTCGGCGCCGGTCAAGCAAATGACCAAGGACGGCACAAAAAAGTGGTATTTTATCACGGCCGACTTTGCCTTCGGAAAGTCGCTGCTGGATTCATTCTCCAAGGCCGTCAAGGAGAATGGTGGTGAGATCGTCGGCGTGGACATGGTGCCGTTTCCGAACGATGATTTCTCGAGCTATCTTCTCAAGGCGCAGGCGGCCGGCGCCGAGGCTATCGGCATACTCGAGTCTGGGCAGGATCTGCGCAACGCGGTGAAGCAGGCTCGGGAATTCGGCTTGATGGATGCCGGCATTAAGATCGTTCCAGGGCAGTTGAACCTGTCCGATGTCAAGGCTCTCGGGCCCGACACCTGGGCCGGCGTGAACGCCGCTCTGATCTGGTATTGGGATCTAGACGACGAAGCCCGAAAATTCGCGAAACGTTTCCACGATAAGCTGAACTTCTATCCTGGTGACATACACGCGGGCAACTATTCCGCCGTTTATCAAGTACTGAAGACCGTCCAGGACATCGGCACGGATGATCCCGACAAGGTGACGGAGGCCCTCGAAGGCCGGCGTTTCAGCGACATGTTCACGAAGGACGCGCTCATGCGCAAACGCGACCACCTTGTGGTGAAGCGTACCTTCATCGGCCAGGTCAAGCCCGCGTCGGAGGTCAAGAAGGACAGCGACTTCTTCAACATCGTCGGATCGGTTCCAGGCGGCGAAGCATATTACCCGGAAGCAGAAAGCACCTGCAAGCACGATTGGTAACGGAAGAACATGTGGTCCGCCGTCGGCTTACCACCGAAGGCGGGGCGCATTCATCCGTAACGCAACCGAGGCCGGCTAATGTCCTATTATGCGATTTTGCTCTTCAACGGACTTGTGACGGGAGGCGTCCTGGCGTTGATGAGCCTGGGAATGAGCATCATCTTCGGCATGATGCGCGTGGTCAATTTCATGCATGGCGCCATGTTCATGCTGGGCGCAATCATCGCGGTGATTCTGGGGTCGCATCTCGGTGTTTCGCTTTGGCTGGGCTTTCTTATCTCGGCTGTTCTGGTCGGATTGTTCGGCGTGCTTATGGAGCGCCTGCTCATCCGCCGTCTTTATGGCCTGGATCTCGCTTACATCCTGATCCTGACCTTTGGTCTCTCGCTCATCATCGAGGACGTCGTTCGGATATTCTACGGCGTAACGTCGGCACCGTACCTTGTGCCGGACCTACTCAAGGGCGCCGTGAGCCTCGGCTTCGCCTCGTATCCGAAGTACCGTCTCTTCGTCGTCGTGGTGTCGATCGTTCTGTGCGTGGGCACGTATTTCGCGCTTGAACGGACGCGCCTGGGCGCGCTGATCAGGGCGGCGTCGGAGCGGCCCAATCTCCTCAAATGCTTCGGCGGCAACGTGCCCCTTCTTGTTTCCGGCACGTTCTTCTTCGCCTCCGCCCTGGCAGGACTGGCGGGAGCGCTTTCCGCCCCGATGCGCAACGTGTCGCCGTTCATGGGACAGGAGATGATCAATTTCGTCTTCGCCGTGGTCGTCGCGGGCGGAATGGGCTCGATCGCCGGATCGGCGATCATGGGCTTTGCGTCGGGCCTAGTCTCGGCCATCGCGGCGATCTTCTACGCGCCGGCGGCCTCCGCGGTCATATACATCCTCATGCTCGGCGTGCTTCTGGTGCGTCCCGGCGGGATTTTCCAAGGCATCGACATCTCGCATTTCGCACTGCATTACACGCCCATGACCGAGCGTGCCCGGCGTGTGTTCCTTAGTCGGCCTGCCGCTCTCATCGCCTTGGCGGCGGCCCTTGTGCTTCCCTGGCTGGTCTATCCGGTCCTTGCGACCGACATCGTTCTTTGGGGACTGTTTGCGCTCGGCTTCGATCTGCTGTTCGCGTTCGGCGGGCTGCTCTCGTTCGGACAGGCCGCCTATTGGGGCACCTCCGCCTATGTCACCGGGATCCTGATGGTCAAGTTCGGGGTTCCGATGGTGCTGTCGCTGCTTTGCGGTGTCGTCCTGAGTACGATCGTCAGCCTGCTTTTCGGCTTCGTCGTCGCAAGGAAGAAGGGGATCTATTTCTCCATGATCACCTTTGCGTTCGCGTCGATCGTCTATTTCGTCGTCAATCAGTTCCCCGACTACACGGGCGGCGAGGACGGGCTGCACGGACTTGTTCGCCCGACCCTGTTGGGTTTGGATCTCAAGAACGACCGGATCTTCTATTATTTTTGCCTGGCCGCCGCAGTGGTGGTGATCTACGCCATCCTCCGGCTTCTCAAGTCGCCTTTCGGCCTTGCGCTTCTCGGCGCCCGCGAGAACGAGCAGCGCATGACGAGTGTCGGCTACAGCGTCTACGGCTTGAGGGTGAAGGCGTATGTGTCTTCGGCCCTGGTGTGCTCGATCGGTGGTGGCCTCTATGCCCTCAACCATCAATTCGTCACGCTTGAGATGGTCGGATGGCGCGCCTCGGGCGAGCCTATCATGATGACGCTTCTCGGCGGTGCCGGCACCATCTTCGGCCCGTTTCTCGGCAGCAGCATCGTCTTGCTCATGCGCAACACGCTGTCGTCGATCACAGACAACGGCAGCCTGTTCCTCGGCCTTCTGTTCGTGGCCGTCGTGCTGCTGTTCCGGCGCGGGATACTGGGCGAACTCGTGCATCATTCGGTCGACCGCGCCGCTTCATCCGATATGGCGGAAAAACCGAAGCGCATCGTAGCAACCGGAGACGTGGCCGATGCCTGATCCTGGCGTTAGTAGCTCCGTGCGCGGGGTGGGGCCGACGGACATGCCCCTGCTCGAATTGCAATCTGTCACAATGAGCTTTGGTGGCTTCACAGCCATCAACGACATCAGCCTGACGTTCGAGAAGAAGCCGGTTTACGGGATCATCGGGCCGAACGGCGCCGGCAAGACGACCCTGTTCAATATCCTGAGCGGTTTCTATCGACCCAGGCGTGGCCGTCTGCTGTTCAACGGTGAAGACATGACGCCTTTTCGTTCCGAGCAGTTTGCCAGGCGCGGGATCGTGCGAAGTTTCCAGATTACCAGCATCTTTCCCAACTTGACGGTCATCGACAATGTCGTCCTGTCGGTGCAGCAGCGGGCGGATGGAGGCATAAAGGCATTCGCGAAGGCCGACTGGCACGACAATCACAGACCTGAAGCGAACGCCTTGCTGGATCAGGTCGGCATTCCGCCATCTCTGCGCGGGCGGCCGGCGAGTGATCTTCCCTACGGTCGCAAGCGGGCTCTGGAACTCGCGATATCACTGGCGGCACACCCGAAGATCCTTCTTCTCGACGAGCCGACTGCCGGAATGACGACCACGGACGTGTCCCGCACGACCGAGCTGATCGCTCAGCTGTCAGCCGAGCGCACGATCATCGTCGTGGAGCACAACCTTGGAGTTATCGCCGACGTCGCCGACGAAATCATCGTGCTGCAACAGGGCGCTCTCCTCGCTCGCGGGCGCTATGACGACGTGCGCAAAGACACCCGCGTGATCGAAGCCTACCTGGGAAAACGCCATTGAGCATGCTGGAGATAAGAAATTTCGATGCCTATTATGGCGAAAGCCATATATTGCAGGGCGTCGAACTGTCCGTCGAAGCGGGCGAGGTCGTTACGCTGGTGGGTCGCAACGGCGCCGGCAAGACCACTCTGCTGAAATCCATCATCGGCGATATACCGCGCCGAACGGGGAGCATCCATTTCGACGGTTCGGAAATTATCGACCTTTCACCCGAGCGAATCTGCAGGACGGGGATCGGCTTCGTGCCGGAGGACCGCGGCATATTCTCGACGTTGAACGTCTACGAGAACCTGACGATCGGTCGGCCACATGGAAGCATGGGATGGCCGCTCGAGCGGATCTACCGGCATTTTCCAATCCTCGAGGCCCGGCGCTCGCAAAAGGCGGCGTCGCTCTCCGGAGGAGAGAAGCAGATGTTGGCGATAGCGCGCCCTCTTTACATGGGCGCGTCGTTCCTGCTGCTTGACGAGCCGACAGAGGGCCTCGCCCCGGTGATCGTCGATGCGATCGGCGCGATCATCAAGGATGTCAAGTCGACCGGGCTGACAATTCTGCTCGTAGAGCAGAATCTTCAGTTCGCGGCCGAGGTCGCGGACAGGTACTACGTGATCGAGAACGGGAAAATCCTGAAGGAACTGACGAAGCTCCAGATGGCCGACGAGGAACAAAGCCTGCTCGATCATCTTGGCGTTTGACAGCTTCGTCGGATTTCCCATTGAAAAGCCGCGCCCGAATTGACCTTGGGACCAATCTTCCAAGGTCGCTGGGAGCCTTACCAGGGCAATGCCGGCGCTATGCGTTTCATGGGGCCGGAGAGAGCGAACCCATCCGGCCAACTTGCTGACTTACCGAGGCGATTGGGCCGGCACGATCGACTGGGCGATAACGTGATCTGCATCGTGGTTCGCGACGGACGCATGTCGAAATGAGCCTTCAAGACGTCTGAGCCGACTTCTAGATTGCTGGTGGCCTGCTACCTGCGGGGAACTCGCCGGCGACGAGCGTCTGGTGTCCAGCCGCAAGCGCCGTCCAGCGAGCGTCCGCGACGTGTGCAGCCAGGCGCCGTCGCGAAGAGGTTACCATGGCGAAGACACTGTATGAAAAAATCTGGGATGCACATGTCGTCAAGCCGCTGAGCGACAACAGGGCCATTCTGTTCGTCGACCGGCATCTGGTTCACGAAGGTGTCGCGACCTACGCGTTTTCAGGCCTACGTACGCACGGGCGCAAGGTGCATCGCCCCGACCTGACCATCGGCGTTGCCGACCACGTCGTCCCCACGACTCCCCGCGTCAATGGGATCGCCTATGAGGACGAGGACGCCCGCAAGATGGTGCAGGACATCGAGGCCTATTGCCGCGAGGCCGGCATCGACGTCTATTCGGTCGGCAACCGCAGCCAGGGCATCGTCCACGTGATCGGGCCGGAACTTGGCTTTGTGCTGCCTGGCGCGCTGCTTGTGTGCGGCGACAGCCACACCTCCACCCACGGCGCCTTCGGGGCACTCGCTTTCGGCATCGGCATCTCCGAAGTCGAGCATGTGCTGGCGACACAGACCATCGTGCAGCGCAAGTCCAAGTCGATGCGTGTCAACGTGAAGGGCGAGCTTCCCCGCGGCGCCACGGCGAAGGACCTGATCCTGTCGATCCTGCACACGATCGGCGTGTCGGGCGGCACCGGCCACGTCATAGAATACCAGGGCGAGGCGGTTCGGGCGCTGACCATGGAACAGCGCATGACGCTGTGCAACATGTCGATCGAGGGCGGTGCGCGCGCCGGCATGGTGGCACCCGACGAGAAGACCATTGCCTATCTGGAGGGGCGCAAATACGCCCCGAAGGGCGACATGTGGAAGCGGGCGGCGGAATGCTGGCGCTCGCTGAAATCCGATCCGGACGCGATCTTCGACACGGATGTCGAAATCGCCGGAGCCGACGTGATACCCTTCGTCACCTGGGGCACCAACCCCGGTCAATCGCTGCCGATCGTCGGCAAGGTCCCAGATCCATCGTCCTGCGATAGCGAGAGCGAGCGGGCCAGTACCCAGGGGGCGCTCGACTATATGGGCCTGCAGCCCAGGCAGGCGCTGACCGACATCCGCATCGACCACGTCTTCATCGGCTCATGCACCAACGGCCGCATCGAGGATTTGCGTGACGCGGCCGCCGTGGTGCGGGGGCGCAAGGTGGCCGATGGCACGAGCGCCTGGATCGTGCCCGGTTCGGGGTCGGTCAAGGAGCAGGCGGAGCAGGAGGGTCTCGACCGGATATTCATCGAGGCCGGTTTCGACTGGCGCGAGCCCGGCTGCTCGATGTGTCTGGCGATGAACGGCGAGCGGCTGAAGCCCGGCGAACGCTGCGCTTCGACGTCGAACCGCAATTTCGAAGGGCGACAGGGGCGCGGGGCGCGCACGCATCTCATGAGCCCAGCCATGGCCGCCGCCGCGGCGGTCACGGGCCACCTAACAGATGTGCGCGAACTGATCTGAGGCAAACATGGAACCGATCTCCGGGCACAGCGGCATCGCCGCGCCCTTTCCGATGTCCGACGTCAACACGGACCTGATCTATCCCCAGCAATTCCTGCGCAAGCCGGATCGCAACGCGATGGCACCGTTCCTGTTCCACAGCCTGCGTTACAGATCGGACGGCACACCGAATCCGGATTTCATACTCAACAAGGAACCCTACGACGAGGCGACGATCCTCATCGCCGGCCGCAATTTCGGCTCCGGCTCGTCGCGCGAGCACGCGCCCTGGGCATTGAAATCGTTCGGCATACGCTGCCTGATCTCTTCCATGTTCGCCGATATCTTCAAGGCGAACTGCATCAACAACGGCATTGTTCCCGCGACCATCAGCGAAGAGGCGTTGGCAGAATGCCTGCGCGCGGCCGCCAACCCGCAGGAAGCGCACTTCACCGTAGACCTGGAAAGGCGCGAGCTCAGGAATCGACGGCTCGGCAGAGTGCCGTTCGAGATTTCAGATTCCGACCGCGATCGGCTGCTCAAGGGCAACGATTTTATCGACGATACGCTGGCGGAACTTCCGGCGATCGAAAATCATGAGAAGGCCTCGGCGGAAGCGGTGCCATGGCTCAATCTCGGCTCTCCAGTCAAATAATCCCAAGAGCCGATCGGCGTTGCCGGCCGCGTCCCATATCCAAAAGCTGAACGGTGGTCCGGCTCAGGGCAGCAGGCGGGCGACGTCGAAAATGTCGTCGGAAATGATGTAGCCGTTACCCTGCATGCGCCCGACGATGCGCATCTTCCCGGTGTCGACATAGAATCGTTCCGGATCGATCAGCAAATCGTCTCGGATATGCATGATTTGCACGAGGCCGAGGATCAGGGACCGGTACGGGCCGAGCTCGACGATCTGCATCAGCTTGCACTCGAAGGATACCGGGCTTTCTACGATCCGTGGCGCGCCGATCGACAGCGACGGACTGGAGGTCAGCCCCGAGGCGCTGAATTCATCGATGCCTGGGCCGTATTCGGTGGCTGTGGCGTTCATCGCCTGCAACCGGTCCTCATCGACCAGGTTGACGACAAATTCACCGGTGGCACGGACGTTACGGCCGGTGTCCTTGCGGTCACCCGGCGTCCGGTCGTTGATCGAGAATCCGACCACCGGCGGCTCCTCACCGAAGACATTGAAGAAGGAGAACGGCGCGGCGTTGCGCTCGCCGGTTTCGCTGATGGTGGAAACCCAGGCGATCGGACGGGGCGTGATGGTGGAGGACAGGAGCTTGTAGCGCTCGATGGGCTTCAGCTCGGAAAAATTGAAATGCATGCCTGCTCCGGTAGGTTTCGAAATCGGCGGTCTCGGCGTCCGTTCGCCGGGTCCGCTACGCCTGTATGCATTCCTGTCGCTGTTCGCCAAGGCCCTCGATGCCCAAGGTAATAATGTCGCCGGCCTTGAGGAAGACATTGGGATTCTGGCCGAGCCCGACGCCGGGCGGCGTGCCGGTGGAGATGATGTCGCCGGGACGAAGGCTCATGAACTGTGACAGATAGAACCAGGTAGCGCACGCCGTAGACCATGGTCGCCGTCGAACCGTGCTGAAAGCGTTTGCCGTTGACCTCGAGATGCATTTTCAGGGCTTGCGGGTCGGAGATCTCGTCGGCTGTGACCAGCCATGGACCGATCGGGCCGAAAGTGTCGGCTGACATGCCCTTCGTCCACTGGCCTTGTCGTTCGGCCTGGAAGGCGCGTTCGGACAGATCGTTGACCACGCAATAGCCGGCGACATGGTCCATCGCGTTGTCTTCGGAGACATACGTCGCCATCTCGGTCTTCTCGGAACCCGCGGAATCTCGACCGGGTCACACGGCCCGATGATCGCCGACGTCGCTTTCATGAAGATGATCGGCTCAGGCGGCACCGCAGCGTCGGTTTCTTCCGCGCGGTCCAAGTAGTTCAGCCCGATGCAGATGAATTTGCCGGTGCCGGCAACACAAGGACCGACGCGCGGATTGCCGCCGACGACCGGGAGGGTTGCCATATCCAGGGTGCGCAGCGCATCGAGACCCTCGGGAAACAGCGTCCGGCCGGCAATGTCGGCGACATGACCGGAAAGATCGCGAATCCGGCCATCGCTGTCGAGAATGCCGGGCTTTTCCGCGTCCGGCTCGCCATAACGCAGCAATTTCATCGCGTGCCCCACTCCAGTTGAACGTCTGCCCGGGATTTTCGGTCTCTCAGAAAGCGTGAAATCGATATGCCCGGGCCCCGACGCGCGTGATAGGGTAATCTCAGCCGACCGCCCGCGTGCTGGCTTGAGCCTGGAAGGCCTCCACAACGGCGTCGCCCATTTCGCTGGTGGCGACCTGACGGCAGCCGGGCCGCATGATGTCGGCGGTGCGGTAGCCGGCGCCAAGCACCGAGCGGACTGCCGCCTCGATGCGCGCCGCCTCGTGTTCCAGGAAGAAGGAATAGCGAAGCATCAGCGCTGCCGAGAGAATTGCCGCAAGCGGATTGGCGATGTTGCGGCCGGCAATGTCCGGCGCGGTGCCGTGGACGGGCTCGTAGAGCCCCTTGTTGCCCGCACCCAACGAGGCCGACGGCAGCATGCCGATCGAACCGGCCAGCATCGCCGCGGCATCGGAGAGGATGTCGCCGAAGACATTGCCGGTGACGATGACGTCAAACTGCCTGGGATTGCGGATCAGCGCCATGGAAGCCGCATCGACATATAGATGTGTCAGTTCCACATCCGGATAGTTCTTGCCGACGCGGGTCATCACCTCGCGCCACAGCATCATTGTCTCCAGCACATTCGACTTGTCGACAGAGCACAGCTTTTTGCTGCGCTTCCGCGCCGCCTGAAATCCCACATGGGCGATACGTTCTATCTCGCTCTCGGTGTAGCGCATTGTATTGATGCCTTCGCGCTCGCCGGCCAAATTGACCGAGATGCCGCGCGGCTCGCCGAAATAGAGGTCTCCATTCAACTCCCGCAGGATCAACATATCGACCCCCTCGACCACTTCCGGCTTCAGTGTGGATGCGTCGAGCAATTCGGGATAGAGCAGCACCGGACGGAAATTGGCATAAAGCGACAGTGCCCGCCGGAGCCGCAACAGCCCGTTGCCAGCACCCTCGGCCGGCGGACGGTGTTCGTCGGCGGGCACACCGGTGCCGCCGAGCAGAATGGCGTCGACCTCGCGGCAGAGCTCAAGCGTTTTTTTCGGCAACGCATCACCGACCGTCTGAATGCCTTCGTCACCGATGACGCCTTCTATCATCTCGAAGGCGAGGCCCTCGCCGGCGAGTACGCGCAACACCTTGACCGCCTCGGCGGTCACCTCCTTGCCGATTCCGTCGCCGGGAAGTACCGCGATTTTCACGTCCTGTTTCTCCAGATAGATTTCACAGGAGCGCAATCCACCACGGCCCGCGCCCTGTCCGGCGTCTTATAGGTCTGCCGCTAGAATTCTCGAAGTCGTCCTTCGGAAGCCGTCCATCGCCATAGGCGAATGCGCCTCGACGGCCGCCGGCCCACCGCTCCGACGACGAAGGTGGCTGAGATGAGCGCGGCCTTACCGGCTCTCGCTGTTGGTAAGGTGGTTGAGCAGCAGGCGCACGGGCGCCGGCATGGTCTGGCTTTCCTGCACGCAAAGGTTCCACTGTCGCTCGGCCCAGGATTCGTCAAGGACGATGGCGACGGTGTTGCCGCTGGTCACGTAGCGCTCGGCGCACTTCTCGGGCACCAGGCCGATGCCCAGCCCGGCTTCGACCATGCTGAATACGGTTTCGAAACCGTTGACGCGGACCGGCATCCGCAACGAGCGGGTGAGTTCGGAGGCAGCGCGTAGCACGAGCGAGTCGAGGAAGGATCCCTTCATCGGCCCGATGAGATCGAAATCCGTGAATTCGGCAAACTTGATGATCGCGCGGTCCGCCAGCGGATGGTCCTTGTGAACGAGAGCGACAATGCGGTCGACCCGGTAGGGAATGATCTTCAAGCCTTGGTGCGGCACAACGCCGCCGAACACGCCTATGTCTGCGGCGTTCTCCGCCACTGCCTCGACGGCCTGCTGGCTGGTGCCTTCCTGCAAGTCGATGCGCACGCCGTTATGCAGGGCGAGGAACTCGCCAAGATCGCGCGGCAGGTGCTGGATGATGGTGGAAACGCTGGCATGGACGCGGACGTGGCCGCGCATGCCGCTGGCATGGTGGGACAGTTCGGATTCCATCTGGCGCAGATCGCGCATGACCACACGCGCGTGATGCAGCAGCGAATAGGCGGCTGCGGTCAGTTCCAGCCCCTTGGAATTGCGCACGAACAACGGAGTCTTCAGCCGGACCTCGAGATCGGAAATGCGCTTGCTGACTGCCGACGCAGCTATGTGTTCGCGATCGGCGGCCTTGGCTATGCTTTGCTCTTCACAAACGGCAACGAACAATTCCAATGACAATAGGTCGAAACGCACTCGTCACACAGCTCCATGCTTGGATTGCCCGACCGCTATTCACGATCCTCGCGCCAGGAAGGGACCGACGATCGCGACCGTTCAGTTGCGCGGGCTCATCGCGGATCACGACGCACGCATTCCCAATCAAGTCTTCGCGCTGCCCGCCCTGTCTCCAATAAGGTCGTATTCCGGTTTGGCAGAAAACACAAAACGAAATTGCCCGATGCGGTGAAGCCGGGATGCCACCGGAAAGGACAGGATCCATCCATACATGAACCAATATGATCTCAAAGGCCGCACCGCGATCGTCACGGGCGGTGCTCAAGGTATCGGCTTTGCCGTCGTCGAGCGTATGCTCGAGTCGGGTGCGCACGTCTCCATTTGGGACCGCGATGAGACGGTGCTGAGCGCCTGCGCTGACGAACTGGGACAGCACGACCGTGTGCACTGCCTGAAAGCCGATATCGGTGTGCTTGCCTCGGTGGAGGCGGCGGCGAAGGCGACGCTCAAGCGCTATGGCAGGGTCGATATCCTAATTAACAACGCCGCTGTCGTTGGCCCTAATATGCCGACCTGGGAGTATCCGCCGGATGCCTTCGCAGAGGTGTTCCAGGTCGGCCTCAATGGCACCTTCCACTGCTGCCGTACCATCGTGCCGCACATGATGGAGAAGAGCTACGGACGCATCGTCAATCTCAGCTCCATCGCCGGCAAGGAAGGCAATCCCAACGCGGTCGCCTATTCGTCGATGAAGGCCGGCGTGATCGCGCTGACCAAGTCGCTGGGCAAGGAGTTGGCAGACCGCAACATCGCCGTTAACTGCGTGACCCCCGCCGTCGCCAAAACACCGGGGGCGATGGCCCAGGCGCCCGAACACATTGCCTACATCCTTGGGAAGATTCCGCGCGGGCGCATGCTCGAACTGAGGGAGGCAGCGTCCATGATCTGCTGGCTGGCGACCGAGGAGAATTCATTCACCACCGGTGCGGTCTTCGACCTGTCGGGTGGACGGGCGACGTACTAGGTCGGCTATAACAGACAATCGAAGAGGAGATCCCCATGCATTCATATGTTTTCGAAAACGCGCGCGTGCTTGACGGTTCCTCGCAGGAAGGGGAGTACGACCGTCACGTGCGGGTGTCGGAAGGTCTGATCGACGAAGTTTCCGACGCGCCGATCAAGGACACAAACGCGATCAGGATCGACCTGAAGGGCAAGACGCTTATGCCCGGCCTGATCGATTGCCACGTCCACGTCTATTCGGCGGCTGAAGATCCGTCCACCAGTTCGCGTATGCCCAACGAACTGGTTGCGCTGCATGCGGCCAAGATCGTCAAGGGCATGCTGACGCGCGGCTTCACGACGATCCGCGATGTGGGAGGCGCAACGCTCGGCTTCAAACATGCGCTCGAGACTGGTCTGATCGAGGGACCGAGGCTGACCATGTGCGGCAAGGCCTTTGTCCAGTCCGGCGGCCATACCGACCCGCGCGAGCGCGGCGAACTGATCTCGGCCGAGACCTTCAACAATCAGCTCGGCAATGTGTCGAAGATCGTCGACGGTGTCGACGAATGCCGCCGCGCGGCGCGCGAGGAGATCCGCAAGGGCGGGCAGTTCATCAAGGTGATGGCCGGCGGTGGCGCGGCGCAGCTGCGGATGCCACGCTCATGGAATGCCTATTCGATGGACGAGCTTCGCGCCTTCCAGGAGGAGGCGGACAATGCCAAGACCTATGTTTGCGTGCACGCCCACTCCGACGAATCGATAGCACGCGCGTTGGCTTGCGGGATCAAATCGATAGAGCACTGTACGCTGATCACCCCCGAGACGGCCGCGATCATGGCCGAGAAGGGAGCCTATTCGACACCTACGATCAGCGCGTACGAGGCGCAGATCATCGAAGCAGAAAGGCTGGGACTTGACGCGGGTGCCGTCGAGCGCCTGAAGTGGGTGCGCGATCGTGGACCGGAATCGCTGGAGATTATGCACAAGGCCGGCGTGAAGATCTGCCACGGCTCGGACCATCTCGGCTTCCTGCACCCGTACCAGAACCTGGAATTCAATATCCGCGCAGAGGCGCTGCCGGCCATCGAGGTAATACGCTCGACCACCCTTAACGCGGCTGAATTGTGCCTGATGCCCGGCAAGGTCGGCACCATTGCCGCGGGTGCTTATGCTGACATGATCGTAATCGACGGCGATCCGCTTAAGGACATCTCGCTGCTCGGCGACGAAGGCAAATCTTTCCAGGCAGTCATGAAGGGTGGGGTTTTCTATAAGAACGAACTTCCCAACTAGGAGTGGATGGATTTGGCAAGATGGAGGCTGTGGTTGGAGTGACGGGCGCAAATGCCGCTGCGTCTTTCGCATCGTGGGGCGACGCGGACGTGCGGCGTGCGCTCTGCGGAGCGGCGTCGGGATTGATGACCGGCTTCAAGGACAGGGGGCCAGGGAGCTGGGCCGGGAGACCGCCAAACACTCCTACCACCGGAAGCTTCTGTGGCGGTGGCGCGCAAGCTGGCGTGATCATGCTTGCGATCTGAAGCGACAGCACGCTCTACGTCGACGAGCGGTGTGGCGGCAGTCGAAGCGCATGGCGTCAGCAGTTGATGGACGCCATCTGAGCTAAGGAGATCAGCCTCGGAGGATGAGGACCGACGCACACCAGGAACGATGGGAACGAACATGCCCGCAGCCCGTCTCCTCCGGGCAGTACTGTCACCAAATAACAATGCCTCGATCGCTTCGTAGCGCCATCGCGGTGCCGCCGCACTATATTGCGCAGAGCCGCCGTTCAACACTCAAGGGGTGCGCCATCCTATTCAGTTGGTTCCGAAGAAAGGCGGGAAAGGAGACCGCGAACGGAGAAACGCAGACCTTCCGGCGCGAAGACGAGGTCAGGAGGTTCTCCAAACAAGTTAGTCAATGCGGCGCGCATATACCGTGTCCCATATCCCACCCTCGAGGGTTCGATCACCGGCGGCCCCCCCGATTCGGTCCACCTCAGAATCAGCGTCGGTTGCGAGTTCGAGGCGATCTTCCATTCCAATCGGATTCTGCCTTCGGGCTGAGATAAGCCGCCATATTTGATGGCGTTAGTCGCGAGTTCATGAAGGCTGAGAGCAAGGGTTGTGCCCGCCTCCCGCGAAAGCAGCAGCTCAGGTCCTTCAACGATGATGCTGCTTTGTCCCTCGGATCTGTAGGGCGCGAGGATTGAGTTCGCGACGTCCATCAAAGGCACCGTCTCGCCGCCCGCAGCAAAGACTGCGGAATGAACATTCGAGAGGGCTCTCAATCGTCCTTTGAAGTCTTCTGCGAGGCCGTCTGCCGAGATTGCGCCGCGTCGCGTCATATCAAAGATCGACACCACGGTTGCCAGGATGTTTTTTACCCGATGATTGAGCTCGTGACGCAGCTCCGTCTCTCGCTCGAGATAATCGCGCACGTCGCGCTGGCGAGCTCTGGTAAGGAGTGCGGACTGGATGCCGCTTATCAGTTCCAGCGCCGCCACTGGCCGTTGATAGAATATCTGGCGTGAACGTGGCCAGGCTGCACTCAGGGCCGCCTGGATGCCCGACTGGCCCGCGCGTCGGTCCAGCAGGACTATGATGGGAATCTCCGACCAGTTGGGCTGGCCTTGAAGAAACCTGGCGATAGTGGCGATAGCCTCCGGATTAAGTGCTTCATGCGTAACGACAAGCACCCCGGGAGATTCGGTCAGCAGCTTCCCTAAATCTGCGGTGTTGGCCGCTTGAGCCCGAATGCCGCGCTCTTGCAGCAGAGAGGCCGTATAGGAGGCGTCCTTGCGGTAGGGTGCTAAAATGAGCACCCAATCGAGTGTTCCCAAGCCGTTATGCTCGACGTCGCTCACGTCTCAGGCAAAGGATTGTAGGCAACGACCGAAACACCGGAACTCGCGATGAAGAGTTCTCGGACATCGAGGTCGTGGGGACCATGGCGCTTTTTGACGACCGTGATGTTGCGTCTCAGCCTGCCTTCATGCTCGGCCATGCGAAGGAGAAGCACCGTGTCGCCCAGAAAGCTGACATCCACGTCGATCCCGACATTCTGTCCGAGCAATCCATGCTGAGCGACAATGAGCATGGTCAGTACGTCCGCGCGCGCGAGATGCTTGAGGAGAGACTGGATGTCGAGCACCGCTTTTTCGCGGTGGGGAAGCGAATTCAGATAGCCGGTGAAGCTGTCGATCACCACAACGCGCGTTTTGTTGCGGCTGACCACCCGCTGCACGATCTGGCCGAACTCGCCCGGAGAGATCTCGTTCGGGCTGAAATCATGGATGATGAGCTGGCCGTCCTCATAAAATTGCCGCAAATCCATCCCCAAGCCCTCGGACCGGCGAAAGAAGGTCTCCAGCCGTTCCTCAAACAGAAAGAGGGCAACGCTCTCGCCTCGCTGGAGAGCAGCTGTCGCGTAAAGTGACGACATCGTTGACTTGCCAGTTCCTGACTGGCCGATCACGAGCGTGATCGTTCCTGATTCCTGACCGCCCCCGAACATCTCGTCGAGGGCGTCGACCCCGGATTTGATCAGTTGTGGCTTGGCAACTTCGGTGACCGAACCGGGCACAATCCTCGGGAACACGACGATGCCTTCGCCCTCGCGAATGGCCATGTCATGATAACCGTCGGCAAACGGCACCCCCCGCATCTTGCTGACTTCGATACGCCGACGCACGGCGCCATAGTCCTCGAGCGATTTATCCAACCGGATGACGCCGTGCGCGATCCCCTCGATCTCCTCGCCGTTGTGGTCGCCCCCACTGGTTTGCGTATCAAGCAGAACCGCCACGATTCCCCGTCTGGCGAGGAAAGCCTTGAAGCCGATCAGTTCGCGGCGAAACCTTGGCGTGTCGCCGGTGATCAGCCGGATTTCAAGAAGAGAGTCGTAAACCAGCCGATGGGGTTTATGTTCTTCGATCGCGCGTTCGATCGCCTTGCGCGTTTCGTCCAGTCGAAGATCGGACGTCTGAAAAATACTCTGATCGGCAGCGCCACTGAGGGTGTCGGAAGCTGACAGTTCCTCGACGCGAATTCCGTCGAGCGTCCAACCGTGTGAAGAAGCGATCGCCTGGAGCTCGGCGGCGGTTTGCGAAAGGCTGACATAAATGCAGCGTTCACTGGCCGCCACCCCGGCGCGCAGAAATTGCAAAGCCGCCGTGGTCTTGCCTGCGCCTGGATCGCCCTGCACGATGTAAAAATTTGAAGCTGGCAGTCCGCCACAAAGGATTTCGTCCAAACCAGCAATGCCGGAAGTTACAACGGGCTGCTTCTTTCGCTCGGTCATGTCCGCCTCGTGCCACCAGGTTGGAAATCCTCAGCCCATCGTCGGGCATCCAAATGCGTTCGAACGATGACACCGGGCAGACTGTTGGCTGCTTGGCTGAAGCGTCTTGGGTTCTCCTAATTCTGTTCTGTAAGCTGCGCGCTCGCGGTAGGCAAGAAGTAGTCAGCTCCAACTCAGCTACGCCGGGCGCTAAGCCGACGGCCGCAAGCGGGAATTCCGGTCGACTGGTCGTTGCCGCCGGTTCGCTTTTTCTTGACTTTGTCGGGAACTAAAAATCGCGCGATGGCATTTTAGATAGTTAAGCCAAGTAGATGGACGGGGGAATGACTCAGCGCAACGCCGACACCGGGAACGAAGATCGTTATCGCGTTCTCGTCGAAGCCGTCACCGATTACGCAATCTATATGCTGGACCCATCCGGAATCGTGAACAGCTGGAACGCAGGCGCCGAGCGGTTCAAAGGCTATTCGTCCAACCAGATCATCGGTCAGCATTTCTCTCGCTTTTATACGGAGGAGGATCGGGAAAGCGGACTGCCCGCCCGGGCTCTGGAAATATCAGCCCGCGAGGGCAAGTTTGAGAGCGAAGGTTGGCGGGTTCGCCGCGACGGGAGTCGTTTCTGGGCTCATGTCGTCATCGATCCAATCCGCGACCCTAGCGGCCAATTGACCGGCTTTGCCAAAGTCACCCGCGATCTTACCGAGCGGAAGAAGGCAGAGGATGAACTCCGCAAAAACCAGGAGCAGTTTCAACGTCTGGTTCAGGGCGTGACGGACTACGCGATCTATATGCTCGACCCTGAAGGAATAGTCGCAAGCTGGAACTCGGGCGCAGAGGGCATCAAGGGTTACTCCGCAGATGAGATAATCGGCAAGCACTTTTCGCAATTTTATACGCCGGAAGATCGCGAGCGTGGTGGTCCGCAAACAGCGCTGGAGACCGCTGCACGCGAAGGACGCGTTGAGAGGGAAGGCTGGCGGGTGCGCAAGGACGGCACCCGCTTCTGGTCCCACGTGGTCATCGACGCAATTCGGGACGAAGACGGGACGCTTTTGGGTTTTGCGAAGATCACCCGTGACATCACCGAACGGAAGAAGGCGCAAGAAGCATTGGATCAGGCGCGTGAAGCCCTTTTTCATTCGCAAAAGATGGATGCGATCGGCAAGCTGACGGGCGGCGTCGCGCACGACTTCAACAATCTGCTGATGGCCGTCCTGGGCAGCCTCGAGTTGCTTCGCAAGCGGCTACCCGACGATCCTCAGCTGTCGCGCCTTCTCGATAATGCCGTGCTCGGCGCCCAACGGGGCGCGTCGTTGACGCAGCGCATGTTGGCTTTTGCCCGGCGGCAGCAACTCGATCCGAAACCTATCGATCTTGTTAGACTGATAATGGGAATGCAGGAGTTGTTGGAGCGGTCGCTAGGTTCCCGGGCTATTATAGAGACGAAGTTTCCGCTTTCACTCAACCGGGTCATGGCCGATGAGAGCCAGATTGAACTCGCACTGCTTAATCTGTGCGTCAACGCCAGGGACGCCATGGCGGACGGTGGGACGATCTTAATCTCCGCCAGGGAAGAACACATCAACAAAAGCCAAAAAGCTGGTTTGGCACGAGGCCACTATGTCTGCCTTTCGGTAGCCGACGGCGGCGAGGGAATGGACGAAGAAACGCTTGCTCGCGCGACGGAGCCGTTTTTCACCACCAAAGGCGTTGGCAAGGGGACAGGCCTTGGTCTGTCGATGGTGCATGGCATGATGGAACAGATAGGCGGATGCCTGGTCCTTCAGAGTCGCAAGGGAGAAGGGACGACGGCGGAACTGTGGCTGCCGGTGGCGACAGCGGCGTCAGACCTTGCGCGCGAGCAGATCGTCCTCAGCGAGGAAACTATTGAGGCGACACCCCTACGAATTCTGGCGGTGGATGACGATGCCCTGGTGCTCTTGAACACCGCTGCGATGCTCGAGGAACTCGGGCATACCGTTGCGGAGGCGCATTCAGCGGCCGCAGCGCTTGACCTGCTAAAAGAGCAGCCGTTTGATCTCGTCATTACCGACCACGCAATGCCGAAGATGACAGGCCTACAGCTATTCGATGCAATCAAGGAAAAGTGGCCCGATATTCCTGTCATTATAGCGACCGGCTACGCTGAACTGCCGGGCGCTCGGGAGATGAAGATTCTCAACAAGCCGTTTACAGAACACGATCTGGCAAGCGCGATAGCATCGAGTGGCAGCGCCGTTAAGCCAGCCGCCGCATCGTCCAATAGCTAATACGAGCCAGTCCAATCGGGAACACCATCTGGCCGCGCCGGAAGCTTGAAGGTGACAACCGGCTTCCCAGCCTCCTTCTTCGCCCAATAGCCGCGGGGCGGATCGGGCACTTTAAGCCGGTCACAGATCTTGGCCAAGCCATTGCCGGTGACGCCTAGAGGGTGGTGAAGGCCCGCAGGCGGCAACCCACTTTGGCCTCGAAACGATGCAAAGTCATAAGACAAGCGGTTCAGCGTTGGACTGAATCGGAAGGGATTCCGTCGGGAGCGATTTTGTGATCAATCTGCGCTCAAAGGCTTTCAAAGGCGATGACGGCCCCTCCCCCCGCAAAGAAGTCATTGGCCCCAGATATCGCGCTGGTGCGCGACGGCCTGTTCATGACCTAACACGGAGGTTCGTGGCATGAGACCCAGAGCTCGGTCTCACAAGTTTTTGCCGTAAAATCAAACGGTTATGGGGAAAGCCGATGGTACCGTTGGCTGGGATCGAACCAGCGACCTCCGGATCCACAATCCGGCGCTCTAACCATCTGAGCTACAACGGCACGTCTGACCTGAGTAGCAGGACCGAGGTGGAAGGTTCCCTCGGCGATCCGCTCTGTCGTTCGGCGATGCGTCCATACGGGCTAATGGATCTTAATTCAAGAGCTTTGCGAGGCAAAGGTCGGTTCCTCGCAGCGGCGCGCTTTCGGCAGGCAAAGAAAAAGGCCGGCGGGAGGAGGTGCCGGCCTTTTCCTGTTACGAGCCAGCGGGAGGAGGTGCTGGCTGGTCACCCCGGAGGCGGAGGGAGGAGGTTCCGCCGACCGGGTATTCGTTGATGGCTGCCATCATACACACGATCATTTCAAAGAAAATGCGACCTTTTGTTACATCTTCCGATCATGCGCGAATATTAGGCAGCCTTGACGTCTTTCATCGCTTTCTCAAAAACGGTCTTGATCGGCTTGGAGACGTCCTCTGCCGCCTTGGAGGCGACAGTCTGGAATTCCTTGGCCTGCTCGACGGTCATTTCGACGCGCTTGCGCAGGAAGGCGGTCTGCAGCTCGACGACTTCCGACAGCGACTTGGCGCCGATCAGGGCCTCGAGATGCGAAAAGCCGGCTTCGGCATTGGCGCGCAGCGCGGCAATGGTCTTGAGCGACAGGTCGCTGGAAACGGTTTTGGCGGACTCATAGGTGGACTCCAGGGCCTTCTGGGTCTCCTCGGCGCCAGTCTTGAGCTTGGCGTAGGCCTCCTTCGACTGCTCGACGCCCTTCTCGGCGAAAGCGCGGATCTGGTCGGTGGCCTTGGAAGCGTCAAAGCTCGGAAATTCAACGTTTTCGATGGTCTCGGCAGTCTTGGTCCTGGACATTTTCCATCCTTTTCAGCGGTAGCGGCTTTGACGGAAAGCCGTCTCGTTCATGTATGATGGCAATATAAAGGCAATTTTTGTGCATTGCAATATCTTTGTTGCACTGCACCATAGAATCCGTCTCGGCCGTTAACCAAGAGCCGAAATTCAGGCCTATGCACGTTCTGGCTTGTGGACCTTCGCGCCGACGGCTTTTATTAACAAAGCGTTAACTGCAAAAATGCCCGCTGCATGAGGATTTCGCCAGCGCATGCCGTCCGAATATTCCTTTCTCGACGTTGCCGTGCTCGACGCGGTCCGCCAGCGCTTCGCCGCCGGCGACGCGATCGCGATCCTGTCGGCGAATCTGGAGCAGGTGATCTGGGCCAATGGACCGGGTGCCGCGTTGTTCGGCTATCCCGACATCGAAAGCATCATCGGCGCCGAGGCACGGCTGCCGCTGATCGCCCGCCGCCAGATCATGGCAACCAGTGGATTTCCCGATATCGGCAGCGACCGAAGCATCACGGTCAGGCTGGCGAGCGGCATGACCAGCCGCGCCATCGGCTTCCTTGCAAGCGCAGTGACGCTGCCCGACGGCGAGAACGCCATCATGCTGGCGGTGCCGGCGGCCCAGACCGGCTCGCGCAGTGCAGCCGAAATCGCCGGCAGGGCCATCAGCGGCTTCACGGAAGATGGCCATTTCATCGCCTTCATCGACGCCAGCGGCAATGTCGAAGCGGCATCGGAGAGCTTTTCGCAGCTCGGCATCGAGCCCGCGACGCTGGCCGCGCTGGTGGCCGACGTCGCGAATGAGGGCGACCGCATCGTCAAGCGGCTTGTTCCGGGCGGCGGCACATCCTATCCGGCGGGTCTCGCCCGACTGACGCCTGAGCGGCATTTGCTGGTGGTGATCGACGAGGACAGGCTCGACGACGGTGCGCTGGCGGAGGGGACTCCAGCGGCCGAGCGTTCCGAAGGACGTGACCGCTCCCAGGCCGTCGCCAAGGATATCCCGGAACCGGAGGCACAAGCCGCAGCCGAAGCGGCCGTGCAGGAACCGGCGGCGGCAGAACCCGGACATCCGGGGGCAAACGGTACGCGGGCACAGCACGACCATTGGTATTTCAATGCCGGCGAGGACCGGAGGCATGCGCGCGGCCCAGCCGCGCCGGACGCTGAAGCTGCACCTTCGCCAGCTGCCGCAGAAGGTCCAGCCGAGAACGCGAAGCACGATGTCCAGCCTCTACCTGCCCCGGCAGCCCCGGCCGCCAGGGTCGTGGATCGCACGGCGGCGCCGATGCGTTTCGTCTGGCGCACCGACGCCGAGGGCAGGTTCAGCGCGCTGTCGCCGGAATTCGCCGACGTCGTCGGCAAGCCGGCAGCGGACGTCATCGGCCGGCGCTTCAGGGACGTCGCGGCGGCCTTCGGGCTCGATGCGTCCGGCGAGATCGCCGGTCTCCTGGAGCGGCGCGACACGTGGTCCGGCCGTTCCGTGCTGTGGCCGGTCGTCGGCACGGACCTGAAGATCCCTGTCGACCTGGCGGCGTTGCCGGTCTATGGCCGCAGCCGTGCCTTCGAGGGCTTCCGCGGTTTCGGCGTCGCCCGCGCCGGCGACGCCGTCGTCGATCCGGAAGCGATCGGCATGGCGCTGGTGCCCAACGGCGAGGTGCCTCCGGCGCCAGACCCAGTCGAACCCGCACCTGAGGCGCCGAAGGCCGAGGAGCTGAAGCCATCGGATCCGTTCCGGGGCGAGGTGCCGGCGCTGACCATCGTGCCGAAGCCTGAACGGCGCTTTGCCGACAAGGTGATCCGCCTGGCCGAACATCGCCAGCCGGCCAACGACAAGGGTCTGTCGACCCTGGAACGCAGCGCCTTCCGCGAGATTGGTGAGCGGCTGAAGAAAGAAAGCAGCCCGGCCGAGCCGGAGGTCGAAAGGCCGGGTCCGGACAATGCCGGGCAACCGGAGGCGGCAACGCCGGCGGCGCCGATCGAGGAACCAGCGGACGCCCGCAAAAACCTTGCGCCAAAGGATGAAGCCGCACCGGCCGAGCCCTCCGAAACCGATGTCGATGCCGAGGACGCAGAGGATCTCGCCCGGCTTGATGGCGAACGGCCGGACAAAACGGCTGATGAGGAGCCCGCCGACAGGGTAGCCGGAGTGACGGGTTCGCTGCTCGACTATGCCGAGCGGAGCGGGGAACCAGCGCCGATCGCGGACAACAATGACGAGACCCCGATTAATGACGAGACCCCGGTTTCCGAACCGGCGGCGGCGCAGACGGAACGGGAGAGCGAAGAGCCCCTCGCCGGCGCGAATGATGACATTGCCGACGACGAGAGCATGACATCAGCCGATTTTCGCGATGCCGAGGACAGCGAGGACTGGGTCGAGGACGAGGAAGCGTGCGCATCCGATGAGCAGGCCGCAACCGCCGAGGGGGCCGCCGGCACCAGCGACGCGGTGGAGGCTCCGGTCGAGCGGCCACGCCTCAAAGTGCCTCCGCTCAAGCTCGAAGGGTTCGTGCCGTCGGCCTTTGCAGTCGGAGACGAGAGCAAGGCTCCCGACACCTCGCTCCTGAGTAAGCTGCCCGTGCCGCTGCTCATCCATTCCGGGGATGAACTTCATTACGCCAACGACGAATTTCTCGTCCTGACAGGCTATGAAACGCTCGATGAACTGGCGGACGCCGGCGGGCTGGGCACGCTGTTTGCCGATCCTTATGGCGATGACGGCGTCGCCGAGGGCACCGACCGGGCGTTGCGGCTGAAGACGCATGGCGGGCAGGAATTTCCAATCGAGGCTATCCTGCGCTCGGTTCCGTGGCGCGACGGCAAGGCGCTGATGCTGGTGGTGCGACGTTCAGGCGACGATGAGGCACCGGCGGCACTGCATGCGGCCGGCGACGAGCAGACGCAGCCCGATATTTCCGAGCTCAAGGCGCGCATCGCCGAGATGCGCACCATCATCGACACCGCCACCGACGGCGTCGTGCTGATCGGCCGTGACGGCGCGATCCGCTCGATAAGCCGTCCAGCCGAGGCGTTGTTCGGCTTCGACAGCGACGACGTGACCGGCAAGCCGTTCGCCTCGCTGTTTGCTATCGAAAGCCAGCGCGCGGCGCGCGATTATCTCGATGGCCTGTCCGAGCCGGGCGTTGCGAGCGTCCTGAACGACGGCCGCGAAGTCATCGGCCGCGAGGCGCAGGGCCGCTTCATTCCCCTGTTCATGACCATCGGCCGGCTGCCCAACGACAGCGGCTTTTGCGCGGTGGTGCGCGACATCACACAGTGGAAGCGGGCCGAAGAGGACCTGACCCAGGCGCGTGCGGTGGCCGAGCGCGCCTCCTCGCAAAAGACGGATTTCCTCGCCCGCATCAGTCACGAGATCCGTACGCCGCTCAATGCCATCATCGGCTTTTCCGAACTGATGGTGGACGAGAAATTCGGGCCAGTGGCCAATGACCGCTACCGCGATTACCTGCGCGATATCAACCGATCGGGCAATCATGTGCTCGATCTCGTCAACGACCTTCTCGACATCTCCAAGATCGAGGCGGGCCAGCAGGAAATGGCCTATGAAGCGGTGTCGCTCAACGACACGCTGGCCGAGACGGTGGCTATGATGCAGCCGCAGGCCAACCGCGAGCGCGTCATCATCCGCTCCAGCTTCGCGTCGCGGCTGCCGGAAGTGGTGGCGGACCTGCGCAGCGTGCGCCAGATCGCCCTCAACATCCTGTCGAACGCCATCCGCTACACCCAGGCCGGCGGCCAGGTAATCGTCTCGACCGCCTATGAGACCTCAGGCGATGTCGTCATGCGCGTGCGCGACACCGGCATCGGCATGAGCCAAGCCGAGATCGAGCAGGCGTTGAAGCCGTTCAAACAGATCAATGCATTGAAACGGGGGCGCGGCGACGGCACCGGTCTCGGCCTGCCGTTGACCAAGGCGATGGTTGAAGCGAACCGCGCCCGCTTTATCATCACCTCGACGCCTGGCGAAGGAACCCTGGTCGAGATCGCCTTCCCGTCGACGCGCGTGCTTGCGGAATAGGCAAGCTCCCGTCCGTCCAGCCGCCTGAAAAAGAAAAGGCGCCCAACAGGACGCCTTGAAAGATGGGATTTGCTGTCACAACGGGGGCTTGAGCGAATTCAGATCCTCCGGGGGCTGAGGAACGGGATTTCTCCCTCAAGTTACGTGCGACTATCGACGCCGGGCCTTAACAAGTCCTTACCGGGTCCCGAAAAAATTTACGAATGTGTACCACTCGTGAAATCTAGGTAAATTCGCGCGGCGGATTTGATTAACCATGCCGGGCGGGGCGGTCACTCGGCCAATTGCGGCAGGTTTCTGAACAGCTCAAGCGCCTCGGGATTGGCGAGCGCTTCCTTGTTCTTGATGGCGCGGCCATGCACGACATCGCGCACCGCAAGCTCGGTGATCTTGCCCGATTTGGTGCGCGGAATGTCTGACACGGCGACGATCCTGGCCGGCACGTGGCGCGGGCTGGCGCCGGCGCGGATTTTCGCCCGGATGCGCTTCTCCAGATCCTCGTCGAGCTGAACGCCGGAGGCCAGCCGCACGAACAGCACCACGCGCACGTCATTGTCGAAATCCTGGCCGATACAGAGCGCCTCCAGGATTTCCGGCATCTGCTCGACCTGATTGTAGATCTCCGCCGTGCCGATGCGCACCCCACCCGGATTGAGCGTCGCGTCGGAGCGGCCGTGGATGATCATGCCGCCATGAGCGGTCCACTCGGCGAAGTCGCCATGGCACCAGACATTGTCGAAGCGCTCGAAATAGGCGGCCCGGTATTTCTTGCCCTCGGGATCGTTCCAGAAGCCGATCGGCATTGCCGGGAACGCCTTGGTGCAGACCAGTTCGCCTTTCTCCTGCCTGACCGGCTTGCCGTCGTCGTCCCAGACGTCGACGGCAAGACCGAGGCCTGGTCCCTGGATCTCCCCGGTCCATACCGGTTCAATCGGTACGCCGAGGACGAAGCAGGAAACGATGTCGGTGCCGCCGGAGACCGATGCCAGATGCACGTCCTTCTTGATGCCGTCGTAGACGAAGCGGAAATCCTCGGGCGAGAGCGGCGAACCGGTCGAGGAGATGGCGCGCACGGTGGACAGGTCATGGCTGCGGATCGGCTTGAGGCCGGCCTTGCGCACCGAATCGATGAACTTCGCCGAGGTGCCGAAGAAGGTCATCTTCTCGGCGTCGGCGAAATCGAACAGCGCATTGCCGTTGGGGTAGAAGGGCGAGCCGTCATAGAGCAGCAGCGTCGCGCCCGAAGCGAGGCCCGACACCAGCCAGTTCCACATCATCCAGCCGCAGGTGGTGAAGTAGAAGAAGCGGTCGCCGTCGAGCAGGCCTGCGTGCAGGCGATGTTCCTTGAGGTGCTGGATCAGCGTTCCGCCGGCCGAATGGACGATGCATTTGGGGATACCGGTCGTGCCGGACGAGAACAGGACGTAGAGCGGATGCGAAAACGGCAGCCGCTCGAAGGTGACCTGCCTGACGGCGAAGGGCGACAGCGCCTCTTCCATCGCCACGGCCTTGTCGATCGTATCGGCGACATCGGCCGAGGTGCCGAGATAGTCGACGACCACCACCTTGCGGACAGTGACCAGTTTTGCGGCCACCGCGCGGACCTTGTCGGCGACCTCGATGGCCTTGCCGTTGTACCAATAGCCGTCGGGCGCGATGAAGACGACGGGTTCGATCTGCCCGAACCGGTCGAGCACCCCCTGTTCGCCGAAATCGGGGGAGCAGGACGACCACACCGCGCCGATAGAGGCGGTCGCGAGCATGGCGGCGACCGTTTCCGGCATGTTGGGCATCATCGCAGCGATACGGTCGCCCTTCTTGACCTTGAGCGACAAGAAGAGCTGCTGGAAGCGCGAGGTGAGCGCATGCAATTCGTTCCAGGACAGCCGGCGCTCGACCTTGTCCTCGCCGCGAAACACGATCGCTTCTCCGACTCCGGTCCTCCTCAGGAGGTTCTCGGCGAAATTCAGCGTCGCGTCGGGAAAGAAGGCCGCTCCCGGCATCTTCTCGCCATCGACAAGCACGCGCTCGCCCCCGGCGCTGCCCTTGTCGCCGACGATGCCGCAAAAATCCCAGACCAGGCTCCAGAACGCCTCGCGGTCCGCCACCGACCAGCGGTGAAGGTCGGCATAGGAGGTCAGGGGCATGCCGCTCTTTGCCGCGGCGGCTTTCATGAAGGCGGTCAGCGGCGCAGCGTCAATCTGGTCCTGCGCCGGGGTCCAGAGCGGTACTTCGGCAGCCATGATGGGTCCTCCCAGGATCGCCACCGCTTATGCATATTGCGCCGCAGCAGAGCAAGATTTTGTTCGGCCGAGGCGTCCAGATGTGCGCAAATGCCATCGCCGGGCCATAAAGACTTGAAATGCCTCGACCCTAAGTCGTAGTGACGACTGGAAGTCGTGGTGACGACCGGGTTTACACCCGCCGGGCGATTTTTGTCGGAACGAAAGCATACGGGGCGATATGCCATCATCTTTGATCCGACGCGGAACATGGGCGATCGGCGCTGCCGTGATCGTCATCGCGCTGGTGATCGCCGCCCTGCCGCTAATCGCTTCGACGCGTATCGTGCGCGATCGCATCGCTTGGGAATTGAGTGCCTGGAGCGGTTTCCGGGTCGCCATCGAAGGCTCGCCGCGCATCGAGGTCTGGCCGAACTTCCGGGCGATCCTGACGGATGTGACGCTTTCGAAGTGGACCGACGTCGACGCACCGCCGGTCGTCGAGGCCGAACGGGTCGAGGTCGACCTCTCGGCCATGGCGGCGCTGCGCGGCGACGTGGTGTTTTCCACGGCGCGGCTGGTGCGGCCGACGATCAGGGTCCAGCGCACGGCGAGCGGCCTGTTCCTGCCCACCGCTCCGACCGGCGGCCGCATCGCACGCGCCATCGACGTGGCGCGCGGCGTGGTCGGTGCGGACCCCGCCAAGCCCGATCTTGACAAGCTGCCGGCCGAGACTTTCGGCACGGTGGAGTTCAGGGACGGCCGCATGGTGGCGTCCGTCAACGGCAAAGACGAAGAGGTGCTGAGCAGCCTGAGCGGCCAGGCGACATGGGCGGCTATGAACAGCAATGCGACGCTCTCGGCGACCGGCATCTGGCGCGGCGAAAGCGTCGCCGTGGACGCCGCATCGCCGAAGCCGCTGGTGTTGTTTGCCGGCGGCATGGCGCCGCTCACCTTGTCGTTCAAGGCCGCGCCCGCCACCTTCTCTTTCGACGGGACGGCCAGCATGTCCGAAAACGCCTATTTCGATGGCCAGGCCAAGTTTTCAGCGCCCTCGCTGCGGCGTGTGCTTGAATGGTCGCAGGCCGATATCGCGCCGGGCGCCGCGATCGGCTCCGTCAGCATTTCGAGCAAGGTGACGGCGACGGCCGCGCGCGTCAAATTCGAAAACACCGCGCTTGCCCTCGACAACAATCCGGGAATGGGTGCGCTGGATCTGTCGTTTGGCGACGCACAGCCGGTGATCTCCGGCACGCTCGCCTTCGACACGCTCGATCTGAGGTCGTTCCTGTCCGCCTTCACGCCGCTCGGACCGGCAAGCGGGGCAGGTCCAAACGAAGTCGACACGAATTTCGCCGACCGGATCAATCTCGACCTCAGGCTGTCGGCGGCGCACGCCACGGCCGGCTCCATCCAGCTTGCCGACGTCGCCGCCACGGCGCAGGTCAAGGATGGTCTGTCCGTTTTCGACATTTCCGATGCCTCGGCCTTCGGCGGCAACATCCAGAGCAGCCTTCGCTTCGACCGCAAGCCCGAGGGCAGCCAGGTCGAGATTCGGCTGCTGGCTTCCGATATCGATGGCGGCGCTTTCGGCACGGCGGCCGGGATGACCCGGCTGGTGCCGGTCGGCACGGGGACCGTGTCCGTCATCCTCAAAGGCCCGGGCAGGACCTGGGACTCGATCTTTGAAACCGCCGACGGCTCGGTTTCGGCGACCTTCGGGCCAGGCGCGCTCAGCAAGTTCAACCTGCCCGCCTTTCTCAAGCATACCGAACAGGGCGGCTTCTTCGCGCTCGATGACGTCTCGGACGGAACACTGCCGATCGATGGCGCCGAACTGAAGGCTACCATCTCAAAAGGCGTGGCGAGGCTGGACAAGGCCGAAGCCAATTCGGCCAAATACAAGATCTGGCTTTCCGGCATCGCCTCCTATGCCGGACGCGGGCTGGCGCTGTCCGGCGGCGTGATTCAGCCGGACCAGGCGGTCGCGCAGGCAAATGGCCAGCAAGGTCCCAACCAGTCGTCCTTCTTCGTCGGCGGGACATGGAGCACACCGTTCATTTCGCCGATCAACCGCGGCGTTTCGGGCGAATAAGCAGCCTTCCGGCCTCTTTGTTCGAGCATGATCTCTGGACAAACGGGACCGTTTGTCCGCTAAAATCGGTTCCCACTTTTCGGGATCATGCTCAGCCTATTCGGGCATGATCTCGCCCGAAAACCGGTGCCCACTCTTTGGGATCGTGCTCAGCCGCGTTGGGCGGCCTGTTCGTCGCGCTGGCGCTGGACCTCGCGACGCTTGTTGGCAAGCGAAGCGACGATGACGCCGAGCGCGACGACCGCGATCAGAATGGTGCAGGCGGCGTTGATCTCCGGCGTCACGCCGAGACGAACCTGGCTGTAGATCTTCATCGGCAGCGTGGTCGCACCCGGCCCCGAGGTGAAGCTGGCGATGACCAGGTCGTCGAGCGAGAGCGTGAAGGCAAGCATCCACCCCGACACGATCGCGGGCAGGATGACGGGCAGCGTGATCTGGAAGAATGTCTTGACCGGCGGCGCGCCGAGATCCATCGCCGCTTCCTCCAGCGAGCGGTCGAAGGATACGAGGCGCGACTGCACGACGACGGCGACGAAGCACATCGTCAAGGTGGTGTGTGCGAGTGTGACGGTGAGAAAGCCCCGGTCGAGGCCGACAGCGACGAAGAGCAGCAACAGCGACAGGCCGGTGATGACTTCGGGCATGACCAAAGGCGCGAACACCATGCCGGAGAACAGCACCCTGCCCCGGAAACGCGTGTAGCGTGTCAGCGTCAGCGCCGCCAGCGTGCCGAGCACGGTCGCCGCCGTGGCCGAAATGACGCCGACGCGCGCCGTCACCCAGGTGGCGTCCATGAGGCCCTGATTGTGGAACAGCGACACGTACCATTTGGTCGAAAAGCCGCCCCAGACGGTGACCAGCTTGGATTCGTTGAAGGAGAACACGATGAGCAGCACGATCGGCAGATAGAGGAAGGCGAAACCGAGCACGATCGAGGTGATGTTGAAGCGGCTCCAGCTGCTGTTCATTTGTCCTGCTCCTGCGCCTTCGCCTGAGCCTGCTGGAAGATCATGATCGGAACCGTCAGCAGCAGCAGCAGGATGACGGCGACGGCGGAAGAGACCGGCCAGTCGCGATTGGCGAAGAACTCGTTCCACAATGTCTTGCCGATCATCAGCGTCTGCGACCCGCCAAGCAGATCGGGGATGACGAATTCGCCGACCGCCGGAATGAACACCAGCAGGCAGCCGGCGATGACGCCGGGCAATGACAGCGGGAACGTGATCTTCCAGAATGCACTGGTCGGCGGACAACCGAGGTCCTTGGCGGCCTCGATCAGCGAATAATCCATTTTTTCCAGCGACGAATAGAGCGGCAGCACCATGAACGGCAGGTAGGAGTAGACGATGCCGATGAAAATCGCCGTATAGGTGTTGAGGATAACCAGAGGCTGGTTGATCAGGTGCAGCGACAGGAGCAACTGATTAAGCAGCCCCTCGGGCTTCAGGATGCCGATCCAGGCATAGACCCGGATCAGGAACGAGGTCCAGAACGGCAGGATGACCAGCATCAGCAAGGTCGGGCGGATCGTCGCCGGCGCGCGGGCCATGCCGTAGGCTATGGGATAGCCGACGACCAGCGTCAGCACGGTCGAGATCGCCGCGATGATCAGGCTGGTGACATAGGCGTTGAAATAGAGCGCGTCCTGCGTCAGCCAGGCATAGTTATCGAAGTTGAGATCGCGAAAGCCCGCGAAGAAGCCGGAGACGCCATCGCTGAAATCAAGCACCGGCGTATAGGGCGGCATGGCGATCGCCGTCTGCGACAACGAGATCTTGAAGACGATGATGAAGGGGACGAGGAAGAAGAACAGCAGCCAGAGATAGGGAATGAAGATGACGAGACGGTTGACGAAGCCGGCGCCCAGCCGCGCCAGCAACGGTTTGGCCGCGGCCGGTAGGGGGGCGTCGGTGGCGGCGATGTCGGACATGTCAGCCCCCTACCGCGTCAGCACGACGCCGGCATCCGGCCGAAAAGAGACCCAGGCGCGGTCGTTCCAGGTCAGCGGGTCCTCGGTGATGCGCGCCGCGTTCAAGGCGCTTGCCCGCACGAGCTGCCCGTCGTCCAGCCGGACGTGGTAGACGGTCATGTCGCCGAGATAGGCGATGTCGTAGACCTCGCCCTCCAGCGCATTGACGCCGTCGGCCGGCTTCTTGGACGACACCTTGATCTTCTCCGGCCTGATCGCGAAGACGATATCGGCGCCCGCGGCGGCGGCGTTGCCGGCATTCTCGACGAGGATCTGGGCGCCGGTCGCTCCCGTGATGCGCGCCGTCTTGTCCGTCCGTTCGGCAACCTTGCCCTCGAACATGTTCACGTTGCCGACGAAATGCGCGACGAAGCGCGACGCCGGGGCCTCGTAGACTTCCGCCGGAGTCGCGACCTGCATAACCTCGCCCTTGTCCATGATGGCGATGCGGTCGGCCATGGTCATGGCCTCTTCCTGGTCGTGGGTGACGACGACGAAGGTGAGGCCGAGTTCCTGCTGAAGATCCATCAGTTCGAACTGCGTCTCCTCGCGCAGCTTCTTGTCTAGCGCGCCGAGCGGTTCGTCGAGCAGCAGCACCTTCGGCCGCTTGGCGACCGAGCGGGCGAGCGCGACACGCTGGCGCTGGCCGCCGGAGAGCTGGTGCGGCTTGCGCTTGGCGAATTGCTCGAGCTTGACCAGCTTGAGCATCTCGGCGACGCGCTTTTCGACGTCTGGCTTGGCCATGCCTTCCTGCTTGAGGCCGAAGGCGATGTTGTTCTCCACCGTCATATGCGGGAACAGGGCATAGGACTGGAACATCATGTTGACCGGCCGGCGATAAGGCGGGATGCCGCGCAGATCCTGGCCGTCGAGCAGGATGCGGCCTGATGTCGGCTCCTCGAAGCCGGCGAGCATCCTGAGCAGCGTCGATTTTCCGCAACCGGAGGCGCCGAGCAGGGCGAAGAACTCGCGCTCGAATATGGTCAGCGAGAGGTTGTTGACGGCGGTGAAGTCGCCGAACTTCTTGGAGACATTATCGAACTGGATGTATGGCTTGGCGTTCGGATCGTTCCAAGGCGCGAAATCCCTGCGGATGCTGCCAAGCGATTTCATGTGCCCACTCCGTCCTGCTGCTTTGCCCCATCGAAAAGAAGGAGACCCGGCAGGGTGACTGCCGGGCCTCCTTGGACTGACTACTGACCGGTGACGATTTTGGTCCAGGTGCGCGTGATGACGCGCTGGGTCTTGGGATCGTAGGGCGAGATCGTAAAGAGCTTCTGCAAGGTCGCGGCGTCCGGGTAGACAGCGGGATCGTCCAGAAGCGCCTTGTCGACAAATTGCTGGGAAGCCTTGTTGCCGTTGGCATAGAGGACGGCGTTCGACGATTTGGCGATCACCTCCGGCTTCATCATATAGTTCAGGAACTCATGCGCCTCGGCGACATGCGGCGCATCGGCAGGGATTGCCATCTGGTCGAACCACATTTCGGCGCCTTCCTTCGGCACGGCGTAGCCGATCTCGACGCCCTGCTTGGCCTCCTCGGCGCGGTTGCGCGCCTGGAACACGTCGCCCGACCAGCCAACCGCCAGGCAGATGTCGCCATTGGCCAGCGCGTTGATGTATTCGGAGGAATGGAACTTCCTGATGTAGGGCCTGATCTTCATCATCAATTCCTCGGCCTTGGCAAAATCGTCCGGCGACGTGCTCTCAGGATCGATGCCGAGATATTTGAAGGCGGTCGGGAAGATGTCGGTCGGCGAATCCAGGACATAGACGCCGCAATCCTTCAGCTTGGCCAGCTTTTCCGGATTGAAGAACACGTCCCAGCTGTCGATCTTGTCGGTGCCGAGCGCTGCCTGCACTTTTTTGACGTTGTAGCCGAGGCCGACCGTGCCCCACATGTAATTGATCGAGTATTCATTGCCGGGATCGTATTTCGCGGTCCGTTCCGAAACCGTGTCCCACATGTTGGAGAGGTTCGGCAGTTTCGACTTGTCGAGCTTCTGGAACACGCCGGCCTGGATCTGGCGGGCAAGGAAATTGCCGCTCGGCACGACGACGTCATAGCCGCTGCCGCCGGCAAGCAATTTGGTTTCCAGGATCTCATTGGAATCGAACGTGTCGTAGACCACCTTGATGCCGGTCTGCTTGGTGAAATCATCGATGACGGCGGGGTCGATATAGTCCGACCAGTTGAAGACATTGACGACGCGGTCCTCGGCGTGGCCGCCGAGCGTAAAGAGAGCCAGAAATGCCGAAGTCGCCGAAAGCCAGAGCGCTTTGCGGATCATGCTATTCTCCTTTGGTGAGTGTTCCATCGCCGGCGCGTCGCGGTATCCGCGCGGCCGGGCATTTGCTTCAGACTATTGAGCTTTCCAGGAGGCGACAAGCGCCAATCGCCGCGCCGCCGGCTGTCGCAAGCGATGCTCGCGCGCCACTGTCCTGGGCTGGAAGGAGTCGCCGCATCGTCAGAAGCTTTCGCCGCCGCGCAAACAGAAATACTGGAATGTGATCCGGTCTCGATCGGGTCGCCGGGGAGACTTGGCAAGATAAGCCTGTCTTGTTGTTGCCGTGGTCCCAGCCTGCCCGCGCGGCAGCGAACTTGTCAATGGCAAAGCTAGGGCGCCGCATCAATTCGGCGACGGCACGCCGGTGACCCCTGCCCGTACCGGCCGCGTCTGTCGCTTGAACTCCAGTCCGATATGGACGAGCAGCGCCGTGACCACCACGGCGCCGCCGACGATGGTGCGGCCCGACGGCACCTCGGAATGGATCAGCCACACCCATATCGGCCCGAGGATCGGTTCAAAGGTGCCCAGCAGCGCGGCGACGGCGGCCGGGATCAGCCGCGCGCCGGTGGCGAAGAAGGCGAGGCCGAGGCCGAGATTGACCACGCCGAATACGAAGAGAAAACCCATATCGCTGCCCGATACGGCGAAGGCCGAAGCCTGCGAGGCGGCAAAGCCCGCCGCCAGGATCGTGCCGAGGCAGGTCGCCGGCGTCATGCGCACGCTGGAGAAGCGCCGTGTGATGACGGTGGCGATCGAGAACATGACGGCGATCAGCAGCGCCAGCCCGTCGCCTATGGGCGAAACGGCGCCATCGAGCGATTCCGACACCATGATGGCGACACCGGCGATGACGGCGGCAATCGCCAGCCAGGTCGCGACCGCCACTCTTTCGCGAAAGAGCGCCCAGGCAAACAGCGCCGCAAGCAGCGGCACGCCGGCCTGCATCAACAGGATGTTGGCGACGGTGGTGTAGGCAAGCGCCACGACGAAAGAGGTCGACGCGGTGGCGAAGCAGAAGCCCACGGCAAGGCCGGGCAAGCCCATGCCGCGAAACGACCTCAGCATGCCGCGCCAGCCGTCACGCCAGACCATGAAGCAGAGAAGGAAGGCCGCCGCCCATACGGAACGCCAGAACACCACCGTCCAGCTGTCGCCGGCGGTGATGAAGCGGGCAATCGTGCCACCGAAACTCCACATCAATGCCGACAGGAACACGAGCAGGAAGCCGATGCGCTCCTCCCGCTGCGGGACGGTCGATGAACGAGCGATCGGCGATGATGCGGTGTCGGTCATGGGTACGACTGTCGAGGTTTTGAGAACGGCACAATGCGCAAGGGACGACAAAAACGTACCTTATTCGCGTAACGCAAAGGCGCGGGCCCGGCGTGATCCAGAGACCGCCGGCGATTGTGGCAAGTCCGCCATGGGAAGCGTCATTGGAAATCGAAGGCGCTCAGGCCCGTCACCATCTCGTCGAGGCCAAGCGGGCGCGTCACGGGCGGCTCGGCGCGCGTCAGGCAGCCGACGCGCTCGCAAAGCCGGCAGGCGGGCCCGACCGGCGTCGCCGCTACCGCGCCCGCTTTTCCGGCCGCCGGGCCGGGAAGTGCCGCACCGTAGACGATGTCGTCGCGAAAGCCGATGTCGCACCCCAGCAGCAGCGCGGTGCGGCGCGGCCGCTCGGAGAACGCGCCTTGGGGTCCTTCCAGCGTGCGGGCGATGCAGAGGAACTCGGCGCCGTCGGGCATTTCCACCGCTTCCACGAAAATCTGGCCGGGCTGGCTGAAGGCGACGTGCACGGGAAGCTTGGGACAGCCGCCACCGAAGCGGCTTTGCGGAAAGCCCAGGCTGCCGGCTTTGCGGAAGCGATTGCCGGCATTGTCGATCTCCAGCATGAAGAACGGCACGGCCGACGCGCCTTGCCGCTGGAGCGTGGTCAGCCGGTTGGCCGCCTGCTCGAAGGAAACGCCGAAGCGCGAGCGCAGCACGTCGATATCGTAGCGGGCACGAACGGCCGCCGCGTGGAAAGTCTGGTAAGGCATCATCAGCGCATGCGCCGCGTAGCGCCCGAGTTCGAACCGGGCGAGGCGGCGGGCCTCGTCTGTGGACAGTTTCAGCGCCTGGATCTCGCCGGCTATCGCGACGGTCATGCGGATCAGGCATGCCTCCATCGCCATTTCGCGCAACTGGTCGAACGGCGACAGGCGCTCGGACAGGAACAGGCGCTGCGAATGGCGATCGTAACGGCGGCGCCAGTTCGGCATGGTGGCGACCGGCAGCACCTTGACGACGATGCCATATTCGCGCTTCAGCCAGGCCTTCAGTGCAGCAGACAAATCGTCGCCGGGATCGAGCACCGAAGTGAACGCTTCCGCCTCTTCCTCGATATGCGCAAAATGGTTCGGCCGACGCTCGAAAGTCTCATGCACCTCGTCGATCGGCAGGCGGGCGCTGGAAAGCGCCGTCGCCCGCCCCTCGCGCGCAAGAAGCTCGTTGAGATCGGAGAGGCGCTCGGCCTGCTCGCGATAGGCACGGAACAGTTTTATCACGGCCGCGGAGGCATTGGGCGCGGCTTCGGCAAGCTCGATCAATTCCTGGTCTCCCGGCAGTTCGCCAGCCAGCAGCGGATCGGCAAACACTTCCCTCAAGGCAGCGACAGAGCCGCCCGCTTCGCCCTGCAGCTCATGCGGATCGACCTTGTAGACGGACGCCAGCTTCAGGATCAACTGCACCGTCAGCGGCCGCTGGTTGCGCTCGATCAGGTTGAGATAGGATGGCGAGATGCCGAGGCCTTCGGCCATCGCCGTCTGGGTCAGGCCCTTGGCGTTTCGGATACGGCGGATACGCGGCCCGGCAAATATCTTCTGGTCGGCCATGGAACTCCTTGACAGGAATTTACATTGCAGTCGCCGCTACGCTCCAGGCCGGCTTTTACGATAATTACAAATTTACCTCGGCCATCTGTCAAACACAATACAGATTTTCCCTTATTCCGGGCCTGATTTTTCGATTTCCATGGCTCTTTTCGCCCCGCACTGTAAATTCAGTCACATCCGAACGCGGCGAGGAATGCCGCCGAGCCACAGAGAAACAATCCTCCGGAGTAGAGCATGACTGATTTTTACAACCTCGTCCCCTCGGCCCCTGAGGGCCGCTTCGACGGCATCGAACGTCCCTATTCGCCGGAGGATGTGACGCGACTGCGCGGCTCGGTGCAGATCCGCCAGAGTCTGGCGGAAATGGGCGCCAACCGGCTGTGGAAGCTCATCCACGAGGAGGACTTCGTCAACGCGCTCGGCGCCATGTCCGGCAACCAGGCGATGCAGCAGGTGCGCGCCGGGCTGAAAGCGATCTACCTGTCTGGCTGGCAGGTCGCCGCCGACGCCAACACCGCCTCGGCCATGTATCCGGACCAGTCGCTCTACCCGGCCAATGCGGCGCCCGAACTCGTCAAGCGCATCAACCGCACCTTGCAGCGCGCCGACCAGATCGAGACCTCCGAAGGCAAGGGGCTTTCGGTCGATACCTGGTTCGCACCTGTTGTCGCCGATGCCGAAGCCGGTTTCGGTGGGCCGCTCAACGCTTTCGAGATCATGAAGGCGTTCATCGAGGCAGGTGCCGCTGGCGTCCATTACGAGGATCAATTGGCATCGGAAAAGAAGTGCGGCCATCTCGGCGGCAAGGTGCTGATCCCGACCGCGGCTCACATCCGCAATCTTAACGCCGCACGCCTGGCAGCCGACGTGATGGGCACGCCCACCCTGGTCGTGGCGCGCACGGACGCCGAAGCGGCAAAGCTGCTCACCTCCGACATCGACGAGCGCGACCAGCCTTTCGTCGACTACGACGCCGGCCGGACGGTGGAGGGCTTCTACCAGGTGAGGAACGGTATCGAGCCCTGCATCGCGCGCGCCGTCGCCTACGCTCCCCACGCCGACCTGATCTGGTGCGAAACCTCGAAGCCCGACCTGTCACAGGCGAGGAGATTCGCCGAGGGCGTGCACAGGCATCACCCCGGCAAGCTGCTGGCCTATAATTGCTCGCCTTCGTTCAACTGGAAGAAGAACCTCGACGACGCCACGATCGCCAGGTTCCAGAAAGAGCTCGGCGCCATGGGCTACAAGTTCCAGTTCATCACGCTGGCCGGTTTCCACCAGCTCAATTACGGCATGTTCGAGCTCGCCCGCGGCTACAAGGAGCGGCAGATGGCAGCCTATTCGGAGTTGCAGGAAGCCGAGTTCGCGGCGGAGGCCAACGGCTACACCGCGACCAAGCACCAGCGCGAGGTCGGCACCGGGTATTTCGATGCCGTGTCGATGGCGATCACCGGCGGACGGTCATCGACCACGGCCATGCATGAATCGACCGAGCACGCCCAGTTCAAACCGGCTGCTGAATAGCAGACCAGGGATCTCGGCAAACCCCCAAGGGCATACAGCAAGGAGAAGACCAATGGCATCGATAAGCCGCGTCAAGGAACGGGCCGAAGAGCAGTCGACCACGATGAGCATCGACCAGCAAGCGACGATCCGCATGCTGGCCAACGATCTGCACCGGCTCAACCAGTCGGTGATGAAGGCGGTGGAAGCCGGCGTCTCGGTCGAGCTGGTGCGCTCGGCACGACACCATGGCGGCGACGGCAATTGGGGGGACCTGCTGATCCCGGTCATCGTCACGCAGCAAAGCCATGGCTGATCGAAGATCGCGCAGGGCCGCCTCTCACCTGCGCCGCGTATGCGCAGGTGAATTTTATTTTCATGCAACCAAGGAATGGACAGAGCAGTACAGTACTGTTGCTTGAATTGACTGCTGCGGGATTGCTTTCCCCCAACTTTTTATTTCGGCTTGACAGGGAGCGCGATCTCACGCCAATTGTCGCCTGATTTCAACTCTGCATTGAAATGGGACGAGTTTTTTGGCTGACTTGGGTGCCCAGTGAAGCGTGACGACGAAAGCGCGAAACATCCTAATCTGGTGACCCGGGATTCAGCCACGGAGACGATCCGTCAGACCTCGCAGGTGCTCGTTGTCGGCAAGTCCCCGATCAATCGGGTGGTGATTTCCAAGATCGTCGAGCGGTCCGGGCTCAAGCCGATCTCGGAATCACCCGACATGGCGGCGAAGACCTTGCGCTTGCTGGCCCTGGCCGTGATTGTCCTGGACGGCGGCGCCGATAACAGGGACTGCGACACTCTGATGCCCGGCATCGAGATGTTGCGGCGGGCTTCGGGTAAATCGCTCCCTGCCGTGGTCCTGCTTTCGACCAAGAACGGCACGCCGGAGAGCCTTGACCTTTCAAACGTCGTCGACGCGGTAGTGGCCAAGCCGATTACGCCCGAGCGATTGCAGCCGGTGATTGATCGGCTGGTTAACCGCTGAAGGCGGCAAGCAAGTCTATCTGGCGAGGCTTTCGATCAGTTCGGGCAGTCGTCCGAGATCGGAGATCTGCCGGAAGCGCGCTTCGGCAATGGGCGCTTCGACATGTTCAAGCACCCAGGTCAATTCGTGCGGGACATGAACGCCCCAGCTGCCGGCCTCGATGGCCGGCACCACATCGGACTTCAGCGAATTTCCGACCATCATGCTCCTGGCCGGGCCGTCGCCATGGCGACTGAAAACGCGCGCATAGGTAGCCGCGTTCTTGTCGCTGACGATCTCGATCGCGTCGAACAGATCGCCGAGGCCGGACCCGGCCAGCTTGCGTTCCTGATCGAACAAATCACCCTTGGTGATCAGCACGAGGCGATAGGCGCCGGCGAGCCGTTCCACGGTCTCGCGCGCATGCGGCAAGACCTCGATCGGGTGGCTCAACATCTCGCGGCCGGCGCCGAGGATCTCCGATATGACCGAGGCCGGGACGCGAGCTTGCGTGACCTCGATCGCCGTCTCGATCATCGACAGCGTGAATCCCTTGATGCCGAAACCGTAGACGGCAAGGTTGCGTCTCTCCGCCTCCAGCAGCCGTGCCGAGATATGTTCCTCCTCGCCATGATCGGCAAGCATGGCGGCAAGCCGCTTCTCGGTCATGCGGAAGAACTGTTCGTTCTGCCACAGCGTATCGTCGGCATCGAAGCCTATGGTGGTCAGTTCGCCGGTCTTCTGCATCGAGGCGTTCTCATGTGTAAACGAGGCTGAACCTAAGCTCACGGCCGCGATTTTCAACCGCAACGGCCAATGCCGACCGCTCCCCTTCCCTTCCGTCGCCGGGGACGACTATACTCCTAAATCCGCAACCCAATCTGGTGAATGATGCCGCCTGCAAAAAAGGAAGTCCGTCCGTCGAGTCGCGGAGGGCGCGCCCGCACGCCTGCCTTCGTGAAAAACCTGCGTGGCGTCAAGAACTGGAAGGAAGTCAGCGAATGGCTGGACTGGCGCGGCATCGAAGACATCGAATGCATTACGCCTGACCAGGCCGGCGTCGCCCGCGGCAAGATGATGCCGTCGAAGAAATTCACCTCCAACACCTCGCTGGCTCTGCCTTCAGCCGTGTTCATGACCACCATTTCAGGCGGCTATCCCGAGGACGGCAACGGCTTCCATTACCCGGAGGACGACGGCGACCTCAAGCTCATGCCGGACCTGTCGACGCTGACGGTGGTGCCCTGGGAGGAAGACCCGACGGCGGCCGTCATCTGCGACCTCGTCCACCAGGACGGCCGCTCGGTGGAATTCACGCCGCGCAACGTCTTGAAGCGTGTTCTGGCCGCCTATGACAGGCGCGGGCTGAAACCGGTGGTGGCGCCCGAGATCGAATTCTATCTGGTGCGCAAGAACCCGGATCCGGACTACCCGCTGACACCGCCCGTCGGCCGTTCGGGGCGGGCGATCGGCGGCGGCGCCGGCTATTCGATCGCCGGCGTCAACGAGTTCGACGAACTGATCGACGACATCTATCATTTCTCCGAAAGCCAGGGCCTGGAGATCGACACGCTCATCCATGAGGAGGGCGCCGGCCAGCTCGAGATCAATTTGCGCCATGGCGATCCCGTCGAGCTCGCCGACCAGGTGTTCATGTTCAAGCGCACCATTCGCGAGGCGGCGCTGAAGCACGAAATCTACGCCACCTTCATGGCCAAGCCGATTCAGGGTCAGCCGGGTTCAGCCATGCACATCCATCAGTCGGTCATCGACAAGAAGACGGGCAAGAACATCTTCTCGGCCGAGGACGGCTCGGAAACCGAGGACTTTTTCCATTTCATCGGCGGCATGCAGAAGCATGTGCCGAACGCGCTGGTCATGTTTGCGCCCTATGTCAATTCCTACCGCCGGCTGACACAGGCGGCTTCAGCTCCGGTCAACAACAAATGGGGCTACGACAACCGCACGACGGCATTCCGCGTGCCGCGCTCGGATCCGGCGGCGCGCCGCGTCGAAAACCGCATCCCCTCCTCCGACGCCAACCCCTACCTGGCACTGGCCGCTTCGCTCGCTTGCGGGCTGATCGGCGTAACCAACAAGATCAAGGCCGAACCTCCGGTGCTGACCACCGCCAATGCCGACGAGATCGACCTGCCGCGCAGCCTGCTCGAAGCCGTCGACCTGTTCGAGGGCGACGAGGAACTCGGCGCGCTGCTGGGCAAGTCCTTCGCCGCGACCTACGCGGCGATCAAGCGGGCGGAATTCGAGACGTTCATGGAAGTGATCAGTCCTTGGGAGAGGGAGTATTTGTTGCTGAATGTGTGATGGCTGGATGGCTCGCAAGTAGTGAGTAGTGAGTAGTGAGTAGTGGGTAGTGGGTAGTGGGTAGTTTCTCAACTCACCTCCACACCATAGACTATTCACTACTCACTACTAACTACTAACTACTAACTACTAACTACTAACTACTAACTACTCACTACTCACTACTCACTACTTGCTACTTACTACTCTCTCAAAAAAACACCCGGGTCTTCGTCGCATCATGCCCTACCAATCCCCGATCTCCCCCGGCCGTTCCTGGTACGAGGACACGGCCGGCCCGCGACCCGAATATCCGGCGCTGGACGGCGACCGGAGCTGCGACGTCGTTATTGTCGGGGGCGGTTTCACCGGCTTGTCGGCGGCGGTGTATCTGGCCAAGGCTGGCACCAATGTCGTTTTGATCGAGGCGTATCGCTTCGGAGACGGCGCTTCCGGGCGCAATGGCGGCCAGCTTGGCACCGGGCAGCGCGCCTGGGCCGAGGAGCTGGAGGCCGAATACGGGTTTTCCCGCGCCAAGGCACTGTTCGATCTCGCCGAGGAAGCGAAGGCGCATCTGCTCGAATTCGCCGCCACCAACCAGATCGATATCGACTACATGCCGGGGCAGCTCTCGGTCGCGCACAAGCCGCGCTATGTCGACGACTACAAGACGCATGCCGAGATCATGGCGAGCCGCTTCTCCTATCCGCACATCTCCTTCATGGACAAGATCGAAACGGCGCAGCGGCTGGGCTCGACAGCCTATTTCGGCGGTACGCGCGACACCGGCACGGGCCATATCCATCCGATGAAACTGGTGATCGGCACGGCGCGGGTGGCGGCACAGGCCGGCGCACGATTGTTCGAAGCGACGCCGTCGACCGGGATTGTTTCGAGCGGCGGCACGGTGAAGGTTTCGACAGCCAGGGGGACGATCACAGCGCAGAAATGCCTGATCGCGGTCAATGCCTATGGCGGCACGCTCGAACCGGTGAGTGCCGCGCACATCATGCCGATCGGCTCGTTCATCGGCGCGACCGTGCCGCTTGGAGCTGGCACAAACGTGCTGCCGGGCGGCGAGTCGGTCGATGATTCCCGCTTCGTCGTGCGCTACTTCCGCAAGTCGAGGGACGGCCGGCTGCTGTTCGGCGGACGCGAGGTCTATGGCGTCAACGACCCCAAGGATATCCATATCCATATCCGCCGCCAGATCGCGGAACTCTATCCTGCACTGAGGGACGTCGAAATCACGCATGGCTGGGGCGGCTATGTCGGCATCACGGTGCCGAGAAAGCCGTTCGTGCAAGAAGTGATGCCGAATGTGATCTCGGCCGGCGGCTATTCCGGCCACGGCGTCATGCTGTCGAACTTCTTCGGCAAGCTCTATGCCGAAACGGTAGCCGGCAACCGCGACCGGCTGAAGCTGATCGAGGATCTGAAGATCCCGCCGTTTCCCGGTGGCCGGCGCTTGCGCGCGCCGCTGCTTTTCCTGGCGCTCAACTGGTTCGCGTTGCGCGACAGGATTTAACAATTGTTGAGTAATATCATGGGGGCTGCGACATCCAAGCGTTGCAGAATCTTCAGCAATGGCGCACTGATGCCACAATCGCGGGCAAAAAGTGCATTCTCTGGGCGAATATAGACGGGGATTTTCTGCGGGCCCGCCCGCTGTTTGATTTGGGACCGGTGTGATCGACGCACGCGTTGCGGTGTTTGATCGAAGAACATCGCCCCTTATGGAGGTGGCAAGAGTGAGAGAGCCCTTCAGTTTCGGTGCTCCGGAACGTCGGCGCTTTGCCATGCAGTTCGGCTACGACATGCGCCCGTCATTCTGGCAGGAAGTCCGTTCGAACTCGCATCTGGTGATTGCCGCGGTCGGCACGGCCGCGCTGCTCGGCGTGGCCGCGGTGGCCCTTTGGCTGGCGTTGCCGGCGAACGAGCGGCAAGCGGTTGCCAATCCAGAGCAAGCCATTCCGGCCGTTCCGGTGAAGACGACGAAGATCGCGCCGGCGGGGATCACGGTGGCCGCGGCGGCGATGCCGCAAGCGGCGCGAAAGTCCGACCAGGTCTCGCCGACGGTGGCTGTCTCGGAAGCCGCCATTCCGGCGCTCGCGGCGAACGACCCGCGCTGGACCGCTTCCCGGTCGAAGACCGCACCGGCTCCCGAGCCTGCCGCTTCCGGCCAGTCGGCGAGCAAGGCCGGGCAGACGCCTGACAAGCCGGCGGCGGCCGCGGCATTCGCGCAACCCGCTGCCGACACCGACGCCGCCGCCGAGCTCGCCAAAGTCGCCGCACCGGCCCCGCCGGCGGGCAGCAGTCCCGATGGCGCGCAGACCGCCGCCATTCCTGCCGTGCAACCACAAGTACCGTCGCAGCAATCTGCGGCGCAGGATGACGACAGCAATGCCAAGCCGCGCAAAGCGGCCGCCGGCACCGGTCGCATCCTCAGGGCCGTGACCATGCGTAGCGGCCCGAAGAAGAATGCGGCCGCCATCGTCACGGTGCCCGCCAAGACCTCGGTGCAAGTGATGAGCTGCAAGCGTTGGTGCCAGATCGTCTACAACGGCAAGACAGGCTGGGTCTACAAAACCTACATCAAGACCGGTGCCTGACGCACCAGCGCCCCGATCAAGGCAAGCACGGCCGGGCCGAGGTTGGGGGCAGCGATGACGGTGTGCGTCAGATGCAGCGCCCGCCGTCGACCTCCAGCGCCACGCCGGTGATGAAGGCGGCCTCGTCGGATGCCAGCCACAGTGCCGCATTGGCGATGTCGAGTGGGGTCGAAAGCCGCCCGAGGGGGATCGAGGCGCGGAATTTCTCGCGGATTTCGGGTGTGTCGGCGCCCATGAATTTTTCCAGCATGCCGGTCTCGCCGGCCACCGGACACAGGCAGTTGACGCGGATGTTCTTGGGCGCGAGTTCCACCGCCATCGATTTGGTGGCGGTGATCGCCCAGCCCTTCGAGGCATTGTACCAGGTGAGGCCGGGCCGAGGCCGCAGGCCAGCGGTCGACGCCGTGGTCAGGATCAAGCCGCCGCCTTGCCGCTCCATGATCGGCACGACTGCAAGGGCGGCATGATAGACCGCCTTCATGTTGACCGATGTGATCAGGTCGAACGTCGCCTCGTCGACTGCGAGCATGTCGCCATTGCGATGGGTGAACCCGGCATTGTTGACCATGATGTCGATGCGGCCGAAGGCGCTTTTGGCGGCATGGACCATGTCGTCGAATTCGGAGCGCTGCGAAACGTCGGTCTGGGTCCAGATCGCCGCCTCGCCGATCTCGCCGGCCACGCGTTCGGCACCCCTGGCATTGAGGTCGGCCACGACGATCCTGGCGCCCTCCTCGGCAAAGCGCCGGGCAATGCCCTCGCCGAAACCCGAAGCGGCCCCGGTGACGATGGCGACCTTGTCCTTCAGACGCATGTTTTTCCGCTCCCTCGGTTCATCGCGTGGCTTTTACCGCGGGCTGCCGGCGGCATGGCCTGTGCCGCAACAAGCAGAGCGCTGATTCTCCCTTAGCTTTCGTCACATTCACGTCCTATGCTGCAACTGCGAAGGCTTGGCGGAGTTGTCGCTTGCCGACAAGCCTCCGCCTGGTGCCAGTGTCAAGCACACATCTGGACCGACGCAAATATGTAGCGATCGGTCCTCGATGTGACACCATGGCACTGGAATATTTAAATCGATTAGAATATATCAGCCGCGTACTCGCGACCGGCGTCAAAGCGGATAGACCATGACCAGCCAGATCATCCCCGTCGACCCTTTCGACTTCATCATTTTCGGTGGCACCGGCGACCTGTCGGAACGCAAGCTTCTGCCGTCGCTCTACTATCGCCAGCGCGACCATCAATTTTCCGAGCCAACCCGTATCATCGGCACGTCGCGTTCGAAGATGAGCGATGACGAATTTCGGGCTTTCGCCAAGCAGGCCATTTCCGACCACGTCAAGGCGGCCGATATCGACCCCAAGGAGCTGAAGACCTTCCTGGCGCGGCTTTCCTATGTCCCGGCCGATGCGACGAGCGGCGCGGGGTTCGACAGGCTGAAGAAGGCTATCGGCGACAGCGACTGCATCCGCGCCTTCTATCTGGCGGTGGCGCCGGCGCTGTTCGGCGACATCTCGCACAAGCTGAAAGAACACGATCTGATCACGCCGAACTCGCGCATCGTGCTGGAGAAGCCGATCGGCCGCGATCTCGCTTCGGCGCAAACGCTCAACGATCTGGTCGGCGACGACTTCCATGAAAGCCAGATCTTCCGCATCGACCACTATCTCGGCAAGGAGACGGTGCAGAACCTGATGGCGCTGCGTTTTGCCAATGCGCTCTACGAGCCGTTGTGGAACTCCGCCCATATCGATCACGTGCAGATCACCGTCGCCGAGACCGTCGGCCTGGAAGACCGTGTCACCTATTACGACAAGGCCGGCGCGCTGCGCGACATGGTTCAGAACCATATGCTGCAACTGCTCTGCCTGGTCGCCATGGAAGCGCCCTCCTCCATGGACGCGGATGCCGTGCGTGACGAGAAGCTGAAGGTGCTGCGCGCGCTCAAGCGCATCAACGGCAACGAGGCGCCGAAGCACACGGTGCGTGGACAATACCGCGCCGGCGCCTCCGCAGGCGGGCCGGTGAAAGGCTATGTCGAGGAACTCGGCAAGGACAGCAACACCGAAACCTTCGTCGCGATCAAGGCCGAGATCGGCAACTGGCGCTGGGCAGGCGTTCCGTTCTACCTCAGGACCGGCAAGCGGCTGGCGACCCGGGTCTCGGAGATCGTCATCGAGTTCAAGCCGATCCCGCATTCGATCTTCGGCGGCGACAGCGCCGGGCCGATCTTCGCCAACCAGCTGGTCATCCGGCTGCAGCCCGACGAAGGCGTCAAGCAATTCATTATGATCAAGGACCCGGGTCCGGGCGGCATGCGGCTGCGGCAGATTTCGCTCGACATGAGCTTCGCGCAGTCCTTCGACGGCCGCGCGCCGGACGCTTATGAACGGCTGATCATGGATGTCGTGCGCGGCAACCAGACGCTGTTCATGCGCCGCGACGAGGTCGAGGCCGCGTGGAGGTGGATCGACCCGATCCAGAACGCCTGGGAAAGCGCCAGGCAGGAGGCGCAGGGCTATACGGCGGGCACCTGGGGACCTTCGGCCTCGATAGCGCTGATCGAACGTGACGGGCGGACATGGCACGAGAGCAATTGAACAGCGCCAGCTACAACTGGAATGGCTTTTCCGATCGCGCGGAATTGGCGGCGGCGCTGGCCGGCCGCGTCGCCGATCGCCTGGCAAAGGCAATCGCGGCGCGCGGCACGGCGTTACTGGCCGTTTCCGGCGGCACGACGCCGGCAAAATTCTTTGCTGCCCTGTCGGGAATGCCGATCGCCTGGGACAAGGTGACGGTGACGCTGATCGACGAGCGCTTCGTGCCGGCGTCCTCGCCGCGTTCCAATGCCGGACTGGTGGCCGCCAATCTGTTGCAGAACGCGGCTGCGGCGGCACGGTTCGTGCCGCTCTATCATGAAGCCGTCAGCATCGAGGATGCCGCGGCATCGGACAATGCGGCGCTCCAGTCCCTGCCCTGGCCGCTCGACGTCGCAGTGCTCGGCATGGGGCCTGACGGCCACACCGCTTCATTTTTTCCCGACGCCGACGGTCTTGCGAAATTGCTGGACCCGTCCTCGGACAGGATCGTGCTGCCGGTTCATGCGGCAAGCGCCGGCGAGCCGCGGCTGACCCTGTCGCTGGCGCGCATCATCGATGCCGGCCTCCTGGCGCTGCACATAGAGGGCGAGGACAAACGCACCGCCTTCGACGGCGCGACCAGTGCCGGGCCGCGAAAGCCTATCCGCGCCGTACTCGACGCATCGCCCCGGCCCGTAGAGGTTTTCTGGGCACCCTGATTTCAACTTACTGCGGTCCCGGCAACGGCGGGAGGATGTTTCCGGGACCCTCGCCTGAAAGGACCGACACCATGACCGCCAGACGCGACATCGAAGCCATCACGGAGCGCATCCGCCAACGCTCGAAGGCGGGACGCGAGGCCTATCTCGGCCGCATCGCCAGCGCATCGAACCAGACCGCCAACCGGACGGTGCTGTCCTGCGGCAATCTTGCCCATGGCTTTGCCGTGTGCAGCCCCTCCGAGAAAGTGGCGCTGGGCGCCGACAAGGTGCCGAACCTCGGTATCATCACCTCCTACAACGACATGCTGTCGGCGCATCAGCCCTTCGAGACGTTCCCGGCGCTGATCAAGGAAGCGGCGCGGGAGGCCGGCGGCATCGCCCAGGTTGCCGGCGGCGTGCCGGCGATGTGCGACGGCGTCACCCAGGGGCAGCCGGGCATGGAGCTTTCGCTGTTCTCGCGCGATGTCATCGCCATGGCTGCCGCGATCGGCCTGTCGCACAATATGTTCGACGCCGCCGTTTATCTGGGCGTCTGCGACAAGATCGTGCCCGGGCTGGTGATCGCGGCACTGACCTTCGGCCATCTGCCGGCGGTGTTCATTCCGGCCGGGCCGATGACGACAGGCCTGCCCAACGATGAAAAGGCCAGGGTTCGCCAGCTCTATGCCGAGGGCAAGGCAGGCCGCGCCGAACTGCTGGAGGCCGAGTCCAAGTCCTATCATGGACCGGGGACATGCACCTTCTACGGCACGGCCAACTCCAACCAGATGTTGATGGAGATCATGGGCCTGCACACGCCAGGCGCTTCCTTCGTCAATCCGGGCACGCCGCTGCGGGATGCCTTGACCCGCGAGGCGACGAAGCGGGCCCTGGCGATCACCGCGCTTGGCAACGCCTATACGCCGGTCGGGCGGATGATCGACGAGCGTTCGATCGTCAACGGCGTGGTTGGCCTGCACGCGACCGGCGGCTCGACCAACCATACCATCCATCTGATCGCCATGGCCGCAGCCGCTGGGATCGCGCTGACCTGGCAGGATATTTCCGACCTCTCGGAAGCGGTGCCGCTCCTGGCGCGCGTCTATCCCAACGGGCTTGCGGATGTGAACCATTTCCACGCTGCGGGCGGGCTCGGCTTTCTCATTCGCGAGCTGCTCGACGAAGGCGTGCTGCATGAAGATGTGCAGACGGTATGGGGCGAAGGCCTGCGACCCTACGCAGTCGAGGCAAAGCTCGGTGCCGAGGGCAGCGTCGTGCGCGAAGCCGCCCCGCGCGCGAGTGGAGACGCGAAGGTGCTGGCGCCGTTCAAGAAAGCCTTTCAGCCGACGGGCGGCCTGAAAGTGCTGGCCGGCAATCTCGGCCATGCCGTCATTAAGACGTCCGCGGTGAAGCCGGAACGGCGCCTCATCGAAGCGCCGGCCAAGGTGTTCGACAGCCAGCAAGGGCTGAACGAGGCCTTCAAGGCCGGCACGCTAACCGGCGACTTCATCGCCGTCATCCGCTTTCAGGGACCGAAGGCCAACGGCATGCCGGAACTGCACAAGCTGACCACCGTGCTCGGCATCCTGCAGGATCGCGGCCAGCGCGTCGCGCTGGTCACGGACGGGCGCATGTCTGGCGCCTCCGGCAAGGTGCCGGCGGCGATCCATGTCACGCCGGAAGCGGTCGAGGACGGCCCGATCGCCAGGATCCACGACGGCGACATCATCCGGCTGGATGCGGACGCCGGCACGCTTGAAGTGTTGGTACCGGCGGCGGAATTCGCGCTGAGGCGAACAGCGGAAGCCGATCTCATCGGCAATGAGTTCGGTTTTGGCCGTGAACTCTTCGCCGGATTCCGGCAATTGGTCGGCCGCGCCGACCACGGGGCCAGCGCGTTTGGAACCGCCTGATCCATCTGCAAGGAATTCATGAAAAAGGGCGGTTCGGAACCGCCCTTCTTGCTTCGGGAACCCCGGCCATCATTCCGCGACGGCGATCTCGGTCCGTTCGCCGGCCTTGACTGTTACCGGCATCTCCTTGTCATGACCCTCATCCGACATATGCCGGACAACCACATAATCGCCGGCCGGGATCGTCTGCTGCCAGTTGTCGCCGTAGTTGAAGCCGAGCGATTTGCGCTTGCCCTCGATGTCCTTTTTCGACGAAAGCACCTCAATTGAATAAGCGCCGGGCGCCGATATTGCGAGCACGCCCGCATCGAGCACGACCTTCACATCCTGGCTGTCGCCGGCCTTGACGCTGAAAGGCTGCTCGACGACGGCGAGATCGAGCGTTGTCACCGCCACATAGTCGTCGGGCGGCAGCCAGAACTTGCTGTCGGCCCCATAGGAGTGGTCGACGCTGTCGCGGCTGCCGTCGATCTTCTTCTTCGCCTTGACGATCTCAAAGCCGATGGCCGAATTGTCGGCCTTGTCGCCGCCCGATGTATAGTAGGCATTGAGCACGGCCTGGCCGACGCCGACCACGAGGTCCTTTTCAACGGTCTGCCCGGGGGCGAGCTGGATTGTTTCCGTCATCGTGCCGGCACCGATCTGCACCGTCACCTTCTGTTCGCCCGCCGGCACGATGGCCTGGGTGTCGCCGTAATGGGTGGTGCTGCCACCGGGATAGGCGAAATCGACGCGGGCTTCGCTGCTGATCTCGGCGCCCTGGCTTGCATGTGGGTGGATGATCAATGTGCCGGCGTTCAGGGTGAAGAGCGGCTTGTAGATCTGGCCGGCCTCGATCTTGACCAGCTGCTCAACGTTGGCTTCGTCGTCGCGCGCAACGACGATATAGTCGCCGGGATCGAGTTTGCCGTTATAGGTGCCGTATTCGGTGGTGACGGACTCGCCGCGCGAGCCGTCGGGGTTGGCTTTGTAGATCTCCCAGGCATTGCCGTCGGTGATCGGCTCGCCGCCTTCGGCCATCACCACGGTCGGCTGGAAATTGAAAGCAGGCCTTGCGGGCTCCGGTGCAGGGGCCGGCGCAGGTTCGGGGGCCGGTGCCGGCGCCGGTGCGGCGACGGTTTCGACCAAAGCTTCCCGCAGCGCCTTCTCGTCGGACGCCTGGATGTACTTGCCGCCGGTGTTGTCGGCGAGGCAAGCGATCTGCTTGCCTTCGTCGGCCGTAAGGCCAAAGCCGACAACGTCGGCTGTGAAATCCACGCCGGACGATTCGAGTTCCTTGCCAAGCGCGCAAGGGTCGCCGCCACAGGTCTCGAGCCCGTCGGTGATGAGAACGACGGTCGCCTTGTCCTCGGTGTATTTCAGCGCTTCGGCCGCCTGCTTGACGGCTGATGTCAGCGGCGTCTTGCCGAGGAATTTCATGCTGTCGGCCGCGGCCGAAATCGCGCTCGCCGAGCCGGCCTGCGGCGGTACGATCAGCTGGATATCCTCGCAACTGCCTTGCTCGCGATGGCCATAGGCCATGAAACCGAGTTCATCGTCGGCGGGAACCGATTGCAGCACGCTTCTCAGCGACTCACGGGCGATTTCGAGCTTGGGCCTGCCTTCGATCTGCGCCCACATCGACCCGGAAGCATCGAGGATGATGATGACCTTGTTCGCGGCAAAGCCGAATGTGGTCATCGACAAAAGGAGAAACGCCGCAGCGACGCTCCGTGCAAGTCCCGCCATCGAAATCTCCTGAGTAGCCGCTCCGTCCGCCGGCTGAAGCTATTTGAGCCCACCTTGGGACACAAGCCCGGACGCGGCTTGTCCGCGGCTTAGTAGGTGGTGCGGCGCTCTTCGGAAGGCGGGCGGCCAAACTGCAGCCGGTAGCTCTGGGCAAAATAGGAATGCGAGGTGAAGCCGGTGGCGATCGCCACGTCGAGGATCGGCATGTTGGTCTGGCGCAACAATTCGCGCGCCCGCTCCAGCCGCAGCCGCATGTAGTAGCGGCCGGGCGTGACGTTGAGGTGGCGCAGGAACAAACGCTCCACCTGACGCACCGAAAGGCCGGCCGATTTGGCGAGCTGCACCGCCGAGAGCGGCTCGTCGAGATGGTCGGCCATCAGTTCGACGATGCGCCTGAGCTTCTCCGACTTGCCGGTGAGGTCGCGCTCCGGCCCGACGCGCTGGCGGTCGCCGGCCGAGCGGATGCGCTCGTGCTGGAACTGGTTGGCGACGCCATTGGCGAGGTTCGAGCCGAAATCGCCGCGCACGATCTCCAGCATCAGGTCGATCGAGGTGGTGCCGCCGGCGCAGGTGTAGCGCTTGCGGTCGATCTCGAAGACGTTGCCAGTGCAGTTGATGTCGGGAAAGCGCTCGACGAAGCCGGCGCGGTTCTCCCAATGGATGGTGCAGCGATAGCCGTCGAGCTGGCCGGCCTCGGCCAGCAAATAGGATCCGACCGACAGCGCGCCGAGCGCATTGCCGCGCCGGCCCCAGCTGCGTAGCGCCGCCAGAACCTTGCTCTTGCCGGGAAATTCCGTGGTCAGCCCGACCGAGACGAAGAGGATATCGACCGGCGGCAGGTCGGCAACCGCATAGTCGATCTTGAGCGGCAAGCCGTTGGACGCCATCACCGGATCGCCATCGGCCGACACCGTCGTCCAGCCGTAGAAATCGCGGCCGAGCAGCCGGTTCGCCGAACGGAACGTGTCGATCGCGGCGGCCAGCGAAAACATGGAGAACTTGTCGACCAGCAGGAATGCGAATTGCCGGCCGCCTTGAACGGGATCATTCATGACCGGCCGTTCCAAGGGAATAGTTGGGTTCGGCAAAGCTGCTGCTTTCTGGTGGTCAGAAGGAGGGCCGTTTCAACCCGGCCGCTAGGTAGGCGGAGGCTAACGTATTGGCCATCAGCATGGCAATGGTCATCGGCCCGACGCCGCCGGGCACGGGCGTGATGGCGCCGGCGGCCTTGGCCGCTTCGGCATAGGCGACGTCGCCGACGAGGCGGGATTTGCCCTCCCCCTTCTCCGGGGCCGGGATGCGGTTGATGCCGACGTCGATGACGGTTGCGCCGGGCTTCACCCAATCGCCCCTGATCATCTCCGGCCGGCCAACGGCGGCGACGAGAATGTCGGCGGTGCGGGCCAGCCCCGGCAGATTCTTCGTGCGGCTGTGCGCGATGGTGACGGTGCAATTGGCGGCAAGCAGGAGATTGGCCATCGGCTTGCCGACGATGTTGGAACGGCCGACGACGACGGCATTGAGGCCCGACAGATCCTTGCCGCGCACGCGCTCGATCAGGAGCATCGAGCCGGCGGGCGTGCAAGGAACGAAAGCGGTGTCGAGTTCGCCGGTGCCGAGCTTGCCGACATTGATGAAATGGAAGCCGTCGACATCCTTGTGCGGCGCGATCGCCTGGATGACCTTGCCGGCATCGATGTGGGCGGGAAGCGGAAGCTGCACCAGGATGCCGTTGATGCCGGGGTCGGCGTTGAGGTCGGCGATGATCTTGAGCAGCGCCTCCTGGGAGGTGTCCGCCGGCAGCGTGTGCTGGACCGAATGAAAGCCGCATTCCTTTGCGGTGCGGGATTTGGAGGCGACGTAGACCTGGCTCGCCGGATCCTCGCCGACGATGACCACGGCGAGGCCGGGCTGGACCTTGCCCTTGGCGACAAGCTCGGCGGTCAAGGTCTTCACCGCCCGCACCACGTCTTCGGCAACGCTTTTGCCGTCAATCACTTCGGCCATATGAATCACCCCTCGATACGTTCCGCCAAACCGGCCGCGTCCGAAAATGCGGCGCTTTGGATCCTTTTCTCAAGCGTGCCGAAGCCTGCATGGCCCGGCCAGCCGGGCTGCGTCTTCGGCAAGACACCGCGCGGCATTTTGACGAAAATTCGGACACGCAATCCCGTCAAAGCGCCGTCCGATGCCGTTTACGCGAAACCGGCGCGCTTTTGTTCGACACAGGAGACTATCTTGTGGCTCAGAAATAGCGGCGGCCCGCGCGGCTCTCGGTAAGCTCGCGAACAGCCTCGCGAAATTCGCGCAGGCTGGCGCGAATTTCCTCGATCGACGCCTGCTCGGCGCCCTTCTCGGCGGCGGCGGGCTGCTCCAGCGGCGCGAAGGGATAGGCCGACGGCTGAGCCGGAGCGGGTGCCGCCGGGTAGGGCATCGGCGCGCCATAGGGCGCCGTGGCCTGGGGATGGCCTGCCGGCGACCGCGTCTGCCAAGGCTGCATGTGCGGATAGACCAAGGGCTGCGCATAGGGATGGGACGAGGCCGGATACATCGCCTGATGCGGCATCAGGGGCGACCGCGATGGCGGTGCCATGGGCCGCGCATAGCCGGTGTCCGCGGCTGACTGAAAAGATGGCCGCGGATAGTCCGGAGCTGGCGGGCGATGTCCAAAGGCGGAATCTGGAGCCGGATAGTCGGGAAATGCAGGAATGTTCGCCGGCCGGCCCTCTTCGGCGACAGGGGCCGACGCAGATGCACTGGGAAACGCATCGTCCTGCGCCTCGGCGGCGGGCTTGCGGGAAACAGCCTTGCGCAGCCTGGACATCAGCGCGCCCATCCGCCCTGGATTCTCGACGGCAGCGGCCCCGGCCTGCGCGGCAGGCGGGGGCACTGAAGCTGGTGGCGGCGGCGGTGATAGCGGCGATGCTTGCGGTATCGGCAGGGCCGGCGGAGGTGGCGCCCGGAATGCCTGGTCATCGAGCGGCACCCGGCGTTCCTCTATCTTGCGGTCACGGCGGGATCGTGACCCGGCGGTCTCACGCAGGCTTTCATAGGCGCCGCGCATGGCGCCGAGACCGACGCCGGAGGCAAAGCCCAGCAGCAGGCCGGCAAGCGCCACCACGGCGCGCGACGGCCCGTTCGGCTCCAGCGGAATGGAGGCGGGCGAGATGACGCTCATATTGGCGGTGTTGATATTCTTCTGCTCGCCGGTCTCCTTGGCGCGCAGGAGATATTGCTCATAGACCGAGCGCTTGGCCGAGGCCTCGCGCTCCAGTTCGCGCATCGAGACAAGGTCGCTGTTGACGTCGCCGCTGCGCACCTTCATCTGCGCCAGGCGGGAAGCAAGGTCCTGTTCGAGCTGGACCGAGCGTTTCAGGTCAACCTGCAGCGACGATGCGATGCGGCTGAGTTCGGCGACGATGCGTTCGCGCGCGCCGGCGAGCTGGGCCTCGAGCGCCTGGCGCTCGGGATGGCGCGGCCCGAGCCGGACCGCTGCCCGATCAGCCTCCTGTTTGAGCGTTGCGTATTGCGAGCGCAGATCGCTCATGGAGTTGGAGTTGATCTCTTCCGGCAAGGTGCCGCTGAGCACCGAATTCACGTTGACCTGACGTGCCGAGGCCGCGCGGGCGTTCAGCTCCAGCGTGCGGGCGCGGGCTACGGAAAGCTGCTCGTTGAGCTTGAGCATCTGGTCGTCGCTGATCAGGTGGCCCTGCGCGTCGACAAGGTCATGGGTGGCCCTGAAATCCTCGACCTTGCGCTCGGCGGCTTCGACGCCCTTGCGCATCTCGTCGAGTTTCGCCGTCAGTTCGTTGTTGGCCCGGCTGGCAGTGTCGGACTGGATTTCACCCGAAGTCTGCAGGAAAACCTTCGTCATCGTTTCGGCGATGAGCGCCGATTTCTGGGCGTCCTGCGTGGTGACGCCGATGGTGATCACGGACGTCTTGCCACCGCGCTCGACCGAAACGCTCTCGGCCAGGTTGACGATAGCGAGGGAAAGGCGGCGGGATTGGTCGACACCGCCCGGTCCGTCCTGGCGCAACAGGATCGAGCGGATCAGCGACATGACGCCAAGGCCGCCATTGCCTTGGCCGTTGAACTCGGGGTCGTCGACCAGGTTGAGCTCCTGGACAACCTTGTTCAACACAGTGCCGGAGGTCAGCAACTTGATCTGGTTCTCGACGTTGACGAGCGCCGCGTCGGGCATGACCACCGCCTGGGTGAGATCGCGGTCCGTAAGCTTCAGATCGCGCGGGTCGACGATCAGCTCGGTGGTGGATTCGTATTTCTTCGGCGTCGACAGGGCAATCGCAACGCCGAGCGCCGCGCCCAGCACCGTCGTGGTGATGATCAGCGCTTTGGACCTGGCGACGCCGCGAACCACCTGCATCGGATCGATCAGGGGCTTCCATTGCTGGCTGTCGGCATCCTCGCCAGGAGATGTTCCCGCTTCGCTCGCGCTCAGCGGTTCGGATGTGCTGCGCGGGGAATCGACGCTTGAGGCGATCTCAGGAACCGTCTCTTCGTAAGACATCGCCGGGTCGGAACCGCCGAGACCGGCCCCATGGTGCGAATGCGAAACGCCGGCGGACGCCGGAGCCGGCTCGTCGCCCGGCTGCAAGCGTTGTGTTGCGGCGGATGCGGGAGGCGCCGGATTCATCTTCGCTTCGCGCTGCGAACGCGCCAGGCAATGACGTGTGGCGGCATCCTCGCGCCAGGACGGATTTGCCCGATCCCCTAGCGAGACCAGCGATGCCTCGTCCTCACCGCGCACGGCTTGGCCAAGCGCCAGCAAGGATCGCTCGCGCCTCCAGTCCTCACGATTTTCCCTGTCGCCCATTGTCGCGGAGCTTACTTTCAGCCGCCAGACAGCGGCAGTCGGCCATTTGTTAAGCCACGCTAAACAAGCATAGGAAACAAAAGGTTAATTTTAGGAGGCTGAAAGCATTGCTTGATGCCGGCTGCTTGGAATTTCAGCTGATGCAGGAAGATTCAGAAGGGCACGTTAAACTTTGCCGCCTATGCCTTTCCCTTGACCTATGACTGAGGCCAGCGACATACCGCAGAGGCGGCCCCTCGCCCGGATCGGCACCTTCGTGGCCGAAAGACGGGGGCTGGTTCGCGACTATTTTTCGGCGATCAGCGGCGCCGGCGGGCGGCTGGTGTTTTCACTCGCCTACTTCATCGCCTTGGCCAATACGCTTTCCATCGCCGAGTTCGGCATGTTCGCCACCGCCTCGGCCGCCGGAGTGATGCTGTCGCGGCTTCTGGCCTTCGGCTTCATCTCGGCACTTTACCGCACCGCCACCATCCGCCCCAACCTGATCGGCACCTTCACCGCAGGCTTCCTGCTGCTCGGCATCGTCTCGTTGCCGCTGCTCGGCGCGGCCTCCTACATCGTCTACCTGATCTTCTTCGCCAGCACCGTGCCGCTGCCGGTGTTCGCGGCAATCGTCTTTGCCGAGGCGCTTCTGTGGCGGCCGGTGGAGGTGGCGCTGATCGTCAACAACGGGCTCGGCAAATTCGGCCGTGCCGCCGTGCTGGCGATCCTGGCGACGGCTTTGCGGGCGGCCGGCGCGGTGCTGTTCATGTTCTGGGCGCAACACAGCGTCTGGGTGTGGTCCTGGTTCTATATCGGCGCGAACGCGGCCTCGCTGCTGGTCGCGTTCGGCCTCTTCTATCCGCGCCAGCGGCTGCGGCTGCGCGGCGAGCTTTATCTCAGGCGGCTCGCCGATTCGATCTATGTCGCCGGCGCCGAGGTGCTGTTCTACCTGCAGATGGAATTCGACAAGCTTCTGGTGCTGGCGATCGGCGGGCCGCATCTGGCCGGCATCTATGCCATCATCATGCGGCTGGTCGACCTGACGGCGATCCCGATCCGCACCTTCTCCATGATGCTGGTGCAGCGCATGATGCGTGCCCCGGAGCTCTTGTCACGGCTGGCGGTCAAGAGCGGGATCGAAGGCGGCGTGTTCGCGGTCTCGACGCTGGCGCTGCTGGCGCTTGCCGTGGTGCTGCATTTCTTCCCCGGGGCGCTCGGCAAGAACGTCTCGGAGGCCGCTCCCCTGGTGGCGCTGGCGATCGGCGTTCCGGGACTGCGCAATCTGGTCGAATACCAGGCGGAACTTCTGTTCGCGCGCGGCCAGACGCTGGTGCGGGCGCTCAATCTCGGCCTGCTCGCGGCTCTCAAGGCGCTGCTGCTGACCTATGTGCTGACAACCATTGCCGACACATCGAAGCTGGTGCTGTCGCTCAACGTCGTCTTCCTGCTGCTCTATCTCGCGTCGATGCTGCTGACCTATTCGGCGCTGCGCAAGCCGGCGAAGGCGATCTGATCCTTCATCCGGGCAGTCTTTCCAAGAACCGACCGCTTTTCAGGATCAGGACCGGTCGAGCCCGATCAGCCGGCGGATGCGGCCGGTATCGGTGCCGATGAAGGACTGCATGCCGATCGCCACCTGTTCGGGCGCCATGGCGGCAACGAAGCGGCGGAATTCATCGTCCGACAGCGCCTCGCCGGTCCAGTGGACGCGGCAGAATTCTTCCGAGCCATGGAAGTGGCCCGCGCCGTCCAGCAGATCGTCGACATAGCGGCCATAGATCATGCATTCGGAGAATTTGCGCGCCGAGCCGACGACCTCTACCCAGTTTCGGCCATGCACCTCCTCGATCCGGCTGCACATGGCCAGCACGGCATCGCGGCGCCAGGCGATCAACGTCGAGATATAATCGTGGATCGAATTCCTCGACGGATCGATGCCGAGCGCGGAACCGGCATTGCGCGACCATATGCGATGCTCGTCATGACCGCCCTGCGCAAGCACGCCGTCGCGGCGGAACAGCCGCGCCTTGCCGTCACGCCAGAACGCGCCGCAATCGAAAGGCTTCAGGAAGGCTACGTCGGAATCGCAAAAGACCAGGACGTCCTGGCATGCATGCGCCGCTATGGCGATGCGGCGCAGTTGCTGCACGTGCCAGCCGCGCAGCGGCTGTGTCTTCAGGCTGAGCCAGACGCGCCGCCGGAACAGGCTGAGCGGATCGTCGAAGACATGCAGCCAGCGCGGCAGCAGCTCACGTTCGTCGATGATGGATCGGTTGGCGCTCTCCAACCGGCGAAACAATTTGACGTCGCGGCCTTCGACCAGAATGTAGTGATGGGCGACGCCCGTGACGTGCCGGTCGAGGGTTTCGCAGAGCAAGCGGCAACGCTCGAAATCCGGCGCATAGCTTGCCGTCACCATGGCTGCCGTCGCCGTTGCCCGAAGCAGTCCGGGTTCGGCGATCGCGCCTGGAACGAACCTCTCGTTCAACGGACGTCTCCGGCGGCTTGGGGCCGGTTCAATACTTTCTGTTTGAGGACCCGCCACAGGAACAAAGGGTTGCCGACCACATAGCGGCGCCAGAGCCGTCCCGGCTCGACCGCCAGCCGAAACAGCCACTCCAGCCTGAGGCGCCGTATCCACAAGGGCGCGCGCGGCACGGCGCCGCTGAGAAAATCCAGCAGCGCGCCGACCGCGACCGGCAGCGTGCAGTGGCGCTCGTCGATGTGCCGTTCGATCCACAATTCCTGGCGCGGCACGCCCATGGCGACCAGCAGCATATCAGGCCGCAGCGCCGCGATGCGTTCGATGATTTCCGGCTCCTGCGCAGCGGAGAAGTAGCCGTCATGGATGACCACGAATCTGTGCTGGACGGCGATCGCCGCGAGCTTCTTCGACGCGGCCTCGGCATTGACTTGCGTCGCGCCGAGCAGCCCCACGGTCAGCGGCCGGGTCACCGACCGCAGAAAGGCCGGTACGAAGTCGGTGCCGTTGAGATTGTCCGGGAACGGCGCGCCATAGAGAAGCTGCGCTGCGAGATCGACGCCGATGCCGTCCGGCAGGATGAGAAAATCGTCGAGCGCCTGGGCGAACACCGGATCGGTGTAGGCGAGATTGGCGTTATGGGCGTTGAGGAAGCTGACCTTGGTGAAGCGTCGTTCCGCGATCAGCCGCGTCAGCAGGGCGATCGCGTCGTCCCAGCGAATGGCGAGCACGGAGATGCCGAAGATCGTCTTCAATGTGTCGGGCCCGAACGAGGCGCGGGCGGCGTGCATGTTCATGCAAACGCCTCCTGCATGACCGGACCGAGCTTCTCCAGGCCAAACCGGATGGCGGCGTCGAGCGCCTTGAGCTGCCGGCGGTGGAACGCGCTGCCGTCGACGTCCGTAATATCGGCCGCCGCGGCCTCCAGCGCCTTGGCAAAGGCAACCGGATCGTCGGTGACGGCGCAATTGACCGGGCGATGGTCGATGCCGCGCAGCGCGTGGCTGGTGGCGACGGCGGGCAGGCCGAGCTCGAACGTTTCGATCGTCTTCAGCTGCACGCCGCTGCCGGCGGTGCTGATGAGCGGGATGACGGCGCCGCCGCGTATGAAAGCCTGGGCGTCCGGCACGCGTCCGACGAAAGCGACGCCGGGATGCGTCGAGGCGATGTCAGACGGCATGCTGCCGGCGATCCTGATGCGGAAGTCCGGGCGCAGATGCGGCACCACCTTGTCCAGGAACCAGCTCAGCCCGATGCGGTTCGGCTGCCAGGTCCAGGTGCCGATCAGCGCGGCGTCGCACTCGATCTTGCGCGGGCCGTTACGCGCCGGTGGCCTGGCGCCCGTCACCAGCGGCAGCACCGCCGAGCGGTCGTCGGAGGCCACGCCAAGTGCCGAACGGTCTTCCTCGGCCAGCGTGAAGACGAAACGCGCGCGGCGGCACAGACGCTCTTCCACGCTCTCGAGCAGCCTTGCCTCACGGCGAAACAACAGGCGCTGGAAGATGCCCGGGGCCGCAGCGGCATTTTCCCGCGCCGAAAGATGCTCGACATTGTGGGCGACGAAGATCGAAGGCCGCTCGTCGAAGAGCTTTTCGAAGGCGCCGGCGAACTGCACGGAATTAAGCACATAGCCGTCGAAGGGGCCGGCGCGCTCGATGGCGGCGAGGACTTCGGCATCGGAGACCGCACGCACCTTGGCCGACGCGAAGGTGAGGCCCGAAAGCATCGCCTTGCCCACCCAGGCAAGCTTTTGTAGCGCTGAAGCATTTTCGGTGCGCACCTCCAGGGCACCCAGCACGATGGTGTTTTCAGGATCGGCCGCGGCTTTCCCCGGCCAGATGAAACCGATGACGGTGACGCGCGCGCCGGCGCGCCGCAAGGCAGCGATGATTGCAGCATTGGCGATCTCGTAGCCCGATGCGAGAGCGCCATCGGGCACGATCGATGTGGCGAACAGCAGATGCATCTCACCTATCCTGTGGTGCAGCCGGTAGCAAAGCGCGGTGAACCCTTGATTAAACGCGCGCGCATCGACGGCCCAAAACCCCGGCTTGAAGGGCCACTCCGTGAAAGGTGATTAACGAAACGTTATCGTCGTGGTGCTAACAGAACCTCGACCCACCATGCGGCTGACACGGATGATCCCTTTGCCATCGAACGGTTCGGTATCGATCGCGGGACGATCCCCCCGGCTTGACACGGATGCCGTCGAAGCCGTCGTCACCTTGCCGACCTTCAAGCGGCCGGACCAGGTCCTGCAAACGCTGGCGTCGCTGCGTGCGCAGCAGACCGGCAGGCGCTTTGCCGTCATCGTCATCGAGAACGAGACCGAGGCGCGTGCCGGCGCCCAGGCGTCGCTGCCGCTGTTCGAGCGCGGCAACATACCGGGCATGGTGATCATCGCGCATCAGCGCGGCAATTGCAGCGCCTACAATGCCGGCTGGCAGGCGGCGATCCTGCACTTTCCGAATTTCAGGCACCTGCTGGTCATCGACGACGACGAGATAGCCGATCCGCACTGGCTGGAACGGATGTGCGGGGCGGCCGAGAGCCTTGGCGCCGATATTGTCGGCGGCCCGCAAGTGCCCGACTTTGCCGATCCCGCCCATGCGCGCTGGGCCGAGCATCCGGTCTTCGCGCCGCCCTACCGCAAGACCGGCCTCGTGCCGGCGCTCTATTCGTCCGGCAATCTCCTGATGGGGCGCAACGTGCTTACCGCGATGGGGCCGCCGTTCCTCGACCTAAAATTTAATTTCATGGGCGGCGGCGATTCCGACTTCCTGAGCCGGGCGGCGCAGCGCGGCTTCGCGCTTGGCTGGTGCGCCGAGGCCAGCGTGACCGAGACCGTCCCGGCCCGGCGGGTCGAGGCCGACTGGATCCGCGCCCGCAGCCTGCGCAACGGCGTGATATCGACGCTCGTCGAAAAGAAGAAACGCGCCGGCACCCCGCTGGCCGGCGTCAAGGTATTGCTGAAGAGCCTGGCCCTGCTTGCCGCCTCGCCATTTCGCGGCGCCGCCAGGCTGGCACGTACAGGATCGCCCGCGGCCGCCATCTACCCTGTCCATGTGGCGCTGGGCCGCGTGCTGGCCGAATTCGGATATGCCAATGAGCAATACCGCCAGCCTGAAAAGAACTGAGCGCGCGCCGCTCAGCGCAGCGTTCACGCGCGACGGCGTGGCAACCGCGATCGCGGCGCTGCTGTTCACCGTCATCATGGTGTCCTTCCGCCCGTTCCAGCCCGCGGGCGCGGAACTCACCGGCGAAGGCGGCGACATCGTCAACCAACTCGGCTTCGGCTCGCTCGGCGCCGTTTCCATCTTCTCGCTGATGGCTTTCGCCGATCCGCGCATCGTGCGCTCGCTGCTCAGCCCGTCCTGGATGCTGATGCTGGGCTTCTTCTTCCTGTCGGTGGTGTTGGCGACAGACCCGCCCTCGGCGATGCGCGCCGCCTCCTTCACCATGATCGGCATCCTGACCATGGCGACCATCCTCGTGCTGCCGCGCGACGCGGACGCCTTCTCGAAGGTCATCATCTTCACCGCCGTGGTGGTCATGGGCCTTTCCTATCTCGGCCTCATCGTCTTTCCGCACGAGGCAATGCACACGGCCGATTCGCAGGAACCCGAACATGCCGGCCTGTGGCGCGGCGTCTTCACCCACAAGAACATCGCCGGTCCGGTCATGGCCTGCTTCAGTTTCGCCGGCCTCTATCTCTTCCGGCGCGGGCAGCGGTTCTGGGGCGCCGGAATTTTCTTCGCGGCGATGGTGTTCATGCTGCACACCGGATCCAAGACCACGGCCGGCCTGGTGCCGTTCTCGATCCTGATCGTCATGTTTCCAAGCATCGTCGGCATGCGGCTCGGCACGCCGATCCTGTTCGCGCTGGCGATTGTCGCTACCGCGGTCGGCACGCTGGGCATCGTTTTCCTGCCGCCGGTGAAACAGCTGGCGGCGATCTATTTCCCCGGCCTGACCTATACCGGGCGCACCACGCTCTGGGAGTTCGCCGGCGAGATGCTGGCGAAGAAACCGTGGACCGGCTACGGCTATGAGAGTTTCTGGGGAACGCCGCTGCTGCTCAACCAGGACCAGCCTTTCGACCGGCCGTGGGATATCAGGACCATCGTGCACGGCCATGACGGTTATCTCGACATCGCCGTGCTGATGGGCATTCCGGCCCTTTGCGTGGCGGTCTACACTTTCCTGATCGCCCCTTTGCGCGACTACATGCGCATTCCCTTGCGCAAGGAAAACATCTATCTCGGCGACTTCTTCATGATGGTGGTGCTGTTCGCCGCGCTCAACGCCTTCCTCGAAAGCTTCTTCTTCCATCGCGGCGATCCGGTGTGGCTGTTCTTCGTGCTCGGCGTGCTCGGGCTCAGACAAGTTTCGCTGCGTCCGATCGCGGTGCGCAACGCCGGTCGTGGCGCGCGATTGGGCCACTCCAACTGACAGGGCTTCCCCGTTGATCCGGGAGCGTTTATGTGAAGCCTTTCCTCGGAGGGCTTTCGATGACGATCAGGCTTGTTCTCGCCGGCTGCGGCAATATGGGTTACGCCATGCTCTCGGGCTGGCTGAAATCCGGCAAGCTTGCACCGTCGGCCGTTTTCGTGGTCGAGCCCAATGCCGACCTGCGCCAGCGCGCGGCCGCACTCGGGTGCGGCACGGCTGCCGACGCCGCCAATATTCCGGCCAATGCCGTGCCTGATCTCATCGTCATCGCCGTAAAGCCCCAGGTGATCCGCGACGTGACGGCCGCCTACAAACGTTTCGGCGAGGGGCGCACCACTTTCGTCAGCATCGCCGCGGGCACGCCGGTCGCCACCTTCGAGGAAATCCTGGGCGACCGCGCGCCTGTCGTGCGCTGCATGCCCAACACGCCTGCTTCCATCGGCAAGGGCATGATGGTGGTGTTTTCCAATCCGCTGGTTTCCGACGACACCAAGCGCTTCGTCGCCGACCTCTTGTCGGCCAGCGGCGAAGTGGCCACCATCGACGACGAGGGACTGATGGATGCGGTGACCGCCGTGTCGGGATCGGGCCCGGCCTATATCTTCCATTTCATCGAAGCGCTGACCGTGGCCGCCGAGAAGGCGGGCCTGCCGGCGGCTACCGCCAGGCTGCTCGCCATGCAGACCGTCTATGGTGCCGCCTCGCTCGCCGCCGAAAGCGGCGAGGAGCCGGGCCTGCTGCGCCAGCAGGTGACCAGCCCGAACGGCACGACGGCGGCCGCGCTGGCAGTGCTGATGGGCGATGACCGGCTGACCAATCTTCTCACGCAAGCGGTGGAAGCGGCGCGGCTGCGGTCAATCGAACTGGGGAAATAGAGCGGATGTCCGGTTAGATCGTTTCACCGTTTCATGGAAACGGTGAAACGATCTAACTCCGTGTTTTGACGCAATTCTGGACGAAAAACCGCTCACACTTTTCCTAGAATTGCTCTAAGCGAGATCCGTGTGTGAGAAGTCGTTGCCTTTGTAGAGCAAAGCCGAACCGTGGCCCTTCGCGCAAGCATAGGACAAGCAATCGGCAAGGTTGATCTGCGCGGGGTGCCCACGTCCCTTTCCGTAGTCTGAAAACGCATGGATGGCGAGTTTGGCATCGTCGGCGCCGATCGGCACAATTTCGATTTCGGCTTCGCGCAGAAATGCTTCTATCGCCGTTTCCGCAACCAGCGGCTCGACAGCAAGCATGGTGGAAAGCCGCATCGCTGCCTCAAGCACCACCAGCGCGGAAGTAATCTTGCGTGGTGCTGCCGCGATCCTGTTACTCCAGTCGCCGGCATCCCCTTCTGCCGAAAGAATTGCGACGACCACGGAGGTGTCGACGAACATCAGGGATGTCCCCACATGTCGTCGATCTCATCCTTGTTCACAGGCCGGCCGCCCTGGCCGGCTTTGGTCTTAAGGTCAACGGCGATCGCCGACAGCCGCTTTGCCAGGGGAATGCGTCCGCTTTCCCGTTTCAATTCCGACTCAAGCGCTTCGATAACCGCTTCGGTCATTGAAATCTTGCGTTTGGCGGCGAGCCGCTGTGCCAATTCACGTGCCCGCGGGTCTCTGATCTGGAGGTTCATTAATCGATCCTCAGCGACAGTTGCCACTACAATATAGTGCACTTGTCATGACAGCGCCACAGCGGCCTATTTTCCGTACAGCATCTCGTCCTGCAACTTGCGCAAGGCGAAAAGTCTCGTCGTCTGGTCGGGCGCGGCGTTGTCGGCCGTCAGCAGCTCGCCTTTCCTGACCGGTTTCAGCACCTTGCCGCCTTCGAGCAGGCCGACCGGCACGCCGCGCCGAGCGCCAGCGTCTTCGACGGTCATTGTCCAGGAGCGATAGCAGGTTTCGCCAATCGCATCGAAGGTTTCGCCGGCTATGAGGTCGCGCTTGGCGACGGCGCATACCTCGGCGACCGGCCTTGGCAGCGGCACCATGTCGGGCTTGCCGAAGAGCACGATGCGGGCTGCCGTCAGCGGGACTTCCAGCGAGGTGAGATGGTAGGGCCGGAACAGGCTGTAATAGGGACCGTGGCCGATATGCAGGTCGTCCATGCGCTCGACGATGCGCGGATGGGTCGCCTCGACGATGACGAAGACACCGGGTGCCACACCCTTGCCGACGGTGTAGTCGACGACGCCCCTTTTCATGAGCAGCCCACCATGCTCGCGCGGGATCAGCACCTTGACGAGGTCGTCGCGGTCGGCCTTCGGGCCGTGCATGCCGGGCACGTCGGGCACCAGCCCGGTGGCGTTGGCGATGGCGCACATCTCGACCATGGTTTTCGAACCATCGACGAACTCGACCAGCATGCGCGGGTTCATGTTGCGGCGGATGGCTTCCGCGCGATAATCGTCGGGCATGGCATCGTGGTTGAGCGGGTTGTTCTTGCCCTTGCCGGCGGAGACGATGGTCAGGCCCAGCGTGGACGCGAACTCGATCAGCTCCATGCAGCTCGAGGGCTCGTCTCCGGCGCCGACCGAATAGACGACGCCAAGCCGGTCGGCCTGTTGCTTGAGATAGCAGCCGATGGTGACGTCGGCCTCGACATTCATCATCACCAGATGCTTGCCATGCTCCATCGCCATCAGGTCGAAGTCGGCGGCGACTCCGGGCTTCCCGGTGGCGTCGATGACGACGTCGATCAGCGGATTGGTGACCAGCATCTCGTTGGAGGTGACGGCGATCTTTCCCGACTCGATCGCCGCGGTGACTTTCGACGCAGTGCCGGCTTCGACGGCCTTCGCTTCGTCACCATAGGCAATGCGGACCGCTTCGCGCGCCGTATGCGGACGTCTTGTCGAGACCGCGCAGACCGAAATGCCGGGCATCAGCATGCCTTGCGTAACCAGGTCGGTGCCCATTTCGCCCGAACCGATGACGCCGATGCGCACCGGGCGGCCCTCGGCGGCACGGCTGGCGAGATCTCGGGCAAGCCCGGTCAAGGCGACATTGGTCATGCGGGGATGTCCACAGCTTCATGGTTCGCCTTGGATTAGCAGGGAATAGCTCCCCCTTGCCAACGAAACTGGCGTCGGCCCGTCAATTTCCTTTGAAATCGCGCGGTACCGACGCGCCCGCCACGGTCCGACTGGCCCAAAGCGGGCCCCGAACCCGGGCAACAAAGACCTGACGAGGGCCAGTCCGCCGTGCCGGCAGTTTCTCATGATAGGAATTTTTTCTTGACTGGGTGAGGGCAACTATGCTACATATTTGCCCATGGTGCTGAGTTGCGCCAAGGACCCGCCGCACAGGCGGGTTTTTCCCTTCAATGGTCCGTCAAGAGCGCACAGGCGAAGGCTCCGTCAGCCCGGATTCGTTGCCTTGGGTTCAAAGACTTGCCAATTGACATTGCCTTGAACTGCCTCAATAAAACATTCGTTCGCCAGCGAAGGCAAAAGTTCATCCCGCATCACCGAGCGGGACGCATTCCGGCTCGCGGGCAGAACGGGGAGTGCCTTTGCGCCGAGGTGGGCGGCAAAGGCGTTGGAGGTCAACGGAGCATCATTTCGAACCCGGGGGTCGGGCTCGGTGCTCCAGGGGAGGACAAATGGATACTATTCTTGCAGGCCTCAAAGGGGCCATCGACACGCTCGGCGCAACGGTGCTGCTGCCGATCGTCATTTTCATCATAGCCGTCGTTCTGGGCGCAAAGGTCAGCAAGGCCTTTCGCGCCGCGGTCACCATCGGCGTCGCCTTCATCGGCATCAACCTCGTGCTTGGCCTGATGTTCACGTCGATCGGCGACGTCGCCAAGGCCATCGTCACCAATACCGGCATTCATCGCGACATCATCGATGTCGGCTGGCCGTCCGCAGCCGCCATCGCCTTCGGCTCGTCGGTCGGCCTCTGGGTCATCCCCGTCGGCATCCTGGTCAACATCGTGCTGTTGCTGACGCGCATGACGCGCACGCTCAATGTCGACGTCTGGAACTTCTGGCACTTCGCCTTTGTCGGCTCGCTGGTCGTGGCGGCGACCGACAATCTGGCCTATGGCATCGCCATCGCGGCATTGGTCGCCGCGTTGTCGCTGTTGTTCGCCGACTGGTCGGCGCGCGCGGTTCAGCAGTTCTACGGCGTGCCCGGCATTTCGGTGCCGCACCTGGCCTCGGCGCAGATCCTGCCGATCGCCATCATCCTGAACTGGATCATGGACCGCATTCCCGGCATCAACCGCATCAACATCAACACCGAGACCATCGAGCGCCGGTTCGGCGTGTTCGGCGAACCTGTCGTGCTCGGCTTGATCATCGGCCTCGTGCTCGGCGCCATCGCCTTCTACAATGCGGGCGATCTCGGCACGGTGCTGGCCAAGGTGCTGGGCACCGGCATGACCCTGGCGGCCGTGATGCTGCTTTTGCCGCGCATGGTGAAGATCCTGATGGAAGGGCTGATCCCGGTTTCCGACGCGGCGCAGGAATTCGTGCGCAAGCGTACCGGCGACCGCGAGCTTCTGGTGGGCCTCGATTCGGCGATCCTGATCGGTCATCCCGCCGCGATCTCGTCGTCGCTGATCCTGGTGCCGATCGCGATCATCCTGTCGGTGATCCTGCCGGGCAACCGCGTCATCCTGTTCGCCGACCTGGCGGTCATTCCCTTTATCGTCGCCATGACCGCGCCATTGGTCAAAGGCAATGTGTTCCGCATGGTGGTGATCGGCACGGTGACGCTGGCGATCGGCTTCTACGTCGCCAACGCGCTGGCGCCTCTGTTCACGAGTGCGGCCGTCGCGTCGGGCTTCAAGCTGCCGGCGGACGCGCTGCAGATCACCTCGGTCGTCGACGGCTTCCTGTGGGTGCCCTATGTGATCATCGAGGCGATCCAGGGACTTGGCCTTGCCGGCATCGTCGTGATCGCCGTGGTCATCGCGGTATTGTTCGTCCTCTATCGCCGCAACACGCTCGGCTGGGAACGGGCAGCGGGCGCCGAGGACGAGCCGGCCGAAGGCACGGCCTGAGCCTCATCACGCCTGACGTTTGAAATGATCGTGCGCCCTTCCCGGGCGCACGATTTTATCGACGGAGCAAAAACATGTCTGACGGACTCATGCAGCTTCTGGATCCCGAAGCGATCGTGCTCGGATCCGATGCCTCGACCAATGAGCAGATCATCCGCATCCTGGCCGGCCGGCTCGAGACCCTCGGCTATGTCAAAAGTTCCTACGCCGATGCGGTCGTGCGCCGCGAGTTGACCATCCCGACAGGACTGCCGCTGGAGCGCGCCGACAATGTCGCGGTGCCGCACACCGATCCGGAACATGTGCTGAAGCCCGGGATCGCCCTGGGCACATTGAAGCACCCCGTCGTCTTCGCCAACATGGAAGACCCCGACGAGAAGCTGCCGGTCGGCTTCGTCTTCCTGCTTGCCATCAATGACAAGGACAAGCAGATTGAAGCGCTACAGGCCGTCATGGCCACCATCCAGAACCAGCAAACCTTGGACGGCCTGAGGGCGGCCAGGACGCTAGACGACGTTCGGGCCGTGCTCGGCTGAACAAGGAGAAGCAAGAAATGTCCAGACAGAAAACAATTCTTTTTGCCTGCGGCACGGGCATAGCCACCTCGACCGCAGTCAACGTCGCCGTCACCGAGGCGATGAAACAGCGCGGCCTGACCTTCAACGCCCAGCAGGCCAAGGCAACCGAAGTACCGGGGCTGGCCGACAGCGTCGATTTCATCGTTGCCACGACGCCGATCTCGGCTTCGGTGACCAAGCCGGTCATCAAGGGCCTCGCCTTCCTCACCGGCATAGGCAAGGACAAGGTGCTCGACGAGATCGAGGCGCAACTGCGCAAATAGGCGCCGCGGACAGCGCGGCTCCTGCCGCGATGGGGCGGCTTCAGGTCACCCTGATGTAGCTCGTCATGCCCGATTTCTGGTGCTCGATGATGTGGCAGTGCAGCAGCCAATCGCCGGGGTTGTCGGCGACGAAGCCGAGGCTCACCTTCTCGTTGGGCTGGATGAGATAGGTGTCGGAAATCAGCGGCTCAACCTGCCGCGTCGAGGATGACAGCACCTTGAAGCTCATGCCGTGCAAATGCATCGGATGCGATTGCGGCGTCAGGTTCTCCATGTCGATGACATAGCTCCTGCCAAGCTTCAATTCGGCCAGCGGCGCGGTCGGGTCCGGCGTATCGCCCGGCCACGGCACCTTGTTGATGGCCCAGAAACTGTAACCGAGCGAACCGCATATGCCGTCGCCCGGAACGTTCTCGGCCGTAGCGCTGAGCGCCAGAGAAATATGCCGGGCCGCGCCGAGATCGACCTCCGCCACCGGATTGGCCTCCAGCGGCGCGATATCGCGAATGTCGCGCTTCAGCGACTGGCCGGCCGCGCGCAAGGTCGTCAGCACCTTGGGTTTGGTGCCCCTGACGTCCCGCAGGCTCACGGTCGCGCCCTCCTCGTCGGGCATGCGGATGGCGAGTTCCATGCGCTGTCCCGGGCCAAGCAGCAAGGCGTCGGGCGAAAAACGCCGCGGCACCGGATTGCCATCCAGTGCGATCACCGTCGCCTCCGCGCCCTCGACGCGAAAGGCATAGATGCGCGTCACGTCGGTGATGGCGACGCGCAGCCGCACCAGCCCGCCGGCCGGCGCGTCATAGCGCGGCTGGTCGAGCCAGTTGGCCGTGCGCACCGTGCCATAGGTGCCGGTTCTCGCGGCATCGCGCGGCCGGAACTGGTCGATGAACTGGCCGTCGTCGCCGAGACGCCAGTCGCGCAGATTGAGGACGATTTCGGCATCGAATTTCGGATCACCGGGGTTCTCGACGACGATGACGCCGGTCAGGCCGTGACCCATCTGCTCCAGCGTGTTGCAATGCGGGTGATACCAGAAAGTGCCGGCGTCCGGCGGGGTGAAGGCGTAGTCGAAATGATCGCCGGTATAGACATAGGGCTGGACCAGGAACGGCACGCCGTCCATCCTGTTTGGAACGCGAATGCCGTGCCAGTGGATGGTCGTCGGGTCATCGATCGCGTTGACGAGCCGGGCGGCGAAGGGCTCGCCTTTTTTCATTCTGAGCACCGGCGGCATACCGGCATTGCCATAGGTCAGCACGTCCCTGGTCTGGCCGACCTCCATCAGTTTCGCCTGGATTTTGGCCGTCTTGAGCACCACCGGCTCGGGGCTGGCGGCGGCCCAGCCGCCAAGCCTCCCCATCGCGGCGAGCCCGCCCGCACCGGCAACCGCGGCCGATTTCAGAAGTCGACGGCGTGTGATCAAGGTCATGCTGCGCTCCAGCGGGAAAACCCTCGGAATCGCCGACTTGAATCACGATCGGGCGGCCGGCGCAAATGCCGATATCGGCATTTGCGTCTCGATGAAGCCGCAGCCAGCGCCATCTGCGCGGACGGCACTTCGCCCTGCCGTTTCGGCGGGGACGTGTATGCCGAATTTTCTCATCTTCAATGAGAGGAACGGACGGGCAAGCCGACCCGGGACCGGATTGTGCGATTGCGCGATCCGGTGCCAGACCATGTCGTTGAAGCCCATTCGTAAGATATTGCCGGCAAACGGGAACCAACCTTGCGCGAAATCCTCGGATTCAGGTGCCGGGATGCGCCTTGTTTTGCCCATTGGTGCCGCAAAGACACAAGAACGGGGCGAATGGCGCTGAAAATGTCGAATAGACTGGTGCTGCGAGAGAGGATTGAACTCTCGACCTCTCCCTTACCAAGGGAGTGCTCTACCACTGAGCTACCGCAGCCGCCGATGGCGGGGCTTCTGCCATATCGAACCGGCAAGCGCAAGGCCAAGTGCAAAGCATCTGTGAAAGCCTTTGCCGGATACGTTTTGATGACATGGCCGCGCCACAATGTTGGTTATGCCTGAATGGCGGGCTGGCCGGTCGCCGGCTAGGACGGGACGATGAACGACAAGACAATTCCACCGAAAAAGGGCGGCACCGGCCGCAAGGACCGGCTGGCCGAGCAGCTGCGCGCGAATCTGCTTAAACGCAAGGCGCAGTCGCGCTCGCGGCGCGCCGGGGACGCTGACAAACAGCGCACCGGCGACGTTGACAACCAGCGCGCCGGGGATGCCGACAAGCGGCCGGACGGGCTCGGCGCGGTGAAGGAAATACAAAAAGATTAACTCAAATCAGCCACTCTTGGGTCGGGTGCCAGGGAATCCTATTTCTTGAACCAGCTTGGCCGATGGTCTAGACGGGCCGACACTCAAACGATTGAAACCGGCCTTTGGGCCGAGGGGATAGTCTTCATGGATCGCATCAGAATTGTCGGCGGCAACCAGCTCGCCGGAAGCATTCCGATCTCGGGCGCGAAAAACGCCGCCCTGCCGCTGATGATCGCGTCGCTTCTGACGGACGACACGCTGACGCTCGAAAACGTGCCGCATCTGGCCGATGTCGAGCAGCTGATCCGCATCCTGGGCAATCACGGCGTCGATTATTCGGTCAACGGACGCCGCGAAAAGCAGAATGAAGGCTATTCGCGCACCATCAATTTCTCCGCCCGCAACATCGTCGACACGACGGCTCCTTACGAATTGGTGTCGAAGATGCGCGCTTCGTTCTGGGTCATCGGCCCGCTGCTGGCCCGCATGGGCGAGGCCAAGGTGTCGCTGCCGGGCGGTTGCGCCATCGGCACGCGGCCGGTCGACCTGTTCCTGGAAGGCCTGCAGGCGCTGGGCGCCGACATCGACGTCGACACCGGCTACGTCATCGCCAAGACCAGGAATGGCCGCCTCGTCGGCAACCGTTACGTCTTTCCGAAAGTGTCGGTCGGCGCCACCCATGTGCTCATGATGGCCGCGTCGCTCGCCAAGGGCGAGACGGTGCTCGAAAACGCCGCCTGCGAGCCCGAGATCGTCAACCTCGCCGAATGCCTCAATGCCATGGGCGCCAAGATTTCCGGCGCCGGCACGCCGACCATCACCATCGACGGCGTCGAGGCGCTGTCGGGCGCGCGCGTGCGTGTCATCCCGGACCGCATCGAGACCGGCACCTATGCCATGGCCGTCGCCATGACCGGCGGCGACGTCGTGCTCGAAGGCGCGCGTCCCGACCTGCTGCAGACCGCGCTGGACGTGATCTCGCAGACGGGCGCCGAGATCACGCCGACCAATTCCGGCATCCGCGTCAGGCGCAACGGCGCCGGCATTTCGCCGGTCGACGTGACGACGGCGCCCTTCCCGGCCTTCCCCACAGATCTGCAGGCGCAGTTCATGGGCCTGATGACCATGGCCAAGGGCAAGTCGCGCATCACCGAGACCATCTTCGAAAACCGCTTCATGCATGTACAGGAGCTGGCGCGCCTGGGCGCCCACATCACGCTTTCGGGCCAGACGGCGATCGTCGAGGGCGTGCCGAAATTGAAGGGCGCGCCTGTCATGGCGACCGACCTTCGCGCTTCCGTTTCGCTGGTCATCGCCGGCCTGGCGGCCGAAGGCGAAACCACGGTCAACCGCGTCTATCATCTCGACCGCGGCTTCGAGCGGCTGGAAGAAAAGCTGTCCAACTGCGGCGCGGTGATTGAACGGATCTCGGCTTAAGGCCGATCCCCCGCCCGCCTCACGGCTGCGCGGACCGGAACGACCTCCGGATTCCTGTTAGAGCATGATCTTTTCCGAAAAGCGGTTTCCACTTTTCGGGATCATGCTCTAACAGAAGGCTGAACAGTCAATTTTCAGGTGCGACATCCGCATGACCGGCCTCAAGCTTATCGCCCTCGACGACCAGGACCTGAGCATCGTCTCCGCCCATGTCCAGGACGCCGTGATGAAAGTCTCGGACCTTGAATACCTTCCCTCGGCCAAGCGTTTCGTGCTGACCATGAACCGTTTCGTCTGGGAGGCCAAATCGGGCTTCTTTCGCCAGCACAACGAGCGGCGCCAGGCCGTGCTGCATTTCGATCGGGTTCTGGGCGCCAAGACCAGCGGCATTGCCCGCGACAAGCCGGCCGAAGTGCTGTCGCTGCTGGCGATCAGCTTCATCGAGATCAGCAAGCCGGCCGGTATCGTCGAGCTGATCTTTTCGGGAGGCGGCGCGATCATGCTCGATGTCGAATGCATCGAGGCCCGCCTTGCCGATGTCGGCGGCGCGTGGGAAGCCACGTCGCGTCCCGTGCACAGGGCTTGAGCGATGGCCATCACGCTTCGCCAGTCCGATGCCGATTTCGAACAGCGTTTCGCCGCTTTCCTCACCACCAAGAGGGAAGTGTCGGCCGATGTCGACGCGGCCGTACGCCAGATCATCGCGCGCGTGCGCGCCGACGGCGACGCCGCCCTCGTCGACTTTACCAGACGATTCGACCGGGCCGACCTCAGAGAACTCGGCATTGCCGTGTCAAAGGACGAGATCGCCCGCGCCTATGCCGCTTGCGACCACCAGACGATCGAGGCGCTCGAATTCGCCCGCGACCGCATCCGCGCCTATCACGAGCGGCAGCGGCCGAAGGACGACCGCTTTACCGATGCCGCGGGCGTCGAGCTCGGCTGGCGCTGGACCGCGGTCGAGGCGGTCGGGCTTTACGTGCCGGGCGGCACTGCGAGCTATCCGAGTTCGGTGCTGATGAACGCCATACCGGCCAAGGTCGCCGGCGTGGAGCGCATCGTCATGGTGGTGCCGGCACCCGGCGGCGTCATCAACCCGCTTGTGCTGGTGGCGGCCGATCTTGCCGGCGTGCCGGAAATCTATCGCGTCGGCGGCGCCCAGGCGATCGCCGCGCTGGCCTATGGCACCGAAACCATAAAGCCGGTCGCCAAAATAGTCGGCCCTGGCAATGCCTATGTCGCGGCGGCCAAGCGCCAGGTGTTCGGCACCGTCGGCATCGACATGATCGCCGGCCCCTCGGAAGTGCTCGTCGTGGCCGACGGCGACAATGATCCAGACTGGATCGCCGCCGATCTTCTGGCCCAGGCCGAACATGACGCGTCCGCGCAGTCGATCCTGATCACCGACGATCCGGCCTTTGGCAAGGTGGTGGCGGAGGCGGTCGAACGGCAGTTGCCGGGCCTGCCGCGGGCGGAGACGGCGGCGGCGAGTTGGCGCGATTTTGGCGCGGTGATCGAGGTCGAGGCGATCGAGGCAGCGCTGCCGCTGGTCGACCGCATCGCGGCCGAGCATGTCGAACTGGCAATCGACGACGCCGAGGGTTTCCTGTCGCGGATGCACAATGCCGGTGCAGTGTTTCTCGGACGCCATACGCCGGAAGCCATCGGCGACTATGTCGGCGGTTCCAACCACGTGCTGCCGACGGCGCGCTCAGCGCGTTTCTCGTCAGGCCTTTCGGTCCTCGATTTCGTCAAGCGCACCTCGATCCTCAAGCTCGGGCCCGAGCAATTGCGCGCGTTGGCGCCCGCCGCGATCGCGCTGGCCAAGGCGGAAGGGCTCGACGCGCATGGACGCTCCGTCGCTATCCGGCTGAACATGTAGGCGCCATGTCGGGCTCCGATCAAACCCGTGCGAGGCTGATCGATGTCGAACTCGATGAATCGATCGGCCGCTCGACGCCCGACGTCGAGCACGAACGCGCGGTGGCGATCTTCGACCTGATCGAGGAGAACAGTTTTCAACCGGTCAACGACAGCGGTGCCGGCCCCTACCGGCTGAAGCTGTCGCTGGCCGAGTCCCGCCTGGTTTTCGCCGTGTCGCGTGACGACGGTTCGGCCGTAGTCACCCATATCCTGTCGCTGACGCCGCTCAGGCGTATCGTCAAGGACTACTACATGATCTGCGAAAGCTATTACGACGCCATTCGCTCCTCGACGCCGAGCCATATCGAGGCGATCGACATGGGTCGCCGCGGCCTGCACAACGAAGGTTCGCAGACGTTGATGGACCGGCTCGCCGGCAAGATCGACATCGATTTCGACACGGCGCGCCGGCTGTTCACGCTGGTCTGCGTGCTCCATTGGCGGGGTTAACCCCTGACCGCCGGCGCGCCGCCCCGTTCGATCCTGTTCCTGTGCGGCATGAATGCCGTGCGCTCGCCGATGGCCGAGCTGTTGGCGCGGCGCATGCTGCCGGCCACCACCTTCGTCGCCTCGGCGGGCGTGCGCAGCGGCGAGCGTGACCCGTTCGTCGATGCCGTGCTTGCCGAGGAAGGCCTGTCGCTGGGCGAGCGCCACCCAAGGACGATGGACGAGCTGGAAGACGACTATTTCGATCTCATCGTCACGCTCGCGCCGGAGGCGCACCATGCCGCGCTGGAGCTCACCCGCTCGCTCGCCGTCGAGGTCGAATACTGGCCGACGCCGGACCCTACCGGCGCCAGCGGCACGCGCGACCAGATCATCGCGGCCTATCGCGATGTGCGCGAACGGCTGAAGTTGCGCATAGGCCGACGTTTTTTGCTTCCGGAAGCAAAAAACACGACGGATTAAGCGTGTTCACAAGCCGACGATTATCATATAGGTTCCGCCGAATTTCCGGCTGGAGTCGGATGCTGTTGGGTCTCTTCGACCTGACAGGATCCGACTCCAGATCAAAGAAGTAGAGCATGATGTCGTCCGAAAACCGCTTCACACTTTTCGGCATCGTGCTCTAAACGCCGGGAAACCATCCAAGCAAAGGTATCGAATGCCGAAGGAAGAAGTCCTCGAGTTTCCGGGTGTCGTCACGGAACTGCTGCCCAACGCCATGTTCCGGGTGAAACTCGAAAACGAACACGAAATCATAGCCCATACGGCCGGCCGCATGCGCAAGAACCGCATCCGCGTGCTGACCGGCGACAAGGTCCTGGTCGAGATGACGCCTTACGACCTGACCAAGGGCCGCATCACCTATCGTTTCAAGTAAGATCAAGGCCGACTGGTCCGCGATGAGCATTTTGCTGAAGCTGGTGCTTGCCTCGGGTTCGCCGCGCCGCATCGAACTGTTGCAGCAGGCCGGCATCGAGCCGGACCGCATACTGCCCGCCGACATCGACGAGGCGCCGCTGCGTGCCGAGCATCCGCGCTCGCTGGCCAAAAGGCTTTCGAAGGAAAAGGCCGAAAAGGCGTTCGCCTCGCTGAAGTCGGAAATCGACTACGCGCCGGCCTTGGTGCTGGCCGCCGACACGGTGGTCGCCGTCGGGCGGCGCATCCTGCCCAAGGCCGAGACGCTCGACGATGCCGCCAACTGCCTCGGATTGCTGTCGGGGCGTTCGCACCGGGTCTATTCCGGCATCTGCCTGATCACGCCCGGCGGCAAACTGCGCCAGCGGCTTGTCGAGACGCGGGTGCGGTTCAAGCGGCTGCCGCGCGAAGAGATCGACGCCTATGTCGCGTCGGGGGAATGGCGCGGCAAGGCCGGCGGCTATGCCGTACAGGGGCTCGCGGGCACTTTCGTCGTCAAGCTGGTCGGCTCCTACACCAATGTGGTCGGCTTGCCGCTTTACGAGACCGTCGCGTTGCTTTCGGGCGAAGGCTTCAAAGTCCATCAAAACTGGTCCACGGCGCGGCCATGAGCTCGGACGACAAGGTGACGCCGCTGCGGCCAAAGCGCCCCTGCCCCGAATGCGGCAAGCCTTCGGCGCGCGAGACCTACCCGTTCTGCTCCAAGCGCTGCAAGGACATCGACCTCAACCGCTGGCTGAAGGGCGCCTATGTCATCAAAGCCCGCGACGACGAGGAAGAACCAGACGCCGACGAGCCGAAGTGAGAGACCGGCTGCCGGTCAGGCGGCTTGGATCTTGCGGCTCACGCGTGCCCAGGCCGGCAGCCAGTCGCCGTGAGCGGCAAGAAGCTCGTCCACCAGTGACCATATCTGGTCGAGATCGAGCTCGGCTGCCGTGTGCGGATCCATCATCGCCGCATGGTAGATGTGTTCCCGGTTCTCGCTCATCAGCGCCCGCACCGTCAGTTCCTGCACGTTGATGTTGGTGCGGATCAGCGCCGTCAATTGCGGCGGCAGGTCGCCGATGTAAGTCGGCTGGATGCCGGAAGCGTCGACCAGGCACGGCACCTCGGCGGCGCATTCGCGGGGCAGCGAGGTGATGCAGCCATTGTTGCGGACGTTGCCGTAGATCACCGACGGCTCGCCGGTCCAGACCGAATTCATGATCGAGGAGGCATATTCCTTCGACTGCTCGACCTCGATGCGCTCGGCCGAGCGGTAGGCTTCCGCCTGCCCCTGCCAACGCTCGATCTGCTCGATGCAGCGCTTGGGATATTCATCCAGCGGGATGCCGTATTTCTCGATCAGGTCGGGACGGCCGCTCTTGATGAAATAGGGCGTGTATTCGGCGAAATGTTCGGAGCTTTCGGTGACGAAATAACCGAGCCGGGTCAGCATCTCGTAACGCACCTTGTTGGGGCAGCGCGGATTCCAGCCGGGCTTGGGCGCGCGGCCCTCGCGATAGGCGCGCAGGAGATCTGGGTAGAGGTCGCGGTAGGAGCCGTCGGCCTGGCGGTGCTCGAAGCTGAGGTAGAAGGCCATGTGATTGATGCCGGCGGAGCGATAGCGGATGTCCTCGTAGGGAAGGTCGAGGTCGTGCGCCAGTTCCATCGCGGTTCCCTGCACCGAGTGGCAGAGGCCGACCTGCCTGATGGTCGGGAACTTCTCCGATATCGCCCAGGTGTTGATCGCCATCGGATTGACGTATTGCAGCATGATCGCATCGGGGCAGACGGCGAGCATGTCCTCGCAGATCTTCCACAGATGCGGCACGGTCCTCAAGCCTCGCATGATGCCGCCGACGCCGAGCGTGTCGGCGATGGTCTGGCGCAGGCCATATTTCTTCGGCACTTCAAAGTCGGTGACGGTGCAGGGCTCGTAGCCGCCGATCTGGAAGGCGACGACGACGAAATCGGCACCGGCCAGCGCCTTGCGCTGGTCGGAATAGGTCTCCGCTTTGGCCTTCACGCCGAGCGTCGCGATCAGCTTGTTAACGACGACGGCACTCTCTTCCAGCCGCTGCGGATCGATGTCCATCAGCGCGATCGTCGCGCCCGAAAGCGCCGGCCGCTGCAGCACGTCGCCGACGATGTTCTTCATGAACACGGTCGAGCCGGCGCCGATGAAAGTGATCCTGGGATTTCTTGCCACGCTAACCTCCGGCATATGTTCAAGCCACGTCGAAAGCGGCCCGGACGAGCCGTTCGGTGTAGGCGGTCTTGGGATTGGTGAGGACCTCGTCGACAGGTCCCTGCTCGACGATCTTGCCGTGCTGCATGACGATGACGCGGTGGCACAGAGCGCGAACCACCTTGAGATCGTGCGAGATGAAGAGATAGCTCAAGCCACGCTCGTCCTGCAGCTTGCGCAAGAGATCGATGATCTGCGCCTGGACGGAGAGGTCCAGTGCCGATGTCGGTTCGTCGAGCAAGATGAATTCGGGTTCCAATGCGATGGCGCGCGCAATCGCGACGCGCTGGCGTTGGCCGCCGGAGAATTCGTGCGGGAACCGCGAAAGGATGCCGCCCGGCATGCCGGCACTGACCAGCGCCTCGCGCACCCGCTCGACCCGCTCGCGCCGCGTCGCCCCGATGCCGTTGACGACCAGCCCTTCCTCGATGATCTGCCCGACCGTCATGCGCGGGTTGAGCGAGGAGAAGGGATCCTGGAAGACGATCTGCATGCGCGACCGCAGCGGCCGCATCTCATTGCGGGACAGCCCCTGGATCGGCTGGCCGTCGAAACGGATCTCGCCGCGCTTGGCATCGATCAGCCTCAGCAGCGCCTGGCCAAAAGTGGTCTTGCCGGAGCCGGACTCGCCGACCAGCCCCAGCGTTTCGTGGCGACAAAGCTTGAGATCGAGATCGTCGACGGCGACCAGCTCGCGCCAGTCCGGTTTGAGGAAAGTGCCGTGGCTCAGCATGAAGCAGACGCGCACCCCGTTCGCTTCGAGAATGGTGCCGGAGCCCTCCGGCAGCGGCTGTGGTCGCCCGCGCGGTTCGGAGGCGAGCAGTCGTTGCGTATAAGGATGCTGGGGATCGGAGAACAGACGTTCGGTGACGTTGTGTTCGCGCATTTCCCCATGCTGCATGACATAGACGTAGTCGGAGAATTTGCGCACGACCGTGAGGTCATGGGTGATCAGGATCACCGCCATGCGCAGCTCTTTTTGTAGGTTGCGGATCAGGTTCAGAATCTGTGCCTGGACGGTGACGTCGAGCGCCGTCGTCGGCTCGTCGGCGATCAGCACGTCGGGGTCGTTGGCCAGCGCCATGGCGATCATCACGCGCTGGCGCTGTCCGCCCGAGAGCTGATGCGGATATTGCTTGAGCCGCGCGACCGGATCCGGGATCTGGACATGCTGCAGGAGTTCGAGCGCCCGTGCCCAGGCTTGCCGCCGGCCGACCTTGCGATGAACCCTGATCGCCTCGACGATCTGGCTGCCGATCGTGTAGATCGGATTGAGCGAGCTCATCGGCTCCTGGAAGATCATCGAGATGCGGTTGCCGCGCAGCTTGCGCCGGGCGCTCTCGGGGAACTTTAGGATGTTTTGCCCATCATAACAGACGGTCGATCTCGGCGACACGGTGGCGCGCCGGGACAGCAATCCCATGACGGTGCGCGCCGTCACCGATTTGCCGGAACCGGATTCGCCGACGATGGCGATCGTCTCGCCTCGATAGAGCTGGAACGAGACGTCCTTGACCGCCTCGACGGTGCCGTGCTCGACCTTGAAGGCGACCTCGATGTTGCGGGCATCGATGACGGGTTCTTCCTGGCGTCCGTCATGGTCGTGCCGTACGGAAGGTGCGAAGGGTTCGGCGAGCGCGAGCGTCATCCCAACCACCTCAATAAGGATCGACGGCGTCGCGCAGCCCGTCGCCCAGCGCGTTGAAGGCAAAGACGGTGACCAGCACGAAACCGACCGGCGACAGGATCCACGGATAGGTGCCTATGACGGAGTAGGTCGCGGTGTCCTGCAGCATCAGCCCCCAGGAGATCAGCGGCGGCTTCACCGCGAAGCCGAGGAAACCGAGGAAGGATTCGAGCAGCACCACGGTCGGGATCGCCAACGTCACCGCGACGATCACATGGCTCATCACATTGGGGAAAATGTGCTGCATGATGATGCGCCGGTCGGTGGCGCCGACCGCCATTGCGGCGCGTACGTATTCAATGCGCGCAAGCGCCAGCGTCTTGCCGCGCACCTCGCGCGACATCTGCGCCCAGCCCAGCGCCGACATCACGATGATGACGAAGGCGAGGAAGACGTTGGTGGGCGCGGTGACCGGGATCAGCGTCGTCAGCGCCAGATAGAGCGGCAGCTGCGGGAAGGCCAGCACGAGTTCGACGAAGCGCTGCATCCAGACATCGAACCGACCGCCGAAATAGCCGGAAGCCATGCCGACCGTAGTGCCGATGACGGTGATGATGAAGACCACCGTCAGCGCGATCATCAGCGAGACGCGCGAGCCATGGATGGCCCGCGAGAGCACGTCGCGTCCGAACTTGTCGGTGCCGAGGAAATGCACCGGCTGGCCGTCCATCGAACCGAACAAATGCCGGTTCGCCGCAATGAGCCCGAAGAGCCTGTAGGGCGCGCCCTCGACGAAGAAGCCGAGCAGTCTTGGATGATCATAGTCGGGACCGACGATGGGCTGGAAGGTGACCGGATCGAGATCCGCCGAATCCGCCAGCGCATAGACCCTGGGCCGGGCGACGAAATTGCCGTCCCTGTCGTGGAAAACAGGGGTTTGCGGCGGCGCGAAGGCGACATCGGTCACCTTCGGGTCCATCGGCGCCAGGAACTCCGCGAACACCGCCATAAGGATCAGCAGCACGACGAGCCAGAACCCCGCCATGCCGGTCCAGGAGCGCTTCAGCCGGCGCCAGACAAGCGCGGTGTAGCTCTCGTTGCCGCGCGCGGGTCTCTCGACAGGTCCTTCGGCCGGCAGCGGCGGCGGCGATGTATCGCGGGCCAGCATCTAGCTCTCCCCGAACTGGCGCACGCGCGGATCGAGCAGGACCAGCAACATGTCGGCGATGATGTTGCCGACGATCAGCGTCGCCGACAGCACCATCATGAAGGTGGCGGTGACATAGACGTCGCCGACCGCCATCGAACCGACGATCGCCGGGCCGACGGTCGGCAGCGCGAAGATGATCGCCGTCTCGATTTCGCCGGTCAGCATGTAAGGCAGCACCACGCCCTGATACATGACCAGCGGATGCAGCGCATTGGGCACGGCGTGTCGCATGACGACGGCGCTCCCGGTCAGTCCCTTGGCCCTGGCCGTCTCGACATATTGCGCATTCAGCGTGTCGAGCAGATTGCCGCGCATGACGCGCATGTTGTAGGCGAGCCCGCCGAAGGTGGCGATCGCAACCACCGGCCAGACATGCTTGATCAGATCGACGAACTTGGCCCACGACCATGGGGCGCCGCCATATTGCGGCGAGAAGAAGCTGCCTATCTCCGAGACGTTGAACTGGAAGACCAGGAGATAGACGATGATCAGCGCCATCAGGAAGCGCGGCACCGTCATGCCGAGGAAGGAAATGGCCGAAAGTGTCGAGTCGATCCAGGTATATTGCCGGGTCGCCGCCCAGATGCCGAAGGTGATGCCGAGCACCGAGGCGAGCAGATGGCACACAAGCGCCAGGATGAGGGTGCGCGGCAGGCGCTCGCCCACGACGTCGGCTACTGGCTTGTTGTAATAGAGGCTGTAGCCGAAATCGCCGCGGGTGACGATGCCGCCGATCCAGTTGAGATACTGGACGGGCAGCGGCCTATCGAGGCCATGTTCGATCCGGTAGGCGTTGGCCTGCGCGTCGGCTTCGGCGAAGGAAGCGCCTCCCTGGTTGATCAGCTGCGAGCGGATGTAGTCGGCATAGTCGCCGGGCGGTGCCTGGATGATGGCGAAGGTGACGAGGCTCAGTATGGCAAGGACCGGGATTGCCGACGCTATGCGCATGAGCAGAAATCGCAGCATGGACGGTCCGCTTCCTCGTCTTGCCGATCGCGTCTTTTTGGTGCGTTCGGAGGTTGCCTTTGTCCGGCCGCGCCAGCGGCGCGGCCGGAGGTCTCAGTCAGGGGAGGTAAACTTACATCGGGCCCTTGTCTCCAGGCTTGCCAGGCAGCTCTTCCGGGAACAATTCGTATTTCGCCTGCTTGTCGGCCGCCACGAAGACCCGCTCGCGGATGATCGAATCCTCTGCCCAGTTGAACATGTAGATCGGCGTGCCCTTTGGAACGTTGGAGAAGCGTTTGTTGACGATCAGCGCACCGGGATATTCCGTCAGGCCGACATTGTAGACGTGCTCGGTCGAAATCTTCTGGAAGTCTCTCATCAGGGCGGCGCGCTGGTCATTGTCCTCAGACGTGACAAATTTGTTGACGATGTCGACAAGGTCCTTCTCGAAAGGCATCAGGTCGACCTCGCCGCTTTCAGGTGCGCGGTGATCCCAGCTGGTCTTGGGGCCGACGGGAGCGAGCTGCACGGTGTTCTGCACGACGGATGTCAACTCCTGGTCGTTACGCCGGATCAGCCAGTCGAAGCGCCCGGAATATTGCGAGGCATCGCGCTGCGTGCCGTTGAGACCGTTGAGCACGATCCGCAGCCCGAGTTTCTCCATCTGGGCGACGACGCCTTCGGCGAGGCTCTTGTCGGTACCGTAGTCATTGTTGACCAGCATGACGATCTCGACATTCTTGCCGCCGGCCGTGCCGGCCGGGAAGTTCACGAAACCGTCGCCATCGGTATCCTTGAGGCCGGCCTTGGCGAGTTCGGCCTTGGCGCCCTCGAGATCGAAGGGATAGTAGACCGTCGACTTGCGGTCATAGAAGCTGGTGCCGGAGGACAAGCCGCCGGGGTAGATGGCGGTGAACGGCCCCTTGACCAGGGAGTTGCCGAGCGCCTTGCGGTCGAGCGCCATGGTAACGGCCTTGCGGAAATCCTCATTGCGGTTCAGCTCGCGAATCGCCTGCCCGCGCTCGTCCGGGTTGCCCCAGCCATTGGCGGAAAAGTTCAGGCGCAGATTGTAGCCGATCAGCCGTGGGCCGAACGCCAGGCGTGCAGGGGCATTCGCCTCGGCGGCCCGCTTTAGCGAGGCGACGAAGTTCTCCGGCTGCTCCAGATTGGAGAAATCGCCCGAGCCGGCCACCGCCTGGACATCACGGTCGGCCCAGGTGGACAGCTTGTAATGCAACTCGTTGAGATAGGGCAGCTGATTGCCCTTCTCGTCGACCTTCCAATAATAGGGATTGCGGCGCATGACGATGATGTCGTCCGGCCGGTATTCGACCGGCACCCAGGCGCCCATGACCGGCATGTTCATATATTCCGGCGGGAAGGCGTTCTTGAACTGGTCGTAGGTGTTCTTCGAATATTTCGGATGCTGCGGCTTCAGTATGTGCGCGGGGCCGGGGCAGAAAGTGCCGTAGGCCATTGCGTAGAGATACTGTTTCGGGAAGGCCTCCTTGAAGGTCCACTCGACGGTGTAGTCGTCGATCTTCTTCAGCGTCGTGCCGACGCCGAACGTTTCCTGGGTGGCGCCATTGAGCGGCGAGACGTTCGGGTCAACGACCTCGTCGTCCCAGTAGAACATGACGTCGTCGGCGTTGAAGGGCGCTCCGTCGGACCATTTCGCACCCTCGACGAGATGCATGGTGAGCTTGTGGCCATCCGCCGACCAGTCCCAGCTTTTGGCGAGGTTGGGCAGCGGTTCGGTGTCCTTGGCCTCGACCTGGAACAGCGGCGCGGTGCGCGTCAGGCATTCGGACAGGCCGATATCGATGCCGCCCCAGCCTTGGGTTTGGCCGGCGCCGTAGTTCCAGCCTTCCGGCCGCCCACCGATGACATGGCGCATCGTGTCGCCGTAGACACCGATGCCATCCGGCATGTTGGCGGTCTTGAAGACCAGCGGCTCCTTCGGCAGCCGATCCTTGACCGGTGGCAGCTTGCCGGCCTTGACGTATTTCTCGGTCACCCAGTCCGGCTCGTGATAGTCCGGCAGCGCCTTGAACTCCAGGATGGAGTCGCGCGGCACATAGGTGATTTTGCCTTCGGCCGGAAACGCCGCCGGTACCGGCGGGACCGTCGGCTCGGAGGCGAAAGCGTTGAGCGCCGGGACGGAGACGCTCAGCGCCAGTCCCGCGACCATGCCAATGCTGCGTATGTTCCTCATTTTCTCCTCCCTCGTGTTCAGACGCTTTGTTTTGCTGCTGCTCGTCTTGTGCCTGGACGGCTGACTGCGGTGGACCTACCTCCCGTGGATCCGCCGTCGCACCCGGTTTTCAGCCAGCCTGCTTCAGCGCGGCCTTCTCGGCGCGCAACTCCTCGATCGAGCGGACGCTGCGCCGCGCGGCACCCGCCCATTCGCGGGTCTTGACGCTGGATTTGGACAACCGCTCTTTTGCCGCCGGCACCGCATGCGCATATTGCGGCAGCCAGGGCGCCTGGGCGACGACCATTTCGTCGACCATCTGCCAGACCTCCTCCGGTGTCGACACCGCGCCGACCAGCGGGTCATGCAGCACTGCAAGCTTGAGCAGGTCGATGTCGCCGGATATGGCAGCATGCACCGACATGCGCTGGACATTGATCGAGGACATGCAGGTCGCGGCACATGCCTCCGGCAAGGTGATGCCGGCCGCCATGTTGATACCGAAGCGGTCGACGAAGCCGGGCGATTCGACGATGGCGTCCTGCGGTAGATTGGTGATGACGCCGTCATTCTTGACGTTGAAGTGGCCGCGATAGACGCGGTTGGTCTCCAGCGCCTCCAATATATGGCTGGCATGCTCGTTGGAGCGTTTTGACGGATCGATCGGCTTCGCCGCCGCTTCGAGGAATTGCGGATATTCCGTCTCGAACCAGTTTCGGGTCTCGGTGGAATAACGGAGATAGCCGCCCGTCTCGCCATGGATCCAGTCGGACATGTCGATCCAGCGGGTGATCTCGTCCGGACGCTTGCGATACCAGGGAAGGTATTCGGACAGGTGGCCGTTGCTTTCGGTCGAATAGACGCCGAAGCGCTTCAACACGTCTATGCGCAGTTTTTCCTGCCTTGAATAGACCGGATGCGCCTCGAAGGCGGCGACCAGCTCGTCCTTGCCGATTTCGCGGCCGTTCAGGCGCAGCTTGATGAACCAGGTCTGGTGGTTGATGCCGGAACAGACATAGTCGAGTTCCCGAGGCGATTTCGCGCCCAGCACCTCGGCGATCTGCTCGGCGCCGTGCTGGACGCCGTGGCAGAGCCCGACCGTGTCGACCTTGCCGTACTCGATCGCCGCCCAGGTGTTCATTGCCATCGGGTTGGCATAGTTGAGGAATTTCGCGTCGGTCTCGGCGACTTCGCGTATATCTTTGCAGAAATCGAGGATCACAGGGATGTTGCGCTGGCCATAGAGGATGCCGCCGGCGCAGATCGTGTCGCCGACGCATTGGTCGATGCCATATTTCAAGGGGATTCTGATATCGTCGGCATAGGCTTCGAGCCCACCGACCCGCACACAGCTGATAACATAACGTGCGCCCTCGAGCGCCTTGCGGCGGTCCGTCGTCGCCGTCACTTTGGTCGGCAATTTGTTGGCCTCGACGATCCGGTCGAGGATCGCCTTGATCATCTGGAGATTGTGCTCGCTGACATCGGTCAGCGCGAATTCAATGCCCTTGAACTCCGGTACGCACAATATGTCGGTGAACAGCTTCTTGGTGAAGCCGACGCTGCCGGCGCCGATAATAGCGATTTTGAAACTCATCACCTTCACCTCGATCCGATCGAATGCTAGGCAAGGGGCAGCAAGGGAGGATATGGCGACACGCCAAGGCGCGCGCGCCAATCGAGCCGGATTCCGGCTTTTCTCCTCCCGCCCGCTCCTCGACCGCGGGTTCTTCGCGTTCTTGAGGACCCGATTATGCGCTTATTCGCGGGCGCGACCAGAGAAGGATTATGCTTTCAAGGGTAATTTTGTGCTGCGGGATCTGATCGCCAACGGACAGTCGATGCGCACGATCTCGCTGCCGCGCGGTCGCCAGCGCCTGCATGCCATGCCGACGAGCACCGGCTACGAAGTGCGCGAGGGCGAAATCTACGATTGGGACGGGCGCAAGCGCGGCCAGACGCCATTCACCGTGCTCCAGCACACGATCAACGGAAGCGGCCGGCTTCGCTATGAGAACCGAAACTATCGCCTGCAGCAGAACGACACGCTGCTGGTGCTGGTGCCGCACAACCACCGCTACTGGCTGGCCAAGGACGAGCGCTGGGAATATTTCTGGATCTCGATGAATGGCGAGGAGGCGCTGCGCATCCACAAATCCATCCTCGACGTCTCGGGTCCCGTGTTCCGGCTGCAGCCGGAGACGATCGATCACCTCGCCGATTGCAGCCTGCGGCTCATAAACGGGGCCGTTTCGCCGGGCGCGGCCTCGGCGATCGCCTACGAGGCGGCGATGGCGCTCTATGACGATGTCTTCGGCTCGCATGCCTTTGCCGAAAAGCAGAGCGCCATGCAGCCGGTCATCGACCACATCAACGCCAATCTCGACAGGCGGCTACCGGTAGCGGACCTCGTCCAGATCAGCGGCCTCAGCCGGGCCCACTTCTCGCGCTGCTTCGCCGAGAGCGAAGGCATCCCGCCCGCGGAGTTCGTGCTGCAGCAGCGGCTGCAACGGGCCGCCAAGCTTTTGACCAAGGCTGACTTCCTGCCGGTGAAGGAAGTCGCCATCCTGTGCGGCTTCGAGGACGCGAACTATTTCTCGAAGGTCTTCCGCCGCTGTTACGGCATTAGCCCGGGCCAGTTCCGCACCACCGGCATGTATGCCAGCATGAGGGTTCCGGCCAGGCGCGACATCAGGGTGTCCGACGACGAGACCTGACCCCGTCGCCGTCCAGCGCAGCCTTGGACGACATGCACTACGCCGCTTGCCGGCTGCCGCCGTCCAGCCATTGGAGATCGGCAGGTGAAAGCGCGATGTCGAGGGCGCGCAAGCTGTCGTCCAGTTCGCCCAGCGTGCGCGGACCGATCAACGGCACCGATGGGAAAGGCTGGTTGAGCACATAGGCCAGCGCAACATGAATCGGGCTCTTGCCCAGCCGCGCGGCGAGTTCGATCGCCCGGTCGCGGCGGTCGAAATTGCGCTCCGAGTACCAGACCCGCACCAGTTCTTCATTGTCGCGCCGGTCGCGCCCGGCGCGTTCGGTGAAGAAGCCGCGCCCCTGGCTCGACCAAGCGAAATTAGGCATCTGCCGCGCGGTCAGCCAGGCCTTCCAGTCATCGGTGGAGGAGGTCACGCAACCGGCCCAGATCGGCTCCAGCATTTCGGCCAGCGAAAAATTGTTGGAGAGCGCGCCCGGCTTCTGCTTGCCGGTGCGCTCGGCATAGGCGATCGCCTCGTCCATGCGCTGCATCGTCCAGTTCGAGCCGCCGAACGGGCCACGGATGCGGCCTGCCCTGACCTCGCGGTCCATCGCATCGACGAATTCTCCGACGGGCACATCCGGATTGTCGCGGTGCATGAAATAGATATCCACATGGTCGGTTTGCAGGCGGTCGAGCGACTGGTCGAGCTGCTTGCCGATCACGTCGGGATAGCAGAGCGGGGAATGCGCACCCTTGGCGATGACCACCGATTGCTCGCGCACGCCACGGTTCTTCAGCCATAGCCCAAGCAGCGTCTCGGTGTAGCCGCCGCCATAGACATAGCCGGTATCGAACAGATTGCCGCCTGCCTCGAAGAAGGCATCGAGCAGGATCGAACCCGAGGAGAAGGTGCGGAAATCCTCGAAACCGAGCGCCACCACCGAGGCCGGTTTAGCCAAGCCAGGGATAGCACGCTTGCCGATTGCCGTTCCTGCGGACCGCAGAGGCCGGCCGGAGATGGTGTTGTTGCGCAGCGAAGCTTTCTCGATCTCGTACTCCAGCCCCACGGCCGCGCGCCATCTGTCGAGCACGCGCAATGTGCCGAGGCTGTCGGCCCAGGCCATGCCCGGCCAGGCGAATTCCTGCCGACCGGCAAGGATGGCATCGCCGGCGGCGTCGACCTCGAAGGAATAGACGTGACGCTTTTCGTTGACGCTGATGGTTTCGCGCACGCCGTCCGCGCCGATCACATCGATCCGGCCGAGGCCGACATCGCGGTCGCCGCCGGCGAACCAGAAATCCGGCACTTCGATGCGGCCTCTGGTGCCGAAGATGCGCAGCACATTGTCCTGGTTGAGCGAGATGCTGCAGGACAGTTCGGCGACGATGCCGCCGGGAAAATGCAGCAGCGCCGAGGCCCACTCGTCGACGCCCGACTGGCCGAGATGGGCAGTGCCCACCACCTTGTCGGGCTCGGCGAAAGCTTGTCCCGATGCCGCCCCGGCAATCAGCCGCGCCATCGAGACGGGATAGCCGCCGACGTCGAGGATGCCGCCGCCGGCAAGATCGTTGGCGTAGAGCCGGTGCTGCGGCATGAAATCAGGCATGGCGAAACCGAAGCTCGACTTGATCATCCTGATCTCGCCGATGACGCCGGATTTGATCAGTTCCACCAGCTTCAGCGTCTGCGGGTGCAGCCGGTACATAAAGGCCTCGCCGAGGAAGGTGCCGGCCTTGCGAGCGGCATGCATCATGGCGTCGGCCTCGAAGGCGGTCAGCGCCAGCGGCTTTTCGCACAGCACATGCTTTCCCGCTTCCGCCGCCCGGATCGCCCATTGCGCATGGCCAGGGTGCGGGACCGAAATGTAGATCGCGTCGATTTCCGCGTCAGTGAGCAATGCTTCGTAGCCGTCGAGAATGCGCGCGCCGGGAAAGCTCTGCGCCAGGCCCGGCTTGCCCGGATCGCGCGCACCGATGGCGGCCAGCTTTCCGTTGCGCGAGCCGGCGACGCCGCTGGCGAAGGCCTTGGCGATGCTGCCCGGGCCGAGAATGCCCCAGCGGATGGGCGTGGTTGCAGTCATTGTCATTCTCCTTGCGGGATGGGAAAGGGCAGCCGATCAGCGCAGCCGCAGCCCTTTTTCGTCGAACAGGTAGGATTTGCGGATGGACACGGTGATCTCTGATGTGTCGGGAACCTTGGCAGCGTCACGCTGGATCACCACGTCCTCGCCATTGGCCGTTCTGGCGTAGAGGAAGCTCGTGCCGCCCAGGTGCTCGACCACATCGATGGTGACGGCAAGATCGGCGTCCCCCTCCCCGGCACTGCCGAAATGTTCGGGCCGCACGCCAACGATGACCTTGCTGCCGATTGCGGACGCGGCGCCCGTCAGCGGCTGCGTGATGCGGGTCTTCTCCTGGCCAGCGAGTTCCACCACGACGCCGCGCGCATCGCAGCCGACGACGCGGCCCTTGATGAAATTCATCTTCGGCGAGCCGACGAAACCGGCCACGAACTGATTGTCGGGATTGTCATAAAGATCGAGCGGGCGGCCGATCTGCTCGACATGGCCGCCGCGCAGCACGACGATCCGGTCGGCGAGCGTCATCGCCTCGGTTTGGTCGTGCGTGACATAGATCATGGTGGTGCCAAGCTCCTTGTGCAGGCGCGATATCTCGACCCGCATCTGGACGCGCAGTTCGGCGTCGAGATTGGAGAGCGGCTCGTCGAACAGGAACACTTGCGGCTCACGCACGATGGCGCGGCCGATGGCGACACGCTGGCGCTGTCCGCCGGAGAGTTTCTTCGGGCGGCGCTCCATCAATTCGCTGATGCGCAGGATCTCGGCCGCGCGCTTCACCCGCCGGTCGGTGTCGGCCTTCGGGTTGCCGGTCATGCGCAGCCCGAAGGAAAGGTTCTGCTCCACATTCATATGCGGATAGAGCGCATAGGACTGGAACACCATGGCGATGCCACGGTCGGCCGGCTCGACATCATTGACCACCTTGCCTCCGATGGCGATCTCGCCGCCGCTGATATCCTCGAGCCCGGCGATCATCCTGAGCAGCGTGGACTTGCCGCAGCCGGAGGGACCGACGAAGACGACGAATTCGCCGTCCCTGATGTCGATGTTGGCGCCATGGACGACTTCGAAGACGCCGAAGCGCTTGACGACATTGTTGAGCGTGACGGTTGCCATGCCTACCCTTACTTGACCGCGCCGGCAGCAATGCCGGCAATGAAGTGGCGTTGCAGCAGCACGAACACGATCAGCATCGGCACCGTCAGCATTACCGCGCCCGCCATGATGCCGCCCCACGACACTTTGGTGAGGCCAATCAGCGTGCCGAGCGCCACCGGTGCGGTCATCGCGCCGGGCTGGCTGTTGATCAAAAGCGGCCAGAGATAATTGTTCCAGGACGCCAGGAACAGGATGATGCAAAGCGCGGCCAGCATCGGCCGCGCCAGCGGCAGCGCGATGAAGACGAAGATGCGCCACTCCTTCACGCCTTCGACGCGGGCGGCGTCGAACAGGTCATCGGGCATCATGGAAAAGCTCTGGCGCATGAACAGCACGCCCAGCGAATTGAACAGCGGCGGCACGATCAGCGCCACCCAGGTGTTGGCGAGCTTGAAGTCGCGCGCCACCATGATGAATTGCGGGATCAGCACCACCGCATAGGGAAGCGTGATGGTGCCCAGGATGATGGCGACGACCACGCCCTTGCCGACGAACCGGTAGCGGGCCAGCGCCCAGCCGGCCATGGAGGTCAGCAGCACCGACAGAAAGGTGTAGGTGACCGCCACCGAGACGGAGATGATGATGGCGCCGACAAAGTCGGTGTCGCGCTGCAGGTTATTGAAATTGTCCACGAAATTGCCGTGCGGCAGCAACTCGATGCCGGGGCTGAAGATGCCGTTGTCCGGCATGGTCGAGAACACGACCATCATCCACAGCGGAAACAGCCAGATCAGCGCCAGTGGCGTGAGGAAAAGATGCAGCAAGAGGCTGCGCTTCAGCCTGGCCGAGGCGAGCGAGCTCATTTCGGTTCCCTCGTCAGCCACAGTTGCACCAGCGTGATGGCGATCGCCAACCCCGCCATGGTGTAGGCGACGGCCGAGGCGTAGCCGAAATTGAGCGACCGAAAGCCCTGGCGATAGAGCAACAGGCCGAGCGTCTCGGTGCCGCCGCCCGGTCCGCCGCGTTCGGTGATCAGGAACGGCTCGGTGAACAGCTGCATGGTGCCGATGATCGACAGCACGGTGCAGAACACGATGACCGGCTTCAACAGCGGCAAGGTGATGAAGAAGAACTGCTTGAGCTTGCTGACCCGGTCGAGCGTCGCCGCCTCGTAGACATCCTCGGGGATGGATTGCATGCCGGCCAGAAGGATGATGGCGTTGTAGCCGGCCCAGCGCCAGGTGACCGCGATCATGATCAGCGCCATGGCCGGCGTGACATTGGAGAACCAGTCGATCTTGGGCAGCCCGACGCTGTTCAAGAGCTTGTTGATGATGCCGAAATCGAGGTTGAACATCAGCCGGAACACCGCGGAGTAGGCGACCTCGCCGACCACCACGGGAGCGAAGAAGGCGAAGCGGTAGAGGCCTCGCGCCTTCAAGAGCGGTGAATTCAAAAGCACGGCCATCACCATCGCCAGCGCGATCATCACCGGCACCTGGATGACGAGGATGAGCAGCGTGTTCTTCAGCGCGTTGAAGAAGGCCGGATCGCCGATCAGCCGGCCCCAGTTGAAGCCGGGCGCAAAGCGCCAGGGCACTGTGCGCGTCGCCTGGAACGAGATCAGGAACGAAGAGATGATCGGCCATACCCAGAAGACGGAGAAGATCAGCAGGTAAGGCGCAAGGAAACGATAGGCCGTGGCGTTGCGGTTGCGCATCCTGCTCCTCCTTCTCTCGTCGGCGTTTCAAGCTGTGGTCCCCGCAGGCAGCGGCAACCGGTTGGTCAGGACATGCGACATTTCACACGTCCCGCGAGGCGGCCCCCGTGGCTCGGTCGGGCCCGGGCGGCGCATGCCTGCCCGGACCCCGTCTGGGAGGTTATGATTTGACCGGCAGCCCGGTCGCCGCCGCGATCTGGCTGGCGGCATCGTCGAGGGCTGCCTTGGCATCGGGATAGCCGCCGGCGAGATATTTGGTCTGCACCGCGCGCATGATGATTTCGGCGTCGCTCTGGAACTGCGTGCCGCGGCTGGGGACGATCTTGGGCAAAGTGGCGAGGATGTCCTTCCACACCGCCTGGCCGCCCCAATAGGGCAGGCCTTGCGAGACGTAGGGGTCGTTCAGGGCAGACACCAGCGAGGGGACCAGGCCGAATTCCTTCAGCATGGTGATCTGGCCCTCATTGGTTTCGAGCGTGTATTTCAGGTACTCGTAAGCCGCTTCCTTGTTCTTCGACCCCGAAGTGATGGCCAGCGACGACCCGCCGAGATTGGCGGCGCGTGGCCCGTCGGCGGTAAGGCTCGGCATCAGGTAGACGCCCCATTTGCCGTTTTCGCCGGCCGATTCGGTGCGGATGGTGCCTTCATACCAGCCGCCATAGACCTGGGTGGCGACGGTGCCGGCGGTGTTGTTGGTGATCTTGGTGCCCCAGTCGGCCGAGGAGATGATGCCGGCGTCCTTCATCTCCTTGATCTTGGCCAGCGTATCGACGCATTTCGGCTGGTTTACCGTGATCGACTGGCCATCCTCGGAGAAATAACCGCAGCCCTGTTCATTGGAGATCATGCGGAAGAATTCGGTGTCGCCGTTGAAGTCGGCGTTGGTCATGGTGACGCCGGGATTGGCGGCCTGGATCTTCTTGCCGGCGGCGATGAAATCGTCCCAGGTCTTGATCGATGCCGGATCGACGCCGGCCTTTTCGTAGAAGTCGCGGCGGTAGAAGGCGGCGACCGGGCCGGAATCCCACGGCATCGCATAGGCCTTGTCGCCGACCTCGAGCTCGGTGCGCTTGAAATCGGGGAATTTCGCCTGATCCTCGGCGCTGTAGCCCAGCGTGTGCAGGTCGACGAAGCAATCGGGAAACTGGCTCCAGTAATTCTCGGCCTCGCCGTTCTCGATGGTAACGACATCAGGCAGGCCGACGCCGCCGGCGGCACATCCGGCGATCGACTTGTCATAGGTCGGCTGGTTGCCGAGATCCTGGACGGTGACCTTGATGTCAGGATGCAGCTTGTTGAAGCCAGCAATCGTCGCCTTCAGCGACGAGGCGGCGATATTCCAGCTCCAGATGGTGATTTCGCCCGATTGCGCGAAGGCCGGGGCTGAACCCAAGGCAAGCGCGAGCGCGACGCAGGACAGTGTGATGCGCATTGAAATCCTCCCATTTCATTTGCTCTCTCTGCGAGCCGGGCTAGACTATGCGGCGCGGAAGGCTTGTCCCCGACAAAGGGAATACGAAATTGGCGGAAAGTAAGATGCCGGACCGGCCGTTTTACCAGCCTGGCGCCAGCAGCGTGGAAGGAATGCCGCTGCTGTTGCAGATGTTCCACACCGCACCCCTGGTGATGCTCAAGCCGCACTGGCATGCGCAGGTCGAGGTGAACTTCATCATGCGCGGCAGCGTGCATTACCGCATGAACGATCACGAAATCTCGCTTTCGGCCGGCGAGATGTGCCTGTTCTGGGGTGGCCTGCCGCATCAGATGGACGATTTGAGCGACGACGCCATCTATGCCGGCGCGCACCTGCCGCTGGTGCATTTCTTCCGGCTGCACCTGCCGGCTGACATACGTCACCGGCTGATGACGGGTGCCACGCTGGTGACCAGCGCCACCGATCAGTCCGACAGCGATAATTTCGACCGCTGGAACCGCTACGCCCGCTCCGGCGACCCGGCCAAGGCGGAGCACGCCGTCAACGAACTGTTGCTGCGGCTGGAGCGGGTGCGGTTCGAGCCATACAGGCTGGTGCCGGAAAACGCGGCCGGACAGGAAGCGGGCAGCCCGTTCGACCAGCAGTCGTCACGCAATGTCGGGCGCATGTGCGATTTCATCGCCGAGAATTTCCTCTACGACATCGATTGCATGAACATAGCGGCGGCCGCCGACCTCCATCCCAAATACGCCATGAGCATCTTCAAGAAATCGACCGGCATGACGCTCAACGAATATGTCAACCTATTGCGGCTGAGCTATGCGCAGGCGCTGCTCATACACCAGGACGCCAATGTGCTCAGGGTCGCGATGGATTCGGGCTTCGGTTCGCTCAGCGCCTTCAATAAGTCGTTCCGGAAGCTCGCCGGCATGACACCTACGGATTTTCGCAAGGGATTGGCGGGCGCCAGATAGCGGCGACGCGGCGCGGAACCAGCGCATCGGGCAGCACTTCTTTTCCTGCCGGAAATCCACATCTGGGCGCTGGACAGGCCGGATTCCCATGCTATAACCCACGCGCTTTCAAGGGACGCCCACGGCGCTTCCATGAAATCCGGAGCGCGAGTTTTCGTTAGCCGGAACAGGCCCAGATAGCTCAGTTGGTAGAGCAGCGGACTGAAAATCCGCGTGTCGGTGGTTCGAATCCGCCTCTGGGCACCATTTTTTCTCAATTGAACCAAAAGCTTACTCTCCGGCGCAATAGTCTAGATGGCTTTAACGTCCGTGGCCATTATGTAATTACACCGCCTCCATACCGTCGAGTGAGTGATTCAGGTATGGCTACGCGGCCCAAGTCTGCGCCGAACGCATCTCTCGTGTGGGTTTGCGACAGAACCCTTGTTCTGACCCCTTTTTCAAGCGCCTCCACGATCGACCGGCTTGCCTGCCAGCGTCGTTTCAGACGTTCGTCGGTGGCAAGACCGTTGATCTCGCGCTCGATATCGAACAGGGCATCGATGCGTTGTCCGTGATCACGATGTCGCCGGGCCTGAGTTCGGGCATGAGCACCTTCTCGACATGCCTAGGGCAACGTGTAGGCGGTCTTCACCGTGGTGTAGAACTCCGCGGCATAGCGGCCCTGTTCGCGTGGTCCGTAGGATGAGCCTTTCCGCCCACCAAAGGGTGCATGATAGTCCACCCCGGCGGTCGGCAGGTTAACCATCACCATCCCGGATTCGACATTCCGCTTGTAGTGGCTGGCATGTTTGAGACTCGTCGTGCAGATTCCTGCCGTGAGCCCGAAATCGGTGTCGTTGGCAAGCGCCAGTGCCTCGTCATAGTCCTTGACCCGAATGACCGAGGCAACCGGACCGAAGATCTCCTCACGGTTTATACGCATCTGAGGCGTCGTCTCAGTGAATAGCGCTGGCTGCAGGTAGTAGCCTGGCACCGCCCGCTCCAGTCGAGAGCCGCCCCATGCAAGCTTGGCTCCCTCGGCCTTGCCAATCGCGATGTAGGACAGGTCTTGATCGAGCTGATTTTGATCCACGACGGGCCCGATATGCGTTCCATCCTTGAGCGCGTCGTCGACGACAAGCTTGCTCAATCGCTCTTTGAGCGCTTCGACAAAGGAATCGTGGATCTTGTCCGTCACGATCAGGCGGGACGAGGCTGTGCAACGCTGACCCGTCGAGAAGAAGGCGCCGTTCGCAGCACATTCAACAGCGGTTTGGAGATCCGCATCATCCAGAATGACGAGCGGATTCTTTCCTCCGAGTTCGAGCTGGAATTTGCGCATGTGTTCGACACTGCTGGCGGCAACCTTCCTGCCCGTCGCGACGGAGCCAGTGAAACTGATCGCATGCACATCGCGACTGGTAAGAAGCGCATCCCCAACGACTGAACCGCGGCCCATCACCAGGTTGAAGACGCCCTCTGGAATACCGGACCGGATGATGATGTCGGCAAGCGCCCAAGCTGAGCCAGGCACCAGGTCGGCGGGCTTGAAGACAACGCAGTTTCCATAGGCGAGCGCCGGTGCGATCTTCCAGGCAGGGATCGCGATTGGGAAGTTCCAGGGCGTGATTATACCGACGACGCCTACCGGTTCGCGCGTAATGTCGACTTCGACGCCCGGGCGAACGGAGGGCAGTTTCTCGCCGCACAGGCGCAGGGTTTCGCCAGAGAAGAAGCCGAATATCTGGGCCGCCCTGACGACCTCACCGATGGCTTCGCCCAGCGTTTTGCCTTCTTCGCGCGCCAGCAATCGGCCCAGTTCCTCCTTGCGTGCCGACAACTCCGTCGAAACCTTTTGCAAGATGTCGTGTCGGAGCTGGATGCTGGAGCGCGACCAGGACTTGAACGCCTGCTTGGCCGCAGCGATGGCAGCTTCAGCGTCCTGTCGAGACCCGCGAGCGTAGACACCGACGACGTCTGCGGTGTTCGAAGGATCGATGTTGTCGGCGGCCTCGGCCGAGTTCGTCCATTTGCCGGCGATAAAATTCTGATGCACGCTCATTGTCATGTCTTCCTGTTGCGGCTGACCCGCGTGATTGGATCAGGTGTCAGTTGAATCGAAAGTCTAGCCGCCCTGCTTGGGGCAAGAGTTGTCGAAGGTGACGATGGCCCAGCGGTTCTGGCGCAAGGCCAACTTGCGCATCCACCCGGTCCTCTCCCCGAACTTGGCGCGGCACCAGGCGCCGTCGGTCGCCGTCATGCACAGTTCGGTCGTGACGCAGGTTTTTTGCGACGGAACCACGCCGACCACCTCGGCGTCGTCGCGCGCCTCGGCGCGAAGGTTCAGATTGACCAGAACCTTGACGCTGGCGCGGTCAAGCGCGGGAGGCGCGGCCTGTGTCGCATCCACGCAGTGGCTCGTAAATAGAAGCAGCCGCCGGCTCGCCTGGCAGCCTCGAGCATGGCCGCCGTACCGGCAACACCGACCTTCTCGAAGGTCAACGGAGAGCCCGATGCACTTGTGCCGCTGATCCGCCGCTCTGCGTGCTGCTTGAGTGAAATGAAACGCACGGTGCTTATCCGAAATGACGCCGGAGCCGGTGAACCGCGCTCCGGCGTCACGAAGATGAGTCCTACTTGGCGACCGCAGCCATTTCGGCGCGGGCCTTCTCGACAAGATCGACGCCGATCTTCTCGCTGTATTCCTTCACCACGGGCGCGACGCGCTCGCTCATGGCTGCGAGCGCTTCAGGCGTGGGTTGGGTAATCTCGAAGCCCTCCTCCTTGAGCTTCCCTTCCAACTCCGCCGCCGCCTTGCGAGAGAGATCCCGCTGGAAGACAGCCGACTCCTTCGACGCTTCCATGACGGCTGCCTTGTCCTCCTCGGAGAGGCTTCCAAACCACTTCTGGCTGGCAAGAAGAACGAACGGCGTATAGACATGGCCCGTCTTGGCCAGATATTTCTGCACCTCATAGAACCTGGCAGTATAGATCAGAGCGTACGGCGTCTCCTGACCGTCGACGGCGCCGTTCTCAAGGGCGCTGTAAAGCTCCGGCCAGGGAAGCGGCGTCGGATTGGTTCCCAGAGCCGTCCAGGTCGCGATGAACAGCGGGTTCGGTATGACCCGGATATTGATGCCGGCCATATCCTCCACCGTGTTGACCGGCCGAACCTTGTTCGTCATGTGGCGGAAACCGTTGTCCCACCACGCCAGACCAACCATGCCGGTCTTTTCCTGCAGCTTAGCAAAAAGCTCCTTGCCGACATCGCCGTCCATGACGGCATCCGCCGCGGCGAAGTCCTTATAGAAGAACGGAAGGTCGTAGATCATGAATTCCGGAACGACACCGACCAGGTTCGGCGTTGGGCCAACCATGATGTCGATGAAGCCGGCCTGAACCGACGACTGCATTTCGGGCTCGCTACCGAGCAACCCGTTGCCGAACGTGTCGATTTTGATGCGACCACCGGTTTTCTCTTCCACCAGCTTCGCAAAATAACGAGCAGCCTGTCCGACCGGATGATCTTCCGTGGGTACGTAACCCAGGCGCGGATTCTCAGCCATGGCCGGGGCGGCAGCCAAAAGTCCCCCTGCCAATGCGGCAGCTAGAAGTAGAATTTTCATAGTTTAAACCTCCCAAGAATTGGTTCGCTGGAACCACCACGCAGGGACTGTCACCAGTAGGGGAAACAGGACCGGCAGTGCGAGAATTCCGTCCTTGCCCACGGAAGCAAAGGGTATGTTTCTATGCTAAGCGCGGTGTCGAGGGGACGCCGACCGGCGGTGTCATATCCAGGGCCGCAGTTACGACGGACGCACCACCAGACCTGACCAGACCGTTGCCCGCCTCTTCACCAAAGGCGATCGAGACCAGCGGCCCGCCCTCGATGAGGACGGGCCATCGGCAAGATCAATCCAGCCATCCCCTGCCCGAGACCGGGGGCACCGGAGGATTGGGCTGGCTGGCCGTCGGGGGCCAGTTATGCGTACCGGTCGGGAAGGGATTGATGGCAACCCGGGTGTCGTTCCCCGGGCAATAGTTCGCTGCCGAATGCCAGCGGCCGGCCGGGACGTAGACGATATCGCCAACTTCCGAGACGAAGGGGTCCACGCCTTCGATGTTGTATTGAATCTGACCTTCCATGATGAACCAGAATTCACCATAGTTGATGTGCCTGTGTCCGAGCGTCGTGGGGGATTGCATATTGCAATTGAACGCGCTGCCGCGGATCGCGTTAACGAACAGGCCAGGAGCTTTCACGAATTCGAACGCGCCGGGCTGAGCGATGAAATTCCTGGTCGTCACATTGCTCGTCTGCCCAGGGGGGTTAAGGGGTTCTGGGCCCGGATCCTGCCGCGTCAATTGCCAGGTGAATCCCGGCCGAGGCTTCGGCAAGGTGGCCGCCGCCTGCGGATACGTGATCCTGGCGTCCGCGGTGAAGACCTCAAAGTGCAGGGACGGCACCGAGCCGACGTTCTTCATCTGGAACTGCGTCCGCGGGGGCACCTGGACCATAGAGCTCTTGGTCGCGATAAACGGAGCCTGGCCGGCGATCGTGAACTCGATAGATCCCTCCCAAACAATGAAGGCAGCGCGTGTGTCCGATATGAACATGGCCGGCGACTGGTCACCGACCGCCAACTGCACCCATGAAGCCTGCAGCTGCTGGTCGCTGACGACCTTCTGGTGCCAGGTCTTGGACTGATTCGCGGGCGACATCTTGGCGCGGATTTCGGCGAGCGTCGTACGCGGCTTGTTCGGGGCCTTGTATGGAGCCGGCGCCACCGTTCTCGGCGTCCACGTAAACACAGCCTGTGCGAGAGCACCCGTGGTAGCTACCCCCCCGATCGCCAGCGCGGCCATCATGGCCAGTCCGCTTTTCCACAACTTCATTTCATTCTCCTCCGCTTTCTAGTTGATCGATCTCGACATCGTGCCCCAGAACCAAAACGTCCAACTGGGTGCGTCCATAATATGGACAAGATGTCCAATGCTTATGATGGGCAGACTCATAACAAATTGTCAACGCTTCTTCGCCGCGTTTCTTGGTGATACGTTTTTCACTTGGGCTAACGTTGGGGCTGCTCCCGCCGTTGGCGGTATTCGAGGCCCGGTGAGCGGTCGGATACCGCCTAGGGTACGGGTGTGAGCGCCGCTCCGCTCCGGAACCAGGCGATCACGTTCTGGGCCACCAGATCCGCCATTGCGGTGCGCGTGCTGACCGACGCCGAACCGATGTGCGGCAGAATCGTCAAATTGTCGAGCGCCAGCAGGTCGTCGGAAACATTGGGTTCATCCGCGAGCACGTCGAGGCCGGCCGCCGCGATGGTACCCGTGCCTAGCGCAGTGATCAGCGCATCCTCGTCGAGGACGGTTCCGCGGCCCACATTGATGAACACGCCGTCGGGCCCGAGCGCGGACAGCACCTCGGCATTAACGCTTCTCGCAGTCGACGGGTCGCCGGGAACGATGGAGATGAGCACGTCGACGGCACTGGCAAGTTCAAGCAGTGAAGGAAAATAGTCGTAAGTGACTCCGTCCGCCGGGCGCCGGCTGTGGTAGGCAATAGGCAGCCCGAATGCCTCAATTCGCCGGGCGATGCAGCGACCGATCCGCCCCATTCCGTAGATGCCGACCCTGCGGTTGCGGAGCGTCAGGCGGCTGAGCGGGTAGTCCGATGCTTTCCAGCGGCCCTCGCGAACGAAGGCCACCGCCTTGGGTATCTCACGTACGACGCTGATAAGGAGCCCCAGCGTGAGATCGGCGACCTCCTCGTTCAGGACATCAGGTGTGTTCGTGACGACGATGTTCTTGCTGCGTGCGTAGGCAGCATCCACCGCGTCATAGCCGACGCCGTAGCTGGCGATGATCCCGAGGTTGGGGAGGGCGTCGATGAACTGCCGATCGATTCTGGCGCGACAAGCCACGCCACGAATCGAAGTCCTTACCTCCGGGGACAGACGGACGTGAATGTTACAGTCAGGGGTTTCGACCAAGTTGAAATGCGTTCCGAGCATTTGCCGGGCATGCTCGTGCATCCAGCCTGGTATCAGCACGGTGGCGGCGGGTTTCGACAACGGTTTTCCTTCCGATTCGCGGGGGGTCACTGCCGGCGCGTATCGCCGCAGGTGGATCAGGGTTTCGCACGGGAGGCCCTTGGATTGCGCAATGCCCGATAGTGAGCCGCGACTTGATTTTAGCTTCGAGTTCGCGGCACCTCCAAGGTCGCCGTAGATCTGACCATAATATGGTCAATCTGCCCAAAAAAATTGGATAGGGGCACGCAACCTCTTTGTCAAGACGGCGGGAACGCCGCAACCACAAGGTGGAGCTTGACAAGTGTGCAGTTCCCCCTAATGCTTGGGCATAGTGTCCATATTATGGACTAGTGATTCCAAAACGGTCGCGCGTTCGTTTTCACCGGCTGCACGAAATGTGCCGAATGCCAGACGGTGGCTGCAACGATGCATGTGCGGAATGTCAAGGAGTGGCAGCGTGAACAATATAAACTACCTTACGAATATCAATTTCGGGCTTGGAGCGGCCGGGTCATTAGGAGAGATCTTGCGGGAACTCGGCGTGTCCCGCCCTTTGGTGATCAGTGATCACGGCATCAAATCCGCTGGTTTGCTTGAGCGTCCGGTTTTCGAGTTCCTGAGAACAGCGCCGATTTTCCTGGACGTTCCCTCCAACCCGACTGAGAGCGCAGTTGCTGCCGGTCTCGCGCTCTACAGGCAAGGCGGCTGCGATGGGGTAGTGGCGATCGGCGGAGGCTCTCCGATCGACCTGGCCAAGGGCGTGGCGCTGCTCGCCACGCACGATGGTGAACTTGAGCGTTATGCAGCGATCCTGGGCGGGGTGGCACGCATCACGGGCGCGGTGGCGCCGCTCGTAGCCATCCCGACAACGGCGGGCACGGGGTCGGAAGTCGGGCGCGCGGCACTGATCACACTGGATGACGGCCGGAAGCTCGGATTTATCAGCCCGCACCTCATCCCGCGCAGGGCGATCTGTGACCCGGGGTTGACAATGGAGCTTCCCCCGGCTCTGACGGCCTCGACAGGGCTCGACGCACTGTCGCATTGTATCGAGACTTACCTTTCCCCCCGCTATAATCCGCCTGCCGAGGCAATTGCCACCGACGGCTTCAAACGCATTTGGAAGGCTTTGCCAGTCGCCTACGCAGATGGCGCGAACACGGAGGCGCGGACCGAGCTCATGATGGGCGCCCTGGAAGGCGGTATGACGTTCCAGAAGGGTCTCGGAGCCGTCCATGCGCTGAGCCATGCGCTGGGCGGTCTCAAGGAGGCGAAGCTTCATCATGGAACGCTCAACGCCATCCTGATGCCGACCGTCCTTCGGTGGAACGTGGAAGTTGAAGCAGTTGCCAAGAAGGTCAGCCACCTCGAAAGCCTGGCGGGACTTGAAGAAACAACCCTCGCAGACGCACTGGACGAGTTGAACAGTCGATTGGGCATTACACCCAGACTGTCCGAACTTGGGGTGCCCCGCCACGTCATCGATTGGGTCTGTGAGCGAGCCATTGCAGACCACAGTCACCCCACCAATCCACGTCCGCTGACCAAGGAAGACTACGCCGCGATCCTCGAGGCCGTTTTCTAAGCCGGGAACGTTCCAAAGCAGGACCGAGGAGGTAATTCCGTGAGACCGATCGTGATCGTGACGGGCGCAAGCCACGGCATCGGTGCAGCAACGGCCAGGCTGTTCGCCGCTGAAGGCTACGATGTCTGTATAAACTATCTCTCGGACAGCGCCGCGGCGTCCGAGGTCGTTGAGGCTTGCAGGGCCGCAGGCGCCCGCGCCATCGCGGTACAGGGCGACGTGGGCAAGAGGGAGGATATACAGGCTCTATTCAGCGCCTGCGACGATGAACTTGGGCGAGTGACCTGCCTGATCAACAATGCCGGGATCATTGGGAAAGCCGGCAGGATAGAGGAGTTGCAGCCTGCGGTTCTGGAAACCGCCTTCAGGATAAACGTCTTCGGTGTCATGTACTGTATTCAGGAGGCCGCGAGTCGCATGTCCACCCGCAGGGGCGGCCAAGGCGGGACCATCGTGAACATGTCGTCGCTGGCCGCCTTTCTCGGCAGCCCCAACGAATATGTTCACTACGCCGCCACCAAAGGGGCCGTGGAATCGATCACCTTCGGGGCGGGCAAAGAGCTGGCGCAGGAGGGCATCCGCGTCAATGCGATCCGTGTCGGGACCACCAACACACGGATACACACGCAGGGCGGAAATCCCGAGCGGCCAGCCAGGATTGCGGCGGCAACCCCCATGGGGCGCATCGCGGAGCCTGATGACATCGCACGCGCAGCCCTGATGCTTGCGTCTTCCGGTGCCGGGTTCATGACAGGCACCCTGATCACGGTGTCCGGGGGGCTTTGAGGCCCCGGGCCAGCCGCCGGCGCCGCACGAGCATTCATTCCAGCTCAATCGCCGCGCGACGCCAGCCAAGCACTCTGTAGGGTGCCTCGTCAGCGTTCGAGACAAACATCAATGCCTCGAAAGATTCGCTGTAGCCCGACTGCAGTGTCGTCTTGAGATCGACGCGCCAGCTCGGTGCCTGCGCCAGCGTGTTGAAGGTCACCCCCGCCAGCGACTGCTCGAGTTGCTTGCGCGACAGGCGACCGGCGTGGAAATCATTGATCGCCTTTCGCACCGACGGCGACAGGCCGGGAATGTCGCCCAGCAGTGCATCATCGAGCGCTTCCAGGCGAACGCCGGCCAGGCCGGAGGAGACGGTGACATAGGGTTCGATGGCGATGGCCATGTCGGGCGTTATTCCCGGGAAGGCGGCGAGTTCGGAGACCGTCTGAAACAGCTTTGTGTCGTTTCCAACCTGCTGCGGTGCGGAACCGGCGGGCTCTCCGTTCGGCGGATTCGGCCCGGAGCGGTGGCCTATGATCTTTGTCGCCAGAGTGTCCGCGGTTGCGGGAGCGGCGCCGGCGGCTCGCAACGCGCCAACGATCAACGGCCGCTCGGCGGTGTTGAGATCGATCCGGAAGGCTTCATTAGTCGCAGAAACGGAAGCGACCCCGGCCGGCAGGGTGATCGTGGACGATATCCGATCGCTCAGCGTGCCCATACCGTCCGGCGGGCCCGCGCGAATCTCGGCCGCGGCCTGCGACAGTCCGGCTTCAGCCAGAATGCGCGCCGACGCCTTATCTTCCGTGACGCGTACGCTGGCCACCACTCCGGTCATCTGCATACGCAGGATGACGGCAAGGAACCCCAGGAAAATCAGAATCCACAGAACGCTGACGAGGATTGCACCCCGCCGATTCGTTCTCGAGTTCATGTTCGCCGCCGCAAGATCCATTTCGGCCCCCATGCTTCGCCAGGAAAGGTGAGGCCACCGTCCCGGCAACGTCAAGATTTTGCCATCCGCGGCTTGAGCAATGCGATCACCATGCGGGAGGCAGCCACGCCCAGACGATGACTAGTGCCGGCGCAAGAAACGTTCCGAACGGAACCCGCGCCGCGGCCCGAAGCGGGCGGCGCAGGCGAACCGCACGGATGACGCTGAAGAGGAGAGCCGCGACCGAAGCAAGCACAATCTGGGCACCGACGCCGGCCAGCCCAACCAGAACGGCGGATACACCGATGAGCTTGATGTCCCCGAAGCCGATGCCGTCGCGGCCGCGCAGCCTTCCGTAAGCGACTTCGAACAGGCACAACAGGGCCATCAGCGCAGCCCCATATCCGATGCTCCAGACCAGCGTTGCGAAATCGCCCGCCTCGAACCACCAGTCGGCGAGCGCGACGACCAGGATGCCTGCCGTATAGCGGTCAGGAATGAGCAAAGACGCAAGGTCATGGACCGCGATTGCCGCGACCAGAAGGCATAACGCAAGCGTCGACACGAGTACGAATGCGGAGCTTCCGATGACAGCGGGCATGGTACCGACGGCGAGCACGAATGCGACGACGGCGGTAGACTGGCGCCGCGCCCTCAGGAGCTTCATTCGATCGTCGTCTTGGCCGGCCGCCGCAGCGGGACGTTACGGGACGGTTCGTTCATCAGCCGCAATTGCGACCGCATCTGCTCGGCCACGGTTTGCGCATCCATGCTGTCGCGGATGACCTGTGGCCGGATCAGGATGATGAGTTCGGTGCGCGTCCCGGAATTCTGGTTTGACCGGAACGCATCGCCGATCAACGGAAGGTCGCCGAGGACCGGCACGCCGTCACGGCCTCGCTGCTGGCGTTCGCTGATCAGGCCGCCCAGCATCACGGTCTGGCCGCTGGTCACCGACACGGTCGAGCTGACCTTTCGTTGCGATATCGTCGGCGTCAACGACTGCGCCTGGCTTCGCTGAACGGAGCTGATCTCCTGCTCGATGACCAGGCTGATCGTGCCGTTGCCCGTGATGCGCGGGCGGACGTTCAGGATGACGCCGGTATTGCGGAACTCGACATTGTTGACGATCGGCGCCTCTGGGTCGGTAACCGACTGCGCCGTGCGCGTCACGATCGGGATCTCGTCACCGACCTGTAGCACGGCCGGTTTGTTGTCGAGGACGACGACCGATGGCGACGACAGCACCTTGACCTCGGTGACGCCGCGCAGGGCATCGATCACAACGCGCGGGTCGGTTTCGGGGCCGAGCAGAAGGTTGAAGCCTGGAAGCGTTCGCGACAGCACGGCCTTGCCGGCTTCCTGGAACAATCCCACCGATCCCTTGTTGCCGCCCAGGCCAAGATCGTTGGAATCCAGGAAAAACTGCACTCCATAGCGCAAGTCGTTAGTCAGGGTCACCTCGGCGATCGTCGCTTCGATGGCGACCTGCTCCTGCGGCCGGTCGAGCGCCGTGAGCGCCTGTTCGATCAGCCGCTGCTGGTCGGGCCGCGCGTAGATGAGAATGGTGTTGTTTTCCGGGTTCGCTGTGATGCGGACGCCGCCTTGCGATGAGCTCGTGTTTTCCGCCCCGACCGCGGTCGGCAGTTCATCCGCCATGCGCTGATCCGGCGTCGCATTGGCCGGCTGCGTACCATTTGCGCCCTGGTTCTGGTTGTCGGCCTGCGAGCCGGGCGGAAACTGCGAGGCCGGATCCTCGGGCGGTGCGGAAGCGGAACCGTTGTTGAATATCTGGTTCACCATGCTGGCCAGGCGCCCCGCCTCCAGGTGCTGGACCTTGTACACCCGCAAATTGGAAGCAGACGCGTCCATCCGGTCGAGCCGCTCGATCCAGCTCGCCGCGCGCTGCAACTGGTTGCGCGTCTTCGCAACCACCAGAATCGCGTTACTGCGCTCGATCGGCTGGACCCTGATCGTGTTGCCTCCTCGACCGCCCTCCCCGATGTCGAGCACGCGGGTCAGCTCGGGCATCATCGCCGCCGCGCTGGAATTGTTGACTGGGAAAATCCCGACCGACTGGTCCCCCAGCCAATCCTGGTCGAAAGACCGCGCCGCTTCGATCGCTGCCGTTCGCTCCGCGGCCGTACCTTGGAAGATCAGCGCGTTGCGGCCGGGATCCTCGCGCACCATGCCGGGACGAGCGACGAAGTTTTCGAGCAGCGGCAGGATCGTGCTGGCGGAAACGTTTTTCAGCGGCAACACCGTGACGGCATAGCCCGGCTGGATGGTGGTGCCCCGGTCGAGCTCGGCCACTCCAAGAGCTTCGCTCGCTGGCACCAGCCGCAGACGGTCGCCTTCGCGCAACATGGCCACGCCGCTGCTGCGCAGCGCGGACTCCAACAAGTTGAGGATTTCCGGAGCCGGCGTAGGCTTCGACGTCGTGATCGAGACGCGCCCGGTTACCCTCGGATCGATGGAATAGCCGATGCCGAGCACTTCGCCGAGCACGTTCCGCGCGGCCACCTTGATCTCGGCGTCCTCGAGGTTGACCTCGAATGTTTCGCCGCTCAGCCGCTCGAGCGACTTGCGCTCGCCGGCAGTCAGCTGCTGTTGGTAGCCGTAGTATACTTCACCTTGCCGGTTGCCCTGCGTGCGGCCGAAGCCGAGACTTGATAAAAAACCGCCACCGGACGGCTTGCGCGCACTCAAATCCGCGTTCGCGGCTTTGTCCAGGGGATCCGGTCGCGTGGCAGTATCTTCAAGATAGTCACCGGTGGAGGTACACGCGGCCACTACCGCCAAGACACAGGCCGCCGCGCCTCTGCGAACCCACACGGAACAGGCATTTGGAGCGCTGCCTTGCCGACCTACCCTCACCTACACACCCAACCCAAGCCTACGCCCGGCCCCTCGCGGAAGTACCGTTCTATGACGCTTGAAAACCACAAAGCACGCTTTCTGCTTCCTGCTTGGACACCATACACCTCGTCGACCTCGGTCAGCCCGAGGCAGGTGAGGAACTCGAACATGTGCAGCGATTCGACATTGACATGCGCCAGCGGTTGCAACTCGCCCCGCACCGGGGCTCCGCCGACGTCCTCGTCGAGACCCTGTATCGCATCGGCGGAAAAGCCATCGTCGAATGTCCAGTCCAACTCCCGACGTTCCGAACCTCAATGCAACCATGACGCTGGCACGCTCACCAGTGCCGGAAACAGAACCAGCAGCAAAATGAGGATCATCTGGGCCACAAGGTAAGGCATGGCACCCTTTGTAGCCTCCTCCATTGAAACTCCGCTGACTCCGCACACTGTGTTGAGGACCGTTCCGACAGGAGGCGTGATCATGCCGACCGCGTTGACCATCATGAAGATGACCCCGAAATAGACCGGGTCGATGCCGGCCGCATTAACGAGCGGTATGAGGATGGGCACCAGAATGGTGATGCAGGGTGCGAAATCGAGCGCCGTGCCGACGATGAAGACAGCCAGAACGATCATACCCATCAGCAGGATCGGCGAGTCGATGAATGGACCGAGGAGACTGACGAGCTGGGCGGGCATATTGGAAATCGTCAGCATGAAGCCGGAGATCATGGAAGCAGCCACCAACAGCATGATCACTGCTGTCAAGCGCCCGGCGGCGAGCAGCGAGTCATAGAGCAGCCTCGGTGTCAGCTCCCGATAAACAAACAGCCCCACGAACAGTGCATAGGCAGCGGCAACGACGCCGGCCTCAGTAGGGGTGAAGATGCCGAACCGCAGTCCGGCCAGGATAATCGCTGGCATCATCAACGCCCAACCGGCGGTCATGATGGTTTTCGGGAGGTCCCTGCGCGGTATTTTGAGCCGGACCGTCGCCGTTTCCTTTTTGGCGAGGAACCACCAGGCGATTATGAGGCTCAGCCCCATCATGAGCCCTGGCACGATTCCGGCGAAGAACAGGCCGACGATGGAAATGTTGGCGGTGACGCCCAGGATGATGAACCCGACAGACGGCGGGATCACAGGGGCGATAATGCCTGTAGCCGACATCAAGCCCGAGGCTCGACCCATATGGTAGCCCGCATCCCGCATCAGGGGGACCAGCATGACCGCGAGCGTCGCTGTATCCGCGATTGCGGATCCGGAGACGCTGGCAAGCACCAAGCCAGTGCCGATGACCACGTAACCGAGGCCGCCACGTATGTGACCGACGAGCGCCAACGCCACGTTGACGATGCGGCGGGAGAGGCCGCCGGCGTTCATGAGTTCGCCGGCAATGAGAAAGAACGGGATCGCCATCAGCGGATAGCTGTCAGCGCCATTGACCAGCCGCTGCGCCAGAATCTGTGCATCCAGATTTCCCATCAGCATCATCATCGCGACGCCCGACAGCATCAGGGCGAAGGCGATTGGAATCCCGATGCCCATTGCACCAAGGAGGGAAACGATAAAGACCAAGCCGCTCACGGTACTTTCTCCGAAACAAGCGCGGGGGGCACGACCGGCAGCGGCTCAACATGCTCCACCCCCGACCAGGGGGCGGGCAGGATGCCGCGCAGCGAGCGCCAGAGATCAAGGAGGAGAACCAGAGCCATCAGGATGGCAGAGACGAGCCCCGCGGCGTAGATGGCGCCCACGGGAATTCCCGACAGTGCCAGGACGTTGCCCCACTCGATGATGGTGAGTGACAAGCTGCCCTGTCCCATGAGCCAGCAGCACCAGAGCATCAGGCCGTATGAAACAAGAAAGCAGGCGAAGCGCGCCCTTCGAGGCAACCGGACAACCAACGACTCGACGCCGAGATGCGCGCCCTTGGCCAAGGCCACCACGGATCCCATAAATATGACCCAGACGAGGACCACACGGGAGACTTCAACGGCAAACGGAATGCCTGAGCTGAAGCCGTAACGTAGCACGACATTTGTAAAGATTAGGATGCTGATGACGGCCATGCCGACGACGACGAAGACGTCAAAAGCCTTGAAAAGCCACTGTAACGGCGTGGTCATAACTGCTCCCAAAAGGTTGTGCGCGCATGCATCGATCCTTGCGGCACTCTGACGAGAATCCGGAGACCGTGAGCAGGGAGCCTCCAGCACGCTGATGGGGTAGAAACGCCCAATCGCGTGATGAAGGCCTGTCCTGCTCATCCGGTCGAACAGCGCATGGGTAAAGGCAACGATTCCTGCAACCAGTATGACAGGAGGTCCCGGGCGAGCTTCCGGTGTCAGACACCTTCCACCACGGCCAGATGTGCCTTGGCATGCTTCTCGCGGGCCTTGATCGCCGTCTGATACTCTGGAGAATTGTAGCAGGCGAGAGCGGTCTCGTAGTCCTTGAACTCGATGACCGCCAGGCGGTTCGCGGGAGGGCCCTCCATGACCTGGCTCGTTCCCGCGCGAACGACGAAGGACGCCCCGTATTTGTCGAACGCTGCCTTGTTCAAGGCAATGTATTCTTTATAGCCCTCCTGGTCCGCAATATCGACCATTGCAACCCAGTATCCTTTTTTGGTCATCTGCTTCCTCTCCCACAGAAATTCCCATACCCTCTCGCGGAAGATACGGACGTCCCGATGCGTTCAAATTCGCCACAAGTGCATTTGCCGTTGATCCTCCTCGATCACACGGTTAGAACCGGAGCTACGAACGCTGACTACAATATGGACAGCTTGTCCAAAACCGTGTAGTACCACCATGTTTCGTTGTCAAGCTTGCAAGGAGATGCGCCATGGGCCTAAGTGAGCTTCAGGACGAAGCCGATGAGAGAGCTCCTACTCACGTGCAGGGAGCCGCCTCGTTCTCGAAGTTCATCGTGGTGCTGCAGATCATCGCCGATGCCCCCGGAACACTGGACATCGCCCAACTGACAAAGCGCGCGCCATTTCCCCGCGGTACGGTCTACCGCCTCGTTTCGGCGCTCGTCGCGGAGGGACTCGTCACGCATTCAGGAGAGGGCGGAACGTTTCGCCTGGGGCCACGCCTCCTCCAGCTCGCTGCCAAGACCTGGGAGGACTCCGACTTGCGGACGATCGCAAGGGACTTTCTGGAATCACTTCGCGACGCAACGGATGAGGCGGTGCACCTTGCGGTGCCCAGCAACAACCGGATGGTCTACATAGACAAGTTGGTGGGCTCCAGCAGGGTTCAGATGAAAACCAGCATTGGCGGCCAGGTTGAACTTCACTCGACATCCGTGGGTAAGGCGTGGCTGTCTGGTCTGCCAGACCAGCGGCTGTTGGAAGTCATCAAGAGCCTGGATCTGAGACGCCATACCGCCAACACGTTCACGACACCCGAAGCGCTGTTCGATGAGTTGAAGCGGACGCGCGAGCAAGGGTTCGCGTTCGATGACGAGGAGAACGAACCGGATATCCGCTGTCTCGGCAGCCCGATCTTCAATCGTTCGGGTGAACCGGTCGGAGCGGTCAGCATCAGCATGCCGGTGTATCGGCACGACGCGCGGCGCCACGAGCTCTGCGCAAGGCTGGTGCGTCAAACGGCGCAAAAGATCAGCACCGAATTGTCCAGGATGGTGTAGCGCCGGGCGCCACCGCTCGCGCTTGAGCCACACGCCGGCACCTGTCGACGGCGGCGACTGACAACATCGAATTCGGAGGGAGAGAGATGGGATTGCATCACTACGCCGCGACAGGAGTTGCCGCTGGCATGCTCATTATTGCTTCGGCCGCATATGCAGAAGAGGAACACCGCGAGCTTGGTCCACACGTCCACGGACAAGGGACATTGACGCTCGTAACGGAGGCGAACAATGTTCAGATGGAATTCTCCGCCCCGGGCATGGATATCGTCGGGTTTGAATACGAAGCCGAGACCGCCAGGGAAAAGAAAGCTGTCGAGGTCGCGCTCGCCGACTTGAGGGAACCGTTCAAGCTCTTCGTATTGCCCGAGCCGGCGGACTGCACCGTCACCTCCGCCGATGTCAGAATGGTTGCGGGAGAGCACGAGGACCATGACGCCGCGGCGGAGACCGACCATAGCGCGGAAGGAGAAGAGCACGAGGGCCGTCACACGGAGTTTCGTGCAACCTACGCGCTTGCCTGCGCGGACGCCGCCCAAATCACGTCGATCTATTTCCCGTTCTTCGATCGCTTTCCCGAGGCCGAGAAACTCGACGTGACGGCCATCAATGCCAATGGGGAGACTGCCTACGAGGTGAACCGCGCGTTGTCCCGTCTGGAAGAAATGTGAGTGAACGCGCATGCCGCTACAGACGCCGTGCGCTTGCGCGGTGTCGCGTACAGATGGAACGCGCGTGACGCCTTTGACCTCTCGATCGACGAATTCGAGGTGTCCCGCGGCGAGCGGCTCCTGCTGCTCGGCCCGTCAGGTAGCGGAAAGTCGACGCTGCTCGGCCTGTTGACCGGCATCGTGCTGGCGCAGGCCGGACGCCTGGAAATCCTCGGTCAACGGCTTGATGGACTGGGCAGCAGCGGGCGCGATCGCTTCCGGGCCGAACATTTCGGCATCATCTTCCAGATGTTCAATCTTCTTCCCTACGGCGCCGTCATCGACAACGTGCTGTTGCCGCTCAGCTTCGCACCGGGACGACGCGCCCGCGCAACGGCCGCGGGCGGCATGGAGGGCGAAGCCCGACGCCTTTTGTCGGCCCTGGGACTTCCGGCGGACATCGGACAGCAGACGGCGGCCACCTTGAGCGTCGGTCAGCAACAACGCGTCGCGACGGCGCGGGCGCTCATCGGCTCACCCGAGATCATTGTCGCCGACGAGCCGACATCGGCGCTCGACGATGATAGGCAGCAGGATTTTCTCGACCTGCTGTTCGGTCAGATCGACGCCACGAAGGCAACCCTGATCATGGTAAGCCACGACCGACGTCTGGCGCGACATTTTACGCGGGTCGTCCAGCTCACCGATATTCTGACCACGTCGAAACGCCAGGGCGATACGAGATGATCGTCGCCCGCCTGGCCCTGCAATCCCTGCGCAACCGCTGGATCACGGTTTTGCTGACGGTCCTTGCAATCTCCGTCAGCGTCATGCTGCTGCTCGGCGTCGAGAAGGTACGCAGCGGAGCGAGAGACAGCTTTGCCGGCACCGTGTCGGGGGCGGATCTGGTCATCGGTGCAAGGTCAGGCGCCATGCAGCTCCTTCTCTATTCCGTGTTCCGCATCGGCAACGCCACCAACAACGTTACGTGGCGCAGCTACGAAGACATCGTTTCACGCCCGGAGGTCGAATGGGCAATTCCACTGTCCCTGGGCGACAGTCATCGCGGCTTTCGCGTCATCGGGACGACACAGGATTATTTCGAGCACTTCCAGTATCGCGGCGGCCAGGCTCTGACGTTTGCTGCGGGCACTCCGTTCCAAGACCTGTTCGATGTCGTCCTTGGCTCGGAGGTCGCGGCGCGGCTTGGCTATGATATCGGCGACAAGATCACCGTGGCGCACGGCATGGGCTCCCTCGGGTCGCAGCATGACGATCTTCCGTTTCGCGTCTCCGGCATTCTGGCACGGACCGGCACACCGGTGGACAAATCCCTCCACGTCAGCCTCAAGGCCATCGAGGCAATCCATGTCGACTGGCGATCCGGTTCACGCATCCCGGGTCAGGTCACGCCAGCCGATCGGCTGCGGCAGATGTCGCTTCCTCCGAAGGCGATTACAGCAGCGATCATCGGGCTGAAGTCGCGCCTGCAAGTCATCAGGTTTCAGCGCGCGGTGAACGAATACAGGGGCGAGCCTCTTTCAGCTGTCCTGCCGGGCCTCGCCTTGCAAGAGATGTGGGCACTTGTCGCGACCGCAGAGACGGCATTGTTTGCCGTCTCCGCCATGGTGGTCGTGACCTCCATGCTCGGTCTGTCGGCGATGATCCTGTCGACCCTCAACGAACGACGCCGCGAGATCGCGATCTTGCGCTCGCTCGGGGCGAGACCCCGGACGGTTGCAGGGCTGCTTGTCGGAGAGGCGACACTGCTGACAGTGGCGGGCATCGCGATCGGCACGGCCGCGCTATACGCAGTCCTCGTGTTGGCCCGCCCGCTTGTCGACAGACAGTTCGGCATCGACATCGGCATACAGCCTCCATCCGCGACCGATGCGCTCTTGCTTTCGGCAATATTGATCGGCGGAGTGGCGGCAGGTCTACTGCCGGCATGCAGCGCCTACAGGATGTCGCTTGCAGACGGCATGATGGTGAGAACATGAAACACGCGGGACTCTTCCTCGGCAACGCGAGATCGATGCTCCGCTGCATCGCTCTGATCCTGGCTGTTCTCAGCCTCGGCAGCAGCGCTGCATTCGGCGCCGGCGTCACGCAGCTGAAATGGGAGATGCTCGTCCCTCCGACAGAACCGCTGTCATTTTCCCCGGATGAACTCCCGTACGAGCAGCAGGTGGCATTGAAGGATGTCTTTTACTGGAAGGGTCACCCATCGGGCGAGCTGAGCGAGGAGTTCGCGCTTCAGCGCGAAGAAGCCAAGAAGAAGGTCGATGCCGACAGGGAGAAACTCGCGAAGCAGGGCGTCGATCTCGATGCGCTCTACGACCGATACGTCGCCTGGGCGACAGAGATCGAGCGGCGTGGAACGCTCACCGAGACGAAGCATGACGGCGAGCGCGTATCCATCGCCGGCTATCTGCTGCCGCTGGATTTCGACCCGGCCGGCACGACCGAGTTCCTGCTCGTTCCCTATTTCGGTGCCTGCATTCATGAGCCCCCGCCGCCGCCGAACCAGGTGATCTACATAAAGTCCTCCGCTCCGTACGCGCCGAAAGCCGTGTTCGACGCCGTCATGGTAACGGGCACGATGCGGGTGCAGTCCGAGAAAAAAGAGCTCTCCTTCGTAGACGGCTCAGACGGCGTTGCCTCAGGCTATCTTTTGGAGGGCGAAAGCATCGAACCCTATGAGGGCGAGCAAGGCGGGCAATAAGGATCGATGGGTGCGCAGTAGCGTCGGACCGCGAGCCGAAGTTCGGACGCAAGCACGTGCGTCGACGGATGCGCTCAGCGAAATCCGGTTACCCTGAGCACCTCCGCCGGCGAGGTGAGACCCTGCCCTGCCTTCCTGGCGCCGTCATGCGCCATCGTGCTCATGCCCCGTGCCAGCGCGAGCGCCTCTATCCTGGAGTGGTCCGCCCCTTGTGAAGCGAGCTCGGTGATCGCCTCGTCGAGGACCAGGATCTCGAACACGGCGATGCGGCCGCGATAGCCCGTGCCGTTGCAACGGCCGCAGCCCACCGCATTGAACACCCTCTGGCCCGGTGAAAACCCGACGGCCTGGTAACGCGAGTCGGACGAGAAAGTCTCGGTTGCAAGAATTTCTTCCTGCTTGCAGTGATCGCAGAGCCGCCGCAACAGGCGTTGGGAGATGATGCCGCGTACGGCGCCGACCAGCAGATAGCTCTCGACGCCCAGGTCGCGCATGCGCGTAAACGCGGCCGCCGCGGTATTCGCGTGGACGGTGGTGAGGACGAGGTGTCCGGTGAGCGCTGCCTGGACGGCGGCGCGTGCGGTCTCGCCGTCGCGGATCTCGCCAACCAGAATCACGTCGGGGTCCTGGCGCACGAACGTCCGGATCGCGGACGAGAAGGTGATGCCGACAGCCGTATTGATCTGCGACTGCACGATGCCGGGGATCTGGTACTCTACAGGATCCTCGATGGTCACGATCTTGCGGCCCGGATCGTTTAGCCTCGAGAGCGCGGCGGCGAGCGTCGTCGTCTTGCCGCTGCCGGTCGGGCCTGCGACGGCGATCATTCCGTGGGTGTGCTCAAGGAGCCGGTTCAGCGTCTGCCGTTCTTGGTCATCCAGGCCCACGCCCGCGAAATCGAGCAGGACGCTGTCGCGGTGCAGGATGCGCATGACGACGGTCTCGCCATGGATGGAAGAGAGCGTGGCAACGCGCAGTTCGACTTCGCGGTCGCCGATGGGAAGGCGCATCGCACCGTCCTGAGGCTTGCGGCGCTCCGTGATGTCGAGGCCGGCGAGAACCTTGATGCGCGACACGATCGCATCGCCCATTTCGGGCGGCGGCGGAGGCATAATCCGCAAGACGCCGTCGATGCGGAACCGCATCACGAGTCGTCCGCGCATCGGTTCGAGATGGATGTCGGTTGCCCGAAGGTCGAGCGCGCGCCTGAAGATGTCGTCGACGACAACCACGACCGGCGCGCCGCTGGCGAGATCGCGCAAGCTTGCGATAGCCGCTTCGGAGGTTGCTCCTTCGCCGGTGGCCTGGGCAACATCCTGGGTGCCGGAAAGGCGTTCGAGGCAGGATTCCAGATCGGGTGCGGGAACCACGCAGATCTCAGCGTCACCGTCGAGAACGGATCGAAGCGCCTCTATCGGGTCTGCATCTCCGGGGTGGAGAACCCCTATGACGGCGCTCCCGTCCGGCGTCGTGAGCGGCGCGATCCAGTTCTCCACAAGGAATCGGTTTGAGAGATTCTGCGCGACGGGCCTGTAGTCTGCGAGCTGCTGCCGGTCGAGAAGCCGCACGCCATAGTGGGACGACAGGAAGCCCGCGAGGGCATCGGCGTCGACGATCTGCGCTTCGATCAGGCGGTGCAGGTCGGAGGCTCGCGAGGCCGTGCTCTCACCGAAAAGGCCCCGCGTAGCCTCGCGGCTCGCCAGTCCGGCATCGGCCATGGACGACAAGAGTGAGTGTGAGTCTGTAAGCTTTGGGTTCATTGAACGTACCTGTCGCACCAGACCCTTGAGCACAATGGACGCCGGCTTGCGCATGCCGAATCCGGCTGTCGGCTTGGTCCGCAGAGCGGCCTGCCTGACGTACGATTCCGGATCCGGCGGTTCCCCGGAAAGCCGCGCCAGACAAGAAGGCTGTGCGGTATAGGTGTCAAGAGCCCGTGCCCTTCTACTCCCACCAGATGGTGAACCGGGTGCCACACGAGGTAGCGATTGAGAATCTTTCGCTACACCCACATATCGCCGCTTCGGCCGAGGAAGGATATCTTAGCCGCAAAGCCAGACTGCGCCGCGTTGGAATGAGCAGGCTTGGAGGGGCTGGAGCCGTTCCCGCTTCATCGCCTTGCTGAGCGTATCTCAGTGGTCCATGGCCTTGACGATTTCCTCGGTCATCTTCTTGGCGTCGCCGAGCAGCATCATGGTGCCGTCCTTGT
>NZ_JAIUGT010000015.1:0-123086 GCF_020164675.1 Mesorhizobium sp. ESP-6-2
GGGGCGGCAAGGGTGGCGGCAAGGGTGGAAGCAAGGGGTCAAATCGTGACGGTGCGATGGAGATCGAAACCGGGCTGATACCCAGTTCAGTCGACGCAACAAACCCTACGCAGGTAAGATCTTTCAAAATTTTCGAGGGCAAGGGATGTCGCCGCGACTACGCACGGTTTTGCCCGACGAAACCGATGGGTAAATGTGACCTTGAAAGCCAGATCGAACGGCTATCACCTGCATGCAGAGCTTTCGTCGAGAAGCATCGGTGAAGCTGACTTGTGACCGGGGCGGATTTCCAGTGTCGGCTGGACATCGTGTTCTTCGAGATCGTGCGCTCCACGCGCCTAGAGGTCTCGGCGCAGAATCACCGCGCGGCATTCTCGGTGCCGTTCCACCTAAGCATTTGGAAATGCTGGTGATCCCGACAGGAATCGAACCTGTGACCTACAGATTAGGAATCTGCCGCTCTATCCTACTGAGCTACGGGACCACGCGGCCCGACACATAGCCGCTTCCGATCGTTTCGCCAAGGGGCGGGCCGAACACAATCGGCCCGCCCCTGCCGCCGCCAGGCCTCAGGCGGCGAGCGCGGTTTCGGCCAGCTTCACCCAGTAGCTCATGCCGTGCGGGATGGCCTCGTCGTTGAAGTCATAGGCCGGGTTATGAAGACCGGCGGTATCGCCATTGCCGATGAAGATGAAGGCGCCGGGCCGGGCTTCGAGCATATAGGAAAAATCCTCGCCGCCCATCACCGGCTGGATGGCGCGATGGACATGGGCGTCGCCGGCGACGTTTGCCGCGATATCGCTCGCAAAGACCGTCTCTTCCGCATGGTTGAAGGTTACAGGGTAGTTCGCCTGGTAATCGACCTCGATCCTGGCTCCGAAAGCCGTGGCCAGCCCGTCGCAGATGCTGCGGATGCGCTCTTCCGACTTCTTGGCGATTTCCTTGCGCAAGGTGCGCACCGTGCCTGCGATCTCGGCCGATTCCGGGATGATGTTGTAGGCGTCGCCGGCGTGGAACTTGGTCACCGACACCACCACGGCTTCGACCGGGTCGGTGCTGCGCGAGGCGATCGTCTGCAGGGCACCGACCAACTGGCTGGTGATGACGATCGGGTCGATCGTGCCGTGCGGCATCGCCGCATGGCCGCCGCGGCCCTTCACGGTGATGGTGAATTCCGCGGTCGCCGCCATGATCGGGCCCGGACGGATGGCGAACTGGCCGACCGGCAGGCCCGGCATGTTGTGCATGCCGAACACTTTTGCGATGTCGAAACGCTCCATCATGCCGTCCTTGACCATCTCGTTGCCGCCACCGCCGCCTTCTTCGGCCGGCTGGAAGATGACCGCCACCGAACCGGCGAAATTGCGCGTCTCGGCGAGATATTTCGCCGCACCCAAAAGCATCGCCGTATGGCCGTCATGGCCGCAGGCATGCATCTTGCCGGGAACGGTCGAAGCATAGGGCTTGCCTGATATCTCGTTGAGCGGCAGCGCGTCCATGTCGGCGCGCAGGCCGATGGTGGCGCCTTCGCCCTGGCGGCCGCGAATGATGCCCACGACGCCGGTCTTGCCCAGCCCCGTCACCACATCGTCGCAGCCGAAGGCCTTCAGCTTCTCGGTGACGAAGGCGGCTGTCTTGAAGACGTCGAAATTCAGTTCCGGGGTCTGGTGCAGATGTCGTCGCCAGCCGGCAACCTCGTCCTGCATTTCGGCGGCACGGTTCAGGATTGGCATGATGGTTCCATCTCGCTGTTGGGGCAGGTCCGCTGCCTTGCAATTGTGATCGTCAGGCACTTTGCCATGTTGACGTCACATAGAGTAAATAGCACCGCAACAATGCGGTCCGTTTTGAGGGCGGACTCATTTTGCTGGCGATCGCGTAAATCTTACGGAGCCAGGGGCGACTACGGCAAGAGGCGATTTCGGATTCGATCATGCGGCACAGGCATTTCCTCAAACTATTCTGCGCGGGCGCCGTGGCGTTCTCGGCGCTGGCCGGGCCGGCGCTGGCCAATCCGGTCGTGCTGTTCGACCTGAACAGCGGCAAGATCCTCGAGCACCAGGACGCGTTCAAACGCTGGTACCCGGCATCGCTGAGCAAGCTGATGACGGCTTATGTGACCTTCCGGGCGATCGCGGCCGGCGAGGTCCGGCTCGATTCGCCGATCAAGGTAACGAAACATTCCGCCGCCGAGCCGCCGAGCAAGATGGGCTTCAAGCCAGGCTCGGTGATGCGGCTCGACAATGCGCTGAAGATGATGCTGGTCAAGTCGGCAAACGACATCGCCATGGCCGTCGGCGAGAATGTCGGGGGATCGCAGGCAGCCTTTGCCGAGCGCATGAATGCCGAGGCGGTCCGGCTCGGCATGAACGGAACGCATTTCGTCAATCCGAACGGGCTTTATTCGCCGGACCAGTACACCACGGCGCGCGACTTGGCCGTGCTGGTAACGGCGATCCGCCGCGAGTTTCCGCAATATGCGCCGTGGTTCTCGATCGAGGGGCTTGCGGTCGGCAAGAAGGCGATCCCCAACTACAACCTGTTGATCGGCCGCTATCCCGGGGCCGACGGCATGAAGACGGGCTTCGTCTGCCCCTCCGGCTTCAACATGATCGGTTCGGCGACCCGCAACGGCCGCACGCTGGTGGCGGTGGTGCTCGGCGAGAAATCGGCGATCACCCGTGCCGAGGCCGCGGCCAAACTGCTCGACCAGGGTTTCGACACGCCTGCCGCTGGCTCGGCCACCATTGCGACGCTGGCACCCTACGGCGACACCATCTCGCCCAACGACATGCGTGACGAGATCTGCAAGAAGAAGGCGCCGGCTGAGCAATCCGAGGCGCCGCCCGCCGTGGCCAAGAACGTGCCGAAATCGCCCTACCAGGAAAAGCTCGACCACGTGCCGACGCTGGTTGCCGTGGGGCTTGGCGGCGCGACCGGCCCGACACCGATGGCCATGCTCGCCCAGGGCGGCCAGGAATATGCCGACGTGCCCATTCCGACCTGGCGGCCCGACAGACCGGCGCCCGGCGCCGGCCCGACGGTGGCGGGCTCGGCTGCGCAGGGCGACCAACCCGTCAAGGTCGCGAACTGAGCATGATCCCGAAAAGTGGAGGCCGGTTTTCGGGAAAGATCATGCTCAAACATAAAGACAGAATCCGATGAGCGGTTTTCCCATCCCGGTTTCCGTGCTGACCGGTTTCCTCGGCGCCGGCAAGACGACGCTGCTCAACCGGCTCCTGAAGGACCCGGCTCTGGCCGACACCGCCGTCATCATCAACGAATATGGCGAAGTGGCAATCGATCATCTGCTGGTCGAACAAGCGTCCGACGGCATCATCCAGCTTTCCGATGGCTGCCTTTGCTGCACGGTGCGCGGCGAACTGGTCGACACGCTGGCCGATCTGGTCGACCGGCAGCAGACCGGCCGCATAGCCCGCCTTGCCCGCGTCATCGTCGAGACCACCGGCCTTGCCGATCCGGCCCCGGTGCTGCAATCGATCATGGCGCATCCGGCCCTGGTCCAAGCTTTCCGGCTCGACGGCGTCATCACCCTGGTCGACGCGGCCAACGGCGATGCCACGCTCGATGCCCATGTCGAGGCGGTCAAGCAGGTCGCCGTCGCCGACCGCATCGTGCTCTCCAAAACCGATCTGGTCGCTGGTCCGGATGGGCTGGAAGCGCTGCGGACGCGGCTGCGCCAGATCAATCCGGGCGCCGAACTGCTGGCTGTCGACGATGCGAAAACGGGTGTCGCGGCGCTGTTCGACTGCGGCCTCTACAACCCGGCGACCAAATCCGCCGACGTGCGGCGCTGGCTCGGCGAGGAGGCGATGCATGACCACGATCATCATGATTATGCCGGGCACGGGCACGACCATGACCAGGGGCACCGGCACGATCAGCGCATCCGCACCCATTCCCTGGTGCATGACGGCCCGGTGCCGTTCTCGGCCATCGAGATGTTCCTCGACCTTTTGCGCTCCACGCATGGCGAGCACTTGCTGCGCATGAAGGGCGTCATCGAACTCGAGGAAGATCCGTCGCGGCCGCTGGTGGTGCATGGCGTGCAGAAAATCCTGCATCCGCCGGCTCGATTGCCGTCCTGGCCGGACGGCCAGCGCGGCACCCGGCTGGTGCTGATCACGCTCGACATGCCCGAAGAGTATGTAAGGCGACTGTTTGCCGCTTTCACCAATCGGCCGTCGATCGACACGCCCGACCGCGCGGCGCTGGAGAACAATCCCCTGGCGATCGCGGGACGCTGATCTTTACGACAGCTATTCGCCGCGCTCGACCAGGAAGCGGTGACCGCCCGATATGGCGGATGTCTCTACGAGATGATGACCAGCGTCGGCGCAGAACGCCGGAATGTCGATAACGGCGAGCGGATCGGTCGTTTCCAGCCAGAGCCGGCTGCCGGGCCGCATCCCGGCCAGCCGCTTCTTCGCCTTCAGCACCGGCAAAGGGCAGTTCAGCCCCTTCAGATCGTAGACGGTGTCGTCGGTCACGGCGAAAAATGTCAGCCGCCGAACATGCCGAGCAGCTTGTTCTTCAGCCTCGTCACGCGGCTCTCGTCGGCACTCGCGGCCTGCGTTTCGGCCGGCGGTGCGGGCTCGGCCGGCGCTTCGATCGTCGCGGTGGCGACAGGGGCTTCCTTGGCGGTCTTGGCCGCTTCCTTTTCGGCCAGCGCCTGCGCCTTGGCGGCTTCCTTTTCGGCCAGCGCTTGCGCCTTGGCCTGCTTGGCAGCTTCTATGGCGGCCAGCCGCTGCTCCTCGGCCTTTTGCTTCGCGGCCTTTTCGGCGTCGAGCGCGGCCATCTTGCGGCCGGCGGGCGAATCGATGCGGCCCATGCGCGCCGTCTCGGTGACCGAGCCGTCCGAATTGAGCGATGGCGGGTCGATCGGCACGCGCTCGCCGCGCGCACGGCGCTTCGACCAGTCGGAGACGATGCTGGCTTCCTTGATGCCGGCGATGGTGGGCTTGGGCGCCGGCGTGCTTGCCTTGAGGGCGCCGTTGAACGCAGCCTCATACGTGCTCTGATAAGCACTGTAGGCGCTTTTCAGCGAATCCGGCTGCGTGGATGCAGGGCAGGGGCCGGTCGGATTGAATGTGGTGCCTTCGGGAGCCACCTGGTTGAAGACGTAGCGCTTCTCGCAAACGTCGACTTTCGGCGGTACCTTGGTGATCTCGAAATTGTCGTAGCCGACCTTCAGCATCTTCCAGAATTCGTAATTCGGATCGTTGCGGTAGCGCGCCATGTTGGCGGCGGTCATGCGGAACGGGAAGGCCTGGATCTGGAACTCGGTCTGGCCGCCCTGGAAGGCATCGCGGCCGAACGCATAGATCTGCTCGATCTGGGGATCGGTCATCGAATAGCAGCCCGAAGACGAGCAGGCGCCGTGCACCATCAGGTTGGAGCCGGTGCGGCCGTTGGCGCGGTCATAGGCGTTGGGATAGCCGATGTTGAAGGACAGATGGTAGTTCGAGCGCGGGTTCATCTGCGCCGGACGCACGGTATAAAAACCTTCCGGCGCCTGGCGGTCACCCTCGGTGTATTTCGGCCCGAGCTTGCCCGACCATTTGCAGATATCGTAGCTGGCGACCATGTCGTAGCGGCCGTTGGTCTTGGCCTTCCAGATTTCGAGCTTGCCCTCTTCCTTGAAGATGCGCGCCATCACCGAGGAGGTGCGCACCATGCCCTTGGCCTTCATGTCGGCCAGGATCTTGTCGGGCAGAGGCTTGTTGGCCTCCGGGGCAAAATCCTTCATCGACGAATCATTGCAGCCGGCGACGGCTATCGCGGTGATGAGAATTCCGGTGCGGGCAAGCTTGGCAAACATGGATAAGGCTACGTCTTCTCTTTCGGGCCAATGGCTTCGAAACGGCCGAGCCCGCATGCTGAACACAGACGGACCGTAAGCCCGTTAACCTTGAAAATTCCTTACCGCAAGCCTCGGCCACCCCTCGCGGCAATTCCATTGAACCGAATCCGGCGGCATTTTTGTGGCGAAATTGCTCATCGCCGCCACATTGCCGTGGAGCGTTGCCGTGGAGGCGGCTTGCCGCGGCCCGGTTGCGCCGCCAAAGGGGTGTTCAGAGGCTGCGGCCCATTGCAAGATACTTCTCGCGGCGCTGCTCGCGAAAATCCATGTTGGCGCCGGCAAAATCCTTCATCGTCCTGGCGATGAGATCGCCCGTCGCGGCAATCACCGTTTCGGGCGCGCGCTGGGCGCCGCCGATCGGTTCGGGAATGATGGCGTCGATGATCTTCAGTTCCAGAAGATCCTGGGCGGTGATCTTCATGTTGGTCGCCGCGTCCTTGGAGCGCGTCGTGTCGCGCCACAGGATGGAGGCCGCGCCCTCGGGCGAGATCACCGAATAGATGGCATGTTCCAGCATGTAGACGCGGTTGGCGGTCGCGATGGCAATGGCGCCGCCCGAACCGCCTTCACCGATGACAACCGAAATCGACGGCACCTTGAGCGCAAGGCAGGCCGAGGTCGAACGGGCGATGGCTTCGGCCTGGCCGCGCTCCTCGGCGCCGACTCCGGGATAGGCGCCCGCCGTGTCGACCAATGTCAGCAGCGGGATCTTGAAGCGGTCGGCAAGCTCCATCAGCCGCACGGCCTTGCGATAGCCTTCGGGGCGCACCGAGCCGAAATTGTGCTTCAGCCGGCTCGCCGTGTCGGAGCCCTTCTCCTGGCCGAGGATCGCTACTGGTTCGCCGCGGAACCGGGCAAAGCCGCCGACGATCGCCTGGTCCTCGCCGAAATTGCGGTCGCCGGCGAGCGGCGTGAAATCGCTGAACAGGCCCTTGATGTAGTCGACGCAGTGGGGCCTGTCGGAGTGGCGCGCCACCTGCACCTTCTGCCACGGCGTCAGCGCCTTGTAGAGATCGCGCAGCGCATCGCGCGACCGCTTCTCGAGCCTGCTGATCTCGTCGGCGACATCGACCGCCTCGCCGTTCTCGGCAAGCTTCTTCAGCTCCAGGATCTTGAGTTCCAGATCCTGCACCGGCTTTTCGAAATCGAGGTAGTTGTACATGCTTGAGCGGACCGATACGTCGGAAGCAAAGACTGGCGGGACCCTGAAATCCGGGGCTCCGGGCGATGGAACGTCGCCCTCACATAGCGATATGAGGTCTAGTCGGCAAGCGGGTGATGATCGTTGACCAGCCGCACCAATCGCTCCTCCAGCACATGGGTATAGATCTGCGTCGTCGATATGTCGGCATGGCCAAGCAGTTGCTGCACGGCCCTGAGATCAGCCCCGTTCTGCAAGAGATGGCTGGCGAAAGCATGGCGAAGCACATGCGGCGAGACCTTGGCCGAGGCAATGCCGGCCCGGGCCGCCAGCCCCTTGAGGTCGCGAGCGAAGACCTGGCGCGAGAGGTAGCCGCTGTCCGACGCGGCAGGAAACAGGAACGGGCTGTCGGCGAAAGCGGGCACCATGGCCCGGGCGGCGAGCCAGGCCCGCATCGCCGCGCGCGCTTTGGCCGACAGCGGCACCATGCGCTCCTTGTCGCCCTTGCCGCGCACCATGAAGAAACGGTCGTCGCGTTGCGCCACCGTCACCGGCAAGCCGACCAGTTCCGAAACACGCAGGCCTGTCGCATAAAGCACTTCGACCAGCGCGTGCAGACGCAGCGCCGCCAGCCTGTCGCTGTCGCCGAGCCCGGCATCGCCGGCCTCCTGCGCGGCGCGGTCGATCAGCCGGCCGGTGTCGGCCTCGCTCATGGTCTTCGGCAGCGGGCGGCCTTTTTTCGGGCTGTCCAGGGTGCCGGTCGGGTCGTCGCCGCGCAGGCCCTCGGCGTAGAGGAATTTGAAGAACTGGCGGATCGCCGACAGTTTGCGTGCCTGCGATGTCGGTGCGAAGCCACGTGCGGCGATGTCGTCGAGATAGGCGCGGATGTCCGCGGCGCCGGCGCCGGCAAGACCGCCAGGGATCTCCTGCGAAGCGTCATCGAGGTCGCGGCGATAGGAGGAAAGCGTGTTTTCGGCGGCACCCCGCTCGGCGCTCATCATCTCCAGAAAGGCTTCGATGCGGGCAGCGCTGTTCATTTCCTGAAGTTTTTCTTCGGGCTCAGTTTTTCTTTGGGTTCAGCTTTTCCGCAGGGATGCGCACGCTCATTTCCGCCTTTTTCGGCTCGACGAACATCACCAACGCGAACATCGTACCATAGGCGATGCCCGCCAGAATCGCTGATATCACGACAAGGCGAAACAGTGTCGGCATCAATCTTCGCCCGTCTTCTTGTTCTGCGTTTCCAAACCCTGTGCCCTTATGGGACGCCAATCCGGCCAATTCAAGCAAGAAGCTGAAGCGCGCCGGCAACTTCCAATGCAGCCGGTTCCTCGCCCGCGGGAGGCCAGCCTGCCTCAGTGCGCTTGACGCAACCGGGCTTTTCATGTCGATACGCCGGCAAAGAGGGCTTCGAGGCTGATGAACGCGCTACCAGCAAATCCTCCGGGCGGGAGCCATGCCGCGCTGCTGGGCAGGCTTGGCGGCCGCTCCATCGTCTTTGTCGGCCTGATGGGCGCCGGCAAGACCGCGATCGGCCGCAAGGTCGCCACCGTGCTGGCGTTGCCTTTCATCGACAGCGACCAGGAGATCGAAAGCGTCTCGCGCATGACCGTTCCGGAACTGTTCGAACGCTATGGCGAAACCGAGTTCCGGGCGCTGGAGCAGCGCGTCATCCTGCGCGTGCTGGAAAACGGCCCGCAGGTGCTGTCGACCGGCGGCGGCGCCTTCATGAACGCACAGACGCGCGAGGCGATAGCGGCGCATGGCGTGTCGGTATGGCTGAAGGCCGAGCTCGACCTTTTGATGGAACGGGTCTCCAAGAAACAGAACCGGCCGCTGCTGAAGAGCCCCGATCCGCGTGGCGTGCTCGAGCGGCTGATGAGTGAACGCTATCCGGTCTATGCGACATCGGACGTCACCGTGCCGACCCGCGACGACCGAAAGGAAGTCATCGCGGCCGAGGTGGTGGAGGCGCTGTGCCGGCATTTCGATATCGCCCAGACCACTCCCGCGGGCGAGGTCGAACCATGAGCGCCTCTGCTGCCGTTGCCGTCGAGGTCGGACTTGGCGAGCGGGCCTACGACATCCTGATCGGGCCAGGGCTTTTGTCGCGCGCCGGCGCCGAGATGTCGCGCCGCCTGCCGGGCCGACGCGCCGCGGTCGTGACCGACGAAAACGTCGCGGCGGCGCATCTCGATGCGCTGAAGGCCGGCCTGCTGGAGAGCGGTATCGAGCCCGCCGTGATCACGCTGCCGCCCGGCGAGAAAACCAAGAGTTTCGCGCATCTCGAAGAGGTGGTGGACGGCGTCCTGGCCGCGAAGCTGGAACGCGGCGATGTCGTCATCGCCCTCGGCGGCGGCGTCATCGGCGACCTGGCCGGCTTTGCCGCCGGCATCGTGCGCCGCGGCATGAACTTCGTGCAGATCCCGACCTCGCTCCTGGCGCAGGTCGATTCCTCGGTCGGCGGCAAGACCGGCATCAACAGCGCGCGCGGCAAGAACCTGGTCGGCGTCTTCCACCAGCCGAAGCTGGTGCTGGCCGATACCGGAGTGCTCGATACGCTGCCGATCCGCGAATTTCGCGCCGGCTACGCCGAACTCGCCAAATACGGGCTGATCGACCGGCCCGAATTCTTCGCCTGGCTGGAGAAAAACTGGGCCAGCGTGTTCGCCGGCGGACCGGAGAGGGTGGAGGCCATCGCCGAGGCCTGCCGCGCCAAGGCGGATGTCGTTGCCCGCGACGAGTTCGAGACCGGCGACCGCGCGCTCCTCAATCTCGGCCACACTTTCGGCCATGCGCTGGAGGCCGCCACCCGATATGACGGCGCCCGCCTCGTGCATGGCGAAGGAGTCGCCATCGGCATGGCGCTGGCGCATCGCTTCTCGTCGCGGCTCAACCTGGCCAGTCCAGACGATGCGGCGCGCGTCGAGGCGCATCTCAACATGGTGGGACTGCCGTGGCGGATGGCCGACATTCCGGGCGAACTGCCCGACGCCGATGCGTTGCTTGGCTTCATCACCCAGGACAAGAAAGTGTCGCGCGGCGCGCTGACCTTCATCCTGACGCGCGGCATCGGCGAGGCCTTCATCGCGAAGGACGTGCCGGCCTCGGAAGTGCTCTCGTTCCTCAGGGAGAACCACCCGAGCGGGATGGGAAGCCGTCCGGGCCGGCAAGGAAGCCGTCCGGACAGGCAAGAGAGCCGTCCGAAATGAACGGGGCCGGCTGGATCGTCGTCGCTGTCCTTGCCGTCCTCATCCTGTTGGCCGTCGCCATGCGCACGCGCCTGCTTGCCGCTTTGGGCTATGAACTGTCGCGCATCGAGCCGCAGCGCTCGAGCGGGGACGAGCTGCGCGGCGCCGTCGACGATTTCCGCCGCGACGGCCAGGTGGTGCGCGAGGAGCGCGATCGCATCGGCGGGTTGTTCGACCTCGAGGAGCTCGAAGTCTCCGACGTCATGGTCCACCGCACCAATATGCGCTCGGTCAATGCCGACAATGCACCGGAAGCCGTGGTGCGCGAGATCCTGCAGAGCCCGCACACCCGCATGCCTTTGTGGAAGGGGTCGCTCGACAACATTGTCGGCGTGCTGCACGCCAAGGACCTGCTGCGCGCCCTCAACGATGTCGGCAACGACTTCTCCCGGATCGATGTGATGAAGATCGCGTCAAAGCCCTGGTTCGTGCCCGATACGACGACATTGCAGGAACAGCTCAACGCCTTCCTGCGCCGCAAGGCGCATTTCGCCGTCGTCGTCGACGAGTATGGCGAGGTCGAAGGGCTGGTGACGCTGGAGGACATCATCGAGGAGATTGTCGGCGAGATCGCCGACGAGCACGATGTCGACATACAGGGCGTCAAGCAGGAGGCGGACGGTTCCGTCGTCGTCGACGGAACCGTGCCGATCCGCGACCTGAACCGGGCGCTCGACTGGGACCTGCCGGACGAGGAGGCAACCACCATCGCCGGCCTCGTCATCCACGAGACGCAGTCGATTCCCGAGGAGAAGCAGGCCTTCACCTTCCACGGCAAGCGTTTCATCGTCATGAAACGCGACAAGAACCGCGTCGCCAGGCTCAGGATCAGGCCGGCAGGCGACAGCTGAACGGTCCATCGTGTCGCAGACACGCAGAACCGCGTCATCCCTGATGCTCAGCAGTCCTTGGTCGAGCGTTCGCCGACCATTGCGTCGGTGTCGGCGTCGACGGCCGCCAGGCTGACTTCATAGCCCCAGAGGCGCCGGATATGACGAAGGGTCGCGTCGCGGCTGTCATTCTCCAGCACGACGCCATTCTTCACCTTGTGCTGTAGCCGCAAATGCCGGTCGCCGAGCAGGTCCACGTCCACAACCTGGATGTCGGGCCGGCTCGCGCCCACATCATAGCTGTGGGCCAGTGCGGCGCGTATGTTGTTGTAGCCGCGCTCGTTGTGGATCGATGCGACTTCGTAGTGCGGCTGGTCGGCTCCATCGGCCAGCACAAAGAGCCGCCATTTTCGTATCAAGGTCGGGCTGAGATATTGACGAATGAAGGATTCGTCGCGGTGGTTGGCCCAGGCGTCGAGCAGCGTCTCAAGCCAGTCGCCACGGCCGGCTATGTCCGGGAACCAGTCGCGATCTTCGGCTGTCGGCTCGGTCGAGATGCGCTGAATGTCCTGCATCATGTCAAGCCCGAGCGCGTAGGGGTTGATGCCGGAAAACCGCTGGTCGTCGAAGGATGGCTGGAAGATCACGTTCGAGTGGTTGCGCAGGATTTCGAGCATCGCGCCTTCGGTGATCCGGCCACGGTCGAACAGCATGTTCATGAGCGTGTAGTGCACGAAAGTGGCGCAGCCTTCGTTCATCACCTGGGTTTGCCGCTGCGGGTAAAAATACTGCGCAATGACACGGACGATCCTGAGGATCTCGCGCTGCCAGGGTTCGAGGACAAGGCTGTTCTTCTCAAGGAAATAGAGCAGGTTTTCCTCGGGCAGATTGAGCGATTTCTTCCGTTCCGACACGCCTTCATCGCCCGCTTCGGAGTTGTCGGCGCCCTGCGCCGGCGGCAGGGTGCGCCATAAGTCATTGTAGGAACGCTCCTCATATTCGAGGCGCTCGCGAAGTCCCTCGCGCTGCTGCTCCGACGACAGTTTCGGCGGCCGGTGATACCGGAACACGCCTTGCTCCATCAGCGCGTGCGCGGAATCGAGAATGGCTTCCACGGCGGCCAGGCCGTGCCGCTCCTCGCACCGGGCGATGTAGCCCTTGGCGAAGTCCAGATAACTCAGGATCCCTCCGGCATCCGTCCATTGGCGGAAAAGGTAATTGTTCTTGAAGAAGTGATTGTGTCCAAGTGCTGCATGGGCGGTCACCAAGGCCTGCAGCGCCATGGTGTTTTCCTCCATCAGGTAGACGATGCAGGGATTGGAATTGATGACCAATTCATAGGCCAGCCCGCGACCGCCTTTGCGATAGAGAAGCTCGTTGTAGAGGAAATGCTTGCCGAACGACCAATGCCGGTACATCAGCGGCATGCCGACCGACGAGTAGGCGTCGAGCATCTGCTCGGAAGAGATGACCTCCATCTGCACCGGATAGGTGTCGAGATGAAGCTGGTCGACCGCAATCGCCTCGATCTCCTCATAGACCCGCGACAGCTTTTTGAAATCCCAGTCGGATCCGGAGAAAAGCAACCCCGATTTGTTGGCCTGGCCAGCCATCCGGCACCCCTTACGCGCTCTTGGCCATAGCCGGCTGCCTGGCGAAAAGCTGGCGAAATACCGGGTAGATATCGGCCGGAGCGGCGATGCGCCTCATCTGGAAGTTCGGCCATTTTTGCTCGACGGCGCTATAGGCGCGCCAGAGCGAGGTGCCATTTTCGGTCGAGCCGAAAATATGACTTTCGCGTTCGTCGATGATCTCCACATAGGCGAAATACTGGCACATGCGCATAAGCTTGCCGTGGAGCAGTTCTATGCAGCGCTGCGAGTCGGTGGCGAAATTGTCACCGTCCGAAGCCTGAGCGGCATAGATGTTCCACTCCGTGGCCGGATAGCGTTGTTCTATGATGCGTTGCATTTCCTCAAGCGCGGTGGAAACGACCGTGCCTCCGCTTTGCGTGCAGTAGAAGAATGTCTCTTCGTCCACCTCCTGGGCCTCGTGCGTGTGGCGGATGAAGACGATCTCCGTGCGCTCATAGCGGCGGGTCAGGAACAGGTGCAGCAGCACGAAGAAGCGCTTGGCCAAATCCTTCTCGCGCTCGCCCATCGACCCGGAGACGTCCATCAGGCAGAACATGACGGCGCTGGCATTCGGCACCGGCTGCGGGTCGAAGCGATTGAAGCGGATGTCGACGGGATCGACAAAGGCAATCCGCTTTCGGCGGCGCTCCAGCCGCTCGAGTTCCTCCCGCAAAGTCAAGATGCGTTCGCGGGTCGCGGCATTTGGCGGCTTCGATTCCAATTTGGCGAGCTGCCGGAGGATCGCATCCAGCTCCGGCTGCTTTGGGCGCCCAAGCGCGATCCGGCGGGCGTGGCTGTTTCGCATTGTGCGCCCGACATTGATGTTGGTCGGGGATCCTGTTGCCGCAAAACCTGCCCGCCTTGGCTTGAATGCGAGTATCTGCTTGAGATTGAGCTTGACCAGATCCGGCAGTTCGAGGTCCTCGAAAAAGAGGTCGAGCACTTCCTCGCGCGAAAGCATAAAGCGAAAGTCGTCCTCGGATGCCGTGTTTCCCGGCGACGAGGAACCCGCGCCGCCCTGTCCGGGTTTGGGCACCAGATCTCCGGGAATGAACGTTCTGTTTCCTGGCAGGATGTGCTGGCGCCGGCCGCTGTCCCTGGCATCACTGAAGGTCGGTTCGCTGGTGCCTCTATGAGGCATCGGCACGGCATGCCCACTGTCCACATCGGCGATCCGGCCCGTCCTTATCTGGTCACGGATGCTCCGCTTGAGCTCTTCCCGCGCGCGCCTGAGAAAGCGCTGGCGATTGCCCAGGTTTTTGTCCTTCGGATTGAGGCGGCGGTCGATGAAAATCGGCATGGAACCGTTCGAGCTTTTCTCAGCCCGCCTTGTTCACGCGCATATACCAGTCGACAAGCCGGCGCACCTGCCGTTCGGTGTAGCCGCGCTCCACCATGCGCTGCACGAACTCATTGTGCCGCTTTTCCGTGACGCTGTCCTGTTTGGAGCCGAAACTGATCACCGGCAGGAGGTCTTCGACCTGGCCGAACATGCGCTTCTCGATCACCTCGCGAAGCTTTTCGTAGCTTGTCCATGACGGGTTGCGGCCGTGGTTCCGCGCCCGGGCACGCAGCGTGAACTTGACCACTTCGTTGCGGAAATCCTTGGGGTTGGCGATGCCTGCCGGTTTTTCGACCTGCGACAATTCCTTGTCCAATACCTCGCGATTGAGGATCTGGCCGGTATCGGGATCCTTGTAGTCCTGATCTTCGATCCAGGCATCGGCATAGGCGATATAGCGGTCGAAGAGGTTCTGGCCATACTCGCTGTATGATTCCAGATAGGCTTTCTGGATTTCGTGGCCGATGAACTCGGCATAGCGCGTTGCGAGTTCCGACTTGATGAATTCGAGATAGCTCGCTTCCGTCTCCTTTGGGAACTGCTCGCGCTTGATTGCCTCTTCCAGGATGTACATCAGATGCACCGGATCTGCCGCGACCTCGTTGGTGTCATAGTTGAATGTTTGAGACAGGATCTTGAAGGCGAAGCGCGTGCTTACGCCGGTCATGCCCTCGTCGACGCCGGCGGCGTCGCGATATTCCTGAACCGACTTGGCCCGGGGATCGACCTCCTTGAGATTTTCCCCGTCATAGGCGCGCATCTTGGTGTAGAGCGGCGAATTGTCGTGCTCGGCAAGACGGGTCGAGACCGTGAACCGGCTGAGAATGTCCAGCACTTCCGGTGCGCAGGGGCTGCCGGCCAGTTCGCTCTCGCGCAACAGTTTCTCGTAGATATGCCTTTCTTCGGTGATCCGCAGGCAATACGGCACCTTGACCACCAGGATGCGGTCGAGAAAGGCCTCGTTGTTCTTATTGTTCTTGAACTGCTGCCATTCCGATTCGTTGGAATGGGCAACGATGATGCCCTGATAGGGGAAGGCGCCGAAATTCTCGGTGCCGTTATAGCTGCCTTCCTGGGTCGCCGTCAGCAACGGATGCAGGACCTTGATGGGCGCCTTGAACATCTCGACGAATTCGAGCAGGCCCTGCGTGGTCCGGTTCAGTCCGCCGCTATAGGAATAGGCGTCCGGATCGGACTGGCTGAAGTCCTCTAATTGCCTGATGTCGACCTTGCCAACCAGCGCCGAGACATCCTGATTGTTCTCGTCGCCAGGCTCCGTCTTGGCGATGGCGATCTGGCGCAGCCGCGAAGGCATCAACTTCACCACGCTGAATTTGGAAATGTCGCCAGACAATTCATCAAGCCGCTTGGCGGCCCAAGGCGAGATGATACCGTTGAGGCGACGCCGGGCTATCCCGTATTTATCCTCCAGCAGGTCGCCCATGCGATCGGGATGGAAAAGGCCAAGCGGCGATTCGAAAATCGGACTGATCTGATTGCCGGCCTTCAGCGTGTAGATCGGGCGTTCCTCCATCAGTTTCTTCAGCCGTTCGGCCAGGGAGGACTTGCCGCCGCCGACAGGGCCGAGGAGATAGAGGATCTGCTTGCGCTCCTCGAGCCCCTGCGACGCATAGCGGAAATATCCGGCGATGCGTTCAATCGTATCCTCCATCCCGTAGAAATCGGAGAAGGTGGGATACACTTTGACGGTGCGGTTCGAGAAAATGCGGCCGAGCCGCTCGTCCTTGCTGGTGTCGACCAGGTTCGGCTCGCCGATGGCCTCGACCATCCGTTCCGGCGCCGAGGCGTACATTGACTTGTCTTCTCGGCAAGCAAGGAGATATTGCTGGAGACTTATTTCTTCCTGGCCCGCGTTTGCATAAATCTTCGAAAACAGATCGAAGACGTCGGACTGGTTCTCACCCATGATGGTTGCCCTCAGAGCCATTCTGGCTGCCCGCCGGCTCATCACATTCAACTACCGGAATGCATTGTGGTTCCCTCCAATTGAAGAGAGCGCGTGCATCTGGCATCGAACCCTGGACAGCACACTGTTGCAATGCTCGTCTGATATCTCAGGTGGTGATGGCCGGACGAGACCGTCAAGGGGCAGATATCGATTTCGTGAACTGAACGAAAAAAGCGTTGCATTTGACGTGGTTGGTGCGGCTCGAGGAGCGGCCCCGAGCGGGTTCGGGTCTTGCCAATCCTTAATTGGACGCAGGTGGCGCCTGCGGGCACTCCTGGTCTAAATATCGGAGCCTACACGATCGGAAGGCTGCGATGATCGATCGACGAAACCTTATTCTGGCCTCCGCGGCGGCGATGTTGCCATTGGGCACATCGGCCGCATGGGGCCAGCGCCAAGCCGTGCCGACAACCGTCGATTACGGGCCGGCCAAGCTCGACATCTATGCACCGGATGGCGCAAGCGGATTGCCGGTCGTCTTCTTCGTCCATGGCGGCGCCTGGCGGTCCGGCAAGCGCTCGCAGGTCAACGCAAAGCCGGCCTTCCTGCTCGCCAACGGCTTCTGCCTGGTCTCCATCGACTATCGCATGCTGCCCGAAGCCGAGGTCGCCACCCAGGCCGACGATGTCGAAAAGGCCTATGCCTATGTCCGCGCCAACATTGCCCGGCATGGCGGCGATGCCAGGCGGATCGTGGCCATGGGCCATTCGGCCGGCTGTCACCTCGTTGCGCTGACCGGCATGCGTGGCGGTCTGCCGGGTGTCGCCGCACTGCTTCTCGACGACACCAGGGCCTATGACCTCACCGCGCTTGCCAGGAATGGCGGCATGGCGCGGGCCTATGCACGGGCCTTCCCCGATCCCGCGCAATGGGCGGCGTTGTCGCCGGCCAGTCATGTAGATGGCCGCAAGCACCCGCCGACCTTCATCGCCTACTCAGGCGCTTCGGGCCGGGCCGGGGACTCCAAGGCCTTTGCCGAGCGCCTGCGCGCCACCGGCACCAAGGTGACGCTGTTCGACGGCAGCGCCTATACGCATATGTCGATCAACCGCGATTTCGGCGAGGATGGCGACGCATTGACCGGGGCGGCACTGGCATTCCTGAAATCGGCGGTTGGGTGATTCCGGCATCAAACGGAGCTCTGAACGTCACCGCGAGGAGCGAGGAGGACCGGCCTACCAGCGCGTCTTTTCGCCGGGAGCCGCCGGTTCGATCGCCAGCGCGTGCAGGCCTGCCTTCAATTCGTCGGCCAAAAGCGCGTTGACCGCGCGATGGCGCTCGATGCGGCTCATGCCGGCAAAGTTCTGCGAAATGATGCGGACGCGGAAATGCGTCTCGCCGGTGCCGTCGAACGTAGCCTGGTGGCCAGATTCCAGATGATGATGGCCGGCGTGCAGATGGCTTTCGTTGATGACGACCAGCCGCTCCGGCGAAAATGCCTTGTTCAGCTTGTCTTCCATGGTTGCCTGTATGGACATTGCCGTCTCCCTTCACCACATATCGCCAGCGGGATCGCGGAAGCCGGACCGACTTCGTTGCATGCCGCGCTACAACAAAATCGGTCCTTCGCCCGCTTTATGCCGCGATTCAGCGGTTAGGGCGATCATCGCGAAAATGTCAATTCTTGTTTCGCATCTGCGAACGCCCCATAAATGGGTTAGATGAAGCCGTATCCCAAATATTTCGAGAAGATCCGCATCCGCCAGGAGAAGGACGCGGAGCTGAAGTCGCACGCGCCGGTCTGTCAGTGGGATGGCTGCAAGGAGGCGGGCACCCACCGCGCTCCGGTCGGGCGCATGAAGGAGGGAGAGTATTTCCGCTTCTGCTTCGACCATGTGCGCGAGTACAACAAGGGCTTCAACTACTTTTCCGGCGTGCCGGACACCGAGGTCGCCCGTTTCCAGAAGGAGGCGATGACAGGCCACCGGCCGACCTGGAAGATGGGAGTCAATGGCGCCTCGACGCGCTCGTCGCCCGATATGGCGCAGATGCGCTCCGGCCGCGCTGGCTACTACAACCGCATGCGCGACCCGTTCGACCTGTTCAAGGGGCCGAAGGATCCGCGCGAGGTGCGCGAGCGCAAGGCCAAGCCGCTTGAGGCCAAGGCGCTGGAAACGCTTGGCCTTGATACAAAGGCGACTGGCAAGGAGATCAAGGCGCGCTATAAGGAACTGGTGAAGCGTCACCATCCGGATGCGAATGGCGGCGACAGAGGTTCGGAAGACCGGTTCCGCGATGTGCTCCAGGCCTATCGCGTGCTCAAGCAGGCGGGTTTGTGCTGAGCAACCCAACGGTTCGTGTCGTTTTCCAACTTTCATAAGGGTGGAAAAGGCTCTAAGACCGCCCCCGGACAAAATCGATTGCCGGCGAAATCAGGCATTTCGCCCGTGGAGACGTGGATAGAGATGAACAAGGTCGATCGCGACATCGCCAACCTGCCCGACACCACGGTGTCGGTGAAGGACAAATTCGGCTTCGACTCCAAGATGGTGGTGCCGGCCTATTCGGTGACATCAGAACATGTGCCCGACATCGATCCCGACTATCTTTTCGACAAGGCGACGACGATGGCGATCCTCGCCGGCTTCGCCTACAACCGGCGCGTCATGGTCTCGGGCTATCACGGCACCGGCAAGTCGACCCATATCGAGCAGGTCGCGGCCCGCCTCAACTGGCCTTGCGTGCGCGTCAACCTCGACAGCCATGTCAGCCGCATCGATCTCGTCGGCAAGGACGCGATCGTCGTGAAGGACGGCTTGCAGATCACTGAATTCCGCGACGGCATCCTGCCCTGGGCCTACCAGCACAATGTTGCGTTGTGCTTCGACGAATACGACGCCGGCCGTCCGGACGTGATGTTCGTCATCCAGCGCGTGCTGGAATCGTCTGGCCGGCTGACGCTGCTCGACCAGAGCCGGGTCATTCGTCCGCACCCGGCGTTCCGGCTGTTCTCGACCGCCAACACGGTCGGGCTGGGCGACACCACCGGCCTCTATCACGGCACCCAGCAGATCAACCAGGCGCAGATGGACCGCTGGTCGATCGTTACCACGCTGAATTACCTGCCGCACGACAATGAGGTGAACATCGTGCTGGCCAAGGCCAAGCACTATCGCGACGGCAAGGGCAAGGACATCGTCAACAAGATGGTGCGCGTTGCCGACATGACGCGCTCGGCCTTCATCAACGGCGATCTGTCGACCGTGATGAGCCCGCGTACCGTCATCACCTGGGCGGAGAATGCCGAGATCTTCGGCAATATCGGCATGGCGTTCCGGCTGACCTTTCTCAACAAATGCGACGAACTGGAGCGTTCCGTGGTCGCGGAATTCTACCAGCGCGCCTTCGGCGAGGATCTGCCGGAGAGCGCCGCCAATGTGGTGCTGGGCTAAGCAGAGCCTCGATGGCGGGTCCGGGCGACAATACGCGCAACAAGTCGAAGACGGGCTCTGAAGCCGACAGCTTCAAGCGCGCCGTCACCGTCTGCATGCGCGCCATCGCCGGCGACAAGGAGCTGGAAGTCGGCTTCGCCAAGGATCGTCCGGCGCTGGCCGGCAGTCGGGCAAGATTGCCCGAGCTGCCGAAGAAAGCGTCGAAGACCGATATAGCCATCACCCGCGGCCTCGGCGATTCCATGGCGCTGAAGCGCGCCTGCCATGACGTGCGCATCCACAGCAGGCTGGCGCCGGAAGGCAAGGCGGCCCGCGCCATCTACGACGCGGTCGAGCAGGCGCGCGTCGAGGCGATCGGCAGCCGCGCCATGCAAGGGGTCGCCGACAATATAGGCTCGATGCTGGAGGACAAATACGCCAAGGCCAATCTCGTCGACGTCAAGGACAGGGCCGACGCGCCGATCGAGGAGGCGCTGGCGCTGATGGTGCGCGAGAAGCTGACCGGCCGGCCGATCCCCAAGAGCGGCGAGCGGCTGGTCGAGCTCTGGCGCCCCTGGGTCGAGGAAAAGGCCCGCGCCGACCTCGACGGGCTGTCGTCCAAGCTCGACGACCAGCAGGCCTTCGCCCGCGTCGTGCGTGAAATGCTCGCCTCCATGGAAATGGCCGAGGAACTCGGCGACGACCAAGAGACCGAAGATTCGGAGGACAATGACGACAACCAGCCGCAAGGCGAGGAACAGAGCGAGGAAGGCGGCGAGGACGATTCTGGCTCCGAACAGTCGCAGTCCGAGGATGCCGAGGCGTCGGCTGACGACGAGCAGTCGGCAGAGACCGAAGCCTCCGACGCCACCGCCGACGATTTGTCCGACGATGACGATGCCGATGCCGAGACGCCCGGCGAGGCGCGCCGCAACGACAACCCTTTCACCAACCTGCCGAAGGAGATCGATTACAAGGTCTTCACGTCAGCTTTCGACGAGACGGTGGGGGCGGAGGAGCTTTGCGAGGAAGAAGAACTCGACCGGCTGCGCGCTTTCCTCGACAAGCAACTCGCCAACCTGTCCGGCGTCGTCGGCCGGCTGGCCAACCGTTTGCAGCGCCGCCTGATGGCGCAGCAGAACCGGTCGTGGGATTTCGACCTGGAGGAGGGCTATCTCGACCCGGCACGGTTGGTGCGCGTCGTCATCGATCCGATGCAGCCGCTGTCCTTCAAGCAGGAGCGCGACACCAAATTCCGCGACACGGTGGTGACGCTGGTGCTCGACAATTCGGGTTCCATGCGCGGCCGGCCGATCACCGTGGCCGCCACCTGCGCCGACATTCTGGCGCGCACGCTGGAACGCTGCGGCGTTTCGGTCGAGATTCTGGGCTTCACCACGCGCGCCTGGAAAGGCGGGCAGGCCCGCGAGAAGTGGCTGAAGGACGGCAAGCCGCCGAATCCGGGCCGGCTGAACGACCTGCGCCACATCATCTACAAGTCGGCCGACCATCCCTGGCGGCGGGCACGGCGCAATCTCGGACTGATGATGCGCGAGGGCCTGCTCAAGGAAAACATCGACGGCGAGGCGCTGCTGTGGGCGCATAACCGGCTGATCGCCCGACCCGAACAGCGCAAGATCCTGATGATGATCTCCGACGGCGCGCCGGTCGACGATTCGACGCTGTCGGTCAATCCGGGCAATTATCTTGAGCGCCATCTGCGCGCCGTCATCGAGCTGATCGAGACGCGCTCGCCGGTCGAGCTGCTTGCCATCGGCATCGGCCATGACGTCACCCGCTACTACCGGCGCGCCGTCACCATCGTCGATGCCGAGGAACTGGCCGGCGCCATGACCGAGCAACTGGCTTCGCTGTTCGCCGAGGAAAGCGCACGCGATACGCGGCGCGGCGGCATGCGGCGCGCCGGATGATCTTTTTTCGCGGCGGATTTCGACAAGCACTTTTCGCCACCATCGCCCTGTTTGCCGGTGCAGCCCCGGTGCCATCCAGTTCGGCCAGCGGGACCTCGGTTGAACCGGTCGAGGTCTCGGCCCGCCCGATCACCGAATTCCGTATAGGCCGTGCCGACAAGCAATTCGGTCCGCTCGAATTCGTCGGCGGGCTGGAGATGACATCGCCGTCGCGCGATTTCGGCGCCCTGTCGGCCTTCCGTTTCCTGAAAGGCGGTCGCGACTTCGTCGGCGTCGCCGATACCGGATTCTGGTTCTTCGGCACCGTGACCCATGATACGGACAAGCGCCCGTCAGGCATCCGGGACTTCCGCATGGAACAGATGGTCGATGCATCGGGCCAGCCGATCGACGAGAAATCGGAAGTCGATGCCGAGGGGCTTTCCGTCAAGGACGGCATTGCCACCGTAGGTTTCGAGCGCAACCATCGCGTCGCCCAGTTCAAAATTGGCCCCGGCGATATGAAGGCGCCGTTCAGGCGGATGGATTTCCTGGTTCCGGCATGGGAGTTGCGCCGGAACCGAGGCTTCGAGACCGTCACCCACGCCAATGCCAATGGCCGCCACCAAGGCGGCCTGGTCGTGGTGTCGGAAAAGAGCTTGGACAAGGCCGGCAACATCTATGCCGCCATCATCGAAGGTCCGCACAAGGGCGTCTTCACCGTCAAGCGAAATGGCGATTTCGACATCACCGATGGGGCCTTCCTGCCGGACGGCGACCTTCTGCTGCTGGAGCGCAGTTTCACGATGGCAGGAGGCCTCAAGATGCGGCTGCGGCGCATTGATGGCGAGACCGTGGAGAAGGGCGCGGTCGCCGACGGTCCGGTGCTGCTGGAAGCCGATATGGGCTACCAGATCGACAATATGGAAGGGCTCGACGTCTGGACGCGCGAAGACCACGCGCTGATGGTGTCGCTGATCTCCGACGACAATCACTCGATCCTGCAGCGCAATCTCTACCTGGAATTCATTTTGCACCAGGACTGATTTGGCGCTCCAACTGCGAAGCTGAAGTTGAGTGTATTCAACGCCGGCTCGATTTGGTCGACTATTCATCAAATGACGGCGTCCGCTCAGGGTCGCGAGCCGTTGGTGGCGATCCAGATGACATGGCGCGCGCCGCGCTTGCCGTTGGCGCGCGTGCTCACCTCCTCGACCGCGAAACCTGCCTGCTTCAGCCGCCGGGTGAAGCCGCTGTCCGGCCCTTGCGACCACACGGCAAGCACGCCGCCGGGCTTCAGTGCGGTGCGCGCTGCCGCCAGGCCCTGCAGGCTGTACAGCGCGTCGTTGGATTTGTGAACGATGCCGTCCGGGCCGTTGTCGACATCGAGCAGGATGGCGTCCCAGACTGCGGGCCGGGATCTTATCAACTGCCCGACATCGGCCTCCCGCACGATGACGCGCGGATCGTCGAGACAGCCACCAAACAGTTCGGCCATCGGCCCCCGCGCCCACGCGACGACCGCCGGCACCAACTCCGCGACAGTGATTTCGGCATTCTCGGCCAACTCGTCGAGAGCGGCGCGCAGTGTAAAACCCATGCCAAGCCCGCCGATCAGCATTCTCGGCTGTCTGCGGCCGGCGATCCTCTGACAAGAGAGCTTTGCCAGCGCCTCTTCCGAGCCGCTGAGGCGGCTGTTCATCAACTCGTTGGTGCCCAGCATGATCGAGAATTCGGAGCCGCGCCGCTTGAGACGAAGCTCCTGCGCGCCATCCGGGGTCTTCGCGGAGTCCAGCTGGATCCAAGGAATCACGCGCCACCTCTCTTTTTGGCCGTGATCTGGTCCGAAAACCGGATTCCACTTTTCGGGATCACGGCCTAGACCGCAGCAACAGCCGGCTGGCTCCAGCGGGCGGCGAGCACCCGGTAGGGAATCAGTGCCACGACGGCGATGATCAGCTTCACGCTGAGGTCGCCAAGCGCCCAGGAGACCCAACGCATGGCCTCGACCGGCAGCACGCCCATCAGCGGCGCCGTTTCCAGCGCAAAGCTGTCGCTTGGGCCAACGAAGGCGAAAGCCGCGGAGAAAGCGACGCTGAAGAACACGACTGTGTCGAACACCGAGCCGACCAGCGTGCCGACGATCGGCGCCCGCCACCAGCTCTGTCGGCGCAGGCGATTGAACACGGTCACGTCGAGCAATTGCGCGGTGAGGAAAGCCGCGCCGGACGCCGCCGCGATGCGCACCAGCCGGTCGGCGGCGGTCTCGAATTCGATGAAACCATGGCGGAACAGGAAGGGCGGCACGAAAATCGAGCAGACCACCGCCGTCATGAAGCCGACAAAGACGATCCGGCGCGCCACGGCAGGCCCGTAGCGGCGATTGGCAAGGTCGGTGACCAGAAAGGAGAACGGGTAGGTGAAGGCGCCCCAGGTGAGCAGGTCGGCAAGCGACAAGCCGCCGATCCGACCCTGCATCGGGAACTGCACGAGAATGTTCGATGCCACAACGACAAGCGCCATGGCGGCCACGAAGGGCAGGTATCGCGAGAAGGAAGTCATTTTTTTATCCTGGGTAATGGAACCAGCGGAGCGTCATGCCGAAACCCGATCGCGCTCGCTTTGTTCGAGCATCGGATTTCCGAAACCGCCTTGCGGACGGCGATCCGATGCTCAAGGCCAACAAGAGGTTGGCTAGGGCGGTCGTCCCCCGCCTGAAAGACAGTTTACGCGGCAGCCTGCTCGGCGAGCTTCTTGGCGATCTGCTTCTTCAAGAGGCGCGCGCGCTGCGACAGCTCCTTGATGTCAGCCTTGGCCAGGAAGGCGTCGAGACCGCCGCGATGCTCGACCGAACGCAGCGCGTTGGCGGAAATGCGCAGGCGCACGTTCTGGTTCAGCGCTTCCGAAATCAGCGTCACGTTGACGAGGTTCGGCAGGAAACGACGCTTGGTCTTGTTGTTGGCGTGGCTCACATTGTTGCCGGTCTGGACTGCCTTGGCAGTGAGTTCGCAGGTGCGGGACATGGTTCTAACCTTCAGTTCTCTCGGGGACCTGCCAAACCTTCGTGCCCACGCCGGGTGGCGCGCGGTTGTGGTCAAGCGGCCTTATGGAAAAAGTTGGCGTTCCATAGTTGCATTTCGCCCATGCGTCAAGCTCCAGCCTGGCCCAGCGGCATTTCATACTAAGGCCGGAATTCGTCGTATAAGCGGTTCCATAGGGACATGCCAGACCGGAGTTGTCCGCCCCCGGCTGAAATCAAGGACCCGATCGCGCCATGCTTCGTTTGCCCCATGCCCTTGCCACCGCGCTGGCCGTCGCCTTGCCATCGGTTGCGATGGCCGCCTCGCCGCAGTCCTTCAAGGGCGAATACACGGTGTCGTTCCTCGGGCTTTCGATCGCGAAATCGAGCTTTTCAAGCCGTTATGAGAACGGCGTCTACTCGATCGACGGCAGCGTTTCCGCGGCTGGTCTGGCCAAGCTGTTCGATGACACGCGCGGCACGATCTCGTCCAAGGGGACGATTTCGGGCCAGAAGATGGTGCCGCAGGCGTTCCGCGCCGACTACACTTCCGGCAAGAAAGCCTCCGCGATCGATATCCGTTTTGCCAATGGCAACGTCACCTCGACGACGGTCGTTCCCGCGCCGGAAAAGCGTGATCCCGAGAGTTGGGTGCCGCTCGGCGCCGGCGACCTGGCATCGGTGCTCGATCCGATGGCAGCGACCGTCATCCATGCCGACAGCCTCGACAAGGTCTGCGGCCGCACGGTGAGGCTCTACGACGGCGAGATGCGCGCCAACCTGACGCTGAGCTACGCTTCAAAAGGGTCGATCTCGGTGCCCGGCTACAAGGGCGACACGGTCACCTGCCGGATGGGTTTCGAGCCGGTGGCGGGCTATCGAAAGGGCCGCAAGGCGCTCAACTACCTCAAGAACAAAAGCCGCATCATGGTGACATTTGCGCCGCTCGGCCAAACCGGGGTATATGCGCCGATCCGCGCGACGGTCGGGACGCAGATCGGCACCTTGACCATCAGCGCCAGGCGTTTCGAAGCAATACAATAGGGCGCCACGCGCGCCGCTGGAGACAGAATGGGGCGCGCGACTCTGATCGGCTTTTCGGCCGTCGCCATGTGGGCACTGCTGGCGTTGCTTACGGACGCATCCGGCAAGGTGCCGCCGTTCCTCTTGTCGGCGATCACCTTCTCGATCGGCACCGGGGTCGGGCTTGTCGCGCGCCTTTTCATGCCGGCCGCGGATAAAAGCCAGAAGATACCGCGCCAGGTCTGGGTGATCGGCATTGCCGGCCTCTTCGGCTACCACTTCTTCTACTTCACAGCGCTGCGCAACGCGCCGGCGGTGGAGGCCAGCCTGATCGCCTATCTGTGGCCGCTGCTGATCGTGCTCGGCTCGGCGCTGATGCCGGGCGAGCGGCTGGCCTGGAACCATATCGTGGGCGCGCTGCTCGGCCTTGCCGGCACGGTGCTCATCGTCACCAAGGGCGGCGGCCTCGCCTTCGACGCGCGCTACGCCTTTGGCTACGCCATGGCTGCCGTGTGCGCCGTGCTGTGGTCGTCCTATTCGCTCCTGTCGCGGCGTTTCCCCTCGGTGCCGACCAGCATCGTCACCTGGTTCTGCGCGGCGACCGCGCTGCTGTCGCTTGCCTGCCATCTGGCGCTGGAAGAGACGGTGCTGCCCGCGAGTGCCGGGCAGTGGCTTGCCGTGCTCGGGCTCGGCCTGATGCCGGTGGGGGCGGCCTTCTATGCCTGGGATGTCGGCGTCAAGCGCGGCAACATCCAGGTGCTGGGCGCGGCAAGCTATGCCGCGCCGCTCCTGTCGACCCTGGTGTTGATCGCGGCTGGCGTCGCCGAGCCGTCGCTGCGCATTGTCGCGGCCTGCGTGCTCATCACCGGCGGGGCCGCACTTGCGGCAAAGTCGCTGCTCCTGCGCAAGCCCGCAGAAGGCGGAGCCCGGGCGTGACGATGCCGTTTCCAGGCGGCATCGACGCCAACGCCAATGCGACGCTGATCTTTTCGCTGGTGGCGGCGGTTGTCTACGCCTTCACATCAGGCATGGCGCCGACGCTCGCCCGTTCGGCGGCAAAAACGCTCGCGGTGGCCATGCTTGCCGTGCTGGCGGCGATGCAGGGCGGGCCGCTGCTACTGGTCGCCGCTCTTGCGCTGAGCGCTATCGGCGACGCCTTCCTGTCGCGCGATGGCGAAAAGATGTTTCTGGGCGGGCTGGGCAGCTTTGTCGCCGCGCATATCGTCTACGTCGTGCTGTTCCTGCGCAGCGGCGGGGGGCTGGGAGTGCTGGGGGCCGAACCTTGGCGCGCGGCAATCGCACTGGCGATGGCAGCGTTTGTTATCCTCATGCTGGCGGCGCTGCGGCGCCGCGTCGGCCCGGCCCTGCAGGCCCCGATCGCGGGCTATGTCGCGGCCATCCTCGCCATGGGCATTTCGGCGCTGACGACGAGCAGTGCCGCTGTTATCGGCGGCGCCGTGCTGTTCATGGCGTCCGACGCGCTGCTGGCCACGGAACGCTTCCTGGCGGCCGCCATTTCGCCACATCGCGCCTGGATGCGTTTGGCGGTCTGGGTGCTTTACTACGCCGCGCAACTCGTGATCACGCTTGGTTTCCTGCTGCGCTAAGGATTTCCTGCTGCGTCAGGCTGTTTTGGCCGCCAACCAGGCTCCGCCAGTTCAAACGCCGCAAAGTCGAAGCCCGGCGCCACGGTGCAGCCGACCAAGGTCCACTCGCCCAGGCTGCGCGCCGATTGCCACCAGCCCGCCGGCACGACGATTTGCGGCCGCTCGCCGGCCGCAAGCTCGATGCCGAGCACCTGCTCGATCACCCGGTTAGCCTTTGGGCCGCCTTCTTCCCATATCGACAGCGCCAGCGGCGCGCCGGCGTAGAAGTGCCAGGCCTCGGCTGCATCCCTGACGCGATGCCAGGCGGAAACCTGGCCCTGCTCCAGCAGAAAATAGATCGCCGTCGAGTGGCCTCGAGCTTCGCCGCCACCGTCGCGAAAGGTTTCCGTGTACCAACCGCCTTCCGGATGCGGCTTCATGCCAAGAATGGCGATGATTGCTGCGGAACTCGTCATGGTTTCGACCAGTGTCGCTTGGCCTAGAAATTATCCTTGCGCTTGCGGATCTCGGCAAAAACCTCGACGTCCGACGCCTTCTCCATGCCGAGATGCCTGCGGATTGCCGGATCGTGCCAGCGCAGGAAAGGGTTGGTCGACAATTCCTCGCCGATCGTGGTCGGCAGCGTCGGCTTGTTATCGGCGCGCAGCGCTTCAATTTTTGCCGCGCGTTCCTTCAATGCCGAATTGGTCGGGTCGACGCTCAGCGCGAAACGGGCGTTGGCGAGCGTGTATTCGTGCCCGCAATAGATCACGGTCGCGGCAGGCAGTGCCGCGAGCTTCTTCAGGGATCCATACATCACCGGCGGCTTGCATTCGAACAGCCGCCCGCAGCCGAGCGCGAACAGCGTGTCGGCGGTGAACGCCACTTTCGATGCCGGCAGGTGATAGGAGACGTGGCCGGCGGTGTGACCAGGGGTGGCGATCACTTCGATGCGCTCCTCGCCGAGATGCAGGACCGAACCGTCCTCGACAGTGTCGTCAATGCCGGGAATCTTGGCCTTTTCCGCTTCCGGGCCGACGATGCGCAGCTTGAACCGCTGCTTCAGCGCCAGATTGGCCTCGACATGGTCGGCATGATGATGCGTGGTCAGGATCATCGTCGGCGTCCAGCCGGTGCGCTTGACCGCAGCCAGGATCGCCGCCTCTTCCGGCGCATCGATGAGCGCGGTCTGACCGCTTTTGGGGTCATGCACCAGAACGCCGAAATTGTCGCTGCGGCACATGAACTGTTCGATTTCGACCGCCATCGCATCTCTCCATCTTTCGCCGCAGACATAGGACGCCGACGCGCAGATGTCATCCCGGAGATGACTAATGTCAGGATGTCATTCGACATCCGGGATCTTGGGACGTCGCGGCCTTTTGTTGAAACCCGCCGATATCGCGGCTACATCCCTGACATGCATTCCGACATCGTCGATCTCCGTTCCTTCTATTCGACAGCGCTTGGTCGCTTTGCCGAACATTCGATCACCATGGCCCTGTCATCGATATGGGCCACAGTGCCCAATGAGCGGCTGGTCGGGCTCGGCTACACCCTGCCGTGGCTGGAACGGTTCGGCAGCGACGCCGAGCGGGTGTTCGCCTTCATGCCGGCGACGCAGGGCGCCGTGGTCTGGCCGGCGGCGGGACCGACGGCGACGGCTCTGGTTTTCGACGAGGAACTGCCGCTGGTCGATTCCTGCATCGACCGCATGCTGCTCGTGCATTCGCTCGAACATGTAGAAAACCCGCGCGAAACGCTGAACGAGATCTGGCGCGTGCTGTCGCCGGCCGGCCGGGTGGTCATCGTCGTGCCCAACCGGCGCGGCGTCTGGGCGCGGTTCGAACACACGCCGTTCGGCAATGGCAGGCCCTTCTCGCGCGGTCAGCTCACCGAGTTGCTGCGCGAGGCGAATTTCACGCCCGCCGCCTGGTCCGACGCCCTGTTCTTTCCGCCATCGCGGCGGCGTTTCATGATGCGCTTCCACAATATGCTGGAGCGCGCCGGCCGGCGGCTGTGGCCGATCTTCTCCGGCGTCATCGTGGTCGAGGCGCAGAAGCGGCTCTATCAGGGCGTGCCGGCCGCCCAGCGCGCTTCGCGACGGGTTTTCGTGCCGGTGCTTTCGCCGCATGCAGCAACGCGGCTCGGCCGGCGGATAGAGACCGGGCCGCGACATCGCCGTGTCCGCGAATGACACCTTCGTGATCATGCCAGAAACTTGCGCCGAACGGCATTTCGCGACCTATCTGTCGCTGACGGGCTCGCAGCCTGGCTGAGTGACGGATGGCGTCACTACACTTCATCCGGTTTTCAGCGCCGCTTTTGAACGCAAGGACTTCAGCTCATGGGGGATTATCCGGACAATGATGCCTCTGCCCGGCCTATCGCTGCGGTCGAAGCCTCGAGCCTGCGTGACCAGGTGGCGACGATCAAGCTGGCGCTTGCCGGATCGCCGGTCCGCAAAGGACTACGCTGGGCTTCCATCGGGATGGTTGCCGTCATTGTCGCGACCTCGATCGGCCAGGTTCTGCTCAACCGCTGGAACCAGCCTTTCTATGATGCGCTTGCACGCCGCGACATGCAGGCCTTCCTGCACCAGCTCGCCATTTTTGCCGCCATTGCCGGTGGGCTTCTTGTGCTCAATGTCGGCCAGACCTGGCTCAATCAGACGATCCGGCTGAAGCTGCGCGAGGCGCTGACGCTCGATCTGATCGATGGATGGATGCGGCCCGCGCGCGCCTTTCGCCTGGCGCATGCGGGTGCCATCGGGGTCAATCCCGACCAGCGCATGCAGCAGGATGCGGGCCATCTTTCCGACCTGTCGACGGATCTTGGCGTCGGCCTGCTGCAATCCTTAATCCTGCTCGCCTCCTTCGTCGGCGTGTTGTGGGAACTGTCCTCGGGCTTCGTCTTCCACATCGGCGGGACGTCGCTCGCCATACCGGGCTACATGGTCTGGGCGGCCATACTCTATGCCGGAACGGCTTCCTGGCTGAGCTGGCTGGTCGGACGGCCCCTGATCCACCTCAACAGCGACCGCTACACACGCGAGGCGGAGCTGCGTTCCTCGATGGTGCGCGTCAACGAGAACATCGATGCCATCGCGCTCGCCCGAAGCGAGCCCGACGCCAGGCGGCGGCTGGAAATCGATCTCAGCACCGTGCTCGGGGCCATGCGGCGCATATACAGCGCCCAAATCAATCTCGCCTGGGTGACGGACACCTATGGCTGGATCACCGTGGTGGCTCCCATACTGGTCGCTTCGCCGGTCTATTTCGCGGGCGATATCAGCTTCGGCGGGTTGATGATGGCGGTCGGCGCTTTCAACCAGGTCCATTCCTCATTGCGCTGGTTCATCAACAATATCGGCAGCATCGCCGATTGGCGCGCGACGCTGATGCGCGTCGCCGATTTCCGTATTGCACTGGATGAGACCGATGTGCTGCACGACCAGGAAAGGCGCATCGAATTCGGCGAGAATGCAAACGGCAAGCTGACCTTCGAGAAACTCGAAGTGGCCTCGCCGGAGGGCTGCACGAGGCTCGCCGACCAGCATGTCGAGATCCACGCTGGCGAACGCGTCATGCTCACTGGGGAGCCGGGGGCGGGCAAGACGCTGTTCTTTCGCGCCATTGCCGGCCTGTGGCCGTGGGGAAGCGGGCGCATCGGCATGCCGGCGGGAGAGACGCCCATCTTCGTGCCGCGCACGCCTTACTTCCCAACCGCCACGCTGCGCGAAGTGCTCGACTGCGTGGACGGGGTTGCGCCGGCAAGCGATACCGATATCTCAGCCGTGCTGGCCGAGATCGGCTTGGAACACCTGTCGTCGTCGCTCGGCCGCAGCGCGCGCTGGGAGCATGAACTGGCCGACGAAGAACTGCGCCTGCTGGCCTTTGCCCGCCTCGTGCTGCGGCAACCAAAATGGGTGATCATCGATGAGGCTCTCGATGCCTTCGACGGACCGACACTGCGGCGGGTGCTGTCGATGCTGGAGAAGCGGCTGGCCGGGGCGACGATCCTCAATATAGGGCGCGGCCAGCACGACAATCAGTTCTTCCCGCGCGCCCTGACCATCGTGAAGGCGTCCGGCGTGCCGGCCCTGAAGCCCGCGCGCATAAGGGCGGGCGCGATCGAGCCGCCGCCGGCCGCTCCTCGCCGCAAGAAATAGCACCTCTCGGGGCTGGCCCGCGCCACGCCATGAGGCAGCTTTATTTCGCCGTGATCGCGAGGGAAGATCGCAGCGGAAACATCGCTTGAGCCGGCCATGCTTGATGCTCTCAGCCTGCTTGCCTGCCTGGCCTGCACCGAGGCCACCGCGACTGCCGCTGCACCGGATGGCTTGGCCGTTGACGTCGAACTGGTGCTGGCGGTCGATATCTCATTGTCGATGGACGAGAAGGAGTTCGCCCTGCAGCGCGCCGGCTATGTGCAGGCGCTGCGTCACCCCGACTTCATCAAGGCGGTCCGCGCCGGGGCCACGGGCCGCATCGCGCTCACCTATTTCGAATGGGCCGGCACGGTCCGTGACGACGCGCTCATCGGCTGGCAGGTCGTCGACGGCGCCGAGAGTGCCAACGCTTTTGCCGACAAGATAGCGGCCCGCCCGTTCCGCAGCTTCCACGGCACGTCGATCTCCGGCGCGCTCGCCTTCGGCGCGGGGCTTTTCGACCGCACTACTTTCGAAAGCGAACGCAGCGTCATCGATATTTCCGGTGACGGACCAAACAATATCGGGGCGCCCGTCACCGCCACGCGGGATGCGGCAAACGCCAAAGGCATCGTCATCAACGGCCTGCCGATCCTGATCAATCCGTCGCCCACCTTCAGCCACCTCGACCGGTATTACGCCCAGTGCGTAACCGGCGGGCCGGGCTCCTTCGTGCTGCCGATTTATGCAGCCGCCGAATTTTCCACCGCCATCCGCCGCAAGCTGATTCTCGAGGTCAGCGGCGTCCAGAACGAGACCAGGATCATTCCCGCCGAAGCCGAGGCTCCGATGGACTGCCTGCAAGGCGAACGCGACAGACGGTTCTTGTTGGATCCGTATTTCCCGGAGCTCGATCGCTGAGCCTTCGCCGGTCTATGCGGGCCGGGTTCCAACCTGCTGATGACCTTCGTCGGATCAACCCGCAGCTCGACTTCGCCCGAAAAGGGGGTGTCATAGCCGCCTCCGGGATGGGCCTTATCGCTTCAACAAGAACACCGCTTGCTGGCCGAAGAAATTCCAGAACCACCATGGCATCGACAGGCCGATCTTCTGGCCGTTGGCGTCGAGCGCGGTTGCCCTTTCCACGGTCGCGCCAAGCTCCTCGCACAGATTGACGAAGTCGCGGATGGTGCAGAAGTGGATGTTCGGCGTGTCGTACCAGGAATAGGGCAGGTCTTTGGTGACCGGCATGCGGCCCTTGACGAACAGCGACAGGCGCACCCGCCAGTGGCCGAAATTGGGGAAGGACACGATGGCGTGTTCGCCGATCCTGAGCAATTCGTCGAGAACGAGCTTCGGGTTGCGGGTCGCCTGCAAGGTCTGCGACAGGACGACGAAATCAAAACCTTTGTCGGGATAGAATTCAAGATCCTTGTCGGCGTCGCCCTGGACGACGGAAAGGCCGCGCGCGACGCATTCGTTGACGCCGCGCTGCGACAGTTCCAGTCCACGGCCGTCGATCTGCTTGGTCTCCTGCAAAAGCTCGAGCAGCGAGCCGTCGCCGGAGCCGACGTCCAGCACCCGCGATTGCGGCGGGATCAGACCGGCGATCACCTCGAGATCGACGCGTTGGGCGCGATTGACGCTCATGGCTTGCCCCTTGTCGTGGCGCGTGACCCTTGACGGACAAGTCTGCAATTTTGCGGGGTCATGCGCCGAGCCCTCTCGCTCGCGCGGCCGAGCCGATGAAGCCGTTGATGGCGGCGAACAGTTCTGGCTCGTCGAGCAGGAAGGCGTCGTGCCCGCGATCGGTCTCGATCTCGACGAAGGACACCGACGCGCCGGCGGCATTCAGCGCATGGACGATCGAGCGGCTCTCCTCGGTCGGAAACAGCCAATCCGAGGTGAACGACACCAGGCAGAAGCGTGTCTTGGTGCCGGCAAAAGCATCGGCCAGCCTGCCGCCATGGTCTGCGGCGAGGTCGAAATAATCCATGGACCGCGTCATGTAGAGATAGGAATTGGCGTCGAAACGGTCGACGAAAGTCATGCCCTGGTGACGCAGATAGCTCTCGATCTGGAAGTCGGCGTCGAAGCCGAAGGTCAGCGCTTCGCGGTCCTGCAAGTTGCGGCCGAACTTCCGGTGCAGGGCTGCTTCGGACAGGTAGGTGATGTGGGCGGCCATGCGCGCCACGGCGAGCCCCTTTTCCGGGCGTTTGCCGTGGTCGAAATATTTGCCGCCATGCCATTCAGGGTCGGCCATCACGGCCTGCCGGCCGACCTCGTGGAAAGCGATGTTCTGCGAGGAATGCCGCGCGCCGGTGGCGATCGGCAGCGCCGAGAAAACACGCTCCGGATAGCTCGACGCCCATTGCAGCACCTGCATGCCGCCCATCGACCCGCCGAGCACGCAAAACAGTTTTTCGATGCCGAAATGGTCGATCAGCATCTGCTGGGCACGCACCATGTCGCGGATGGTGATGACCGGAAGGTCCAGCCCATAGGGCTTGCCGGTAGCGGGATTGGTGGAGGCCGGACCGGTGGAACCGAGGCAGCCGCCGATGACGTTTGAGCAGATGACGAAGAAACGGCTGGTGTCGATGATCTTGCCGGGGCCGATCAGCACTTCCCACCAACCCGGCTTGCCGGTCACTGGATTGGTGCTGGCCACATGCTGGTCGCCGGTCAATGCGTGGCAAACGAGAATGGCGTTGGAACGGGCTTCGTTCAGCGTGCCATAGGTCTGGTAGGCGATCTGGAACGGCGACAGCAGGGTGCCGGCGTCGAGCTTGAGCGGCTTGTCGGCGCCGAAGCGCACGACCGGGCTCGACGGCTGGTCTGCCTCGTTGTTGGTTCTGCCAGCGCGCTGAGCGGCCATCGCATCCTCTTACATCGCACGACGTGTCTGGCGGAAACCGAATACGGGCCGACACGGGTGTCCGGCCGGCCGCGGACAATAAAAAACCGGCAATGCCTTCGCAAAGCCGGTTACGTCACGCAAACGGCCCTTTAGCGAATTGTTTAACGTGGCTGCAAGCCGACCGGCCAAATCACCACGGAACTGTTGCTGCCCTTCTAGAACTCGCCTGCCTTGCCGTCAATGCCGCTTGCTGGCACCACTGCCGCCTCTCGACATTGCCGGCCATGGCTTGTATTTCCGCTGCGGCTTCCAGACGGGAGCGTTCTCGACGGATTTTGCAAAATGAACCAGAAACCGGATCAGGCACGTCCTCAGCCGCGCGCGGGTATCATGGACATCCAGGCCTATGTGCCGGGCAAGAGCTCGGCCCCTGCCGGGGTGGACAAGGTCCACAAGCTGTCGTCGAACGAGAACCCGCTCGGCCCCTCGCCAAAGGCAATCGAGGCCGCGCGCGAGGTCGCCGCCAAGCTCGACGTCTATCCCGACGGCACCGCCCGGCGCCTGCGCGAAGCAATCGCCGAGGTGCATTGTCTGAACGCACAGAACATCATCTGTTCCAACGGCTCCGACGAGATCCTCGGCCTGCTGGCGCAGACTTATCTCGCGCCCGGCGACGAGGCCATATTCACCGAACACGCCTTCATGGTCTACAAGATCTACATCCAGTCGGCGGGTGCCACGCCTGTCGCGGTCAAGGAGACCCAGGAGCGCGCCGACATCGATGCGATCCTGGCGGCCGTCACGCCACGTACGAAGATCGTGTTCCTCGCCAATCCCAACAATCCGACCGGCACTTACGTGCCGTTCCAGGAGGTGCGCCGCCTGCATGCCGGCCTGCCGAAGAACGTGCTTCTGGTGCTCGATGCCGCCTATGCAGAATATGTCAGGCGCAACGACTATGAGGCCGGCATCGAGCTCGCGGGCAGCTCTCAGAACGTGGTCATGACCCGCACCTTCTCCAAGATCGGACTTGGCGGGGCGCGGATCGGATGGATGTATGGGCCGATGCACATCGTCGACGCGATCAACCGCATACGCGGCCCTTTCAATGTCAATGCGACGGCGATCGAGGCCGGCATCGCTGCCGTCCGCGACCGCGCCCATGTCGAGCGCAGCGTCGCGCATAACGAGACCTGGCTGGCCTGGCTGAGCGAGCAGATGACTGGGCTCGGGTTGCGGGTGACGCCGAGCGTCGGCAATTTCCTCCTCATTCATTTTCCCGACGACGGCAAGCATTCGGCCGCGGCGGCGGACGACTATCTCACCCAGCGCGGCTACATACTGCGGCGTGTTTCGGGCTATGGCTTTCCCAACGCATTGCGCATGACGGTCGGCACCGAAGAGGCCAATCGCGGCGTGGTCGCGGCACTCACGACATTCCTGAAAAGCTAGAACGCCATGACATCACCGATGTTCGAAAAGATCGCGCTGGTCGGCATCGGCCTGATCGGCTCGTCGCTGGCCCGTATCATCCGCCGCGAGGGCCTGGCCGGCCATCTCGCCATCTCGACGCGCAGCGCTGCAACGCTGGCGCGGGCGCAAGAGCTTGGCCTGGGCTCCTCCTACACCATAGATGCCAAGGAAGCGGTCCGCGATGCCGACCTGGTCATCGTCTCGGTGCCGGTCGGCTCGTCCGGCACGGTGGCGCAAGAGATCGCGCCGGCGCTGAAGAAGGGCGCCATCGTCACCGATGTCGGCTCGACCAAGGCTTCCGTGATTGCACAGATGCAGCCGCATATACCCGATGGAGTGCATTTCATTCCCGGCCATCCGCTGGCCGGCACGGAGAAATCTGGGCCCGATGCCGGTTTCGCCGATCTGTTCGACAACCGCTGGTGCATTTTCACCCCGCTGCCGGACACGGATCCGGACGCGCTGGAAAGGCTTTCCGAATTCTGGCGCCGTTGCGGCGCCAACATCGACACGATGGATCCGCAGCATCACGACATGACGCTGGCCATCGTCTCGCATTTGCCGCACATCATCGCCTACAACATCGTCGGCACCGCCGATGACCTGGAATCGGTGACCAAGACGGAAGTCATCAAATATTCCGCTTCCGGTTTCCGCGACTTCACGCGTCTCGCCGCCTCCGATCCGACCATGTGGCGGGACGTGTGCCTGCACAACAAGGATGCGATTCTGGAAATGCTGGCGCGGTTCTCGGAGGATCTGGCTTTCCTGCAGCGGGCGATCCGCTGGGGCGACGGCGACAAGCTGTTCGACCTGTTCACCCGCACCCGCGCCGTGCGCCGCTCGATCATCGAGGCCGGCCAGGACATCGACGTGCCGGATTTCGGCCGCCAGGCGGTCGAACATCCGGCGAAAAACTAGGCTCCTTCAGGCCAGGTCGCCGCCATCATCGCCAGTGTCTCGGCGCGATCGGGCGCGCCCAGCCTACCACCGAAGCGCTGACATTTGAGCGCCGCGGCCGCGCTGGCAAAGCGCAGCGCCTTTTCGATCGGCATGGCTTGCGCCAGCCCGGCCGCGAAGGCGCCATGAAAGACGTCGCCGGCTGCCAGAGTATCCACCACCTCGACCTTTGGCGCAGCGACGTGGCGTACGCGACCGGCGTGCCTGTCGTGCCACCACGTTCCAGCGCCGCCGGCGGTTACCGCGACGAAAGCGTCGGTGCGCGACGCGAGGTCGGCGCATGCGGCCTGCGGGTCCAGCGCCTGGCCGCAGACGATGCGCGCCGCCGGTTCGGAGGCGACGATGTGCGAGGCGAGCGGCAACAGTCCCTCCAGCACTGCCAATGGCGCGGTGTCGGCATCGAGGATCGCGGGTCGGCCGGCAGCGCGAGCGGCCGTGAGGGCAAGCGCTGAGGCACCCGGCCAGCGCACATCGGCCAGCACGGCATCGAAGGCGGCGAGATCGGCGACCGGCAAGCCGTCGGGATCGGCCTGGGCACGCTGATCGTAGAAAGGCACGATGATGCGCTCGCCGTGGCCGTCGACGAGGATCGCGGCCAGCGCCGAGCGCGCTCCGGCGACGCGACGGACGAGGCTGCAATCGACGCCCTCCGCCTCGATGCCCGATATCAGCTGGTCGCCGGCCTGATCATCGCCGGCGCTCGCCCAAAGCCACACTTCGGCGCCCAGCCGGCGTGCGGCGCAGGCGGCACTCGTGGCCATGCCGGAAGCGATCTGGACGCCATCGGCGGCCATGAACTTGCCCTGATGGACGGGAAGCGTTTCGACGCGAAGAATGGTGTCGAGCGTCAGCGCGCCGACGCTCAGGAGTTTTGCCGGTCTGTCCATTGGGGATGCTTAGTCGACCGGCTTGATCTTGCCCAGCGGGATAAAGCCGAGCGAGGCCTTGCCCTTGACCACCTTGAGCGGCATCGACGGTTCGTTGCCGAGCAGCGCCAGGGCGGCAAAGCCTTGTTCGATCTGGTTCTTCTGTTCGGGTATGGCGGCGCCGAGAATGGCGGCCACGGCTTTCGGGTCTTTCAGTCTGATCATCAGATCGGCGTCGACCAGGCCCTCGGCGTCGACCGACAGCGGCCCGGAAACGGCGACGTGCGCCGTGCCCGACGACAAATCGAGCCTGCGGATCTCGACGGCCTGGCCGCGCAGGCTTTTCAGTTGCGTTCCGATCAGTGCCAGGCCGTTCTTCAGCGTAGCCTCGCCACTGGCGTCGAGCGGCGGCAGGACGCGGCCCCCAATCGCATCGGGGTCGATCTCCAGATCGCCGAAGCTGCCGGTATAGTCGATATCCCTGCCGTTCGGCTGCAGCTGGCCCGCCGCCTTGCCGGCGCTGAACAGTTGCACCGGATCGGTGTCGTCGGCCGGATCGGTCTGGCCGGACAGGCCCTCGGCCGTGAGCGAAATGCGTCGCGGCAGCGGCCATGAGAGTTTGACGTTGGCCTTAAGATCATCCCAGTCGATCCACAGCGGCACCATGCCCGGAACCGAGGTCCTGAGCGGACCGCGCAGGTCCGCGACCGGCGACAGCGGCTGGATGATCTGGGCGACGGCGTTGAAGGAGCCGGCAGAGGCGGCAACGTTCTTGGCGTCGTCCTCATAGGCAAGATTGTCGCAGGAGACGGCGAAGCTCAGGGGGTAACCGCTGACCTGGAGATTGGCGCAGCCGGCCTCGATGCCGTTCTTGTTGAGCGTGGCGACCGCCTTGTCGGCTTCGCTCCGGACCCTGTCGGCGAGATAGAACCAGCCGCCGCTGTAGATGGCGAACAGCGCGATGACACACGCTGCAAGCCAGAACAGGCGGCGGCGATGCTTCGGCTGGCGTTCGTCAGTGGACGTCATGCTGCGGTTCTCGTTCACGCATGGGGGCTGTGGGCGGGCTGTCGATTCTGGCAACGACAACAGGTAGACAGAGATGGACGGAAAAAACACCGATTCCGGTGTGGTGTTGCCATTCTTACGCAATCAGGCACGGCGATATGGGCGATTTTTGGGTGTTTGGCTATGGTTCGTTGATATGGCGGCCGGGGTTCGCGCATGTCGAGACAAGGCGGGCGCGCCTGCATGGCTATCGTCGCGCGCTGTGCGTCTATTCCTTCGTGCATCGCGGCACGCGGGAACGTCCGGGCCTGGTGCTCGGCCTTGACCGCGGGGGCTCCTGCGTCGGGCTGGCTTTCCGGGTGCCGGGCGAGTTGCGGGACGAGGTCATCGCCTATCTGCGTGAGCGCGAGCTGGTCACCAATGTCTATCTTGAGCGCATGCTCAATGTCCGCCTTGACGGCGGCGGCACGGTCGAAGCCGTGGCCTATATCGTCGACCGCGGCCATGAGCAGTATGCTGGTGCGCTCGATGCCGCCCACGCCGCTGATGTGGTGCGCGGCGCTGTCGGCCAGTCCGGCAACAATGAGGACTATGTGTCGAGCACGCTGGACCATCTCCGGGCGCTCGGCATTCGCGACCACTGGCTGGAAGACGTGGCGAGGCGGATCGCGCCTTTGTGAAGCGCTGGCTCTGCGGAAAAGCCCGGCGAGGCCTTTGACCTCGATGCGGCAAGACCTAGCTTAGGCCTCGAACCCGCAATGGGCGGCAGCCGCCCAATCCCACCCACGGAGATCAGCCTTGCAGAAACGCCGTCTCGGTCGCACCGACCTTTCCATCGCGCCCCTGGTTCTGGGCGGCAATGTCTTCGGCTGGACCGCCGACGAGAAGACGTCCTTCGACCTGCTCGACCGCTTCGTCGGCGCTGGCCTGAACGCGGTCGACACAGCGGACGCCTATTCGCGCTGGGTGCCCGGCCACCAGGGCGGCGAATCGGAAACCATCATCGGCAAATGGATGAAGGACCGGGGCAACCGCGATAAGGTCGTGGTGATCACCAAAGTCGGCTCGGACATGGGACAGGGCCACAAGGACCTCTCCGCCGCTTACATCGAAAAGGCCGTCGATGCTTCGCTGAAGCGGCTGCAGACCGAGTTCATCGATCTTTATCTGTCGCACTGGCCGGATCCGACCACGCCCTATGAGGAAACCCTCGGCGCCTATGAAAAGCTGCTCGCCAAGGGCAAGATCCGTTATGCCGGCTGCTCGAATCTCGACGCCGGTCAGTTGCGCGCCGCGCTCGACGTGGCAAGCCTGCGCAGCCTGCCCCGCTATGAAGTGCTGCAGCCGGAATACAATCTCTACGACCGCTCGTCGTTCGATGGCCCGCTGCGCGATCTCTGCATGGCCGAGGATATCGGCGTCATCACCTATTTCAGCCTGGCCAAGGGTTTCTTGAGCGGCAAATACCGCAGCGAGGCCGATCTCGGTCAAAGTCCGCGCGGCGGCGACGTGAAGGACTACCTCGATGCGCGCGGCATGCGCATCCTCGCGGCACTCGATGCGGTGTCCGCCAGGCATTCGGCCAAACAGGCGGAAGTGGCGCTTGCCTGGGTCATTGCCCGGCCGGGCGTCACCGCGCCGATCGCCAGCGCCACCAAGCCTGAACAGATGGACAGCCTGATCAGGGCGGCGTCGCTGGAGCTCAGCGCCGACGACATGGCCGAGCTCGACAAGGCGAGCGGCTGAGCCGCCAACAGCGCGCACGATCGTCCAAGACGGTCGCCCCGGCCTTGCCATACCGTCATTGACGCTTGGCAAGACAGGAGGCGTGGATGGCAGGCCCGCTTTTTTCGCAGCCGGATCTGTGGCGTCAGCTCGTTGCGCTGATGCTTGCCGCCACGGTCGTCATGGGCAGCCCGGGGCCGGCGACGATAAGCGTCACCGCCGTCGGCGCGGCATTCGGCCTGCGCCATTCCCTGAGCTACGCCTTGGGGGTGATCCTGGGCACGATCGCCGTGCTTCTGGTCGTGGCAAGCGGAGTGAGCGCGATGCTTGCCGCGATGCCGCGGCTCGCTCCGCTGCTGGTCGCGGCGTCGGCTGCCTATATCCTCTATCTCGCGTTCAAGATCGCGACCGCGCCGCCCCTGGCGGCGCGTGCCGGCGAGGCCGCACGACCGACATTCGCCGGCGGCTTCCTGCTGGCGGTGGCCAACCCCAAGGCTTATGTGGCAATCGCCGCGGTGTTCGCCGGCGCGTCCGCGGATAGGGGCGCCGGCGCCATAGGCACCGGGCCGAAGCTCGCCGCTCTCGCATTCATGATCGTCGCCATCCATGCCGTGTGGCTGCTTGCGGGGGCGGCTTTCGCGCGCTTCCTTCGCAGGCCGGTGGCCTCGCGCATCATCAATCTGGTCTTTGCCGCGACGCTGGTGCTGACGACCGCACTGGCTGTGTTCGCCTGAACGTTGCGCGAGCCGCCATCGGCGCGCCGAAGGCCGCACTTCAGGCTTTGGCGCCGAGTTCCCGCAGCCGCTTGACCGCCGTCGGCGGCAAAGCAGGCGGATTGGGTGCACGGGATGCGTCGATGAGGAATTGGTCGCAGGCGGTTTCGGTTTCGCCGATCAGCCGCCGCATGAATTCCTCCTTGTCCAGGCCCGGCGGGATCGGCGGCAGGAAGCGCGCCTTGATGGTGCCGGGATAGCGCAGGAACTTGCGGCGCGGCCAATAGAGGCCGGCAACATGGGCGACCGGCACCACGGGAATGCCGAGCTGCGCATAGATTTCGACGATGCCGTATTTGTAGGCGGGTTCGTCGCCGGGCGCGCGGCGGGTGCCTTCGGGATAGATGATGAGCTGCCGCGGGTTGCGCGCGATTTCTTCCTTTGTCGCCGCAACCACCGCCTTCAGCGCCTTTGAGCGGCTGCCGCGGTCGACCGGGATCATGCGCATTTTCAGGATGTACCAGCCAAAGAACGGAATCCAGGTCAGCTCGCGCTTCAGGATGTAGAGCGGATCCTGCAGATAGGGGAAGAAGGCGATCGCGTCCCAGAAGGACTGGTGCTTGGGCGCCAGGATGAAAGAGCCTTCGGGCAGATTTTCCAGCCCGGTGATGTCGCTCTTCGTCCCGGCGATCTTGTCGTAGAGCCACATCGAGGTGCGCGACCAGAACTTCGGCACGAACCAGGCGCGATGGCGCGGCGACAGGAAATAATAGGGAGTCCAGAGGATCATCTGGACGATCAGATTGACGTAGAAGACGAAATTGAACGCCAGCGATCGGACTTGGAGCATTGGGGGAGGCCCGGTAAAGAGGTGTGCGTTGGTTACACCAAGCGGGCGCAAAAAGGAAATGGCCGAAGATGCCCCGAAATGGCGCCGAAAAGCGTTTCGGCCTCGCCCGAAGGCCCAGCCGCGCTAGATCAGCCGCGCCAGTCTTTCTTTCAGGCGCGGGGCGGCGAAGTCGAGAAATGCGCGCAGCTTGACCGGCAGCAGGCCGTGGCCTGCGTGCACCAGGCTTACCGGCCAGGGTTCCGGTTCGAACTCCCGCAGCAGCACGCGCAGCGCGCCTGACCGCACCGCCGCGTCGATCTGGTAGGACAGCACCCTCGTCAGCCCGACGCCGGCGAGTGCGGCATCGATCGCCGCTTCGGCGGTGTTGACCTGAAGCCGCGAGCGGACCCGAACCGGCATCTCGGTCTTCCCTGCGGTAAAGCTCCATGTCGAGAGCGCGCCCGGCCCTTCGAAGGTAATGCAGCTGTGGGCCTCGAGGTCCGCAAGCGCCGTCGGGGCGCCGCGTTCGGCCAGATAGCCGGGGCTCGCGCAAACGACATGGCGGATCGTACCGATGCGCATGGCGACAAAACTGGAGTCGGAAAGCCGGCCGATGCGGATGGCGAGGTCGAAATGGTCCTCGACCAACCGGGTTATGCGGTCGGCCAGCGTCAGGCGGATGTCCACGTCGGGATAGGCGGCGAGGAAGCCGGTCACCACCGGCAGCACGTGCAGGCGGCCGAAGACGACCGGCGCGGTGATGGCCAGTTCGCCCGTCGGGGCGCTGTATTCGCCGGCCGCCATGCGCTCGGCCTCGCCGACCTCGCCCAGGATGCGGCGGCAGGCGACCAGATAGGCCTGACCGGCATCGGTCAGCGTCAGCCGGCGCGTCGAGCGGTTCAGAAGGCGAGTCTTGAGATGCCGTTCCAGGTCGGAAACCTTGCGGCTGACCGTCGCCAGCGGAATGCAAAAACGGCGCGCGGCGGCAGACAGGCTGCCGGCCTCCGCCGCGGCGACAAAAAGCGACATGGCTTCGAGCCGGTCCATGGTTTCTTCCGGAAATTGGAAGGATAGATTACAAATATGGCATCTACATCTGCTTGATGGAAGCCTCCATATTGGCCGCGACGCAGACGGCCTGGGTCAAGAAAGGAATCATCATGTCGCAAGACCGCCCGCCGCTGCCGCCATTCACCGCGGAAACCGCCGCGCAGAAGGCGCGCATGGCCGAGGATGCCTGGAACTCGCGCGATCCAGCCCGTGTCGCGCTTGCCTATACGGCAGACAGCCGCTGGCGCAACCGTGCCGAGTTCCTGCAAGGCCGCGATGCCATCCAGGCTTTCCTGACGCGCAAATGGAGCCGGGAACTCGACTACCGGTTGATCAAGGAGGTCTGGGCTTTCCATGGCAACCGTATCGCCGTGCGTTTCGCCTATGAATGGCATGACGACAGCGGCTCCTGGTTCCGCAGCTATGGCAATGAGAACTGGGAATTCGACGAACATGGGCTGATGCGACTGCGCATCGCCAGCATCAACGACCTGCCGATCGGCGCTGCCGACCGTAAATATCACTGGCCGCTCGGCCGGCGGCCGGACGACCATCCCTCGCTGTCGGAACTCGGGCTTTAACCTCTCCGGCAAGAAAGGCTATCGATGGACGCGCATGCTTTCACCAGCGACGTCGCTTTCACGCCGACCGTCAAGGCGATCCAAGCCCGCAAGGGCTCTCGCCAGGCCTATTCCCGGGTCGAGGAGCGCGGTGGCTGGCAGTCGGTGATTACATCGGACCTTGCGGCCTTCATCGAGATGCAGACCAGCGTCTTCCTGTCGACGGCCAACGGTGTTGGCCAGCCCTATATCCAGCATCGCGGCGGGCCGGCCGGCTTCCTCAAAGTGCTCGATGAAAAGACGATCGGCTTCGCCGATTTCGCCGGCAACAGACAGTTCATCACCCAGGGCAATCTCGCCGACAATCCGCAGGCCTTCCTGTTCCTCATCGACTATGCCCATCGCCGGCGCGTCAAGATCTGGGGCAGCGCGCGCGTGGTGGAAGGCGACGCCGAGCTGATGGCGAGGCTGATGCCGCGGGATTATGCGGCACGGCCCGAACAGGTCATCCTGTTCACCGTGGCGACCTGGGATGCCAATTGTCCGCAGCACATTCCGCAGCGTTTCGAGGCCGCCGATGTGGCGGCGGCGCTGGCCGAACGGGACAGGCGGATCGAACGGCTCGAACAGGAAGTCGCTCGCCTGCGGCAGGCGCCGGGATCCGTCGTCACCAAATGACGAGGCGCCGAGGCAGGTTCAGCTGCCGGCGGCGATCTCGGCCAACGCTATGCCGTCCGGCGTCGGCTTCACCGGAACGATGCCGCGCGCCAAAGCCAGCAGATATTTGTTGTATTCGGTGAACAGCACGCGCAGTGCCCGTGGCTTGGTCAGCCAGCCGCCATTGTCGAGATTGCTGTTGACCACCGGATAGGGTTCGAGCTTGGCCTTGTGCAGCAGCCGGCCCATTTCGAGCAGGCTGCGCGGCATGTGGTAATTGTTGGTTACAAGGATCACCGTGCCATAGGCATGGCTCTCGACCCATTTGGCGCTTTCCTCGGCATTGCCGATCGTGTCGAGCGCGGCGCGGTCGATGTCGACGCAGCAGGAAAACAGCCTGATGTCACCGCCGGTCGCGGCCTGAAGCTGACGTCTGCTGGCCGAGGGATGCACACCGCTGATCAAAAGCCGCGCGCCCTTGCCGGACGCCAGCAGCTCCATCGCCGCATCGAGGCGCGATTGGCCGCCGGTCAACACGATGATCGCGTCGGCCCTGGCCGGGTTGGCAGGGGTGGTCAGATGACTGACAGTGTTGGCGAACCAGCCGAAGCCGCCGGCAAACAGGGCGACCAGGGCAAGCAAGGCGAAAGAAGAAACGCGCAGCACGGCCGAAACCCGGCCGCGTCCATGCGGACGCGCCGCCAACGCCGGCATCGATCCAACGGTACTGGTCGAGTCCCGCACCTCCATCATGGCATGGTTAATCCCGAAATGCGGCCTTTGGTAGGTAAAAATCGCAATTTGCGTTACGGCGGTTCTTCATGCGTGATCGATCCTGCTTGGGTGCCGTCGTCATGCCTCAGGCTGGCGGACGTCGATGTCGCTGAGATAGGCGACGACGGTGGCGTGCGAGGTTGCAGCCGTCAGCCCGCCGATGACCAGCACCATCAGCACGACACCGAGATAGCCGGCCGAGCCGATGGCGAAGTTGCCGAATAGCGCAGTCGCCTGGTCGGCCTGCGGGGTCGCCATGTTGCGCGAGGACCACCAGGAAAAGACGATGAAGACGGCGACCGCGGCGGCTCCGCCGGCGGCCGCGCCCTTCATGCCGGTGATCAGGAAATGGCGGCGGAACTCGCGGGCGATGAAACGCGCTTCGGCGCCGACGAAATGCAGCACCTCGATGATGTGGCCGTTGCCGGCCATGGCGCCGCGCGTGGCGAACACCACGGTCAGCACCGTCGCCGAGAGCATCAGCGCCAGCACCGCGATACCGATGGTCACCGTGGTGCGGGCCATGGCCACCAGCCGGTCCACCCAGGTGCGGTGATCGTCAAGCGATGCGCTCGGCAGCTTCGGCGTGATCGCGGCGCGCATGGCGGCGAAATCGGGCGGGTTGTTCTCGTCGATGGTGACGATGATCAGCCGCGGCACCGGCAGTTCGTCGATGTTGAGGCCCGAACCCAGCCATGGCTCCAGCAATCTGGCGGTGGCGTCGCGGTCGATGATCCTGGTCGCCTTCACGCCGGGGAATTCGGCGGCGATCTGCGAGGCCTGGGCAAGGGCTGCCTCCATGTCGAGGCCGTCGACCGGCTTGATCTGGATCGTCGCCTCGCGCGAGATCTGGTTTTCCCAGACCGAGGCGGTGTCGCGCACCAGGGTAACCGCGCCGAAGGTCAGGCAGGACAGGAAGGTCATGATGGCGATGACCAGCACCAGGGCGCGGCCGGCGATGTTCTGCGCCGGCACGATGGGCGCCATCTTGCGCTGGACGCGCGGCCTTGGCGCGGCCGCTTCGTCGGCCTGTGCGTCGAGGTGTTCGGCGGAAAGCTCAGTCATAGATATCAAGCCTCCCGCCGGCCAGGATCATGCGGCGCGCATCGACCTGCTCCATCAGGCCGAGATCGTGGGTCGCGATCACCACGGCGGTGCCCAGGCGGTTGAGTTCGATGAAGAGCCTGAGCAGGCGCCGCGCCAGCGGCGGATCGACATTGCCGGTCGGCTCGTCGGCCAGCAGGATTTCCGGCTGCTCGATCAGGGCGCGGGCGATCGCCGCGCGCTGCTTCTCCCCGCCCGATAGCACCGGCGGCAGCACATGCATGCGTTCGCCGAGCCCGACCCATTTCAACAGCTCGGTCACGTCGGTGCGGTAGCTCGCTTCCTCGCGCCCGCGCACGCGCAAGGGCAACGCGACATTCTCATAGGTGGTCATGTGGTCGAGCAGGCGGAAATCCTGGAACACCACGCCGATGCGGCGCCTGAGATGCGGCAGTTCGGCGCGCGAGATGCGCGAGCGATCCTTGCCGAAGATGGTGATCAGCCCACGCGTCGGCTTCAGTGACATGAACAGAAGGCGCAGCAACGTCGTCTTGCCGGCACCCGAAGGCCCGCTCAGGAACTGGAAGGAACGCTCCGGTATGTGCAGGGAGATGTCGCGGAGGATTTCCGGACCCATGCCATAGCGGAGGCCGACATTTTCGAAGCGAATCAATTTCGGCGACCTGAAATTCCTAGAGCGTGATGCCGAAAAGTGTGAGGCGGTTTTCGGGCGACATCATGCTCTATCACTCTAATTCGGAGGCGGATTCAGATTTCAGGTCGATTTGACCTGAAATCTGAATCCGTCGGCGGCAAGCCGGCCTGTTCTCGGAAAAGACCATCGGCCGGCATGGTTAACCGGCGGTTAATCGGTGGGTTGTTTCGGCTCGTCACAAGGGCTCCGGTGGGGAAGCGTTAACCATTTGCCTTTACGCAAAAGAAACGAAAAGCGAACGTGCTGCAATGCTGGGGCCATGATGGCTGAGGATCGAACCGCGCGCCCGGTTTCCGGCGAAATCATGGCCGATCCGCCGGCAAATGCCGCGCCGGAGCGTATCCTGCGTGCTGGCGCGGCGGATATCGTCGATGCCGACTATGTGGTGGTGCCGCGCGCCGCGCCCTGTGCCGAAGCTATTTCGCCGCAGCGCGTGATGTCCATGCCATCCCTCGAAGGCATGGACATGCTGCGCAAGCCCGAGCCGCCGGCGGAGCGGCCACCGGCGTCGCGCGGCGGGCCGATCTTCTGGATCGCCGGTATCGGCGCCGCCTTCGCCGCCTTCTGGGTCTCCGGCGGGCATGCACTGGTGCGCCAGGCGCCGCCCCTCGCGGGCGGACCGGCCTCGGCGTTGAGCATTTCAGGAGTGACGTCACGCGTGGACGCCTCCGGAGCGAGCCCCGTGCTGTTCGTCGACGGCGAGGCTGCCAATGACGGAGCAAGTCCGGCGACGTTGCCGCCGCTCGAGATCCGCGTCACCGGCAATGACGGGCGCACAACGCGCTATACTTTGGGGACATCCAGCCGCTCATTGGCGCCAAGTGAAAGATTCGGCTTTGCCAGCCGGCTCGACGTGCCTAGAAACGGCGTAAGGACGGTGTCGGTCACCTTCGCTGAATAGCATGTGCGACAGGTGAGGCCGGCCGGCAAACGGCTGATGTCAGCGCTTGCGGTGCGCGAAGGCCTTTGAAAATCTTGAAGGGACGAAGAATGCCAGTTGTGCGCGGCAAGGACATCGAGGTCCTGTTTTCGGCGTCGGCCATCGCCCGGCGCAATCTCGAACTCGCCAAGGAGATCGCCGGGCACGACTATCACGATCTTCTGGTGATCTCGGTGCTGAAGGGCTCGTTCATCTTCGCCGCAGACCTCATTCGCGCCATGCATGATGTCGGCCTGTCGCCGGAGGTCGAGTTCATCTTCATCTCCAGCTACGGCGCCGGCACCACAAGCGGCGAGGTGAGGGTGCTGCGCGACATCGACAACGAGGTCGCCGGCCGCGACGTGCTTCTGATCGACGACATTCTGGAGTCGGGCAAGACGCTGAGCTTCACCCGCGACCTGATGCTGTCGCGCGGCGCCAAAAGCTGCGCCATCGCGGTGCTGCTCGACAAGCGCATGCGCCGCCAGACCACCCTCAATGCCGATTATGTCGGCTTCGACTGCCCCGACTATTTCGTCGTCGGCTACGGCATGGATGTCGCGCACGCTTTTCGCGAACTGCCGTTCGTCGGCGTCGTCAAAGGCGATGCCTGAGGCCGTGGCAAATACTGAAAAAGGGCTTAACGGCTTCAAGAAAATAACCATCCCGGAGCGCCGGGCCCTTCAGAAAAAGTCAACATTTGCTCGCCAAACATGCCGGCCATGGCAAAGCTCCTGATCGTTGAGGACGATGAGTCCGTCCGCACCCTCGCAGCCCGGGCGCTCGAACGCGCCGGGCACGCAATCGACATCGCCGCCGACGGCGCGCAAGGACTGGCGATGATACGCGCCGCGAAGGGCGGCTACGATCTCGTCGTCTCCGACATCCGCATGCCCGAGATGGACGGCATCGAGATGGCGATTGCAGCTTCGGCACTTTTCCCGTCGATGAAGATCCTGCTGATGACCGGCTATGCCGATCAGCGCGAGCGCGCCGAGGAACTGAACGGCATCATCCTCGACGTCGTGCAGAAGCCGTTCACGCTGGCCGAAATCCGTTCACGCGTCGAACGGGCGCTGAGCATTTTCGCCTGATCAGGCGGGATCGGCAGCGACGAGCACCGGGGGATTGCGCCGTCCGGTGTTGAGCGCCAAGAGGCCAGCTCCGATGATAAGGGCGGCGCCGATCACGGTCGTCGACCGCGGCACTTCGGCGAAGAACAGAAAACCCCACAGCGGCGACCACAGGATGCCGGTGTATTCGAAGGTGGCGACGCGGTTTGCCGGCGCCATCCGGTAGGCCTGCGACAGCAAGATCATGCCGGCGGAAGCGACGAAGCCGCAGGCGGCCATCTTGAGGAAATCCGGCACTGTCGGCCACAGCCAGGGGCGCACCAGGAATTCCAGGCTGGGATGGGCGGCATGATTGATGCCGGCAAGCCAGAACAGGCTTGCGACCAGTGCCGCGCCGGCGAGATAGGCACCGTTCTGGTAGAAGGCCATCACGGTTGAGGATTCGGTGTCGCCGATCTTGCGCGCCATCAGTTGCGAGAAGCCGTAGAGCACCGCGGAACCCAGTGACAGCAGCGCCGCCCAGTCGAACAGTCCCGCACCCGGGCGCAGCATCACGACGACGCCAAGCAGCCCGATCAACACGGTCGCCAGCGTCTGCCAGGAGACCCGTTCGCCAAGATAGGGCCCGGCCAGCACCATGATGCACAGCGGGGCCATGAAATAGAGCGCCACGGCATCGGCCAGGGGCAAGGCGGCGATGGCGAGGTAGTACATGGTGTAAGAGGTGAACTGAATGAAGGCGCGCATGGTCAGCATGCCGAACCGCCGCGACAGGATCGCCCGCAGCCCGACATCGGCATGGACGAGGACAATCAGGATCGGCAGGGCGACGATCGCGCGGATGGCCATCACCTCGGTCACGGGGTAACCGCCCGACACCGCCTTGACGAGCGGGTCTTGCAGCGAGAAGACCAACACGCCCAGGCACAGGCTCAGCATGCCGAGCACCATCCGATTGCGCATGAGGGTCCCAAGCTCCCGTACCAGGGCGCAAGCAAGCTTGCAGCAAGCTAAAAAGAACCCGCCACCGTTTCGGGCAGCGGGCATGAGTGAGGACTCTTGATTGGCCCGTGGCCGAATCCTCAGCCACATATCCAATGGGTGAAGCAACTATCATCCCGTGTTTGACATGTTGCAAACGAATTGGAATGATATCAGCAATCAAAATTCCTTATGGCGGACGGGATGCGGCCCACTCTCGACAGCGATCTCCTGCGCACCTTCGTGGCCATTGTCGAAGCAGGCAATTTCACCAAGGCGGCCGAGCAGGCCGGTCGCACCCAATCGGCGGTTTCGATGCAGATGAAGAAGCTCGAAAGCGTCATCGGCGACAGCCTGTTCGAGCGCGGGTCGCGCGGCGTGGCGCTGACGCGGCGCGGCGGCGAACTGATTGTCAATGCCCGCCGCATCGTCTCGCTGCTCGACGAGACGGCAGCGTCGATGGCGGCGGCGCCGCTCGGCGGGCCGGTGCGGATCGGCATTCCGGAAGAATACGGCCATGCCATCCTGTCGCGCGCGCTCGGCGCGTTCTCGAAGCGTCACACCAAGGTCGAGGTCACCGTGCGCTATGCCCATTCGGGGGCGCAGATAGCGGCGCTAGCCGCCGGCGAACTCGATCTTTGCGTGGTGTTCGAATGGCAGGATCCTTCAGGAGGCGAAGTGCTGATGCATGATCCGACGGTGTGGGTGACATCGATGCTGCATAACATGCATGAGGAGCGTCCGGTGCCGATCGCTCTCTATAACCGGGCCGGCTGGTGCAAGGATTTCGCCATCAAATCGCTCGAACAGCGCGGGCTTGGCTATCGTGTCGCCTACACCAGCGACACGACCGGCGGCCTGAAGCTTGCCGTGACCTCGGGTCTGGCGATCGCACCGATTTCGCGCAGCAACATTCCGGGCGGCTGCCGGGAGTTGACGTCGGCCGACGGTTTCGGGGACATCGATTCCTCGAATGTGGTGATGCATCGTAACCCGAATGCGTCGGGCGAGGCGATCGACGGCATGCAAGAGGCGATCCGCGAGGCGTTCGTCAACAGGCAGACTCAGCCGGCCGCATCCTCGTAGAAATGCAGCCGGTTGCCGAACGGATCGGCAACCGACACCTCGCGGGTCTTCCACGGCGTCTCTTCCAGGCCCGGCCTGGCGAAACGGTATGCTTTGCCGATCATTTCGCTATGCAGGGCGGCGATGTCCTCGACCTTGATGCGCATGGCGATGCCGGGCGCGCCGTCGTCATGGTGTTCGCTCAGATGCAGGATGCAGCCGTCACGGCCGATCGCCATGTAAAGCGGCGCGTTGTCGTCAAAGCGGTGCTCCCACAGCACCTCGAAGCCGAGGAAGCCGACGTAAAACTCATGGGCCTTGGCAATGTCGAAGATGCGCAGGATGGGCGTCACTGTGCCGAATTTGGGCATGATGTTGCAGCCGCTCCCGAATTACAGGCCGATGTCGCGGCGGCGATCCCTATTTCAGTTCCAGCAGCCGTTCCAGATAGCTGCGCTCGATGTCGGGGCTGAGTGCATTGCCGAGCCGTTTGCGGATCGCTTCCAGGATCTGGCGGGCGCGCTGCACGTCGATCTCGTCCGGCACCTTCACCGAATCGCCGAAATCGGGACCCTGGCTGGCGCGCGGCCGGCCGAGCGGATCGCGATCGGCGTTCTGCTGGCGACCGCCTTCCTCGCTGCCGCCTTCGTCGCCCTGCATCGCCTGCATCTGCTTCATCATGTCCTTGGCGCCCTTGCGCAGCGCCTCCAGCGCGCGGCCCTGGTGGCCAACGGCCTGATCACCTTCACCATCGCCCAAGGCCTGCTCGGCATTGCCCATTGACTTGCCGGCCTCACCAAATCCTTCATTGGGCTCCATGCCCATCCCCTCGAGCCCCTTCTTCAACTGTTCGAGGTCGTTCTTCAGCTGGCCTTGGCCTTCCTGCAACTGCTTCAGCGCATCGGCGAATTCCTGCGGCGTCATCGGCTTTTGCCCGGCGAGCGGATCGCGGTTCTCGCCTGCGCCCGGCCTGTCCTGATCCTCGCCGCCGCCTTCGCCGAGCTGTTCATCGCGGTTCTGGCCGCGTTGGCGCTCGCCGCGTTGCATCTGATCCATGCGGAAGGTGTCGTTCATCATCTCCTGCTGGCGCCGCAGGATGTCGCCGAGCTTGTCCATCTGCTGGCGCATCTGGCTGTCCTGCTGGCCACCCTGCTGCTGGCGGCCTGCCTGAAGGTTGTTCATCATGTCCTGCAGCTGCGACAGCAATTGCTGCGCCTTGTCGCGATCGCCGGACTTCGCCAGGTTCTCGATCTGGTCCATCATGCGGTCGATGTCGCTCTGGCGCAGTTCCTGGCCGTTCTGCTGCATCTGCGGGGCGTTGGGATTCTGCTTGGCGCGCTCGGCGAATTCCTGCAGGAACTGGTTCATCGCCTCGCGCAGTTCCTTCATCGCCTTTTCGATCTCCGCGTCGCTGGCGCCGTTCTTGATAGCGTCCTGCAAAGCCTGCTGCGCCTGGCGCAGCCGCTTCTCGGCAGCCGAGAGATTGCCCTCCTCGATGCCGAGCGCGATTTCCCAGAGATAGGACACCTCGTTGCGCAACTGGTCGTCGCTGTCGGCCATCTTCAGCCGGCTGCGCGCGCTCATGATGGCGAGGTAGTGGGACATGTTGTCGAACGTGTCCTCGGGTCGCAGCGTGATCGCATCCATCAAGTCGAGCACGCGCGGCTTGGCGTTGGCGTCGAGCGCCAGCAGGCGGCGCTGCTCGATAACGGCCCGCGCCAGCGGATTGGAGAACGGCCGCTCCGGCATCACCAATGTCTTGGTTTCGCTGCTCGCCGTATGCCCGGCATCGTCGGTGGCGACCAACGTCAACTTGATCTCGGCGCCAGCCCAGACGTGCTCGGTCAGGTCCTTCGAGGTCCGGGCGGCATTCGCCTTGCCGCCGCGGCGCGGCAGCGTCAGCGGCATGTCAGGCGGACCGTAGAGCGGACGCGCATCGGGCGCCTGCGGATCGGCGAGCGCGAACACGGCCTTGGCGTTGGCGGCGCCATAATCGTCGTCGATCTGGTAGTTGAGCTCGAAAGCGCCGTTGACAGCGCGCTTCGGCTCGCCGACGAAACGGATCTGCGGCGGCTTGTCCGGGATCACCGTGAAGGCCCAACGGCCGAGTTCGTCCTCGCCCGACTTCAGCGTCAGCGTGCCATCGCTCGTCAGCTTGCCAATGAACTGGCGCACTTTGGATTGCGCTGTCGGGCTTGCCGCCGGCTTGGCCGCGGCCGCCTGCGGGTCGGCGGGATCGATGGCGCGCGCATTGCCATTCTTGTCGGCATAGGCAAGTGTCTCCTCGCCCGTGCCGCCTGTGACGCGCAGCGAAACATCGCTGCCTTCGGGAACGTGGAAGGCCGGCGCCGCCTGGTTGGCATCCGCGGTGAGGAAGATCGGCGGCTTGCCGGTATAAGCGGGCGGCGTCACCCATGCATCGATGCGCGGCGGCACGGCGTCATGCGCGTCCTGGGCGCTGAACGCGTCGGCTACCCGGCCACCGGTCGGTCCGAAGGAAAAAGCGAAGGCGGTGACGAGCAGAAGCGCCGCCACGGCGCGCAATCCCCAGGGATCGCGTTCCGGCACGCGCGTGCGCGGCACGTCGGCGCCGAGGCTGTCGAGCCTGTCGGCCATGCGCTTCTGGTGCTCGCGCCACAGCGCCTGCGAGAAGCTGCTTTCGCGGCCGCTCGGCCGGTCCGTCTGGGTCTGGACGGGGTGGTGCAGCAAATGGTTGGCCGCCTCGATGCGGCGGTCGATCTCGGCGCCGCCCGGCATGCGAAAAAAGCGTAGCGGGTAGAGCGCAGCCAGTGTCGCGACGCCGAAGGCAGCGACCAGCCCGATGCGCGCCGCATCGGGCAGGCGCGGGAAGAGCCCTAGCCAGGAAATGCTGAGAAACAGGCTGGCGACGACGAGAAGCGGCAGCAGGAGCGGCCAGCCCCGTTCGACCATCATCGACACCCGCGTCGCCAGCCGGCTGAGCGCCAGGCGCCCGGCGAGACCGCGATCGCTGCTGAAGATCGGTCGTTCCGTCATCGGCCCTTCCACGGGAGCGGGCGGGATGGCCCGAACCTCACGACTCGAAGAATACCCAGCAAACGCGGCGAAGGCGAGGCAGTTCCTGAAAAACGTGAAGGAGAGAAAGGCGCGGCGATCAGAATTTCGCCGGATCTGCGTTCGCGCCGCAGACGAGGACGGCGACCCGTTCGCCGGGTGCCGGCGCATAGCAGCCGGACAGGATGGCGCCGAAAGCCGCGGCGCCACCGGGTTCCGAGATGATCCGCACCCGGTCCCACAGCGCCTTCTGGGCGGCGACGATGTCGTCGTCGCTGACCAGGATGGAGCGTTCCACGAAGGCCTCGGCGATCGGGAACATCATCTCGCCGACACGTTTGGGCGCCAGGGAATCGGCGGCGATGCCCTCGGCCGGCGCATCAACCGGATGGCCGGCCTCAAGGGCGCGATAGAGTGTCGGCGCGCCCTCCGGTTCGACGGCGACGATGCGAATACGGCCGGCGAACCAGGCGGCGATGCCACCGATCAGGCCGCCGCCGCCGACGGCGACCAGCAAAGTATCGATCTGAGGCAGGTCGTTCTCAATTTCCAGCCCGAGCGTGCCTTGGCCGATAAGCGTTTCCTCCTGGTTGAAAGCGTGGATCTGCAAGGCGCCGGTTTGCTCGGCAAAACGTTCGCTGGCGGCCAGCGCCTCGGCATAGCGGGCGCCGCCGACGACCAGCTCGGCACCGTAGCCGCGGATGCGCTCCAGCTTGGCCGGCGGGCTCACTTCCGGAACGAAGATGGTCGCCCTATGGCCGAGCCGCATGGCGGCATACGCCACCGCCGCTCCATGATTGCCGCCCGAGGCGGCGACTACGCCGGCCTCTGGGACCGGCCGCTCGAGAAGGTTGGTGAAGGCACCGCGCGCCTTGAACGAGCCGGAATGCTGCAGGCATTCGAGTTTGAGGTCGACCGCCAGCGGCGGCCTGTCGAAGTCGGCCATGTCGACGCGCAGCACCGGCGTGTGGCGCACATAGCGACGGATGCGCGGTTCCATCGCGACGATGCGTTCGCGCGTTATGGTGTTGCCGTTGGTCATGGCCATCTCCTTGGGATTGACAGTAATCAGTAACTTGGCAAAATGGCTAAATGCAAGAGGTTGATGTGTTCAAGGCGATCGCCAACGAACGAAGGCTGCGGATCCTCGATTGGCTGAAGGATCCGCGGGCGCATTTCCCAGCCCAGGCGGATGGCGATCTGGTCCAGGACGGCGTCTGTGCACTGCTGATCGCTGAAAAGCTCGGCATTACGCAAGCGACGCTCTCCGAGCATATGCGTGTGCTCACCCAGGCAGGGCTGTTGCGGACCAAGCGCATCAAGCAATGGACCTTCTACCGCCGCGACGAGGACAAGATCGCGGAGACAAGAGCACTCATCCAGAACCGGCTATAGGGCCGCAGTCGCGGCTTCTATGCAAGCCAGTCGGGCATCGAATCCAGGCCGATCAGCTCGTCATAGGTCGGGCGCGGGCGCACCACGTGGAAACGATCGCCGTCGACCAGCACCTCCGGTACCAGCAGGCGGGTGTTGTAGGTGCCCGCCTGCACCGCGCCATAGGCGCCAGCGGTGGCGATGGCGACCAGGTCGCCGGACTTGAGTCTTGGCAGGTCGCGGTCGAGGCCGAGATAGTCGCCGGTCTCGCAGACCGGGCCGACGATATCGACCGTCATGCGCGGCGCGTCGGCGGGCGGCAGCACCACCGGTCTTATGTCGTGAAAAGCGTCGTAGAGCGTCGGCCGGATCAGGTCGTTCATGGCGGCGTCAACGACGAGGAAATTCTTGGCATCGCCTTCTTTCGCGAAGATCACTTGCGAGACGAGGATACCGGCATTGCCAACGATCAGCCGGCCCGGCTCGAACATCACCTTCAAGCCGAGCTTGGTGACGTGCTTGCGGACGATCTGCGCATAGGCGTCGGGGAGCGGTGGCGGGTTGTTGTCGACGCGGTAGGGAATGCCGAGACCGCCGCCGAGATCGACATGCTCGATGGCATGGCCGTCGGCGCGCAGCGCGCCGACCAGTTCCACCAAAAGCGCGAAGGCATCGTCGAAGGGTTGCAACTCGGTGATCTGGCTGCCGATATGGGTGTCGATGCCGGTGACCTTGATGCCCGGCAATTCGGCCGCGCGCGCATAGACCTGACGCGCCTTCTGCCATGGGATGCCGAACTTGTTCTCGGCTTTGCCGGTCGAGATCTTCTTGTGCGTCCTGGCGTCGACATCCGGATTGATGCGCAGCGAGACCGGCGCCACCTTGCCCAGGGCAACGGCGCGCGACGAGAGCAGCTCGAGTTCGGGCTCGGATTCGACGTTGAAGCACAGGATGCCCGCTGCCAGCGCAAAGTCCATTTCACGCGCGGTCTTGCCGACGCCGGAGAACAGGATCTTGCTGGCCGGGATGCCGGCTGCCAATGCGCGCCGCAACTCGCCTTCCGACACCACGTCGGCTCCAGCGCCGAGCCTGGCCAAGGTCCTCAGCACCGCCTGATTGGAATTCGCCTTCATGGCGTAGCAGACCAGTGCATCAAGCCCGGCAAAGGCCTGAACGAAGACGCGGTAGTGCCTGGTCAGCGTGGCCGTCGAATAGCAGTAGAATGGCGTGCCGACGGTTGCGGCGATATCCGATATCGCCACGTCTTCGGCATGAAGCACGCCGTCGCGGTAGTCGAAATGATTCACGAGAGTGGTTCCGAAAAGTTGGAGCAGGGTAGGAGCGGGTTTAGCACCTCAAACCGCTCTCACCGGCTCTAGAGCAGCGGGTCGAGAATGAACTTCTTGTCCGCGACCGGTTTTTCCGGTTCCGGCGGCACAGGTTGGTGGGCCTTCTCGGCGTCCTTGCGTGCCTGCACGGCCGCCTCGTAAGGCGTATCGAGACCGGACCTTCTGCCGCAAGCCGTAACGGCGGCAAGCGCCGCAAGCAGCGTCAATGTCACCAAAATCCTGCTTCCGGTCATCGATCCATCCGTCCGAAACTTTTTTCCGCCGCTGCTTTTAGCCGAGTTCTCGGCGCATTGCACCCCGGATATTGCCGTTGCAATATCCCGGATATTGCCGGACGCAATAGCTGGCGTCACGCCTTGGCCAGCCGCTTTTTCCAGTAGCGGATCTGCTTCCTGACTTCCGACGGTGCGGTGCCGCCGAAGGAGGTGCGGCTCTTCACCGAGTTCTGCACGGCCAGCACCGAAAAGATGTCCTGCGTGATGCCGGGATGGATCGACTGCAAGTCTTCCAGCGCAAGCTTCTCCAGGCTCAGCTTCTTCTCTTCGGCCAGCGCCACCGCCCGTCCCGTGACATGATGCGCTTCCCGGAAAGGCAGGCCGAGCGTGCGCACCAGCCAGTCGGCAAGGTCGGTCGCGGTTGCGTGGCCGGAGCCGGCGGCCTTCTTCATCGCCGCCGCGTTCACCGTCATGTCGGAGACCATGCCGGTCATCGCCGCCAGCATCAGGTCGAGCGTCTCGGCGGCATCGAACACCGATTCCTTGTCTTCCTGCATGTCCTTGCCATAGGTCAAAGGCATGCCCTTCATCACCGTCAGCAGGCCGACCAGATGGCCGGTGACGCGCCCGGTCTTGCCGCGCACCAGTTCGGCGGCATCGGGGTTCTTCTTCTGCGGCATGATCGAGGAACCGGTGGAGAAGCTGTCCGACAGCCTGATGAAGCCGAATTGCGGCGTCGACCAGATGATGATTTCTTCCGCCAGCCGCGACAGATGCGTGGCGCATATCGCCGCCAATGCCAGGAATTCCAGCGCGAAATCGCGATCCGAGACGCTGTCCAGCGAATTGCGCATCGGCTCGCGGAACCCGAGCGCCGTGGCGGTCCGGTGGCGGTCGATGGGAAAGCTGGTGCCGGCAAGGGCGGCCGCACCCAGCGGGCTTTCGTCCATGCGTTCGACGGCGTCGCGCACCCGCGACAGATCGCGCGAAAACATCTCGACATAGGCCATGCAATGATGGCCGAATGTCACCGGCTGCGCCGCCTGCATATGAGTGAAGCCCGGCATCACCGTCGCGGCGTGCTGCTCGGCCCGCTCCAGCAACGCACCGATCAGGCCCTTCAAGGCCTCGGCGACGCGAAAGCACTCGTCCTTCACCCAGAGCCGGAGGTCCACTGCAACCTGGTCGTTGCGAGAGCGGGCCGTGTGCAGCCGGCCGGCGGCCGGACCGATCAGTTCGGCGAGGCGGGCCTCGACATTCATGTGGATGTCTTCCAGCCTGGTCGAGAATTCAAACGTGCCCGTCTCGATCTCTTTCAGGATCGTGTTCAGGCCGTGAGCGATTTTTTCTTGATCGGCCGCCGAAATAATGCCCGTCTGCGCCAGCATCGCGCTATGGGCGATCGAACCTCTGATGTCCTGCGCATAGAGTTTGCGGTCGAACGAGATCGACGCGTTGATCGCTTCCATGATCGCGGCCGGACCCGAGGCAAATCGTCCGCCCCACATCTGGTTGCTGGTCTTCTTGTCGCTCATGGCTATAAAACCCGTGCTTCGGAGCAGTTTTGAGAAAATGGCAGACGGAAACAGATTTTTCCCGGCCCCGCGCCTGATCCTCGCCGCCCTGGTGGCGGGAGCGCTGGCCGGCGCGGTCGCGGTATATGTCAGCGAGAGCCGGTCTGGCAACAATGCCGCGCCGCAAGTCGCGGTGGGCGACAGCAAGGACGATGTCGCCTGCGCCGCCAAGAGCGAACGCGCCAAGAAGATCGCCGCTGCCGCCACCGGCGAGGTCGCGGCCCTCTTGCCCGCCGATCCGCCGCAATCGATGAAGGGCCTCGCCTTCAACGGCCCGGACGGCAAGCCGATGACCATCGCCGACCATGCCGGCAAGACGGTGCTGCTCAATCTGTGGGCGACATGGTGCGCGCCATGCCGCGCCGAAATGCCGGCGCTGGACGCCTTGCAGAAGGAAAAGGGCAGCGATGCGTTCCAGGTCGTCGCCGTCAATGTCGATGCCGGCGACGATGTGAAGCCGAAGAAGTTCCTTAGGGATACCGGCGTCGAGGCGCTCGGCTATTACAGGGATTCGACGATGGTGCTGTTCAACGACCTGAAGACGCGCGGCCTGGCGCTCGGCCTGCCCGTCACCATGCTGATCGACGGCGAAGGCTGCCTGATCGCCCATATGAACGGCCCGGCCGAGTGGTCGGGGCCCGACGCCAAGCGGCTTGTCGAGGCCGCGCTCAACCCGTCGGGCTGAGCGCGGGACGGGAATTTTCCACGCATCGACCGAGCTTTAAACCGACGCCTTTTTCAGCGTTGTCATGTCAGTGTTGTCATGCGCTGTTAGACACCGTCCGTCGGTGAGGTCGCTGACCGTCTCGACGCAGGTCCCTGGTACACCAATTCAAACAGCAAGCCGCTATGCAATCATTTCCGGTCACTTCTATCCGGAGGTCCACGCTACTTTAGCCGGAAGTGAAGTGCGCTTGCCCGCAACAAAACCGTTGTCCGCTGCGCGCGAACGACACATAGTGCCATTGCGGGAGTGCCCCTTTCGCCAATGACAAGCAATGAAAACGGGAGACGAAACATGAAGTTCTTTGGCTTCGCGGCCGGTGTCGCCGTGACCCTGCTTTCCACAACCTCCGCCTTCGCCGTGACGCAGATCAGCTGGTGGCACGCCATGACCGGCGCCAACGCAGAGGTCGTCGACAAGATTTCCAAGGATTTCAACGCCAGCCAGGGCGACTATCAGATCGTTCCGGTTTTCAAAGGCACCTATCCCGAAACGCTGAATGCCGGCATCGCCGCCTACCGTGCCGGCCAGGCGCCCGACATCATCCAGGTGTTCGATGTCGGCACCGGCGTGATGATGGCGGCCCGGGACGCGATCAAGCCAGTGGCCGAGGTGCTGACCGGCGCCGGGATGAACTTTGACAAGAGCCAGTATCTGCCAGGCATCGTCGGTTATTATTCGACGCCGGACGGCACCATGCTGTCCTTCCCCTACAACTCCTCCTCGCCGATCCTCTACTACAACAAGGACATCTTCCAAAAGGCGGGGCTCGACGTGAACAACCCGCCCAAGACCTGGAGCGAGGTGTGGGAGGATGCCAAAAAGATCAAGGCGAGCGGCGCCGCCGCTTGCGGCTACACCTCGACCTGGCTGACCTGGATTCACCTGGAAAACTTCGCGGCGTGGAACGATGTGCCTTGGGCCACGCAGCAGAATGGCTTGGCCGGCGGTGATGTCGAACTCAAGATCAACGCGCCGATCTTCGTCAAACATTTCCAGGCGCTCGCGGATCTGGCCAAGGACGGCACCTTCAAATATGGCGGGCGCACCTCCGAAGCCAAGCAGATATTCCTCGCCGGCGAATGCGGCATCTTCACCGAATCCTCGGGCGGGCTGGGCGACATCGTCAAGTCGGGCATGAACTACGGCATCGGCCAGTTGCCCTATGACAGCGACGCCAAGGGCGCGCCGCAGAACACGACGCCGGGCGGCGCCAGCCTTTGGGTCTTCGGCGGCAAGTCCGACGAGGAATACAAGGGCGTCGCGGCCTTCTTCGCCTATCTGTCCAAGACCGATGTGCAGGAATATCTGCACCAGAAATCGGGATATCTGCCGGTGACGCTCGCCGCCTATGAGGCGACGAAAAAGTCCGGCTTCTACGACAAGAATCCCGGCCGCGAGACGCCGATCCTGCAGATGACGGGCAAGGCGCCGACCGACAATTCGAAGGGCGTGCGGTTGCCGAACCTGCCGCAGGTGCGCGACATCCAGAACGAGGAGTTCGAAAAGATGCTTGCCGGTCAGGAAACCGCCCAGCAGGCGCTCGACAATGCGGTCACGCGTGGCAACGCGGCGATCAAGGAAGCGCTGGGGAATTAGGGCGCGTCGAGCCTATCGAGTTATAGTCCTTGCTCTACGAGGCGCCCCTCCGCCCTGCCGGGCATCTCCCCCTCAAGGGGGGAGATCGGCTGTCGCTACCGTTTTCGGAAGTTGCCAAGGCTGGAGAATGGCAGCCGTCGCAGGAACTGCCGATCTTCCTACAAGAGGAGGAGATGCCCGGCAGGGCAGCGGGGGGCGCCGTAGCGTGCCGCTCGGTTGACTATTTCCACGCCGGAGCGGCGCATTGACCCCGCGCGTCGTCTTTCCCAACAAAGTTTTGCCCTACCTCCTGGTGGCGCCGCAACTGGCCATCACGCTGGTGTTCTTCTATTGGCCGGCCGGGCAGGCTCTCTATCAGTCGATGCTGCGGCAGGATCCGTTCGGGCTGAGGAGCAGGTTCGTCTGGTTTGCCAATTTCCGCAAGGTGCTTGCCGATCCGGCCTATCTCAACTCGATCAAGGTCACAGTGGTGTTTTCGCTTGCGACCGTGATCGTTGCCATGGGCGTGGCGCTGCTCCTTGCCGTCATGGCGGAAAAGGTGGTGCGCGGCAAAGGCCTCTACCGCACGCTCATGATCTGGCCCTACGCGGTGGCGCCGGCGATCGCCGGCATGCTGTGGCTGTTCCTGTTCAACCCATCGATAGGCTCGCTGTCCTATCTGCTGAGACGTTTCGGCGTCGGCTGGGATCCGCTGCTCAACGGCACCGACGCCATGATCCTTCTGGTGGCGGCGGCCGCCTGGAAGCAGATCAGCTATAATTTCCTGTTCTTCGTCGCCGGGCTGCAGGCGGTGCCGAAAACGCTGATCGAGGCGGCGGCGATCGACGGCGCCGGCGAAACCAAGCGCTTCTGGACCATCGTCTTCCCGCTTTTGGCACCGACGACGTTTTTCCTTTTGGTCGTCAACACCGTCTATGCCCTGTTCGACACGTTCGGCATCGTCCACGCCGTCACCGGCGGGGGGCCGGGCAAGGCCACCGAGACACTGGTCTACAAGGTCTACAATGACGGCTTCGTCAATCTGATCCTCGGCGATTCGGCGGCGCAGTCGGTCATCCTGATGGTCATCGTCATCGCGCTCACCGCCATCCAGTTCCGCTACGTGGAACGCAAGGTGCATTACGGCTGAGGAGCGCGATGATCGGTCGGTCCCCGTTTCGCATTTTCCTTGCACATGCCGTGCTCATCCTCGGCATACTGATCGTCGCCTTTCCGATCTACTACACGTTCGTTGCATCGACGCAGACGCTGCAAACCATCCTCAGGCCGCCACTGCCTTTCCGGCCGGGCAGCGAGTTCTGGAGCAATTACAGCGAGGCGCTGTTCGGCGGCGTCGGCCGCATCGGCGGGCTTGGCGTCGGCAGGCTGCTCCTCAACTCCACGATCATGGCGCTTGGCGTCGCGGTCGGAAAGATATTCATCTCGATCCTGTCGGCCTACGCGATCGTCTTCTTCCGTTTTCCGCTGCGCATGACTTTCTTCTGGCTGATCTTCATCACCCTGATGCTTCCCGTCGAGGTGCGCATCCTGCCGACCTACAAGGTAATGGTCGATCTCGGCATGGTCGACACTTATGCCGGACTGATCATCCCGCTGATCGCCTCGGCCACCGCAACGCTGTTGTTCCGCCAGTTCTTCATGACCATCCCGGGCGAGTTGGTCGAGGCGGCGCGCGTCGACGGCGCCGGCCCATGGCGCTTCTTCTTCGATATCCTGTTGCCATTGTCGCGCACCAATATCGCGGCGCTGTTCGTCATCCTTTTCATCTACGGCTGGACGCAGTATCTGTGGCCGCTGCTGGTCACCAACAGCAACGATATGAGCACCATCGTCATCGCACTGAAGAAGATGGTCTCCTTCGCCGATGCCGACACCCAATGGCATTTGGTCATGGTCACGGCGATCCTGGCAATCTTGCCGCCAATCCTGGTCGTGGTGCTGATGCAGCGCTGGTTCGTGCGCGGACTGGTCGACACCGAAAAGTGAGAAGTCGATGGCGACGGTCGATCTGAGGGACGTGAAGAAGGTCTATGCCGGCGGCGTCGAAGCCGTGAAGGGCGTCTCCATTGCCATTCCCGACAAGGAACTCTGTGTGCTGGTTGGGCCGTCCGGCTGCGGCAAGTCCACGCTTTTGAGGATGATCGCCGGGTTGGAGACCATATCTTCCGGCACGGTCGCTATCGACGGCAAGATTGTCAACACGATTGGCCCGACCGAGCGCGACATCGCCATGGTGTTCCAAAACTATGCGCTCTATCCGCATATGAAAGTCTACGACAACATGGCTTACGGGCTACGCAATCGCGGTACGCCCAAGGACGAGATCGACAGCAGGGTTCGTTCGACCGCCAAGGTGCTGGAGCTTTCCGCGCTGCTTGACCGGCGTCCGCGCGAGCTTTCCGGCGGTCAGCGCCAGCGCGTCGCCATGGGCCGCGCCATCGTGCGCAATCCGAAAGTCTTCCTGTTCGACGAGCCACTCTCCAACCTCGATGCCAAGCTGCGCGGCCAGATGCGGGTCGAAATCAAGAATTTGCAGCGCTCGCTCGGTGTCACCTCGGTCTACGTCACCCATGACCAATTGGAAGCGATGACGTTGGCCGATATCCTCGTCGTCATGAATGGCGGATTGGTCGAGCAGACGGGCGCGCCACTCGACATTTACGAGAAGCCGGCCTCGACCTTCGTCGCCTCTTTCATCGGCGCACCGCCGATGAATCTTCTGTCCCTTTCGGGTCTGGCGCTGACCGGCAGCAAGACGATCGACTTCGCGCCTGCGAATGCCGTCACGCTCGGCTTCCGTCCCGAGGATGCCGATGTCGCCTTGGCGGCCGAGGCACCGTCCGGCGCGCTCGTACTGCCGACAATGGTGGAGGCGGTCGAACCGGTGGGAGCCGACAGCTTTCTTCACTGTGCGGCAGGCGGCGACCGCATCGTCGTGCGTGTGGCCGCGCGCGCAACAGCCAAGCCCGGCGACCAGTTGCGCGTCGTGGTCAAGGCCGAGAAACTTCACTGGTTCGATCAGGCTGCAAAGAGGGTCGACTGACGCCGATCTTGCATGCTGATCAGCGGGGTGCGGGCCGTCGGCCGGTCAGGCGAACACATGCGCCTGTCCCGACACGGTCAGCCGGACGATCTCACCAACCGCCGGCGCGTCCATGCCGGACTTGCGCAGGATCAGCGGCGTGCTGCCGATGGCGGCGGCGTCCGGCGGGTCTGGGCTGTTGAGCAATCGCACCGCGACCGTGCAGGTCGAGCCGGCGAATTCGGATTCCGTTACCTCGCCAAACAGCATGTCCGGTGTGCCCGACATGCCCTCGCGCGATGTCCGCTTGAGCCCGATCTGCTCCGGCCGCAACATGATGCGAGCGACATCGCGGCTGTCCGACGTATCGACGGCGATGCGGCCAAGCGGCGACGTGGCGAAACCGCCCGCTATCTTCGCCGGCAGGATGATGGCGTCGCCAAGGAACTCGGCGATCATCCTGTCCTTCGGCTTGAGATAAAGTTCGCGCGGTGTGCCGACCTGCGAAAACCGGCCATCGCGCATCACCGCGACCTGGCTGGCAAAGGACAGCGCCTCGGCCTGGTCGTGCGTCACCAGGATGGTGGTTATGCCGGCGGCTTCGAGCAGTTCCGCCACGGCCTTGCGCATCGAGGCGCGCAGGCCGGTGTCGAGCGCCGAGAACGGTTCATCGAGCAGCATCAGCCGTGGCTTCATCGCCATGGCGCGGGCGAGCGCCACGCGTTGCTGCTGGCCGCCGGAGAGTTCGTGTGGCCGGCGCTTCAGGATCGCCTTGTCCAGCCCAACGATATAGGCGAGCTCGACGATGCGCTCTGAGCGTTTGTACAGCCGGCGGTCCATCCCGAACCCGATATTGTCGCCAATCGTCAGGTGCGGAAACAGGGCGCCGTCCTGTGCAACCAGGCCGATACCGCGGCGGTGCGCCGGAATGGCGCCGCCGCTGTCGGCCAGCATCTTTCCGTCAAGCACAATGCTGCCCTGGTCGGGCGCCTCGAAACCGGCGATCAGCCGCAGCAAAGTGGTCTTGCCGCAGCCGGACGGCCCGACGATGGCCGTGCGGCTGCCGCTGGCAACGTCGAGATCGATGCCGGCAAGCGCCGCGACCGGGCCGTAATGCTTGTGCAGGCCACTGATTTCGAGAAAGCTCATCGTCCTGCCATCCGTTTCGACTGGGCATAGAGCAGCCAGGTCAGGGGCAGCGACATCGCCACCATGATGAAGGCATAGGGTGCGGCCGACGCGTAGTCGATCTCGCCGCTGTAGGACCAGAACGCCATCGCCAGCGTGCGGGTGCCGTTCGGCGCCAGCATCTGGGTCGCAGTCAGCTCGTTCATGATGCCGAGCCCCACCAGCGCCATGCCGGCGGCGGCACCCGGCGCCGACAGGCGGATCGTCGTCGACCACAATGCATGGAGCGGCGGCCGCCCGAGGCTGGATGCGGCGAGCTCGAGCTCCACCGGCGCCTGCGCGATCGACGCCCGCAGGCTGATCAGGGCGCGGGGCAGGAACATCAAGGCATAGGCAACCAGGATGGTGAACAGGGTCTGGTAGAGCGGCAGCGCGATGCGAACGGTGATGGTGACCAGCGCCAGCGCGATCACGACCCCGGGCAGCGATCCGACGATGTAGTTGCAGCCCTCCAGCAAGCGCTGCAAAGGCCCCGGCGCGCGGATCGAGATCCAGGCCATCGGCATTGCGGCGACGGTGGCGAGCAGCGCGCCGGCGAGCGCCAGAAACAGCGTCTGGCCGAGCGCCAGGCCGATCTCGTCGAGCCGCCAGACCTCGGCGCCGCCGGCGGCAAGCCAGCGGCCGATGGTGACGAACGGCACGCCGAGCGCCAAAAGCGTTGTGGCGGCAAGCAGCAGCAGGCAAGGCACGGTCGCCCGGCCGAGCGGCGCGCGCGGTTGATGGCGCGCCGCGCCCGAACCGACGCGGGCATAGCGCTCCTCGCCCCGCACCAGCACCTCCAGCCCGAGCAGGACGAAGCAGCAGCTCACCAGCACGCCGGCCAGCATGTTCGCGGCCGGCCCGTTGAAGGTCGACTGGAACTGGTCGACGATCGCCGTTGTGAAGGTGTCGAAGCGGATGAAGACGTAAAGGCCGTATTCGGCCAACAGGTGCAGGCCGACCAGCAATGCGCCGCCACAAATGGCAAGCCTGAGCTGCGGCAGCACGACACGCCAGAACACGCGCCAGGGACCAAGGCCGAGTGCGGCCGCGGCGTCTTCGAGCGCCGGATCGAGCCGGCGCAAGGCCGCCGATATCGGCAGATAGAGAAACGGGAAATAGGCGATGACGGAAATCAGGACGCCGGCCCACAAGCCATGCAGCCCGGGCACCATGGTGATCCAGGCATAGCTGTGCACGAAGGCGGGAATGGCGAGCGGCGCCACGCATAACCAAGCCCACAACCGTGCGCCGGACAGGTCGCTGCGCTCGGTCAGCCAGGCCAGGGTCACGGACAGGATGATGGCGATCGGCACGGCGAGCGCGACAAGCAGGACGGTGTTGGCCAGAAGCTCGCCGACACGCGGCCGGAACACCAGCGCCGAGACGGTTTCCCAGCCGGTCTGCACGGCGACCCAGACGATGAAGGCAAGCGGCAGCAGCGCCAACAGCGAAACGAAGATCGCGGCGGCAACGATCCATGACGCAGCGCGCCGGCGTGCCCTGCGGCGCGTCCTCGGCGGCAGGTCCGGGCTTGCGATGTCGGCCGCGAACTGCATCGGCTCAGACTTCGCGCCCTTGCCGCCTGGCGGCGGCAATCGAAAGACCACGATCATGGTCGGGAATACAGCGTGTCGTCATCGACGAATGCCATCTCGAAAAAACAAAACGCTCCCGCGGAATTCCCGCGGGAGCACGGCCGGTGTCCTTATTAGGACGAACGGCAACTAAAGCAAGCCGGCCGCCGTCATCAGGTCGGTGGCCTTCTTGGAGTTCAGCGTCGCGGCATCGATCTTCGGCGCCTGCAGGTCGGCCAGCGGCACCAGCTTCGGATTGGACTCCGCGCCCTTGCCGACCGCGTATTCGAAGGACGTTCCGTTCTTCAGCACGTCCTGGCCGCCCTTGCCGGTCACCCACTTCAGGAAGGCCTGGGCTTCCTTCGGATGCTTGCTCGAAGCCAGCACGCCGCCACCGGAGGTCGAGACGAAGGCGCCCGGATCCTGGTTCTTGAAATAATGCAGCGCAACGTTCTTGCTGTTTTCGCCGGTCTTGGCCTGATCGCCGAAGTAGTAGTAGTGATAGATCACGCCGCCTTCGATCTCACCGGCGTTGACCGCCTTCATCACGGTGCTGTTGCCCTTGTAGGCGGTGAAATTCTCCTTCATCGCCTTCAGCCAGTCCGCCGTCGCGGCTTCGCCCTTGAGCTGCAGCAGCGCGCTGACGATCGCCTGGAAATCAGCGCCCGACGGCGAGGCGGCCCAGCGGCCTTTCCAGCTCGGATCAGCAAGGTCGAGCAGCGACTTGGGCAACTGGTCGGCCTTGAGCTTGGTGGTATTGTAGGCAAAGACGGTGCTGCGCGCGGCAACGCCAACCCATTTGCCGCTCGCTGCCTGATAATCCTGTGGAACCTGCGCCAGCGTGTCCGCATCGACCGGCGCGAACAGGCCGGCATTCTCGACCAGCACCATGGCCGGCGAATTCTCGGTCAGGAACACGTCGGCGGGCGAGGCGGTACCCTCCGCGACGATCTGGTTGGAGAAATCGCTATCGCCGCCATTGCGCAACGTGACCTTGATGCCGGTTTCCTTGGTGAAGCCGTCGGCCCATTCCTTGGCGAGGCTCTCGTGCTGGGCATTGTAGACGATGATGCCTGTATCCTCGGCCATCGCCTGGCCAGCGATCAGGCTGACCGCCACCGCCGCGGCGCCGGCAAGGGTGGAAAGAGCGTATTTCATGGGCATCGTCCTCGATCTCGTTGAACTGGCACGCAGCACCTACCGATACATGACAGGTGTAGTCAACATTTTTGGCCTGCTTCAATCGGCCGCTGACGACATAGGCCCTATGCCAGGCGGACAATTCCGCGTGATGGCCGCGCGGGATCGCGGGATCGACGGTTCGGGGTCGCCTTCGACGAGTCGCGCGCCCAGCCCGCATTTGTCCGCAATCTTTCGTGACTTGCCGGTAGTTTGCCTTGGACATTATTTCGCCGGCCACGTAACAAATCAGCGCCGAGGCGCGAAGATCGGGGAGTGAACTCTTGTGAGCGGCAAGGACGAGGCCGAGCTTTCCCGGCTGATGCGAGCCGCGATCGCGGGAGATGAAAGGGCCTATGCCGACTTTCTGCACCGGACGGCCGCTTTGGTTCGCGGTTTTGCCAGGCGCAAGATCGTCAAAGGCGGGGTCGATCCCGAGGATGTCGTGCAGGAAACCTTGCTGGCCATTCATGTGAAACGGCACACCTGGCGTCAGGACGCACCTGTGCTGCCCTGGGTCTATGCCATCGCGCGCTTCAAGCTGATCGATGCATTCCGGCGGCGCGGACGGCGCATCGAGATCGATGTGGACGATATTGCCGAAACCTTCGCCGAGCCGGAAACGGAAACCGTCAGCGAACGCGACATCAACCGGGCGCTCGACGGCCTGCCGCCGGCACAGCGCTCGGTGGTGTCGTCCGTGTCGGTGGAGGGGCGCTCGATCGGCGACACGGCAGCCAAGTTCGGCATCAGCGAAACAGCGGTGCGGGTTTCCCTGCATCGCGGACTTGCAGCCATTGCCAAGCGGTTCGGGCAGGGGCGGTTTGGGCGGGAATGACATGAGGACCGAAGATCTCATCAAGGCGCTTGATGCCGACGCCCGCAGCAAGGCGATGCCGCTGCGCTCGGCCTGGTGGTTGGCTGCCGGCGTGGCCGCCGTGATCGCGGGTGCCGTTTTCATGATGACGATCGGTCCGCGCCCCGACTTCATGGCTGCCGCACATACGATGCGCTTTCTTTCGAAGTTCCTGTTCACCGTCGTGCTCGCCGCCAGCGCCTTCGCCTTCGTCAGGGCATTGTCGACACCGGGAGCATCGACAGGCAAGGCGGCGGCCTGGATGGCGGCTGCGCCCGTGCTCGTCGCGGTGGCCGTAGTGCTGGAGCTTTACGCCGTGCCCGAGGCCGACTGGGGCAGGCGGCTCGTCGGTTCCAACATGATGGTCTGCATGGGGCTCATCCCGCTGATCGGCATCGGCCCGCTGGCCATCTTCCTGTGGATGCTGCGCTATGGCGCGCCGACACGGCCAGTGCTGGCCGGCACGGCCGCGGGCCTGCTCGCCGGCGGGCTGGCGGCGACCTTCTATGCCGCGCATTGCTTTGATGATTCGCCACTTTTCGTCGCCACCTGGTACACGATCGCGATCGCTGCGCTGGCGCTGCTAGGCGCACTCGGCGGCCGGTTTTTCGTGCGCTGGTAGCGCGACGCCCGCTCCTGCATTCCGCGCATACCGATCCTTAATCATGCCGGCAAATGTTTGCCGGCCGGCGACATCCCCGATACCCGCGACGCAACCTTTCCTTAAAACCGATCCGTCAGGATTTTCACGGAAAATGCGATTGCCCACGGGGTGGTACAAATCGTGGCAATACGAAGGGTCATCGGGCCGGCGCCGCACAGACATGCGGGGTTGGCTTTGCTCGTGGGCGGGACAGCGGCGATTGCGGTATCGGTCCTGCTGTCGCGACTCAACCCCGGCGCCGAGACGCTCGAATTATGTGTGCAGGCGTCGGTCGGTGTGGCGGCTGGCGCACTTCTCCTGGCCGGCCTGTTCGCGCGCGTCATCCGCAAGGACCGCCGTCAGATCGCCGAGAGCGAGCAGCGCTTCCGCCGTGCCATGGAGGATTCCTCGATCGGCGTCGCGATCGTCGGCCTCGACGGGCGCATTCTCGAGGCCAACCCTGTCTTCGCCGCCATGCTCGACTACAGCCGCGAAGAGATTGAGGCGCTGACGTTCATTCAGATCACGCATCCCGACGATCATCAGATCGGGCGGGAGACGATGGAGGGCCTCAAGGCCGGCAAGATCGATTCCTTTCATTTCGAGAAGCGCTATCTCAAGAAGGACGGCACGCCCGTCTGGGCCCGGCTGGCCGGTTCTGTCATTTGCGACGGGAATAGCGGCCAGCCGCTGTATCTCGTCTCGCAGATAGAGGACATCGACGCGCGCAGGCAGGCAGAGGCGCGCATCGCAGAGGCCGAAACGCGCTGGAATTTTGCATTGGCCGGCGCCGGCCAGGGCGTCTGGGACTTCGATATGCGCAAGGGCGGCACCACCTATTCGGCGACCTGGGTCAAGATGCTGGGTTACGACGATGGCGAACTTGACGGTGACCCCGATCGTTGGCTGGCGATGATACATCCCGACGACCGCGAGGCCGTGGCCGAGGCGGACCGCGCCCATCTCGAAGGCCGCACGCCGTTCTTCGAGGCCGAATTCAGGATGCGCCACAAGGATGGCCGCTGGCTTTGGTTCCTCGACCGCGGCAAGGCGATCGAGCGCGACGAAGAGGGGCGGCTGATCAGGGCGATAGGCAGCCTGACCGACATCACCCGGCGCAAGCAGGCGGAGGAGCGTCTCGCCGTGTCGGCGGCCATGCTGGCCGACGAAAAGGAGCGCCTCAAAGTGACGCTGCAGTCGATCGGCGATGCCGTCATCTGCACCGATGCCGCGAACCGCATCACCTTCATGAATCCTGTCGCCGAAAAGCTGACCGGCGTCTCCTGCAATGATGCCCTCGGCAAGACGCTTGGCCACGTCTATTGGGCGGTCGACGAGGAGACCGGCCACAGGATCGGCGTGGCGCGGCCTGCGACCGGCGGCCAGGCAGCCGACGACCAGAACAGCCGCGCGGTCCTCATCCGGCGCGACGAGACGCGCTGCAGCATCCGGCAGGTCGTGTCGCCGATCATGAACGAGCGCAACGAATTCTGCGGACTGGTCATCGTCTTCCAGGACTTCACCGATGCGCGCGCGCTGCAGCGCCAGCTTGCCCACGCCGCCGCGCATGATGCGCTGACCGGCCTTGCCAATCGCGCGAGTTTCATACGCGCCATGGAAGACTTGGTCGATCAGGCCCGCAAGGATGGGATCGGACATCAGTTCATGTTCATCGATCTGGATCATTTCAAACTGGTCAACGACACAGGCGGCCACGCGGCGGGAGACGCATTGCTCAAGCGCGTTGCCGAGGCCGTGCGTGGCGTGCTTGGTCCGCAGGACATGGTCGCGCGTCTGGGCGGCGACGAATTCGCGGTCCTTCTGAAGTCGGGCTCGGCCGCTGGTGCCAGGATCGCGGCGCGATCCATCATCGATGCGATACAGGGCCTCGATTTCACGTGGGAAGGCCGTCCTCATTCGATCGGCGCCAGCATCGGACTGGCTCCTATCAACGCCGATTGTGGTGCGGTCGACGAGATCATCGCCAGGGCAGACGCCGCCTGCTACGTGGCCAAGGCTGCGGGTCGCGGATGCGTGTCCGTGGCGCCGGAGAACGATGCGAAGGACGACAGGGTCGAAATCGAGACGCCCAAGCCCCTGGCCGCCGCGTCGTAGCCCCGCGATCGGGCCGCGATCAACCCTGGCGGGTCAGCGTGTCGGAACGGGGTGCTCGCCGCGATAATCGTAGAAGCCGCGACCGGTCTTGCGGCCGAGCCAGCCGGCCTCGACATATTTGACCAGCAACGGGCAGGGGCGGTATTTCGAGTCCGACAGGCCGTCATGCAGCACCTGCATGATCGATAGGCAGGTGTCCAGGCCGATGAAATCGGCCAGCTGCAGCGGCCCCATCGGATGGTTGGCGCCGAGCCGCATGGCGGTATCGATCGCATCGACCGTCCCGACGCCTTCATAAAGCGTGTAAATCGCCTCGTTGATCATCGGCAAAAGGATGCGGTTGACGATGAAGGCCGGAAAATCCTCCGAGACCGTGATCGTCTTGTCGAGCTGCTTCACATAGGTCTTCGCCGCCTCGAAGGTCTGGTCCTCGGTGGCGATGCCGCGCACCAGTTCGACCAGCTTCATCAGAGGAACCGGGTTCATGAAATGGATGCCGATGAAGCGCTCGGGGCGGTCGGTCTGCGCGGCTAGCCGCGTGATCGAGATCGACGAGGTATTGGTCGCCAGTATGGCCTCGGGATTGAGCTGCGGACAAAGCTGGGCGTAGATCTTGCGCTTGACCGTCTCGTCCTCGGTCGCCGCCTCGATGACCAGGTCGGCACCGGCGAGATCGGCCATGGATGGCGCCGCCGCGATGCGCGCCATCGCCTGGTTGCGGAGCTTCTCGTCGAGCTTGCCGGACCCCACCTGGCGGGCCATGTTGCCGCTGACGGTGGCGATGCCCTTCTCGATACGGTCGGGTGATATATCGTAGATCAGCACCTTGTAGCCCGAAAGCGCGGAGACATGGGCGATGCCGCCGCCCATCTGGCCCGCGCCGATGATGCCGATCGTTTCGATCTTGCTCATTACACCGATCCCGTCGAAAAAGACCTTTGCGGCCTGCTTTTTGTGCGGTGCAAACTAAAAGGGCGGGGCGACTTCGTCTACCCCACCCCTCACAATTTAATACGCTTTGCGTCAGGGCGTCAAAGCGCCTTCTGCAACTCCGGCAGGACGACGAAGAGGTCGCCGACGAGGCCATAGTCGGCGACCTGGAAGATCGGCGCTTCCTCGTCCTTGTTGATGGCGACGATGACCTTCGAGTCCTTCATGCCGGCAAGGTGCTGGATGGCGCCGGAGATGCCGACGGCGATGTAGAGGTCGGGGGCGACGACCTTGCCGGTTTGGCCGACCTGCCAGTCATTCGGCGCATAACCGGCATCGACGGCAGCGCGGGATGCGCCGACGGCAGCGCCGAGCTTGTCGGCGACGGGCAGGATGACCTCCTGGAACTTCTCCGAGGAGCCGAGCGCGCGGCCGCCCGAGATGATGATCTTGGCCGAGGTCAGTTCCGGTCGATCGGTCTCCGACAGCCTGTTCTCGATGAAGGAGGAGAGGCCCGGATTGGCCGCGGCGCCGACGGTTTCGACAGCGGCCGAACCGCCCTCGGGCGCCGCCTGGAAGGAGGCGGTGCGCACGGTAATGACCTTCTTGGCATCGGTCGACTGTACCGTCTGGATGGCGTTGCCGGCATAGATCGGCCGCTTGAAGGTATCCGGCGAGACCACTTCGATGATCTCGGAGACCTGCGCCACGTCGAGCAAAGCGGCCACGCGCGGCGCGACGTTCTTGCCCGACGAGGTTGCCGGCGCGACGATGGTGTCATAGGAGCCGGCCAGCGACACGACGAGCGCCGCGGTCGGCTCGGCGAGACGCTCGGCAAGCTCGTCGGCTTCGGCGAGCAGCACCTTGCTCACGCCCTTCAGCTTGGCGGCGGCGTCGGCTGCGCCCTTGGCGCTCTTGCCGGCCACCAGCACATGCACGTCCGAACCGATCTGCAGCGCGGCCGACAGCGCCTTGCCGGTCTGGTCCGAAAGGGTTGCGTTGTCGTGTTCGGCGATGAGGAGAATGGTCATTTTATCTGTTCCTTCCGATCTCAGAGCACGCCGGCTTCGTTCTTCAGCTTGTCGACCAACTCGGCGACGCTCTTGACCTTGACGCCCGCCTTGCGGCCGCCCGGCTCCTCGGTCTTGATGACCTTCAGCCGCGGCTTGACATCGGCGCCGTAGTCGGCCGGGCTCTTCTCGTCGAGCGGCTTCTTCTTGGCCTTCATGATGTTGGGCAGCGAAGCGTAGCGCGGCTGGTTGAGGCGAAGGTCGGCGGTGACGATCGCCGGCATCTTCAGCTCAACCGTCTGCAGGCCGCCGTCGACCTCGCGGGTCACCCTGGCCTTGTCGCCCTCGAGCACCACCTTGGAAGCAAACGTGCCTTGCGCCCAGCCGAGAAGGGCTGCAAGCATCTGGCCGGTCTGGTTGGAATCATCGTCGATCGCCTGCTTGCCGAGGATGACCAGGCCGGGCTGCTCGGCCTCGACCACTCCCTTCAGCACCTTGGCGACGCCCAGCGGCTCGGTCTGCTCGTCGGTCTTGACCAGGATGGCGCGGTCGGCGCCCATGGCGAGCGCGGTGCGAAGCGTCTCCTGCGCCTGCTGCGGGCCGATCGACACGACGATGATCTCTTCGGCCTTGCCGGCTTCCTTGAGTCGGATCGCCTCTTCGACCGCGATCTCGTCAAACGGGTTCATCGCCATCTTGACGTTGGCCAATTCCACCGCCGAACCGTCAGCCTTGACGCGAACCTTCACATTCGCATCCACAACCCGCTTCACGGGCACAAGGATCTTCATTTTCCTGTCACCTCTCTTGAGATAGTTGGGGCGCGCTATACCAGCGTGAACCCTGTCAGAGTTGTCGAAAGCCGACATTCCGGATGGAAATTCTGCTCTTCAACCGCCTAAGGCGGGCGGAAACGCTTCCGTAGTTGCGGCAAACCCGCACGTCAATATGCCAGGGCATCGGGCAATTCACTCAATCGGTTCAGTCGGGGCCGGGGACACTTCCCCGACCCCAGCGTCGCGCAGGCTGCGCCGCAATGGGTTCGCTCACGGCCGGATCGACGGCGATGGCGGGCTGGTCGGCCGGTGCGACCTCTTCGTCCGCGCCCGCAAAAAGCGGCACGCCGCGGCTGCGCAGCACGAGCACCAGCACGGCGCCGGCGATGATGCCGCCTACGTGGCAGGCCCAGGAAATCTGGTCCTCGCCACCGGCGGCGAACATGACGATCTGGAACAGCACCCACAGGAGGAGCGGGATGAAGGCCGGGATGCGCAGCGGAATGCGAGCAAAGGCCAGCACCCAGACCTTCACCCTGGGATAGAGGATCAGGTAGGCGACGACCACGCCGGCGATGGCGCCGGAGGCGCCGATCAGCGGCACCTGCGAGTCCCACGCGATGAGGCCCTGGAAGGCGGCTCCGGCGATGGCGCACAGGAGGTAGAAGATGAGATAGCGGATATGGCCGAGCGCGTCCTCGACGTTGTCGCCGAACACCCACAGGAAGAGCATGTTGCCGCCAAGGTGGAAAATGTCGGCATGCAGGAAGGAATAGGTGAGATAGCTCAGGCTCTCGGGAATGACGATAAAACGCGGGTCGAGCTCTGCCGTGTCATGCACCACGGAGGGGATGAAGCCGAGGCCGAGCACGGCGGCATTGGTGAAATTCTCGCCGCCGAGCGCGGTGGCGCAATAGACCAGCGCGTTGGCCAGGATCAGGCCGATCGTCACATATTGCAGCCTGATGTGCCGCAGCCTGTTGGTGTCGTAGAGCGGGATGAACATCGGTGCCTGGCCTCTCCCGCCTTGGCATAGTTCAGCGGTTCTTGCCGGGAACCCATAACACGTCGGCATTTCCATTGTCATTGACCGCCCTGGCGGCGACGAACAGGAAATCGGAGACGCGGTTGATGTATTTCAGCCCGTCGCGGTTGACGTGCTCATCAGGATGCTGTGCGAGCGCCACCATCAGCCGCTCGGCCCGCCGTGCCACCGTGCGGGCGAGATGGAGCGCAGCGGCGGCCGGCGTGCCGCCGTTCAGCACGAAGGATTTGAGTGGCTGGAGGTCGTTGTTGAGGAGATCGATGTCGTGTTCGACGCGCTCGGTCTGCGCGGCAATGATGCGCAGCGGTTCGTAGCCGAGCGGCTTGCCGTCGTCGGGCACAGCCAGATCGGCGCCGAGGTCGAAGAGATCATTCTGGATGCGGGCAAGCATGGCGTCAATCGCCGGGTGGCTTGGGGCGGTGTGAACACGAGCCATGCCAATGCAGGCGTTGGCTTCGTCGACGGTGCCGTAGGCGTCTACCCTGAGATCGGACTTCAGCCGCCGCTCACCCGTGCCGAGCCCGGTGGTGCCGTTGTCGCCCGTGCGGGTGTAGATCTTGTTGAGCTTGACCACGTCGCCTCCCGAACGGCCGGTGTCCTCACTTGCGGGTGAAATACACGGCCAGCAGGATCAGCGCCAGCGCCACGGCCTGCAGCACGACGCGCGTCTGCATCAGCTTGTTGGAGGTGATGCCGGAACCGCCGCGCATCATGTTGATCAGACCCCGGACCAGCACGATCACCACGGCGACCATGACCAGGATGGCAAGGATGTTGAAGACGGATGCCATTTTGCGTTTCCAGTCCTTTTCTTGTTCAGGCGCGTTTGGCGAGCAGGCGGTGAAGCATCGATGCCGGAAGGATGCGTTTGAGCATGGCCCCGAACCTGGCCGGCACTGTTACCACATAGTGCGGGCGTGGGCGCCGCGACAGAAGTGCATGGCGAAGCGCCTTGTGGACCACTTCCGGGCCAGGTTTCAGCGCCGATTTGCTGCCGCCGCCGCGCATGCGTTCCAACTGCGCCTCATAGTCGGCGCGATGCACGGAATTCTCATGGTCGATATTCCTGAGGAACCAGGCGAGGCCATTGCTGGCGATCTTCGATTTAACCGGCCCCGGCTCGATCAGCGAAACATGGAGGCCGCTGCCGGCCAGTTCCTGGCGCTGACAGAGCATCAATGCCTCCAAAGCGTGTTTGGATGCCGAATAGGCGCCGCGAAAACGTACCGGCACCAGGCCAAGGATCGACGAGCAATGAACGATCCGGCCACCGCCCTGGCGGCGCATCACAGGCACGAGCCGGCGGGTCAGGTCGTGCCAGCCGAAGAAATTGGCCTCGAACTGCTCCCGCAAGGCGGCCACCGGCAGATCCTCGACCGCGCCCGCTTGCGCATAGGCGCCGTTGTTGAACAAGGCATCGATCCTGCCGCCGGTCCGCTCCAGCACTGAAGCCGCAAGCGCTTCGATGGAGGCAGGTTCGCGATAGTCGAGATAGAACGCCTCGATGCCATCCTTTTCCAGGGCCGCGATGTCCTCGGGCTTGCGCGCCGTGGCGAACACCCGCCAGCCTTCCGCCTTGAGCGCCCGCGCGCAATAAGCGCCTATGCCGGACGACGCGCCGGTGACGATGATGACGCGCAACGCGCGCGCCGGCGGATTCGTCTTATGACCAAGGGTTGCCATTTGCCGCATTCCCTTCCCATATTCGCGGCGTCGAGACAATCGAAGGGGAGCGCGGTTCTTGTTGCGGAATATCGTCGCCCTGCGCCGCGTACTCTACGACGCGATCGGTCATTTCAACACCGATGACGGCTGGGCGATGGCCAGCCATCTGGCAATCACCTCGCTGATGGCGCTGTTTCCGTTCCTGATCTTCGCCACCACGCTGGCGAGCTTCCTCGGCGCGCAAGCCTTCGCCGACACGGCCGTGCACCTGGTCTTTGACACCTGGCCGGAGCAAATCGCCAAACCGATCGCGCGCGAGGTGCTGAACGTGCTCACCGTGCGACGATCGGATCTGCTCACCTACGGCGTGCTGCTGGCCGCCTATTTCGCCTCGAACGGCATCGAGGCGCTGCGCACCTCGCTCAACCGGGCCTATCGCGTCACCGAGACGCGCGGCATCATCTATCGCCGTGTGCAGAGCATCTTCTTCGTGCTGATCGCCACGGCAGGCTTCCTGGCGATCAGCGTGCTCCTGGTCTTCGCGCCATTGCTGGCGCGGCTGGCCGAGGCGCATTTCGAGTGGATAAAACCCTATACGGGCACCATCACGCTGTGGCGCTACGTCATCGCCTCGACCGTCATCGTCGGCGGTCTGTTTTCAGTGCATTACTGGCTGCCGGCCGGCAAGCGCCGTTTCGTCTCGCTGATCCCCGGCATCGTCTTCACGCTCGCCGCATGGCTGATCGGCTCGACCATTTTCGCCACCTATCTCGACCATTTCTCGTCCTATGTGACGACATATGCCGGGCTTGCCTCGATCATGATCGCGGTGGTCTTTCTTTATATCGTGTCCGCGATCTTCATTCTCGGCGGCGAACTCAATGCAGCGATCAGCCGCTATCTCGAGGCGCGCGCGCGGGTGGGATGACCGGCTGAATTGAAGAACTGGAGAATTGTAGAATTGAAGAATTGAAGAAGAAGCCCCAGCGCCAGATGGCACCATTTTCCTCAATTCCTCAATTCTACAGTTCTTCCCTTGGTCTGCCGCGCCGTTGCCAGGCCAACACCGAAGGTCGTGATCGCCATGCCGGCAATCTGAAGCGCGTTGAGCTGCTCGCCGAACAAGGCCCAGGCGATGACGGCCGTCACCGCCGGCACCAGATAGAACAGCGAAGCGACCTTCGACATCTCGCCGTCGCGGATCATCACCATCAGAAGGAAGATGGCGCCGATCGACAGCACCAGCACCAGCCAGGCCATGGCGAAGATCAATTCGCCGTTGATGACGACCGTGTGGGTCTCGAAGGCCAGGGAAGCCAGGATCATCACCGAAGCGCCGCCGACATATTGCCACATGGTCGCGGCGACAAGGTCTCCGCCGGAAGCAAAACGCTTCTGCCATATTGTGCCGGCGCTCATGCCGAGCACCGAGACGAGCGAGGCTGTCAGCGTGGCCGATGTCACACCGCCGCCGAGCGCGCCGAGCTTTGGCCAAAGCACGATGACAATGCCGGCCAGGCCGACCGCGAGGCCGGCCCAATGGCGCGGCAGGATCGCCTCGCCGAGAAATTTGCCGGCGAGCACCGCCGTGATCAACGGCTGCAGGCCGACAATCAGCGCCGACAGCCCGGCGGGCATGCCCCTGTGGATAGCCCAGAAGACCGCGCCGAGATAGACTCCATGCATCAGAATGCCGGCCCCGGTGGCGTGCAATGCCTCTTCGCGGGAGGCTCTCTTGGAGCCAAGCACGACCACCAGGCCGGCGAACAACACGGCTGCCAGGACGAAGCGCGCGGCCAGGAACGTAAACGGTTCGGCCCACGGCATGGCATAGCGGGCGCCGATGAAGCCGGTCGCCCACAGGACGACGAAAGTGGCGGGGATGAGCCGCTTGACGCTGTGCATTTTCCGGGAACCGCGCTTGATGAGAATTGAGCCGTGGCGAAGCTCTAGTCCGGTTCAAGCCGGCGCGCAAAACGAAACGATTGATCCATGCATCACCGGAATTCAACCGGCCGTGTTTTCTGCAAGCTGCCCCTTCGGCCTTCGCCTGCGTCAGAGACCGACCATTCGCCTGACATCGTGAGCCGACACGCCCGCTTCGCGCAAGACGGCAAGGCCGGTGTCCTTAAGGCTTTTCGACAGCTTGCGTCCGTCGGGTCCCAGGATCAGCCGGTGATGGAAATAGGCTGGCTGCGGCAGGCCAAGCAGTTCCTGAAGCAGCCGCTGTATCCCGGTCGCGGAATAGAGATCCTGGCCGCGCACGACATGGCTCACGCCCTGCAGCGCATCGTCGACGACGACGGCAAGATGATAGCTGGTCGGGATTTCGCGGCGCGCCAAGATGACGTCGCCCCAATCGCGCGGGCGGGCCTCGACGACGCGCGTCGCGGAGAGCGTTTCGTCTGAAAATTCGTCCCATGACAAATCCTTGCCGACGCGTGCCATCGCGGCATCGACATCCAGCCGCCAGGCGAAGGGAGCGCCCTCGGCAATGCGGCGCCGGCGTTCCTTCGCCGGCAGCGCCTTGTCGACGGCGGGATAGACCGGCACGCCATCGGGATCGCGCGGCCAGTCGCGCCTTTCGCTGTCGGCGATGAAAGCCCGGATCTCCCCCCTGCTCATGAAGGCGGGATAGACCAGTTCATCCCGGATCAGCCGGTCGAGCACCGCCCCGTATTCGGCGAAGTGTTCCGACTGTCGGCGCACCGGCTCTTCCCAGCCCAACCCTAACCATCTGAGATCGGCAAGCATCCCGGCCTCGAATTCCGGCGAGCAGCGCGTGGTGTCGATATCCTCGATGCGCAGCAGCAGGCGGCCGCCGACCGCTCGCGCCAGTTTCTGGTTGAGCAGCGCCGAAAAGGCATGGCCGAGATGCAGTTCGCCATTGGGACTGGGCGCGAAACGGAATGTCAGGAGCGTCATCTCTTGAGCGGCAATCAGGTTGTGCGGCGATTTTGCCAATTGCTACCGTGCGGCCGGTTCAGGAACAAGAAACATGCAACGTATCGCCACATTGGACGACATCGCCCGGGGACTCGACGCGCTTTGCGCAATCGACCCAAGGCTGGAAAAGATCCGCGGCATGGCGGGCGAGGTGCCGTTACGGCTTTCCCAGCCGGGATTCTCGAGCCTTGCCTCGATCATCGTCTCGCAGCAGGTGTCGCGCGCCAGCGCCGATGCGATCTTCGGCCGGCTGACGAAACTGGTCGACCCTTTGACGCCGCTGGCGATCCTTGCCGCCGGCGAGGACATTTTTCGCGAGGCGGGCCTCTCGCGACCCAAGCAACACGGCCTCCTCGCCACCGCCCGGGCGGTGGCGGACGGCCTCGACCTTCATCATTTGTGTTCGCTTGACGCCGGCGAGGCAATCACGACCATGACGGCCGTGCCCGGCATCGGTCCGTGGACGGCGCAAGTGTATCTGCTGTTCGCCGCAGGCCATCCCGATATCTTCCCGGCGCGCGATGTCGCGCTCCAGACCGCCGTCGGCCATGCGTTCGGCATCGACCCGCGTCCGCCGGAGAAAACACTGATCCAGCTCGCCGAATCATGGAGCCCATGGAGAGGTGTCGCATCGCGGCTTTTCTGGTCCTATTATCGCGAATTGAAGGGCAGGGATGCCGCACCCCCGGCCTGAAAGCGCGAAAAAGCATCAAAATCTCGTTTTTTTGGGCCTTCGGACGCGTGACAATCCGCTTCACATCCCTGTCATGTCGGGCTTACAGTATCCGCGCCATTCAGGTTAGAGAACCAAGGAGGCCAACGACGTGACGGTTGCCGTATCTCCGGATGGGCTTCCAGCGCTGGTGCTGAACGCGGATTACCGTCCGCTCAGCTATTACCCCCTGTCGCTCTGGTCGTGGCAGGACGCCATCAAGGCGGTGTTCCTCGAACGGGTGAACATCGTCGCCGAATACGAGCACGCGGTGTCCTCGCCGACCTTCTCGATGAAGCTGCCGAGCGTCGTCAGCCTGAAGGCCTATGTGAAGCCGTCGCGGCATCCCGCCTTCACACGCTTCAATGTCTTCCTGCGTGACCGCTTCCAGTGCCAATATTGCGGCACGCCCGACGATCTGACCTTCGATCACGTCATCCCCCGCCACCGCGGGGGTGCCACGACGTGGGAGAATGTCGTCGCCGCCTGTTCCCCCTGCAATCTCAGGAAGGGTGGCATGATGCCGGCGCATGCCAAGATGTGGCCGTTGCAGAAGCCCTACCAGCCGACGGTGCACGACCTGCACAATAATGGCCGTCTGTTCCCGCCCAACCATCTGCATGAAAGCTGGATGGATTATCTATACTGGGATGTCGAACTGGAACCCTGAGATCGTTCGAGGATTCGGGAGGCTGGCAGTCTGGAGCGATTGTCTGCGCTTCCGGCCTTCGCCGGCCAAAGCACTCGTCAGGGATCGTCTCAGCTTAAGGCTACGGCCGGCGTAGGCCGGTGCCCCATACTTGCCAGACCATGATAGCCTGACACCCCGATGTCGGACCAGCTCGGCCGCGCTCACTTCTCAGCGGGCTTCGCGCTTGAAGACCGGCTTCCCCACTCCGTCGCTGCTTCGCCGGGGCGGATTGGGGGTCGACCTTGGCTCGGACCTTGAAAGCAGCGCCAGTCTACGCAGTCTGCCGAATTTCTGGACGAACTCTGCGTCGCGCTGGTTTATCTAGTCGCGTGAGAACGCGCCGCGGAAGGCGACGGCGGCGAGGATGAGGCTGACGATGGCGTTCCAGCCGGCCAGCGACAGGCCGAGTATGCGAAGGGCCGCCTTGTCGCAGGAGGGTGGCACGAATTTGTCGAGCGCGTCGAGCACGCCCTTGCCGCCGGTGTCGACCGGGCCAGCGCCCGCCGTACAATCGGCCGGACCCTGCCACCAAGCCCATTCGACGCCGGAGTGATAGACGCCAAGATAGAGGCCATAGAGCATCAAGAGGCCGCCGATGCCAAGCAGTCCACGCGTCAGCCATGCGGGTGCGCGCAGCATCGAGGCGATCACCGCCAGCACCATCAGCGGCACGCCGATATAGTAGGGTGTGCGCTGTTCAAGGCAGAGGTGGCAAGGGATGTAGCCGCCGAGATACTGGAAGCCGAGCGCGGAGCCCACCGTGGCGGCCATGGCGACGGCGAGAAACAGGGCCGTCCGTGTCCGTTGGCGTCCGGTGTCGACATTCATGGTCGCTGTCATGGGTCTTTCGTCCGTTGTGTTGGCCGTCCGCCAAGTCTGCGGCCGCTCTCCCGAAACCGTTACCCGGATTGGGGAACATGCGTCAGAGGGCGTATTTGACCAGGATATAGAGCAAAATCAGGGCAGCCGCCGCGGCACCGGCGATGAGGCCAAGGCGCTTTTCGATGAATTCGCGGATCGGCTCGCCGTAGCGGCGCAGCAGCCAGGCCAGAAGCAGGAAGCGTCCGCCGCGCGCCACGATCGCCAGCGCGATGAACAGCAAAAGGTTGACGCCGATGACGCCCGACAGGATCGTCACCACCTTGATCGGCGGCAGGTGGGCGGCGCCCGAGGTGATCAGCATCAGGATGATGAAGCCGATGCCCGAAGAGACGCGCAGCGCCTCGAACTCGTCATACTTGCCGTAAAATTCCAGGATCGGCTTGGCCAGCGCGTCATAGGCGTAGTGGCCGATGAACCAGCCGGCGATGCCGCCCAGCACGGAGGCGACGGTGGCGATCAGTGCATAGCGGTAGGCGCGATCCGGCCGCGACAGCGCCATCGGCAGATAAAGCACATCGGCCGGCACCAGGAACACCGAGCTTTCGACGAAGGCGATGAAGGCCAGCCACCATTCGGCGGATTTGCGCGCCGCCAGCGACAAGGTCCAGTCGTACAGTCCGCGAAGCATCGGCTCTCCTAATGTCGTAGATGACTACCGCACGTCGCCCACATGCACGGTCTGGCCGGCATAGGGGCAGGCAGAAAACCAGGGCATGGATGAAGCAGGGGGCATGCGTGACACCAAGACCCGAAGCGCGCCGCGTTCCTTCTTCCGGACGCCAGGCGCTTCGACACGACGCTTGTCTAGAAAAATTTTCCGCGCCGCACAATGGCAGTGCCCGCAGGAAACCGAAAGGTGCGGTTTGGTCGCGGCTCCGCACGCTATCGGCAACAGGCCAGTTGACGAACAGGCCTCTGACCGTATAGTCCGCGCCCATCCAGGCCGCCCGGCCTGAGCCCCTATGGCGGAATTGGTAGACGCGCTCGACTCAAAATCGAGTTCCGCAAGGAGTGCTGGTTCGATCCCGGCTAGGGGCACCATTTCAGTCGCCGCTTCGATGCGTCTGCCGCTGCTTTCCCGATCGGCGCTTCGGCAATGCGGATATGGTGTCGAGGTCGTCGTGAGCGGCTCAGGCCGATGTCGAAGAGCGACATCCGGGGGCGACTCGGCCGGGTGCAGGACTGCATCTTCGGCCTGTCCAATGTGGTAGCCGGCTTCACGCTTCAGGACCTATGTTGGGCGCCTACCGTTCCTCGGTGTGGATATATTCCGGCCTTGAGATTGCCCCTTGCATCAGTTGTCGCTTATCTACCCGGAAAGGGAGGAACTCATGCCGATTCGTCAGAAAGCGCAGGAAGCTGGGGTCTTCGATTCCTCCGAAGTGGCCCTCCTTGGCCGCGTGTTCGACAGGCTGAAGCTCGACGCCCGATCGGCCCAGGAACGTGAAGCGATTTCATCCCGCATAATTGCGAATTACATGGCCGGGATCAGGGATGAGGACGAATTGGTTTCGGCATCCAGACAGCCGCTAGGACGCTAGCGCAATTCTGGTGCAAGTCGCGTCGAAACGATTCATCGACGAGCTTCGGAATTCATCCGGGTTCAACAGGGAACTCCCGCGAAGCTGAATTCGGCGATCGTGCCGTCCTCCGATCTGGTAACCCGAACAAACAGCGCACCCGGAATGCGGGGTTGCATCGGATGCCCGGTTGCCCGTCTGGCAGCCCCCGCGGGACTTGAAGCCGCCACCTCGTGCGTGCCGATAATTCTCTCGCCCAGGATTTCCTCCACCTTGTAGCTGGTCATTTTCCCCTTTGGGCGACGATCTTGACTATCGACAGAAGGAGCCCGGCCTGCTTTTGGCGGTAGGTTCGGCACTTGGCGAGCAGGCCGGGCTGTGCTCCGGCTGTCTGGTACCTTGGTGGAGGGCTTAGCCGGTGCGAAAGGCAGACTGTCTCCTTCTCCTCGGACCCGCAATTGGGACTGAAGTCCGAAGCATCGGCGCATTGGTCCTAAACCCTGAACATAAGCCGCCGTTCCTCATTGGCGTGGAAGCCGTCGAGTAAAGTCCCTTCATCGACGGTCCGTGGACGCCCGCCGTTGCTGCGAGCGGCGGGTGTCCGACTTCCGGGAGAAAGACATGCAGCTTGGCGAGATCATCGCGAACACCTTCGCCGTCCTGCTGCTGATTTGTTTTCTCGCGATCGTGTTCTTCCTGTTTGGAAAGCCGCTGTGGCCGGACCACCATGCTCATATGTCCATTATTCTCCCGGTCGACGCGATGACCACGGCTTCGGTGAGTCGGACCGCCGCGCATCCTCACCTGCCGGAGACTTTCGACATGGCCCTCGCTCGCCCAAGGCCGTCCCCGTAGGGCTCCGTGGCCGGCCGCTTTCCCATTGGCGGCTTCCCGTTGAAGTGTCCGCTGGTTCCGGCAGGCGGATTTCTTGCATTCAACGCCTGTTCCTCGCGATCCGCGCGCTACCGCCGGAAGCACCGGGGAAGAAAGAGGACGAGCGGCTCAACTCGGGCCCGGCTAGCCGTTCCAAGTTCCTGAAGAGCAATGAAGACTAGCCTCACACTCGCGGCCGGATTTCGTGAGATGGACCAAAGTCCCAGGGTTTGCTCCCAAAGGTCTTATGTTACCACTTAAGTTCCGTGAATGTCCTTTATATGTTCGAATGAATTAGCTAATTCTGATGTCTGCCACGCGGAAAAGCGCTGAAGAAAAATGGATTCACCGCCGGCAAGCGACGTGAATTATACCCAAAATCGTATCACCTTTGTAACTCTTTGTTGAAAAATTGCGACTGTTGCTCAAGTAGCTGCTGGCAAATAAACGCTATCAATACAGTGACTGTTTACCCCATGAAGCAACCGAATGCTCAGGCTTGAAGCAAGCATCCACGCGTCCGGAAGATGCGAGCGCGTCTATCGTCTCTTGAGCAGGCTCTTCATCCGGTTGCGCAGCAGGCGGGCCATGTTGCGGGTCTCTCGGTAGAGATGCAGTTGCGAGGCCGCCTGGCGGGCGAGGCGGTCGGCGTCCGGCGTCAGGCCGATCACCAGCGTGCCCATCGGCTTGCGCTCGGTCCACAGCCGGCTCATCACCGGATGGTCGGGCACGGCACAGGAATCGGTCATCATGATATTGGGGTCGTCGAGATGCTGCCTGGTCACCTCGATCATCAGCAGCGTGCCTGGGGAATAGCCGGCCAGCGTTTCGTCGTAGGCCGTCTTCCAGGTGTAGGCGACGCCGGCTTCGACGAAGACGATCAGGCATGCAATGGTGCGGCCGTCGAGCGTCAGCGAATGGATGCGGCACAGGTCCTGTTCGGCCAGCCTGTGTACGGCCTCGCGGGCGAAGGCGGCGCGGTAGCGGTCGACCGCCATGGCCGTGCGCTCGCGGCCCTTCCAGCCGGCCGCCTCCAGCGTCAGGAAGCTCTCGATGGCGTGACGGATCTCGTCGGGGCCGCGCGCCACGACATGGTTGAGCTTGCCGAGGTCGCCCAGCCGCCGCTTGAGGCGGCGGAACTCGCGGTAGTGGTGCGCACGCAGCGAGGTCTTGAGATAGTCGTCGCCGTCGCGTTCGCTTTCGAGCAGCGGACGCTGGGCGTTACCGGTGGTGACCAGCATCAGGCCACGCGTCTCGGCCACAGTGGCAACCAGGCTCGCCACCGCGCCGTCGAGCCTGATGTCGGGCAGGACGAACACTTTCGGCAGCTTCAGATGCGGGCGCGACAGCATCGAGAAGAAATCCTCGAGGACACCGACCGGATCGTCGCGGTCGACCAGCGGAGTGCCGAGCGGGCCGAACGGGCTCGACCATGTGCGCATGACCGGAACCCCGAGCGGCACCACCGGCCGCTCCACCGAGAACGGCACCAGAAGGCGTAGCCGGTTGCGGTATTCATCGCCGTCACGGATGACGGCCAGACGCACCTCGCGGTCTTCCAGCCGGGGCATTGCGGGCGCGAGGAAACGCGGGTTGAAGAAGACATTGGGCTCGATGGTGCGGGCGCACAGATAATCCAGCTCCTCGACGAGGTCGAACCCGGCCGACGCCGGATAGATGGCCAGTTTCCGCTCGGGCCGGTTGTTGGCGAGGATCTCGATATGGGCCGGGTCGGTGTCGCGCCCCAGTCCGGCAAGGCCGGACACCATGGCACCGGCGGGGCCGCCGCTGGTTTCCTCGAGCAAGGGGATGGCGGCCATCACGCGGCTCCTTTGGTTGGCACGAAGATCGCCATGACGATGCCGAGCTTGCGCCAGACCGTGAAGGACAGCGCGCCGGCCTCGAAGATCATGGCGAAGGCGGTGGCCATGGCGGCGCCCCACAGGCCGAAAAGCGGGATCAGCACCACGTTGAGGCCAATGTTGAAGGCCAGCGTCATGGCATAGACGGCGGCGCAGACATTCTGGTTGCCGCTCATGGTGAGCAGGCTTTCGCACGGGCCTACGGCGGCGCGCGCCACGACGCCGAAGACGAGCAGGAACAGAAGCGGATAACCCGATGTGAATTCGGGGCCGAACAGCATCAGCATCGGTTTGCCAAGCGCCAGCACCAGCAGCGCCATCGCGAGCGATGGCCAGAAGGTCCACGACACCGTCTCGCGGGCAAAGGCGGCAAGCTTTTCCGGCTCGCCATGGGTGAACTGGGCATAGCGCTGTGCGACGCCTGCCTTGACGGCGAAGTAGACGAAATGCACCAGTGCCAGTGTCTTGACCGTGGCGAAATAGACGGCGACGTCGTTGGGGTCCATATAGGCGCCGACCATCAGCACGTCGGCATTGGTGAGCAGGAAAAAGAAGCTTTCGACCAGGAAGATCGGCAGCGAGACGATGAACCATTGTGCGAAATGCACCTTCATCGGCCCGGCCGGAATCTGCCTTTCCATGCGCCGGGTGACGCCGATAAGCTGGGCGAGCGTGGTGACGTAAGTGGCGGCGATCGAGGCGAAGATCGCGGTCTTCGCGTCGGGCGCGTAGCCGGCGAAAAGCATGAGCGCCATGAACAGCAGGATCAGCACGGGCCGTATCAGATAGGTCGGCGCCAGGGCGAACAGCGCCCAGCTGTTCGCCCTGGCCTGGCCTTGCAGCAGATCCGACAGCGCTATCATCGGCAGGCAGATGACGCCGAGGATGAACGGCACGACATAGTAGTTTTCGGTCCATGACGAGGCGAGCCACACGCCGAGCGCGCCGAGTCCGGCGATGACCGTCGAGGCGATCAGGACGAACAGGCGGCTGGCCACGACGATGCCGCGCAACTCGTCGATCAAACCGCGCTCGCGGTATTCGGGAATGAAACGGATGACCGAGGTGTGGAAGCCGAGGCAGGCGAGATTGCCGACGATGACCATGGTCACCCAGACAAGGACGAAGATGCCGTATTCGAACGAGCCCATCCAGCGTGCCATCAGCACCTGGCTGACGAAGGCAATGACGGCGCTGACGATGCGGATGGAAAAGGCGATGACCGACATGCGGCCGGCCTCGCCGCGCTCGTCGGCGGTGAACAGCACGGCGTCGACTCGGCCAAGCAACGGCTCCACGCGCAGCGCCAAACGCTGCGGCAAGAACCGCCCGGCTGTCGTGGCCGCGGAAAAGCGCACCCCGATTGTTCTCCGTTTTCCGCTTCTCTTCAGGCCTTGGTGTAGCGGAGACACCTTAAGAAAGGGTGGGTGGGAGAGGCGTGCACAATGGCAGAGGGGCGAGCGAGGACGACCGGCGTGGGTTCCATGCCGCAAGCAGGAGACAGGCGCTCTGTCGTTCCAACTCCCAGCCAAGCCTAAGGGCGGCGCGCTTCGCCGTGAGTTGCGACATAGTCGATCTCGGAACGGCTGATGCCGATGTCTTTCAGCATGAAATCGGGCATGGCCTCCAGGTGACGCCGCTCATGTCGGAGGCGCCGTCCGCGCGCCAGCCAAGCGAGGATGGCCATCAGCCGCAACGGTGGGGCGCGCAGCCTTGCCAGGAAGATAGCGATCTCGGGCATGATTTCTCCTCGCGACGCGTAAAAGACCTGCCGGCACTGCCGGCAGGCGGTGCCGTCAGTCGGCCTTTTTCATGGCCTCGCATGAGACATTCGGGTTCATGTCGGCGAAGGCGCCGGTCGGGTTCTGCTTCCAGGCCCAGACATGAAGTTCGTAGAAGGGGCCGAGGCCATAGCGGTTGGGGGCGCTGTCGAAGTTGAACAGTTGGCCTTCGAGCGACGCGGGACCCTTCGCGGTGATATATTCGACGGCCACCAGCTTCAGCGTGCCATCGGCCATCGGCTCGTACATCACGGCCTCCGGCTTGGCGACGTCTACGGCATCGTCCTTAAGATAGGCGCTGTTGACGTAGTGAATGCCCATCGCGCCCCCGGTGATGATACCGCTGGCGCAGGGAATCGGCGCATAGCCCTCGGCGGTGGCCGCCGCGACATTCACGAAGCGGCCGTTGGCCGCCCGCACCTCGGCGGCCAGCCGATTGCCACTCTCCGCAGATGCGGCAGTGGCGGCGATTGCCATAGTGGACAGCGCGGCAAAGCGCCAGAAATTGGCGTTCATTTTATCCTCCATTGGTTGTCGGTGACGCGCAGGCGGGCAGGACCGGCCAGTAAGGCCCCTGCTGCCATGCCTGCGCGTTGGATTGGCAATTGCGGGACGGGGTCCGATCCGTCCCTCTCTAACCGGGCGGCGGTCTCATTGATGCCACGACCAGTATTCCCAGTAGTCCCGCCGCATCTCGTGCTCCGGCAGACCGACGTCCCGTCTTAGATAATCGTCTTGCGGTGGCAGGCGCCTGCGCCGGCTTCGCAACGGCGCGAGCAGCGCGGACACAATCCGCGATGCGAGACCACGCCGGGAGGATGCATGGTCGAACGCCACGATGGTGGCTGCCGTTTCGGGAGGAAACAGCGGGGAAAGCCGGCACCCATCGTTGTCCAGGACGATCTCACGCTCATTGTTCCATCCTTGGTCCATAGGGTCAGCGATAAAAGTAAGGGTCCAGGACCCTCACCTCCGTGATCTTGTCCACCGGGAGCGAATTCTTCTGCGCCGTGCTGTGGATCGCCTCCGGCGAGGGGGCGTCGTAGATGCAGAAACTCTTGTTCTTGTCGGGCGATACGAAGGACTGCAGCCAGGTGACCCCCTTCTCGGCGTTGCGCATGATGATGCCGCCGAGCGCCGTTGCGCCGACGTCGTTCGTCGGCACGTTGAGCCCGTCGGGGAATGTCCGTTCGATCAGATAGCGAGGCATTGAGTGGCTTCCTTTTGTGACTGATTCACGCTCGAAATGAGCGCGGTTGGAGAAAAATCACGATCGTCGAAAGCGCACATCGGAGCCTTTCCCCATATTGCGCGGGACGATTCCCTATGTTTTCGACGTTTGGTCTGGGAGCCACACTGCGGATACCGAAGCGGGGGTAATTTTGGAGAAGGGTCGAGCGACGACGAAACTTTTGGGCCGGTGATGATGCTTCTGGAGCGGCAGGCACAACTCGATCAATTGGAGGAACTGCTCGCGGAGGCGGCGAGCGGTCGCGGCCGCGTGGCGGCATTGCTGGGCGAGGCCGGGGCCGGAAAGACGGCACTCGTCGAGGCGTTCGTTACCGGTGCCAGGCAGCACGTTTCCATATTCCGCAGCGCTTGCGAGGACCTGTCGATTCCCGATCCGCTGGGACCCCTCTATGATCTGGCCCGGGACGCGCAGTGGGCACTGCCCCGGGCAATCGATGACCGCCAAGGTCAGCGGCTGCCCCTCTTTTCAGACGCTCTCGAGGTTTTCGAGGCGAGGTCTCGGCCGGGTTTGCTGGTCATTGAGGATATGCACTGGGCCGACGACGCGACCCTCGATTTCGTCCGTTTCCTGGGCCGGCGCATCACCAACACGCACATGCTGGTGCTGTTCACGGCGCGCACCGACCGCAGCGAAGGGCAGATGCGCGCGCGCCGGGTGCTCGGCGAAATTCCAGCCGGCAACGTCCAGCGCATCGAAGTGCCATTGCTCAGCGAAGCGGCGGTGTTGTCGCTTGCCGAGGCAGCCAACCGCGACGGCAGCGCAATCTATCGCGCCACCGCGGGCAACGCTTTCTTCGTCACCGAATTGCTGGCTGCCGAAAGCGAGATGATCCCGCCGGCCAGTGTCCGCGACGCCGTGCTGGCGCGTGCCGAGCGCCTGTCGCGCGGAGCGCGCTCGATGCTCGACGCGGTGTCGGTGTTTCCACGCCGCGCCGATGCCTGGGCGCTGCGCGGCCTCTGTGGCGTCGCCAGCGCCGGCCAGTTGGCGGAATGTGTCTCGAATGGCTTGCTCGACGATCTCGGTGATGGCTACGCGTTCCGGCACGAGATCGCCCGTCGCGCCATCGAGATGGCGCTGACCCCGAGCCATCGGCGCGAATTCAACCAACGCGCGCTTTCCGCACTGCAGGAAAACGCCGAGGTGGCGACCGCAAGGCTTGTGCACCATGCGGTTGAGGCCCAGAATCTGGAAGCGGTGCGCGAGCTTGCCCCGCTCGCAGCGCGCGAGGCTTCCCGCGTCGGCGCGCATCGCGATGCCGCCGGCTACTACGAAGTCGCCTTGCGGCATGCCGACAGCCTGCCGATGAGCGACCGGGCGAGGCTTTACGAAGGATATGCGTTTGAATGCCACCTGATCGGTCGCATCGACGCGGCCATCGAGGCGCAGGGTCAGGCGCGGCGGCTACAGCAGGCGCTGGGCGACACGCTCAGGGAGGGCGACAGCCTCAGATGCCTGTCGCGCTTCGCCTATCTGGTGGGTGACCGCGAACAGGCGCACCTGTTCGGGGCACAGGCAGTGGAACTGCTGGAACAGGCGCCTGCCAGTCCGGAGCTTGCCATGGCCTATTCCAATCTCTCGCAGCTGGCGATGCTGGCCGAGAAGCTCGATGAGACGCTGCTGCTCGGCGGCAAGGCAGTCGCTCTGGCCGAACGGTTGAACAAGCCGGAGATAATCTGTCACGCGCTCAACAATCTTGGCTCGGCCGAGCAGTGGCTTGACCTGCCCAAAGGTCGGCTGCACCTCGCCCGCAGTCTTGAAATCGCGCTCGTGCAGAATTTCCAGGAGCACGCGGCACGCGGCTTCACCAATTGCGCCTGCGCCGAAATGAACCAGCTCGATCTTGTGCGGGCGCAATCCTTTCTCGATCGCGGCATTGCCTATTGCGTTGAGAATGACCTCGCGACCTGGCGCGACTATATGCGGGGCGTGCAGGCGCAGCTGCTTTTGCGACGCGGCCTTTGGGATGATGCGGCCGCCATGGCTCTCGACGTCATCGACGATGGTGCAACGACGGCCCTGGTGCGTTACCCATCCTTGGTCGCGCTGGCGAAACTGCGCATAAGGCGAGGCGATCCGGCTGGGCCGGTGCTGGAGGAAATGAAGCGGTTCCTGGATAGGGGAATGGAGCTGCAGCGGCTGGCACCTTACACGGCGTCGATGGCCGAACTGGCATGGCTTGGGCAAGGCGACCCTAATGAGGCGCTTCGCCTGATCGATCTGGCAGAAAGCCTGTCGCCGACGAGGGCGATGTTCGCCGAGCTGGCCGTCTGGCGGCTCCTCTTGTCGCCTGAAAGCGACCCTGGCGATACGACCGGCATGGCGGAGCCCTATCGCCTGCTGCTCGCCGGCGACTGGAACGGTGCCGCGACGCTGTGGGCCCGGCTGGGCGCTCCGTTCGAGCAGGCGCTCGCCCTGCTGCACGGCGACGAGCCGGCCCTGCGCTTGGCCCTGGACATATTCGAGGGTCTCGGTGCCCGGCCGGTCGCCCAGCACGTCCGCGCCGTCATGCGGCAGAATGGCGTCAATAACATTGCAAGGGGACCGCGGCAGACCACGCGCGCCAATCAAGCTGGCCTGACGCTGCGCCAGATGCAGGTTCTGCAGCTGATCGAACGCGGTTTCTCCAACAAGAGGATAGCCGAGCACCTGACCATCTCACCGAAGACCGTCGATCATCATGTCTCGGCGGTGCTGGGCAAGCTGGACGCCATTTCGCGTGGCGAGGCGACCGCCGCCGCGCGCGATTCCGGGCTGATCTGAGCACGTAGGAATCGCGCCCGGGTCAGAAATCCGGGAACGTGAGCCCCGCAGGTTTTCCTTTACGCGAAAGCTCCGTGGCAGTGCTTGTATTTCTTGCCGGAGCCGCAGGGGCACGCTTCGTTGCGGCCGACCTTGCCCCAGGTGGCGGGGTTGTTGGGGTCGCGGTCTTCGGGGGCAACGATGGCGTTGCTTTCCTGGCGCACCAGAAGGGCGGTTTCGCCGCCTTCGAAATCATTCTCGCCGGTGGTGCCGTCAATATGCGTGCCGAACATGTCGGGGGCTTCCGGCGGCGGGGCCTCGGCAGCCTGGCGGACCAGTTCGACGCGCATCAGCTGCGCGGTGACGGCCTGGCGCAGATTGCCCAGCATCGCCTGGAACAGCTCGAACGCCTCGCTCTTGTATTCCTGCAAAGGATCGCGCTGGGCGTAGCCGCGGAAGCCGACGACCGAACGCAGATGGTCGAGGTTGACGATGTGCTCGCGCCACAGATGGTCGAGCGTCTGCAGCACCACCGAGCGCTCGACATAGGTCATCACCTCGGGCCCGAAGCGCTCCGCGCGCTCCTTGGCGGCGGCATCGGCGGCTTGGGTTATGCGCTCGCGAATGTCGTCTTCGGCGATGCCTTCTTCCTTGGCCCATTCCTCGATCGGCAGGTCGAGATTGAGGAACTCGGCGACCTCGGCCTTCAACCCGGCGACATCCCACTGCTCGGCATAGGCGTTCTCGGGAATGGCCTTGGCGACGATCTCGTCGATGACGCCTTCGCGCATCTCGGCAATGGTTTCCGACAGGCCTTCGCCGTCCATCAGCTCGATGCGCTGTTCGAACACAACCTTGCGCTGGTCGTTCGAGACGTCGTCATATTTCAGAAGATTCTTGCGGATGTCGAAGTTGCGCGCCTCGACCTTCTTCTGCGCCTTTTCCAGCGCCTTGTTGATCCAGGGATGGATGATGGCCTCGTCTTCCTTGAGGCCGAGCTTCTGCAACATGCCGTCCATGCGCTCGGAGCCGAAGATGCGCATCAGATCGTCCTGCAGCGACAGGAAGAATTTCGAGCGGCCGGGGTCGCCCTGACGGCCGGAGCGGCCACGAAGCTGGTTGTCGATGCGGCGTGATTCATGGCGCTCGGTGGCGAGCACGTAGAGGCCGCCGGCGGCCAGCGCCTTTTCCTTCAGGCGCTCGACGTCGGCATGGATTTCCTTTTCCCGCGCCTCGCGCTCGGGCCCTTCAGGCATGTCGCCCAGTTCCTCGGCAATGCGCATCTCGGCATTGCCGCCGAGCTTGATGTCGGTGCCGCGGCCCGCCATGTTGGTGGCGATGGTGATGGCGCCGGGCTTGCCGGCCTGGGCGACGATCGCAGCCTCGCGCTCGTGGTGGCGGGCGTTGAGCACCTCGAAATCCTTAAAACCTTCCTTGCGCAGCCGCTCGGCCAGTTGCTCGGACTTCTCGATCGAGGTGGTGCCGACCAGCGTCGGCTGGCCCTTGGCGCTGGCTTCGCGGATCTCCTTGACGATCGCCTTGTATTTTTCCTCGACCGTCCGGTAGACCTCGTCGTCCTCGTCCTTGCGGATGACCGGCAGGTTGGTCGGGATCTCGGTGACTTCGAGGCCGTAGATATTGCCGAATTCCTCGGCCTCGGTCAGCGCCGTGCCGGTCATGCCGGAAAGCTTCTTGTAGAGGCGGAAATAGTTCTGGAAGGTAACGGAGGCGAGCGTCTGGTTCTCCGGCTGGATCGCCACATGCTCCTTGGCTTCAAGCGCCTGGTGCAGGCCTTCCGAATAGCGGCGGCCGGGCATCATGCGGCCGGTGAACTCGTCGATAATGACGATCTCGCCATTGCGCACGATATAGTCCTTGTCGCGCTGGAACAGGCGATGCGCCTTCAGCGCATTGTTGACGTGATGGACGATGGCGACGTTCTCGACGTCATAGAGCGACTCGCCCTTGAGCAGGCCGGCGTCGCGCAGCAGGTTCTCGAGCTTCTCGGTGCCTTCCTCGGTGAAGATGGAGGTCTTCTGCTTCTCGTCGATCTCATAATCCTGCGGCTGCAGCTGGATGATGAAAGTGTCGATGGTGTTGTACATTTCCGAACGGTCCTCGAGGGGACCGGAAATGATCAGCGGCGTGCGCGCCTCGTCGACCAGGATGGAATCGACTTCGTCGACGATCGCGTAGTTGTGACCACGCTGCACCATCTGGGCGCGCTCGTATTTCATGTTGTCGCGTAGATAGTCGAAGCCGAGTTCGTTGTTGGTCGCATAGGTGACGTCGGCGGCGTAGGCGACGCGGCGCTCCTCGTCGGACAGGCCATGGACGATGACGCCGACCGAGAGGCCGAGGAACTTGTAGACGCGGCCCATCCATTCGGAGTCGCGGGTGGCGAGATAGTCGTTGACGGTGACGACGTGGACGCCATTGCCGGCCAGTGCATTGAGATAGACGGGCAAGGTCGCGACCAGCGTCTTGCCCTCACCGGTGCGCATCTCGGCGATGCCGCCATTGTGCAGCACCATGCCGCCGATCAGCTGGACGTCGAAGGGGCGCATGCCGAGGACACGGCGCGCCGCCTCGCGGGCGGTGGCGAAGGCCGGGATCAGCAGGTCCTCGAGGCTGGCGCCGTTGGCGATATCCTGGCGGAATTTTTCCGTGCGGCCGGCGAGCTCTGCATCGGAGAGCGCCCGCATCTCGTTCTCCATGGCATTGATCGCCTCGACACGGGGCCGGGTCGACTTGACCCTACGGTCGTTGGAGGAGCCGAAAACCTTACGGGCGAGACCGCCGAGACTGACCATCCAATGGTCCTTTCGATAGAATTCTCAAACTGAGACGAGCGCCGGCCGGCCCCATCAAATCCACGTGAACGCGCCGCCTGTATACGGGCAACGCAAAAAGCGCCCGGAAAACGGTTCTGGACGCAAAGTCGTTGGACAGATAAGAGGGGGCTCAACTGATGTCAACGCCGCGCTGGCCCTGCCGGTCGCGCCAAATTCGGCCACAATCTGGCTGATCTGGAAGCCTCCCGTCCTTCACATCCTCACCGGAGTCATCTTAATGTCCTTGTTGTTCCGCCGTGCGTCGCTCGCCAGCCTCGGTCTGGCCGTCGGCCTGTCGGCTCTTTGCCTGTCGCAGCTGATGGCGCAGGAAACCGCACCAGCCCAGCCGGCACCACCAGCGGCACCGGCCGCACCGGCGGCACCGGTCGATCCGAATACAGTGGTCGCAACCGTCAACGGTCAACCCCTCACCGAAGCAGATCTCGTGCTTGCCGAAGGCGAGCTGTCGCAGCAGTTCGCGCAACTCCCGGCCGAGCAACGCCGCGCCGCGGCGCTTTCGGCCGCAATCGAGATCCGCGTCATGGCCGCCCAGGCCGTCTCGACCGGTCTCGACAAGGATCCCGACTTCCAGCGCCGCATGGCCTTCCTGCAGCAGCGCGCGCTGCATGGCGAGATGGTCGAGAAGGGCGTCGTCGACAAGGTCACCGACGCCGAGATCCGCGCCCGCTACGACCAGGAGATCGCCAACACGCCGCCGGTCAACGAGGTGCATGCCCGTCACATCCTCGTGAAGACGAAGGAAGAGGCCGAGGCGATCATCAAGCAACTCGACGGCGGCGCCGATTTCCAGAAGCTCGCCAACGAGCACACCTCGGATCCGAGCGGCAAGACCAGTGGCGGCGATCTCGGCTGGTTCGGACCTGGCCAGATGGTGCCGGAATTCGACAAGGCCGCTTTCGCGCTTGAGGTCGGCAAATACACCGAGCAGCCGGTGCAGTCACAGTTCGGCTGGCATGTCATCAAGCTCGAGGACAAGCGCACCAAGCAGCCGCCGGCCTTCGACGACGTCAAGGACCAGGCCAAGCAGGCGGTCATCCGCGACAAGTATTTCGCGCTGGTCAAGTCGCTGCGCGCCGATGCCAAGGTCGAGATTCCCGATGCCAATTTGAAGAAGGCCGTCGATACGCTGGAAAGCGCCAAGTAAGCCAGAACGGTTTCGAAAAAGGGGCGCGGCGGCCAAAGGGCGCCGCGCCCTTTTTGCGCCAGTTCAGCCGTCGGGCGCTTCTATGCCTCGCAGGAGGTAGCGGACCACCGTGCGGATCGTCGCCTCGCCCTCGTCGAGCCGGTTGGTCAGGAGCTGCCGCCAGGCATAGGAAGCCACCAGGTCGGCGGCCACAGCCGGATCGACATCGGCCGCGACCTCGCCCCTTGCCCTGGCGCGCTCGATGATCTGGCCGGTGTGGGCGCGGCGCCCGCCGGTATAGCCGGCAAGGGCCGCGGCCGTCGTTTCGTCCGACTGCGCCTCGGCAATCAGCGACCTGAACACGCTGCCCGACGACGTCTCGCGCCAGTGCGCGAACAGGTTCTTAAGGAAGCCGACGAGATCCTCTTCCAGCCTTCCCGTATCGGGAACATCGACGCGTTTCTGCCGCTGATAGACCTCCAGCAGCAGCGAGGCCTTGCTCGGCCACCAGCGATAGATGGTCGGCTTGCCGGCGCGCGCCCGCCGCGCCACCGCCTCGATCGAGAAGCCGGCATAGCCAGCCTCGACCAACACCGCTTCGGCCGCTTCGAGAATAGCGTCAGCGCTGGCGGGATTGCGCCGCGCGCCAATGGATTTGCGCGCCGTATCCGCCTCTTCGGCCATTCCTGTCGCCCTCGCCGTCGGTTAGGCCGGCAATATAAGGGATCCGACGATGAAACGAAACGGCCCGTTCTTGGCGGCTGACGCGGGAGACATTTTGCCTGCCATGTCTCCCGCACGATGCGCAGCCGGTCATCGGTGCTGACCAACTCCGCCCGCGCGCCCGCGCGGCGTCGCAACAGGCCCAGAAATGCCAAAGGCGAGTGTCACAAGCTGCCCCTCGGAGAGATCGCAACTTGGGCACGGCGGCGCCAAGGAACTGCAACGGGGGCGACTGCGAACCCGGTCAAGGCCAATTCCGGTTCTCACGCGGCCACCAAAACGCCTTGCGCGGGCGCGCCGTATCGGGCAAACCGGCGTTTCTCCGCCGATTTTTCCCGTCCGAGGTTCCATGTCCACGACGATTTCGCCACTCGCGCCGAAGAAATATCCCAAGATGCCTGAGATCGAGGGGGTGCGCATCGCCACCGCCGAAGCGGGGATAAAATACAAGAACCGCACCGATCTCCTGGCCATGGTCTTCGAGCCCGGCACGGCGGTCGCCGGCGTGTTCACAAAGTCGAAATGCCCCTCGGCGCCAGTCGATTTCTGCCGGCAGAACCTTACCGCGGGCAAGGCCCGGGTGCTCGTCGTCAATTCCGGCAACGCCAATGCCTTCACCGGCAAGAAGGGCCGGGACTCCACCGCGCTGACGGGCGAAGCGGCAGCCAAGGCTGCCGACTGCACGCCAGGCGAGGTGTTCCTGGCCTCTACCGGCGTCATCGGCGAGCCGCTTGACACAACCAAGTTCAGCCATCTGCTGGCCGGGATGGTCAGCAACGGCAAGCCCGACCTGTGGACCGAGGCGGCCAAGGCCATCATGACCACGGACACTTATCCGAAGGTGGCGACGCAGACCGTCAAGCTCGGCGACACCGATGTCACCATTAACGGCATTTCCAAGGGCGCCGGCATGATCGCACCCGACATGGCCACGATGCTGTCCTTCGTCGCCACCGATGCGCCGATCGCCGCCCCCGTGCTGCAAGATCTGCTGTCGCGCGGCACGGCCAAGACCTTCAACGCGGTGACCGTCGACAGCGACACCTCGACCAGCGACACGCTGCTGCTCTTCGCCACCGGAAAGGCCGCCAAACGCGGCGCGCCGGAGATAACCGATCCCAAGGATGCCCGCCTGGGGGCGTTCCGCCGTGCGCTCGGCAAAGTGCTGAAGTCGCTGGCGCTGCAAGTGGTGCGCGACGGCGAGGGTGCCCGCAAGCAGGTCGAAGTCACCGTCACCGGCGCGAAATCGGCTCGCTCGGCCAAGCGCATCGCGCTCTCGATCGCCAATTCGCCGCTGGTCAAGACGGCGGTCGCCGGCGAGGACGCCAATTGGGGCCGCGTCGTCATGGCCGTCGGCAAGGCCGGCGAGCCGGCCGACCGCGACCGCCTGTCGATCTGGTTCGGCGACAACAGGCTGGCGCATGAGGGCGAGCGCGATCCGGCCTATTCGGAGGAAGCGACCTCGGCCTATATGAAGCGCGACGACATCCGCATCCGCGCCGATATCGGCATCGGCCGCGGCAAGGCGACCGTGTGGACCTGCGACCTCACCAAGGAATACGTCGCCATCAATGGCGACTACCGGAGCTGACGGACTTGGTTTCCAAACATCCGGCCAGCATGCTGGCGACAGTGCGCCGCTATGAGGCGGCCGGGTTCCGTGCCTGGCCCGCGGCGGCAGTCCATTATGACGGCACCTGGGTGGTGCGGCTGACGGCCGGGCATCCGGCCAAGCGGCTGAATTCGGTCAACCCGCTCGATCCCGGCGACACCCAGCACATCGCCGACCGCATCGGCCGCGCCAGCCGCCGTTTCGATGCCTATGGCAGGCCGCTGACCTTCCGCATGTCGCCGCTATCGGGTCCGGATCTGGCCAGCCATCTCGACCGCGAGGGTTGGAGCCGGTTCGACGAATCGCTGGTGATGCGGCTGCCGCTGGCCGATGCCCAACTCGATGCCGCCATGGACCAGATCCCGTTGAAGGACATCAGCCGCTTCATCGGCGCGTCGCTGAAGGTCAGCGGCTCGGACGCGTCGCTGCGGCCAGGCCTGTCGGAGATCATCGGCGCGATCCAGCCCGAAGCCGGGCTGTTCGCGCTCGAGGATGGAGCGGAACCACTGGCGACGCTGATCTGCGTCCATGATGGCGATCTCGCCGGCCTGTTCGAGGTCGCCACCGACAAATCGGCACGCAACAAGGGCCACGGCCGCAACCTGATCCTGTCGGCGCTGAAATGGGCGCGGCTGCGCGGCGCGCGGGAAGCCTGGCTGCAGGTCGAGGCAGGCAATGTGCCGGCGCTGGCGCTCTATCATTCGCTCGGCTTCGACGAGGTCTATCGCTACCACTACCGCCGGCCGCCTGTTCATGGGTGAAATCGGGCATGAATGATGTGACAATCGCCGGCAAGCGCCTGCTCCTGGTCGCCGCCTGCGCCCTGGTCGACGCCGACGGGCGCGTGCTCCTGGCGCAGCGGCCCGAGGGCAAGCAGCTTGCCGGGCTGTGGGAGTTTCCCGGCGGCAAGGTCGAGCCCGGCGAAACGCCGGAGCAATGCCTTATCCGCGAACTCTATGAGGAGATCGGGATCGAGACCGAGATCCCGTGCCTTGCGCCGCTCACCTTCGCCAGCCATAGCTACGACGATTTCCATCTTTTGATGCCGCTGTTCATCTGCCGCCGCTTTCGCGGCATCGCCCAGCCGAAGGAGGGGCAGGCGCTGAAATGGGTGCGGCCCAAGCAGATGCGCGACTACCCGATGCCGCCGGCCGACGCTCCGCTGATCCCGTTCCTGGTCGACCTTCTGTAGGCGAAACAGAACTCCCCCGCCTGCGGCCGAGCGGAGCTGCGGGGCCGCAACAGCCGACATTGCCGCATGAGCCAGCATTAATGGAAGATTTATCTCATCATGAAAAATTGATGCAAGGCTGCCTCGTCGCGGCCGTGCCGGCGATTTTCTGGGGAGCGACAGCATGAGCCTTGAAAGGGAATGGGACTCTATCCGGCCCGACCGCAGCTTTCGCGCCGCGGATGCGGGCATGGGCGTGCTGCGCGTCACGCTGCTGTTCGGTTCGGCCGCGGTGGCGCTGGCCCTGATCGCAACGCCTTTCCTCGACAGCCAGACGCGCGCGCAGCCTATCCGCGACTTTGCCGGCGGTCTCGACATGACAGCCACTGGTTCGATCACTCGTCGCGATATCTATACCGTGCGCCGCAGCGTGCTGCAGCCGCAGCCCGATTCGGTCTGCATCATCCGATCCGACGGCCGGACCAGCGGCGACTGCTGATCGGGTCCAAGACGTTTTCAGAGGCGGCGGTTTCATCGCCTATTAAGCCTGTGCCGTTAACCTTTCTTAACAGGTCGGCGGTATGGTTCCGGCAAGAGGGATCGACGTGATGAAAACAGTGCTGCTGCGTTTCCTGAACGATGAAAAGGGCGCCACGGCCGTCGAATACGGCTTGATCGTCGCCGTACTGTCGCTGACGATCGTCGGCGGCATCAGCCAGGTCTTCAACGCGATCACCTGGCTGTTCAGCGACAATGGCAGCAGGCTTGCCAACGCTTTCGCACCCTGATCTGGCTGTCCGCGTCCGCGGACACTGTCATTGCCCCTTAGGCTGCTCCAACACAGTCTTCAGCGAAATCTTGGCCGAACCCGGCTTGAGCGGCTTTTGCTGCGATGCATCGGGCGCCCAGCCGGACATCCAGACCATCGAAAAGCTTGCGCGGATGCGACCGTCGGGATCCGAAAACCGCTCGGCGTAGATTTGCGCGGCGCGGGCGAACAGCTGGCGTGTGCCCGGCCGCCGGCTGCGATCGGCAAGCGCGCTGGTTTCGCCCATCGCACGCAAATCGGCCATCAGGTTGAAAAGGCTGTCATAGCGCACCGTCACCGTCTCGACATCGGCGACCGGCAGAGCGAGGCCGGCGCGCTGCAGCAGCGCTCCCGCGTCGCGAACGTCGGTGAACGGAATGACGCGCGGGCTGGCGCCGCCGTAAAGCTCAGTCTCGGCCGCCAGCAGGCTTTCACGCAATTCGCCGAGCGTGCCGGCGCCGGCGAAGGCGCCGAGGAAAAGCCCGTCCGGACGCAGCGCACGGCGGATCTGCACCAGCATGCCGGGAATGTCGTTCATGGCCTGCAGCGACAGAAGCGACACCGCCAGATCGAGGCTTTGCGGCTCGAAGGGCACGGTTTCCAGCGGCGCGACCATGCCGGCGGAATCGCCCAGGAAAGCCGCATCCGCCTCGATACGGACGATGTCCGCCACCTTGCCGCTCGCGGCGAGGATGTCGGCTGCGGCCGACGTCTGGCAAAACAGCACCGCTGCCTTGCTAAACCTGCGCTCCACGGCACCCAGCCGGTCGGCAAGATCGTCGGCACTGCGCCGCATCAGGAAATCCGCGCCACCGACCGGATGATCGAGCGCGCGCCGCTTGTGCGCCAGCCACAGTGAGGTGTCCATTATCGGCAGCAAACGGGCAGATCCTTGTTTGTCCATTCCCCGATGGAGTTGATATAGTGGCGCACAGCACCCACCACGTGGCCGATCCCATGCCCAAGATCAAGCCTCTGGACATCAGGAACCTTGCACGGTCGGCGGCGAACTGGCCGGCGCGCATCCTGTTCCCGCCGGTCTGTGCCGGCTGCCGCAGGCATGTCTCGCAGCCCGGCGTTCTGTGCGGGGTCTGCTGGCCGAAGCTGCGCCTCCTGGAGCGGCCCTGGTGCCCGGTGATGGGCACGCCCTTCACCCACCATATGGGAGAGGGCTTCCTGTCCGCCGAGGCGATCGCCGATCCGCCGCCCTTCGAGCGGGCGCGGGCGGCCGTCGCCTATTCCGGCGTCGCCCGCCAGATGGTGCAGGGGCTGAAATACCAGGATCGCACCGACCTGGCGCCGTGGATGGCGCGCTGGATGCTGCGCGCGGGCGCCGACCTCATTGCCGAGGCGGATGTCGTGGTGCCGGTGCCACTGCACTGGCGGCGTTTTTTCAGGCGGCGCTTCAACCAGTCGGCCGAACTGGCGCGCGCCGTTTGCGAATTGAGCGGCCTGTCTTTCGCACCTTCCGCCATGCGGCGGGTGAAACTCACCCGCCAGCAGGTCGGGCTGGAGCGGCAACAGCGCGAGGACAATGTGCGGGCCGCCTTTCGCGTGCCCGCCGAAGCGGAAATCGAGATCGCCGGCCGTCGCGTGCTTTTGATCGACGACGTCTACACCACGGGCGCCACGGTTCGCGCCGCCAGCAAGGCGCTGAAAAAAGCAGGGGCCGGCGCCGTCGACGTGCTGACCTTCGCACGCGTGCTGCCGGGGGACTTTCGGGCCGACGAGTCCACGACTATATAAGTCGGCAACAAACAGTGGAAATTCGTCATGGTCGACGTCACCATCTATACACGCATGATGTGCGGCTACTGCACGGCCGCCAAGCGGCTGCTCGAGCGCAAGGGCATCGCCTATACGGAGCATGACGCGTCGTTTTCGCCGGAACTGCGCCAGGAGATGATTTCGCGCGCCCATGGCCGCACGACCTTTCCGCAGATTTTCGTCGGCGACACGCATGTCGGCGGCTGCGACGACCTCCACGAGCTGGAGGCGCAAGGCCGGCTGGACAAGTTGCTCGCCAATGGCTCGACGAATTGAGGATATGACGATGGGTGTTTTCAAGGCGGCCGCGATCCAGATGCGTTCGGGCGAGAGGCCAGAGCGCAACGCAATCGAGCTCGAGCGGCTGGTGCGCGAAGCAGCCGGCCAGGGGGCCAGCTACATCCAGACACCGGAAATGACCGGAGCGCTGGTGCGCGACAAGAAGGCCGTGTCTTTCACCTCAGAGGACAAGGACATCATCGTCGCGACCGCCCGCCGACTGGCCCGCGAACTTGGCGTCCACCTGCATGTCGGCTCGACCGCCATCCTGCGCGCCGACGGCAAGCTCGCCAACCGCGCGCTGCTGTTCGGACCGGACGGCGCCACGCTCGCGTCCTATGACAAGATCCACATGTTCGACGTCGATCTCGACAACGGCGAGAGCTGGCGCGAATCCGCTACCTACGAGCCCGGCACGGAGGCGGTCGTCACGGCCATCGAAGGCGCCAAGCTGGGCTTTGCCGTCTGCTATGACCTGCGGTTTCCGCAACTGTTCCGCGCCGAGGCGCTGGCCGGCGCCGACCTGCTTTCCGTGCCCGCCGCCTTCACCCGCCAAACCGGCGAGGCGCATTGGCACGTGCTGCTCAGGGCCCGCGCCATCGAGAACGGCGCCTACGTCGTGGCCGCTGCGCAAGGCGGCCTTCACGAGGACGGCCGCGAAACCTATGGCCACTCGCTGATCATCGATCCCTGGGGCCGCGTCATCGCGGAGGCGGCGCACAATGAGCCGGCGGTGATCGTCGCAGAGATCGACCCGGCGCAGTCGCTGGCGGCTCGCAAGAAGATCCCCAATCTGAAAAATGCGCGGGATTTCGCCGTCAATGCCGGTTCGTCCGAGGCATCGCGTCTCAGGGGAGCGGCCTCTTGATCCGCTTCTCCCTGATCTGCGAAAACGAGCACGAGTTCGAGGGCTGGTTCCGCAGCAATGACGATTTCGACACGCAGAAGAAGCGTGGCTTCGTCGATTGCCCGACCTGCGGCTCGCGCAAGGTGGAGAAAGCCCTGATGGCGCCGGCCGTGTCGACGGCGCGCAAGCAGGAAACGATAGCGCTCGCCATGGGCGAGGCGCAGAAGCAGGCGCTGGCGCAACTGAAGGCAATGGCCGAGAAGGTTCGCGAGAATGCCGATTATGTCGGCGACAAATTCGCCGAGGAGGCGCGCAAGATCCATTTCGGCGAGACCGACCCGCGCGGCATCTATGGCGAGGCGACGCTGGAGGAGGCCAAGAGCCTGGCCGAGGACGGCGTCGAGTTCATGCCGATCCCGGTGTTTCCAGAGGATCGGAACTGAGCGGTCAGCTCACGCTGCCGATCAATTTTTCAAGCAGGCGCGAAAGCGTTTCCCGTTCGGCTTGCGTCAGGCCGGAAAGGATCTCGTGCTCGTTGGCGACATGGGCAGCAACGGCCTCGTCGATCAAAGCGAGACCTTTTTCAGTCAGCCGCACGACGATGCCGCGCCGGTCGTTGGGATGCGGACCGCGCACGATCAACCCTGAGGTTTCGAGCCGGTCGAGCCGGTTGGTCATGGCGCCCGAGGTCACCATCGTCGCCTCGTAAAGGGCGGTCGGGGTCAGCGCGTAGGGCGCGCCCGAGCGGCGCAACGTAGCCAGCACGTCGAATTCGCCGGCCTGCAATCCATAGCGCGCAAACAACGGCGCGAGGCGCTCGCGGGCAATCAGCGAGGACGCTTCATTCAACCGCCCGATCACGCCCATCGGCGAGACGTCAAGGTCCGGCCGCTCCCTGTTCCATTGTTCGATCGCTTTTGCCGCCCTGTCCATCTATTCCGCCCATGTATCTTGACGTTAAGAATCTTTTCGTTATCTTATCGGAAAATGAAGTGGCGGCCAAGTGCCGGCGACGATGACGAGGACCATCAGATGAAATTTCTCTGGGATTCGGCGCTTGGCCTGCTGGTCGTGACAGGCGCTCTGCTTGGCCTGACGCTGCCGTTCGGCAAGCTTGCGACCGCCGCCGGCGTTCCAGCCATGGTCTGGGCCTTCGTCATCTCGCTCGGCGCTGGCGGCGTGCTGTTGCTGGCTCTCCTGCTGCGTGGCGAGCGCATCAAGCTAACGGTGCGCAAGCTGCGCTATTTCCTCGTCACGGCGGCAGTGTCTTATGCCTTTCCAAACCTCTTGATGTTTTCGGCCATCCCGCATCTCGGTGCGGGATACACGGGCATCATGTTCACGCTGTCGCCGGTGATCACGCTCGTGTTCTCGATCGTGCTTGGCGTGCGGCGCCCCAACCTGCTCGGTGTGATCGGCATTGCCGTCGGCTTCATCGGTGCGGTCATGGTCGCGCTCACACGCGGCGAGGCCGGCCAACCGGCCGATTATTTCTGGGTAACGATCGGATTGCTGATCCCGGTCAGCCTTGCCGCAGGCAACATCTACCGCACCGTCGACTGGCCCGAAGGAACCGGCCCGATCGAGCTTGCCGTGGGCAGCCATCTGGCGTCGGCGACCTTGCTTCTCCTCGGCATCCTGATGCTTTTCGGCTGGCAAGCGTTTGTTCCGCTGGGCGCGGTACCGCTTGTGGTCGTCGCGCAGATGGCGTCGGCTTCGGCAATGTTTGCCTTCTTCTTCCGGCTGCAGGCGGTGGGCGGCCCGGTCTATCTCAGCCAGATCGGCTATGTGGCGGCGGCCGTCGGGCTGTTTGCCGGCACGATCTTCCTCGGCGAGCACTATCAGCTGCTGACCTGGGCAGGCGCTGTCATCATCACGGCCGGCGTGTTCATCACCACCAAGGCGCAAAGCCGGACCAGCGCGAGGGCGCAGAGTCAGGCGGCGTGAGCCGGTTCAGACCGTGCCCTTTTCCGCCAGCACCATGTAGTTGACGTCCATGTCTTTCGACCGCTGCCAGCGGTCGGCGAGCGGGTGGTAGACGACGCCGGTGCGGTCGATGACGGTCAGGCCGGCGCCGCCGAGCGCCTTTTCCAGCTCTTCCGGGCGCACCAGCTTGCCGAACTGATGAGTGCCGCGCGGCAGCCAGCGCAGCACATATTCGGCGCCGATGATGGCCAGCCCTAGCGCCTTCAGCGTGCGGTTGATCGTGGCCACGAACATGATGCCGCCGGGCTTGACCATCTCGCCGCATTTGGCGACGAACAGGTCGATGTCGGCGACATGCTCGACCACTTCCATATTGAGAATAACGTCGAATTTTTCGCCAGCGTCGGCCAGGTCCTCGGCCGTGGTGGCGCGGTAGTCGATCGTCACGCCGACTTCGGCGGCGTGCAATTTGGCCACTTCGATATTGGTGGCGGAAGCATCGGCGCCGACCACTTCGGCGCCAAGCCGCGCCATCGGCTCGCACAGCAGGCCGCCGCCGCAACCGATGTCGAGAAAGCGCAGGCCCTCGAATGGCCGTGCCGCGCGCGGATCGCGGCCGAAGCGCGTTGCCACCTGGTCGCGTATATAGGCAAGCCGGATGGGGTTGAACTTGTGCAGCGGCCGGAACTTGCCGTTCGGGTTCCACCATTCGGCGGCAAGGGCGGAAAAGCGCTCCACTTCTCCGGCATCGATCGTCGATCGTCGGGGCTCTGGCATCGATTGGTCTCCTCGGACGCTAGCAAGTCGGGCGTGGGGGTGGGAAAGTCAAGGCTGCATTTTCGCCTGCTGACGGTACGCGGGCCGGCACTGCCGACAAGCGCCCTCTATTGCCGGCGGTGCCCTGTCAGGACATGTCAGCTCGGGGGCACCTCGGCCGAAACAAAAAAGCGGCGGCGTGCGAAAAAAGGAAAATCGTGTTGAGAAAAGGAGATGGCCGTGATTCAGACCGCATCGATCCTTTGGCGCAGGCTCGACCTTGAAGGTCACGATTCCTGCATGCTCTCGCAGCGGCCCGGCGGGCACCGCCTGAAGGGGCAGGCCATCTTCCTGCAAGACGACAAGCCGTGTTGCATCGCCTATGAGGTGGATTGCGATGCCGGCTGGCACACGCGCTCGGCACGGGTCGAGGGCTTTCTCGGCCCGCAAGAGCTTTCCCTGGGGATCGAACGCCGCGCCGACGGCTCCTGGGCGCTGGATGGCGAGCCGCAGCCGGAGGTGGCCGGCCTGATCGACGTCGACCTCGGCTTCACGCCGGCTTCGAACCTCCTGGCGATCCGCCGGTTCGCGCTCGCCGTCGGCGAGGCGACGCCCGCGCCGGCCGCCTATCTGGCCTTTCCCGAGCTCAGAATGACGCGGCTCGACCAGACCTACAGGCGCCTCGACGCGGCCCGCTATGCCTATGCCGCGCCGGCGTTCGGCTATGAGGCGGTTCTGGAGGTCTCTCCACTCGGCTTCGTGCTCGACTATCCACATTTGTGGAAAAGCATCGTGCGCCCGGGTTGACGCCCGTCGCCGCGGGGGCCTTGCCGGTTGGGCCCTGCGCAAAATGAAGTTACCGTCCAGCCCGCGCGCGGCGCTCTTCTTATGAGCCGTCGCTTGCGAAGCCTGGATGTTTTGGCTAAGGAGGCCGCGCATTCAGCGGCCGGCGCCAGCCGGGCGCTTTCCTCGGTTTTTCGGCCCAGAGCCGGCTTCAGTCAAAGGCATTTCGCTTCCATGGCGCGTATCGTGATGAAATTCGGCGGAACCTCCGTCGCCGACATCGCCCGCATCCGCAATGTGGCGCGTCACGTCAAACGGGAGGTCGATGCCGGCCACGAAGTGGCGGTTGTGGTCTCGGCAATGGCCGGCAAGACCAACGAACTGGTCGGCTGGACGCGCGAAGCCTCGCCGATGCACGACGCGCGCGAATATGATGCCGTCGTCGCCTCCGGCGAGCAGGTGACGGCAGGCCTCCTGGCGATCACCTTGCAGAACATGGGCGTGCACGCCCGCTCCTGGCAGGGCTGGCAGATCCCGATCAAGACCGACAACGCGCATGGCGCGGCACGCATCCTCGACATCGACGGCGCTTTCCTGGTCAAACGCTTCGGCGAGGGCCAGGTGGCCGTCATCGCAGGTTTCCAGGGCATCGGACCGGACAACCGCATCGCAACGCTTGGTCGTGGCGGCTCCGACACCAGCGCGGTGGCGATCGCGGCCGCCGTCAAAGCCGACCGTTGCGACATCTATACCGACGTCGACGGCGTCTACACTACCGATCCGCGCATCGAGCCCAAGGCGCGGCGGCTGGCCAAGATATCGTTCGAGGAAATGCTTGAAATGGCCTCGCTCGGCGCCAAGGTTCTGCAGGTGCGTTCGGTCGAGCTTGCCATGGTGCACAGGGTGCGTACCTTCGTGCGGTCGTCCTTCGACGATCCCGACGCGCCCGGAATGGGGGATTTGCTCAATCCGCCCGGAACGCTTATTTGCGACGAGGAAGAGATCGTGGAACAGCAGGTCGTCACCGGAATTGCCTATGCCAAGGACGAGGCGCAGATTTCGCTGCGCCGTGTCGGCGACCGGCCGGGCGTCGCCGCCGGCATCTTCGGGCCGCTGGCCGAGGCCAACATCAACGTAGACATGATCGTCCAGAACATTTCCGAGGACGGCAAGCTTACCGACATGACCTTCACCGTGCCCTCCGGAGACGTCGACAAGGCGCTGGCCGTGCTCGACCGGCTGAAGGCCGATGTCGGCTACGACGTCGTCCAGTCGGAAGCCGGCATGTCGAAGGTCTCGGTCATCGGCATCGGCATGAGAAGCCATGCCGGCGTTGCCGCCACCGCCTTCAAGGCGCTGGCCGACAAGGCGATCAACATCCGCGCCATCACCACCTCCGAGATCAAGATTTCGATACTGATCGACGGTCCTTACACGGAACTCGCGGTTCGCACTTTGCATTCCGTCTACGGTCTGGATAAGCAGTAGCAGACTGAATCAGTTGTTGCGTGCGTGCCGGCGGCGGCCGAAACTGCGCCGGCAGGAAGCCTATTGGAGAAGAAGCCGCGATGCGTGACCCGGCCAGTGGCCCGCGCGTTCTGCTGAAACGGCTCCGCGAGCTCATGCAGGAGCCGCTGGAGCCGCAGGAGCGGCTCGACCGCATCGTGCGCGACATTGCCTCCAACATGGTCGCCGAAGTGTGCTCGCTCTATGTGCTGCGCGCCGATTCCGTGCTCGAACTCTACGCCACCGAAGGCCTGAACCCGAACGCGGTGCACCTGGCGCAGCTCAGGCTGGGGCAAGGCCTGGTCGGCACGATCGCCGCCAGCGCGCGGCCGCTCAACCTGTCCAATGCGCAGGAACATCCGGCCTTCGCCTACCTGCCGGAAACCGGGGAAGAGATCTACAATTCCTTCCTCGGCGTGCCGGTGCTCAGGGCAGGGCGCACGCTGGGCGTGCTGGTGGTGCAGAACAAGACCATGCGCCATTACCGCGACGACGAGGTCGAGGCGCTGGAAACCACCGCCATGGTCATCGCCGAGATGATCGCCACCGGCGATCTGGCGCGACTGACCAGGCCCGGCCTCGAGCTCGACCTGCGCCGCCCCGTCAGCTTCACCGGCCTGTCCTTCAATGAGGGCGTCGGGCTCGGCCATGTCGTGCTGCACGAGCCGCGCATCGTCGTCACCAACCTGTTCAACGAGGACAGCGAGGAGGAAGTCCGCCGGCTCGAGGCATCGCTCGGTTCGCTCAGGCTCTCCATCGACGACATGCTGGAACGCCGCGACGTCGCCTTCGAGGGCGAGCACCGCCAGGTGCTGGAAGCCTACCGCATGTTCGCCAACGACCGCGGCTGGGTACGGCGGCTGGAAGAGGCGATCCGCAACGGCCTGACGGCGGAAGCTGCGGTCGAAAAGGTGCAGAGCGACATGCGCGCCCGCATGCTGCATATGACCGATCCTTATCTGCGCGAGCGGATGAGCGATTTCGACGATCTCGCCAACCGGCTTCTGCGCCAGCTTATGGGACGCGGGCCGGAGGATGTCGCGGCCTCGCTGCCGAAGGACGCCATCATCGTCGCCCGCTCGATGGGCGCCGCCGAACTGCTCGACTATCCCCGGGACAAGCTGCGCGGGCTGGTGCTCGAGGATGGCGCCGCCACCAGCCACGTCGTCATCGTCGCGCGCGCCATGGGCATTCCAGTCGCCGGGCAGATGAAGGGCGCCGTTTCCATGGCGGAAAATGGCGATGCCATCATCGTCGACGGCGAGGAAGGCGCGATCCATCTTCGTCCACAGTCGGATCTCGAAGCCGCCTATGCCGAAAAGGTGCGGTTCCGGGCGCGCCGGCAGGAAGTCTACCGCGAACTGCGCAAGAAGCCGTCGGTGACCAAGGATGGCGTTGCGGTCGACCTTTTGATGAATGCCGGGCTTGCCGTCGACCTGCCGCAACTGGCCGAGTCGGGTGCCGCCGGGATCGGCCTGTTCCGCACCGAATTGCAGTTCATGGTCGCCTCGACCTTTCCCCGTGCCGAGGCGCAGGAGCGGCTCTACCGCGACGTGCTCGATGCCGCGCGCGGCAAGCCGGTGACCTTCCGCACCATCGATATCGGCGGTGACAAGGTGCTCCCCTATTTCAAAGGCGCCATCCAGGAGGAGAACCCGGCGCTCGGCTGGCGGGCGATCCGCCTGACGCTGGACCGTCCGGGATTGCTGCGCACCCAGATACGCGCCCTGCTCAAAGCCTGCGGCGGGCGGGAGCTCAAGCTGATGCTGCCGATGGTCACCGAGCTTGGCGAGATCGCCCAGGCGCGCGAAATCATCGACCGCGAGGTGCGGCATCTGTCGCGCTTTGCCCATCATTTGCCGACCAGCCTCAAGCTCGGGGCGATGCTGGAGGTGCCGTCCCTCCTGTTCCAGCTCGACGAGTTGATGAAGGCGGTCGACTTCGTCTCGGTAGGCTCGAACGACCTGTTCCAGTTCGTGATGGCGGTCGACCGCGGCAACACGCAGCTTTCCGATCGCTTCGACACGTTGTCGACGCCGTTCCTGCGGGTGCTCAAGACCATCGCCGATGCCGGCGCCCGCAACCACACGCCCGTCACTCTGTGCGGCGAACTCGCCGGCAAGCCGATCTCGGCAATGGCGTTGGTCGGCCTCGGTTTCCGCTCTATCTCGATGTCGCCCGCTTCGATCGGTCCGGTCAAGGCGATGCTGACCGAATTGCCGCTGGAGGCGTTGAAAGCGTTCTTCGACGACAATCTGATGGCGCCGGCCCAGGGGCTGCCGATGCGGGCGCTGCTGCAGGCCTTTGCCGACGACCGCTCAATTCCGTTATAGCACCTTTACAATGATCTCCCTTCCCCGCGACCGCATGGATCAAGTCGTCAAGCGTTTCGAAATGCTCGAAGCGCAGATGTCGGCTGGCCCGGCGCCGGATGCCTATGTGAAGATGGCATCGGAATATGCCGAGCTCCAGGAGATGGTTGCCAAGGTCAGAGCCTTGCGCTCGGCCGAGCAGGAGCAGGCCGATCTCGAGGCGATGCTCGCCGACAAGGGCACCGATGCCGAAATGCGGGCGCTCGCCGAGGCCGACCTGCCAGAGGTCGATGAGCGCATCGAAGCGTTGCAGAAGGACATCCAGATCCTGCTCTTGCCCAGGGATGCGGCCGACGACAAGAACGCCATCCTGGAAATCCGCGCCGGCACCGGCGGCGACGAGGCAGCATTGTTCGCCGGCGACCTGTTTCGCATGTATGAGCGCTATGCCGCTTCGCGCGGCTGGCGGTTCGAGACGGTATCGGCCAGCGAAGGGGACGCCGGCGGCTATAAGGAAATCATCGCCACGGTTTCCGGCAAGGGGGTTTTCGCGCATCTGAAATTCGAGTCCGGCGTCCACCGGGTGCAGCGCGTGCCCGCGACCGAGGCCAGCGGACGTATCCACACCTCGGCGGCGACGGTGGCCGTGCTGCCCGAGGCGGAGGAAGTCGACATCGACATCCGGGCCGAAGACATCCGCATAGACACGATGCGCGCGTCGGGTTCGGGCGGCCAGCACGTCAACACCACCGATTCGGCGGTGCGCATCACCCATTTGCCCACCGGCATCATGGTGGTGCAGGCGGAGAAATCGCAGCACCAGAACCGGGCCAAGGCCATGCAGATCCTGCGGGCCCGACTCTACGACCTGGAACGCAGCAAGGCCGACGAGGAGCGCTCGGAATCGCGCAAGTCTCAGGTCGGCTCCGGCGACCGCTCAGAGCGCATCCGCACCTACAATTTTCCGCAAGGTCGCGTCACCGATCATCGCATCAACCTGACGCTCTACAAGCTCGACCGGGTGATGATGGGCGAACTCGACGAAGTCATCGACGCGCTGATCGCCGACCACCAGTCGAAGCTGCTCGCCGATATCGGCCTCGATGGCTGATCCTTTGCCCCAGGCACTGGGGCCGCTGCTGCGGGCAGCGAGAGCGCGCCTGGCCGCGGCCGATGATCCCGCGCTCGATGCGAGACTGATCGTGGAGCACTTTTCAGGCACGACCCGCACGCAGGCCATTGCCGATCCCGAACATGCGGTCGATGCCGCCGCTCTTGTCCAGATCGACCGCGCCTTGAGGCGCCGCGCGGGCGGCGAGTCGGTGCACCGCATACTAGGCTATCGGGAGTTCTACGGGTTGCGGCTGTCGCTGTCGCCGGAAACGCTCGAGCCGCGGCCCGACACCGAAACGCTGGTCGAGGCCATACTGCCCTTCGTCAGGGCAACCGTCATGCGCGAGGGCGAGTGCCGCATCCTCGATCTGGGAACCGGCACCGGGGCCGTCGCGCTGGCGCTGCTCAGCGCCGTGCCGGCAGCGGTTGCCATAGGGGTCGACCTCTCGGAGGGGGCGCTGAAGACAGCAACGCGCAATGCTGCGCAATTGGGGCTTGGCGACCGGTTCACGACGCTGCTGTCCGACTGGTTCGAAAAAGTTTCTGGCCGATACCATGTAATTGTCGCAAACCCTCCCTATATACGATCGGAAGACATCGGAAATCTGCAGGATGAAGTCCGCGATTTCGACCCGCGCCTGGCCCTGGATGGCGGCGCGGATGGGTTGGGCCCTTACAGGGTCATCGCCGCTGAGGCGGCTAAGTTTCTGGAAGCCGGAAGCAGGATTGCGGTCGAGATCGGCTACACACAGCACATCGACGTCACCGCTATATTTCGCTCGTTCGGCTATGCGGTCGCCGGTGCGTTCGGCGACCTCGGCGGAAACGACAGGGTTCTTGTCTTTCAACGGGGAAAGCCTTGACGCAGTGCGAAAAAAACCGCTTGGCAATGCCGGGGAATGCGGCTAGGGTCGCCTTAACCGGATGAGACGAAGCAGGCAGTGCTCTTAGCGATTCGGTTTTCCTTGGAAATAGCTGCCTTCTTGCGCAAACGACGCCCAAGCTTCGTGCGGGAATCGTCCGGCAAGTGATGTAACCGGAACAGGATGGCACGTGGCGCCAACGCAATTGATGCGGGCGAACGCCGGTGAAGAAACGAAACGGCTGGCTGCATGAGCGCCACCGTTCGTGAAGAGTTTTCGAAAATTTCAATATGAAGAGAGTCGAATGAGGCCACAACAGCAGAACAGGCGCATGCGCGGTCGCAACAACAATGGCGGCGGCAACAACAACAATAACAACAACCGCAAGGGGCCAAATCCCCTGACGCGCAACTACGAGAGCAACGGCCCGGACGTGAAGATCCGTGGGTCTGCTCAGCAGATCGCTGAAAAATACGCCACCCTTGCCCGTGATGCGCAAAGCTCCGGCGACCGGGTGATGGCGGAGAACTATCTCCAGCACGCCGAGCACTATAATCGCATCATTGCCGCCGCGCAGGCGCAGATGCCGATCCAGAACGTCCAGCAGAATCGCGACGAATTCGACGATGATGGCGATGAGGATCGTGACGAGTTCGACAATGCCGGCAACGCCGGCAACAACGTTGCGGATGCGCCGGTTCCGGTGATCAACCACGGCGCGGGTCCGCAGCCGGTTATCGAAGGCATGCCGGCCGAAGTCGCGCTGAACCGGGAAAACGGCCGCGATCGTGATAATCGCGATCGTGATAATAATGGCGGGCGCAACAGTGGCGGCCGCGACAACAATGGCGGACGCCATCGCGACCGCCGCCCCAATGGCGGCTATGGCCAGAACAGCCAGCGCGGCGATTATGGTTCGTCCGCCGAGCAGGGTGCCCAGCAGCAGCGCAACGAGACGGCCGAACAGGCCGAGGTCGCCACGCCAGCCGAATCCGCCGCGCCGGTCGAGCAGGCGGCGCCGCTGTTCGAGAACCTGTCGCCGGCCGGGCTCGCTGCCCAGGCCGAACTCAATGAGACGGCCGCGGAGACTAGTCCCAGCCGTCGTCCGAGGCGCCCGCGCCGCCCGCGCGGCAATGCCGACCAGATCACCAGCGGCAACGACAATGCCGGCGCTGGCGAGGTGGCCGCGGCGCCAACGGACAATGGCAACGCCGACACAGCGGTCGCCGACATCGACAACTGAGCGGCGACGCTTCCATGCATTTAACGGCGGAGAGAAATCTCCGCCGTTTTCGTTTGCGCGGCTGTGGAATATTATGCTTTCGCAGCCATCGAGACGTCTTGAGGGTTCGCGGGTTGCGCACCATATCAGCCTCAACTGGACCCGGCTCCAACGGGCGGGTCCGTCACCGCAATCTGATCCGGTGCCGCAAAGCGGGCCGGTGATGGAAGGAGACAGGTATGAATCTCGAGAAATACTCGGAGCGCGTGCGCGGCTTCATCCAATCCGCGCAGACCATGGCGCTCTCGCGCAACCACCAGCAATTCACCCCCGAACATATCCTGAAAGTGCTCGTCGATGACGACGAGGGTCTGGCTGCGTCGCTCATCGAGCGCGCCGGCGGCAGCGTCCGCGACGTCAAGCTCGGCATCGAGACGGCACTCGAAGCAATGCCCAAGGTGGAGGGCGGCAACGGCCAGCTCTATCTGGCACAGCCGCTGGCCAAGGTGTTTTCGACGGCCGAGGAACTGGCCAAGAAGGCCGGCGACAGCTTCGTCACGGTCGAAAGGCTGCTGACGGCGCTGGCAGTCGAGAAATCGGCCAAGACATCAGACATACTGGCCAAGGCCGGCGTCACCGCGCAGGCGCTCAACCAGGTGATCAACGACGTCCGCAAGGGCCGCACCGCCGATTCGGCGAATGCCGAACAGGGCTATGACGCGCTGAAGAAATACGCGCGCGATCTCACCGCCGATGCCCGCGCCGGCAAGCTCGATCCGGTCATCGGCCGCGACGACGAGATCCGCCGCACCATCCAGGTGCTGTCGCGCCGCACCAAGAACAATCCGGTGCTGATCGGCGAGCCGGGCGTCGGCAAGACGGCGATCGCCGAAGGCCTGGCGCTGCGTATCGTCAATGGCGACGTGCCGGAATCGCTGAAGGACAAGCAGCTGATGGCGCTCGACATGGGCGCGCTGATCGCCGGCGCCAAATATCGCGGTGAGTTCGAGGAGCGGCTGAAGGCCGTGCTTTCCGAGGTCACTGCCGCTGCCGGCGGGATCATCCTGTTCATCGACGAGATGCACACCCTGGTCGGCGCTGGCAAGGCCGACGGCGCCATGGATGCGTCCAACCTCCTGAAGCCGGCGCTGGCGCGCGGCGAACTGCACTGCGTCGGCGCCACCACGCTCGACGAATACCGCAAGCATGTGGAGAAGGATGCCGCACTCGCCCGCCGCTTCCAGCCGGTCTTCGTCGAGGAGCCGACGGTGGAAGACACGGTCTCGATCCTGCGCGGCCTGAAGGAGAAATACGAACAGCACCACAAGGTGCGCATTTCCGATTCGGCGCTGGTCGCGGCGGCGACGCTGTCCAACCGTTACATCGCCGACCGGTTCCTGCCGGACAAGGCGATCGACCTCGTCGACGAAGCCGCTTCGAGGCTTCGCATGCAGGTCGATTCCAAGCCCGAAGCTCTGGACGAGATCGACCGCCGCATCATGCAGCTCAAGATCGAGCGCGAAGCGCTGAAGGTCGAGAAGGACGAGGCTTCGAAGGACCGGCTTGCCCGGCTCGAGAAGGACCTCGCCAGCCTCGAGGAGGAATCGACCGAGATGACCTCGAAGTGGCAGGCCGAGAAGCAGAAGCTCGGGCTCGCCGCCGATCTCAAGAAGCAGCTTGACGAGGCGCGCAACGAACTGGCCATCGCCCAGCGCAAGGGCGAGTTCCAGCGCGCCGGCGAGCTTGCCTACGGCAAGATCCCGGAACTGGAAAAGAAGCTGAAGGAAGCCGAGGCCCAGGACGGCAAGGCCGGCATGGTCGAGGAAGTGGTCACGCCCGATCATGTCGCCCACATCGTCTCGCGCTGGACCGGAATTCCGGTCGACAAGATGCTGGAAGGCGAGCGCGACAAGCTGTTGCGTATGGAAGACGAGATCGGCAAGCGCGTCGTCGGCCAAGGCGAAGCGGTGCAAGCGGTTTCCAAGGCAGTGCGGCGCGCCCGCGCCGGCCTGCAGGATCCGAACCGGCCGATCGGCTCGTTCATGTTCCTCGGCCCGACCGGCGTCGGCAAGACCGAACTGACCAAGGCGCTGGCGAACTTCCTGTTCGACGACGAGAGCGCGATGGTGCGCATCGACATGTCGGAGTTCATGGAGAAGCATTCGGTTGCCCGATTGATCGGCGCGCCTCCCGGCTATGTCGGTTATGAGGAAGGCGGCGCGCTGACCGAAGCGGTGCGGCGCCGGCCCTACCAGGTCGTGCTGTTCGACGAGATCGAGAAGGCGCATCCCGACGTGTTCAACGTGCTCCTGCAGGTGCTCGACGACGGCCGACTCACCGATGGGCAGGGCCGCACGGTCGACTTCCGCAACACGTTGATCATCATGACCTCGAACCTCGGCGCCGAATATCTGGTCAATCTGGGCGAGGACCAGGATGTCGACCAGGTTCGCGACGAGGTGATGAACGTCGTCAAGGCGTCGTTCCGGCCGGAGTTCCTCAACCGCGTCGACGAGGTGATCCTGTTCCATCGGCTGCGCCGGCAGGATATGGGCCGCATCGTCGAAATCCAGCTCAAGCGGTTGGAAAACCTGCTGGTCGACCGCAAGATCACGCTGTCGCTGGACCAGGAGGCGATCGACTGGCTGGCATCCAAGGGTTACGACCCTGCCTATGGCGCGCGGCCGTTGAAGCGGGTGATGCAGAAGGACCTGCAGGATCCGCTGGCTGAGAAGATCCTGCTCGGCGAGATCCTCGACGGCTCGACCGTCAAGGTAACGGCCGGCTCCGACCGGCTGAACTTCCGTTCGAAGCCGACGGTCGTCGCGACCGAAGCGGCAGCCTGATTGAACGCCGCGCGCCGGGCAGGGCGCGCGGTTTTTTTCATGTCATTCGGCAGGAGCGCGCATGACGCTGGACGACTATAACGGCTTCTGCGCCTCGCTGCCCGCCACATCGCATGTCGTCCAGTGGGGCGGCGCCCATGTCTGGAAGGTCGGCGCCAAGGTCTTTGCCATCGGCGGCTGGAGCGAGGGCCGCGACCCTTCCATTACCTTCAAATGTTCCGATATTGCCTATGATGTGCTGAAGGAGCAGCCGGGCTTGCGGCCCGCACCCTACCTTGCCTCACGCGGCATGAAATGGATCCAGCGCCAGACAAGCTAGAGCATGGATGATGGCGCGCTAAAGGATTATCTGCGCGAGAGCCATCGTCTTGTCGCGCTGAAGCTGACGAAGCAGGCGCGAAAGGAACTGGGACTTGCCGGAGGCTAGAGCGCGTCACGTTCGACGGATTCAGGCGACGCGCTTTAGCTCTTTGTTCTATGCATGTCGTTCACCCCAAACCGGGCCGCTTTTGGACGATATGCATTTAGCTGATATTCCTCGAGGCGCCGGAAAACCGCCATCTTCATGCCCGGTTCATATTGGAACCTTATGGTCGGGCGGTGGTTCGCTGGCGAAGGACTCGCTACGCGCGGAAGCCGCCGGCCACGGCAATTACGGACCGGAGAGTTTGCCCACCATGTTGCGGACGATCTTCACCCTTTCGGCACTTGCGGCCCGACTGGCGTTTTCAAGCGCGTTCGCCGCGCCGACCGAGGACGCTTCGCCGCGGGTCGTCCGCCCCGCTGATGACGGCGGCATCCTGCTGGCCCAGGACGGCAATCTCGACATCTATTACGACGCCAGGGGCAACCGCGTCATCGTCGATGCGGACACGGGCAAGGTCATCGCCATCCAACCGCCGCAGACCAGGCTCGACCGACGCGCGCTGCGCCGCGAGACACGGCTGCGCGAACTCGGCCGCGTCCCCGCCGACGACGACCGCTACTATCTCGACGATCCGGAAGACATGGCACGCTTCCGCCGCAGGCAGATGGAAGACGAAGGCCGGGTCATCGCGCCGCCCGTCCAGGAATATGATCCCTATGGCGACAATTCCGTCGAGGCCTACCCGCCGGCCCCCGGCGGCGACGAGGACAACTATCCGGAAGTGCCGCAGCCGGCAACGCCGCCCTCCATCAAGCGCCAGCCGCTGAACGAGGCCTCGATAGAGCCGGCCCAGCCCACGGCTCCCGCCGCGCAGCCGGCGCCCGCAGACGAGGCGGGATTACCGCCGAAGGCGGGAGGCAAGACTGTGGTCGACCCGTCGCTTTCGCTCGGAGCACGCCAGGATGTCGCGGCTCTGCAGGTGCTGCTTGATCGCGGCGGCGCTTCGCCTGGCGTCATCGACGGACGCTTCGGTTCGAATGTCGACAAGGCGCTGGCGGCCTACAACCAGATCACCGGCAGCAATCTGCGATCGACCGACGCCGTCGGCATCCAGGCGGCCCTTGCACAATCGGGCGGCGATGCCTTGGCCAACTACACGATCACTCCCGAGGATGCGGCCGGCCCCTACGTCGCGTCGATCCCGGAAGATTACAGCCAGAAGGCGCAGCTCGACCGCATGGGCTATACGTCCGTCGCCGAAGCGCTTGCCGAGCGCTTCCACATGGACGAGAACTATCTCAAGGCGCTCAACCCGGAAGCCAATTTCAACCGTCCCGGAACGATCATCAAGGTCGCCAATTTTGGCAGACTGGTGTCGACGCCGGTGGCTCGCATCGTCGCCGACAAGGGCAAGAAAGAGGTCTTTGCCTATGATGCGGCGGGCAAGCTGGTCGCGGCCTATCCCGCCACCATCGGCTCGTCCGACACGCCGTCGCCGTCCGGCGTTCATGCCGTGTCCCGTGTCGCGCTCGATCCGAACTACACCTACAATCCCAACATCAATTTCAAACAGGGCGAGAACAACAAGGTCCTGACCATTCCGCCCGGCCCGAACGGCCCTGTCGGCTCGGTGTGGATCGCCTTGGACAAGCCGACCTACGGCATTCATGGCACGCCGGATCCCTCGAAGATCGGCAAGACCGAAAGCCATGGTTGCGTGCGGCTGACCAATTGGGATGCCCGCGAACTGGCCAAGCTGGTTTCGCCCGGCGTGACGGTGGAATTCGTCGACTGAGACCATGCGGCGTTCGTCGCTGGTTAGAGCGGTTCAGTGTTCGATAGACTTCCGAGCCGCTCCAGCGCTACACGTTTTTCTCGGGAAACCGCCACGTTTTTCCTGGAATTGCTCTACCCGATAATCCTGCGCAACCATTTCGCGCTCGGTGTCGCGGCATAAATCAGCTGCACCATGAGAATGAAGCCGACGCTGAGCAGCGGGGTAACCAGACAGAGCAGGGCGCCGACCGCCCACAGAAGCTGCGCCTTGACGATGCGCAGGTGGACCGTGCGTTTGGTTTCGGCGTCGACATCATCCGCCAGAAAGCCATTTTTCTCCGCATAGTGCCAGCTGGCGATCAGAGTGACGCCGAGCATCAGCAGGTTGAGCCAATAGACGGCGACCGCGGTTCTGAACTCAAGGAAGTCGGCCAGAAGATCGGTCGAGAACGGCAACAGGGCGATAAAGGCGAGAAAGCACAAATTGAGCGTCGCCAGCCGCCTGTCGGATCTGGTGATCAACCCATGCTGCGCCTGCTGGCCGAACCAGAAGATGGTCAGCGTCAGGAAGGAAAGCGCATAGGTCAGGAAGCGCGGCGCCAACGCCAGGACGGCGTCGATGAGATCGCCTTCGGAATGGATCGCCTCGTGCGTCGGCACACGAATCTCCAGAACGATCAGGGTCAGCGCGATGGCGAAGACGCCGTCGGTCAGCCCGACGACGCGGTGGAGCCCGGACTGGGATGGTTCGAGCGGTCGCTTCATCGATTTTCTCTCCTGTCTGATCGGCTCCCGTCCGATGCCGCGTGCAAAGCTTAGCATGCCGGTATTTGTTTGCACCTGGGTGAGCCGGCACCTGCCAATGCGGCCAGGTCGCAGCGCAGCTGGTTTCAACGACCGGGACCGCTGGCTGGTTGTTGCGGGCGCGCTGCGGGTTTATGCAGGTTGCATGCATTCACCGAGCAAAGCCGCTGCCGTCCCGCCGCCGACCGCCAACGGTACGTTCTGCCCGCAGTCGCAGCGGCGCTATGTGCTGATCGCCGCGATCCTGGCTTCAGCGCTTGGTTTCATCGACGGTTCGATCCTTGCCATCGCCACGCCGGCAATCCGCGTCGATCTCGGCGCCAGCCTGGCGCAAGCACAGTGGATATCCAATGCCTACGCGCTGACGCTTTCGGCGCTCATCCTTGCCGGCGGTGCTGCGGGCGACCGCTTCGGCCTGCGCCGCGCATTCGTCGCTGGCATCGCGCTGTTCATCGCCGCTTCATTGGCCTGCGCGCTGGCGCCCAATCCGGCGGTGCTGATCGCGTTTCGTGCAATCCAGGGCGTCGGCGCGGCGATCATGGTGCCGGGCAGCCTTGCCATCATCGCCAAGGCCTATCCGAAAAAGGAGCGCGGCCGCGCAATCGGCATCTGGGCCGCCGCTTCGGCGCTGACGACAGCGCTCGGTCCGGTGCTGGGCGGTTTCGTGCTGTCGACCCTCGGCAATGGAATCTGGCGTGCGATATTTGCCATCAACCTGCCGCTTGGGCTGGTTTCGATCTACCTGCTGCTCGCCAAGATCCCGGCGGATCGGCCGACCGAAAAGCGCAGCCTCGATCTTGGCGGCGCGGCGCTGGCGACACTGGCCTTCGGGTTGCTGGCCTACGGGCTGACGGCGATGAACGCGGAGGCTGCCGGATTCATGTCGGGTTCGGCAATCGTTGCCGGCGTAGTCCTGCTTTTCGTCTTCATTTTCTACGAGCGCCGGCAGCGCGAGCCGATGATCGATCTCAATCTGTTTCGCATCGGCGCCTTCGCCGGCGCCAATCTCGCGACCTTCTTCCTCTATTTCGCGCTGTCGGCCAATCTTTTCTACCTGCCCATGCTTTTGATCGCCGGCTGGGGGCTGAGCACGGCCGAGGTCGGCTTCATCTTCCTGCCGCTGTCTGCATTGATCGCACTGCTGTCTGGGCCTGTCGGCCAGTGGTCCGACCGGATCGGACCGCGTTTTCCGATCGCCAGCGGCAGTCTGGTGGTTGCCTTCGCCTTCGCCGGGCTTGGCTTGTTGACGCATGCCGGTATCCACAATTTCTGGACCGGAACATTTCCGCTGATGGCGCTGATGGGGTTCGGCATGGCGCTGGTGGTGTCGCCGCTGTCGACCGCGATCATGACGGCGGTGGAAGACAAGGATACGGGCGCGGCCTCCGGTATCAACAATGCCGTCTCGCGCATAGGCGGCCTGATCGCGGTTGCTGCTATGGGGTCGCTTGCCGCCTGGGTCTACGCGAAGGCCCTGGATGGCAGCGCCTTGCCCGGCGTGCCGGGGTTCGGTGAACCGGCGTCGACCGGACTGGCCCCGGCTGTCGACGCGGCAAGGCTTGCCGCCAGCGACGCCGCATTCTCGGCTGTTTCCTTTGTAACGGCGCTGCTTTGCTTGCTTTCGGCTGTCATCGCCTGGATGACGATTTCAGGCGAATCATTGCCATGGCGCCGGCCCGCCGAAAATCCTCGCGACTGACGGGTGGATCGAAGGAACTATCCTTCGATCTTGGCGCTCGCGACCTTTAGCGAATCACTGTCTTCCTGCTTCAGCAGGTCGTCGATGCGCTCGCGTTCACGCTTGAAGGCGACAAGGTCGTCGCCCTTCAGCACCTTGCCGACCGGCAGGCGGACGCGCATCGGATCGACCTTGGTGCCGTTGACGATCAACTCGTAGTGAAGATGCGGGCCAGTGGCGAGGCCGGTCTGGCCGAGATAGCCGATGGTCTGGCCCTGGCGGACGTGAACGCCCGGTTCGATGCCTTTGGCAAAGGCGCTCTGGTGATTATAGGAGGTCTCATAGCCGTTGGCATGGCGAATGATGATCTGCTTGCCATAGCCGCCGGCCCAGCCGACCTTCTCGATGACGCCATTGCCGGCGGCGATGATCGGCGTGCCGATGGGGGCTGCCCAGTCGACGCCGGTATGCATGCGGACATAGCCGAGGATCGGGTGCCTGCGCGCGCCAAAGCCGGAGCGGAACTTTCCGGCGGGCAACGGATTGCGCAACAGGAACTGCTGGGCGCTCGAGCCGTCCTCGTCGAAATAATCCGTGCTGCCGTCCTGCATCTGGAAGCGGTAGAAATTGCGCGTCTGTCCGCCGAAGGTCGCCGAGACGTAAAGCAGTTCGGAATTGTCCGAGGTCTGGTCGTCGCCGTCGGGCTGCGAGAACAGCACTTCGAGACGGTCGGCCGGGTTGAGGCGGGACTGGAAGTCGACGTCTGAGGCCAACAGCTTGATCAGCCGCTGCGTCATGGCCTTGGACATGCCGTAGGAATAGGCGGCACGGTAGATACCGTCATAGACGTTGGGCAGGTTACCGCGCACCACCACCGGCGCCGACGAATCATCGAACGCCGTCAGCAACTCCGGATTGGGCTCCGGTTCCTGCGCGGGCACATACTGGCCGCGATCGTCGAGCGCTATGGTGACGATATGCTGGGTCCGGTCGTAGACGCTGGTGCGCACGACCTTGGCGGCGTCGCCATGAACCTCGAGACCGACACGCAGCACGGTTCCAGCCTTGAGCGCCGGGGCATTCAAGAGCTTGGTGATCGCCTCGGCCATGCCTGCGGCGTCCTCGCCCGTATAGCCCGAATCTGCGAAGGCTTCCGTGATGGCGAGATCCTTGGTGAAAGGGATGATTTCCTCGGCGAAGGCCGGTGCCTGATCGTCGGCGTTGGCACGCGGCGCGACCGAAACGTTTTCCGGCACGATCCTGACGTCGTAGGAGCCGGCCATGCTCTCGGCAAAGGCCTCGCCAAATCGCTGCGGGTCGACATAGTGGAGCGAAGCGACCTGGACGGCGCCGTCGCTGAGATCGGTGCCGGCCTCGCGCACTACCTTTTCCACCTCGTCGGCGGAAAGGTCGCTCTTTTCATCGAAGGAAGCCGTTTCAATGGGGAAATCGACGGTCTTCAGGCTCATTTCGCTTTCGACCTTGGTGCCGTAGATCTGGCCCGGCGTAGCGGCGGCCGTCGCCGGTTGCGCCGATGCGTCGTCACCGTCGTCGCCGAACACCTGCATCGGATCAAAGGGCGGGTAGGGTCGGTTGGTGGTATGGCCGGCCGCCAATGCCATCTTGATCTGCACGAAAGGCATGGTGTGGATGACATCGCGGTCGCCGACCTTGGTGACCATCGACACTTCCATGCGTCGACGATCCTTGGCCTTGGCGATCTGGCGTGGCGCCACCAGCCTGGTGGTCTTGGCCATCTCGCCCGAATCGCCATTGCCGGCGAGGCCGATCAGTTCGGCGATCTCAGGTGGCGTCGCCAGTTGCTGGCGCCCGTCGAGGGCGGCGAACAGCGCCACGCCCATCAGCACGCTTGAGGTCACGCCGGTCAAAAACGTGCCCGACAGCCAGCGCGCGGAAACCTCGCGCCGGTCGGGGGGGCCACTGCGGCCGTCCGCAATAAGCGGCGGCTCGTTGCCGAGTTCGGCTATGACATCTTCCGTATCTGGCATCCAGAAAGGCTGCTTTTTCCCCGGGCGGAACGGCTTGTCGCTTTTGTTGTGGCCATGACATTTGCCTGTCACGGCAGGTTAAGTCAACGAAGCCTCGGGCCCCGGTCGAATTCCCCTCGCGCGCTTCTCTTATAGAGCGCTCTGCAAAGAGGGCGGCGTTCCCCCTATCGAGGGCTCATCGCACACCTCTATATGAGGCTCTCAAAAGAGGCACCGCGCCGCTGCGCTGCGCCCGCTTTGTTGGTGCTGGTGTCGAACGGCAATGCGGCGGCAATAGGGCTCCTTCGTGGCTGGATACTCCTTGACGTCCTGTTCCCCAACGGCAGCCAGCTATCGACAAATCGGGCCTGAAATTTCTGTCGCAAAAAATTCAAAAACATCTGAGATCGGTGTTGACAGTTTGTCAGGGTGGCGACTATATACGCCTCACGAACGAGGGCGGTGCGC
>NZ_JAIUGT010000016.1:0-92008 GCF_020164675.1 Mesorhizobium sp. ESP-6-2
AGAGCCGCCTGCTTGGCCTGGTACTCCTTCGACATTTCCTTGGCGTAGCCGCCTGATGTCTCGGCCGCCTTGAACTCCTCGTCCTCGACGGCGAGGAACTTCGCGCCAAGCGAGGCGACCTGTTCCTTGGCGGCGGGGCGAACGTCGGTCGCGGTGACGACCGCGCCGAGACGGCGCGCGGTGGCGATCGCCTGCAGGCCGGCGACGCCGACGCCCATGATGAACACTTTCGCCGCCGGCACCGTGCCCGCAGCCGTCATCATCATCGGCAGCGCCCGGTCATACTCGGCCGCCGCGTCGATCACCGCCTGATAGCCGGCAAGGTTGGCCTGCGAGGACAGGACGTCCATTGACTGGGCGCGCGTGATGCGCGGCATGAACTCCATCGAGAAGGCCGTCACCCCGGCCTTGGCCAGCGCCGCCACGGCGGCATCGTTGCCATAGGGATCCATGATGGCGATGACGGCCGCGCCGCGCTTGTAGCTCTTCAGCTCCGCATCCGTCGGCCGGCGCACCTTCAGCACCACGTCGGCCTTGGCCACATCGCTGGCCTTGCCGATCGAAGCGCCCGCCTTGGCGAACTCCTCATCGGGAATGCGCGACCGCGTGCCGGCACCGGCCTCCACGATCACTTCAAGACCCAGGCCGGCCAGCCGTTTCACCGTATCGGGCGAAGCACCGACGCGCGGCTCGTCCGCATCGAGCTCACGAGGGATGAAAACCGTCTGTCCCACCGCATGATCCTTTCGGCTGGAACCTGTTTGCGCAAAATGTCGGCCGGGGCGTCCGGCGACGTCAAAGGCAATGGGGTTTTGGAAAGACTACCGCAGAATGAAGGCGCCGAGGGCCATGATCAGGACGAACAGGATAGTCGCCGAGAAGAAGCCGCCCGCGAAGAAACCGAAAGCCATCGCCAGAAGTATGGCGCCGCAGAAGAGCGATCCGTATTTGGCCAGCATGAGGAAGCCCGCATAGGTGCGGTCGTGCTCGGCATAGTCCATCTTCGCGCCCAGTTCGACAGGACCGGTCGGCGTGTGCTCAGCCATAGGAATACCCCTTCGAAGACATCTTTCAGGCACATAGCGAAAAGCCGCGCCGAGAGCAATGGCGCTATTGCCGCATCGCAGCCGACAACTTCCTCAAGGGAAATTTGAAACAAAGCGCTCCTGCGTTCGGCAGAATCGCCGAACCGCTCCGGCTGCTTGCGCAATCCCGGACGAAGCCGGCTGGCGCGTCAACCGTGCTCGCTCGCTTCAGCCGGCGAGGTGGGGAAACAATCCAAGCAGGCCGGCTATGATCAGATACAGCGCGACGATGTAGTTCAGCAGCCTTGGCATGACCAGGATCAGCACGCCGGCGATCAGCGAGATGAGCGGAGTGAGCGCAAGGGTGGAGATGGTCATATGGGCTTCCTTTCGGCGCTGGCCTGCTGAAGGAGACAAAGCTTCTCGTTTGCGCGGACGATTGGCGCCAGCGCGTCAACCAAACGTCGCAGCGACCGAAAAGCTCCATCGGCCCGGGACATTGGCGCAGTGCCGGAAGTCGCGGAGCGATATCACGCGGCTTCGCGGAAATACTTTGCGGTCGGCAGGATGGTCAGCGGCGCCAGTTCGCCCGCGCCCGGCGTTTCGAACAGCATACGCCGCTCCATCGGCGTCGAGCGGAAGAACGGGAAGCGGGAGAAGGAGCGCTCGCGGATCTCTTCGACGTTGGCCCGATAGAGCACGACCTTGTAGTTCAGGCCTGGATAGTCGCGCAATTCACCGATCTGCTCGGAGCAATAGATGCGGCGATAGAAGCCGGCATGCTCGGGGCGGATGGTGGAAAGGCAGTAAGGCGCGTCGAAATAGAAGCAGGCCATGCCGGCAAGACGAAGCGTCAGATAGGGGATCTGGGGATAGGCCCTAGACCAGTCCGGATCGGCCGCAAAGCGGCTCGGATCGGCGAAATGCGCGCCGGCGGCCAGCATCGGCCGCAATATGTCGCCATAGACCGTGGTGGACGGCGATTGCGGTGTGGCGCTGCACGCATGGTGGATGCGTAACGTGCTGACCAGCTCGCCATCGATGTAGATGCCGAATTTCGAGCAGTTCTCGGCTTCGTCGAGGTCGTCATGGATAATATGATCCGGATTCTCCGGAACCATGTCGCTCAAGCGATAGGATTTGTAGCGCAACCGATAGATATCCTCGAGGTCCTCGCCCTTGTCGCAACGGCGATACTCGGTGCGCTCCAGCATTGCCGAAATATTTCTGGCAAAGCTCGACATATTGTCGGAGGAATTTTCTTCGCTCACGCTTGCCACTTGGCGAAGCGCCGTCAACTTCGCATCCATGAACTAACCCCGTAAATGCCGCCGTATCTCAACACTACGACAGCACCACGGTATGTAAAGATGAAAATGAGCCGAACGCTCTTTACTGATCGTTAACGTTAACTACCAGCCAAATTTTACTAAAATCAGAACGTTCCGCAGCCGCGTCAGCCGCGAGCCGCCCGTTTGGCACTCTTGATCTCCTTGGCGAAAGGCCAAACCGTGCTCGACATGGTCTCGATACCGGAGGCACTGAGCGCCGAACCGAACAGGAAGCCCTGCACAAGATCCGGCTTGACCTCCAGGGCGAGGATCTTGAGCTGCTCGAAGGTCTCAACGCCTTCGACGGTCACCGAAAGCCCAAGCGGCCGTGACAGATTGACAATGCCTTTCAGCAGCTCCAGCGAGCGCCTGCTCTGGGTGACGTCCATCAGGAAAGAGCGGTCGATCTTGATCTTGTCGAGCGGCAGCTTGTGCAGATAACTCAGGCTCGAATAGCCGGTACCGAAATCGTCGAGTGCGATGCGCACACCGATCTGCTTCAGTTCCTCGATATATTGGCGTGTCAGCGACTTGTCGTCGAGCAGCGCCGTTTCGGTGACCTCGATCTCCAGCCGGCCGGCGGCAAGGCCGGAGCTGGCCAGTGCGTCGCGAACCTTCTGGATGACGTCCCGGTTGCGGAAATCCTTGGCGGAGAGATTGACCGAGACGCTGGTGTGGTCCGGCCATTTGGCGCATTCGGTGCAGGCTGCCTGCAGCACGAAGGTGCTGATCTCGGATATGATCCCCATTTCCTCCGCCAGCGGAATGAAGACGCCGGGTGAAATCGGCCCGAGATCGGGATGGTCCCAGCGGCACAGCGCCTCGCAGCTGGCTATGCGCATCGTGTTCATCGCCACGATCGGCTGGTAAACGACGCGCAGGGCCTTGCCTTCCACCGCGCTGCGCAGGTCCGCCTTCATCAGCTGCCGGTTGCGGAAAGCGGCGTCCATGGCGGCCTCGAACAGCCGCCAGCCGTTCTTGCCCAGCTCCTTGGCCTTATAGAGCGCCAGGTCCGCCTTGACGATCATGGCGTCGACGTCGGTATCCCTGACCCGTGACAGCACGGCACCGCCGCTGGCCTGGATGCGCAGCCCGTGGCCGGCGACGTCCACCTCCCCTTGCAGGGCGGCGAATATCGCGTCGAGCTGGCTGGCCAGATGGCTCTCATCCTCGATGCGGTCGAAGAAGATCATGAATTCATCGCCGCCGAAACGGCTGACGGTCAAGCTTGGCCCGGCAATGGCCGCAAGCCGCTCGGCGACGGCGTAGATCAGGCCGTCGCCGATCGGGTGCCCGAGCGTGTCGTTGACGCTCTTGAAATCGTCGAGGTCGAGCACGGCCAAGCCGCAGATGCGGTCACGGTCGCCCGACGCCATGGCCTCGCCGACCTGTTCGTGGAAATAGGCGCGGTTGGGCAGGCCGGTGAGACTGTCGTAGCGTGCCATGAAGCGGATCTTGTCTTCCGCCTCGACGCGCGCCGTCACGTCCTCGAAGGTGATGACCCCCAGCTCCTGGCTGCCTTCGCGGGCGGAGAATTCGTAGTGCTGGCCGTTGGCGAGCGAAACGAGCACCTTGCGGTCGCGGCCTTCGCGCAGCGCCCGCGTCAGCTGTGCTTCGATGTAGCGGCAGTCCTTCGGCGCCAGCATGCCGCCGGCGACGCCGCGCATCAGCAAGCCATGGATCGAGCGCCCGAGCAGCGCATCGGCCGATTTGAGCGACATCAGATGCGCGGCCTCGGCGTTGGCGACCGCCACCCGGCCGTCCGGGGCAAGCATGACCAGACCGTGCGACATGGTGTTCAGCGCGCGATTGAAACGCTGGGCGAGGCGGTTCGCCTTCTTTTCCTCGGACAAAGCGGCGAAAAGCACCTCGCGGACAAGGTCAGCGAAGCGCTTGATAGCGAACAGGAACGGCGCCGAAAGCAGGCCGAGAATGAAATGATAGGGGTCCCCGCGCAGGATGAAGCCCAGCGAAATGGGCCAGGTCATGGTCATGATGAAGATCATCACCATCCTGGGCGAGCCATAATTGCGGCCGGCGATCGACGTGGCGGAGGCGAGCGTCACACAGACGGCCGCGATCTCGGCGAAGCCGTCATAGGCAAGATAGATGCCGACGAGGCAGAACGTGCCCAGCATGAAACCGTGCATCGAGCCGTAGAGGATGTAGTCGTTCTCGCGGCGGCGCGCTTCTTCCCAGCTCCTGGGCGACGGTGCATTCCGGTATTTTCGGATGTTGCGCAGGCGCAGGAAAGCAACCGTCAGAAAGCCAACCGTCACGGCGAGATAGGCCGGATCCCTGGTCTTCCAGTAAACGAGCACCACCAGCAAGGTCTGGGCAAAGAATCCGATCGATAGCGTCAGTCCGTCGCGAAACAAGGTTTCCACGAACGGTATGTAGACGTCGACAGGGATCTCGTTCTTTTTTCTCAGATTCAACGCCTGAATCCCAACCCTGGGGGAGTCAAGCAGTGCCATATTCGCCTTAAGAAAGATTTAGAATGGCCGCTTTACCCGTGCCGTCAAGGCGGGTGACGTTACGGAATGTAGTGAAACTCGAGATCAGGTAAACAAGCCGTATCCATCACTCGGCGGCCTGGAGTTCCGCCCTCGCTGATGTGCCGGACAGGCGCTCGAGCAGCCTTTGGCGCTCACCCGCCGCCTTTTGGGCGCTGGCTTGCCTGATATGACCGTAACCGCGGATGAGCGCCGGCACCGAGACGAGGGCCGTGGCGGCCTCGATGGTGTCCGGCGCCAGCGAGCTGGCGACGCGTTGCAGGTCGGCCTCATATTGCGCCAGCAACTGCCGCTCCATGCGCCGTTCGGCGGAATAGCCGAACAGGTCGAACGGCGTCCCGCGCAGGCCTTTCATCGCCGCCAGCACGCGGAACCCCTTCATCATCCAGGGGCCGAAGCTCGATTTCCTCGGTTTGCCGTCATTGCCGCGACGGCCCAGGATGGGCGGCGCCAAATGGAATTCGAGTTTTTCGTAACTCTGGAACTGCTTGCCGAGCTCGGCGGCGAAGGAGCCGTCGGTATAGAGCCGCGCCACCTCGTATTCGTCCTTGATCGCCATCAGCTTGAACAGGTTCCTGGCCGCCGCTTCGGTCACGACAATCGAACCGGGCGCGGCCTTGGCTTCGGCCGCGCGCAGGGCAGCGATCCTGCCGGCGTAGCGCTTGCCATAGGCGGCGTTCTGATAGGCGGAGAGGAAAGCGACCCGGCGGGCAATGATCTCGTCCAGCGTCTGGGCAATCGTGGCGGCTTGGCCGTCCTTGCCCGGCTGGGCGACGAGGCCACGCACGAAATCCGGCTGATGCGCGGCGCGGCGGCCCCAGCGGAAGGCGGCGATGTTCATCCCCACCGCCTCGCCGTTCAATTCGATCGCCTTTTCGACGGCTTGCGCCGACAGCGGCAGACCGCCATGCTGGAAGGCGAAGCCGAGCATGAACATGTTGGCGCCCAGCGAATTGCCGAACAGGGATGTGGCGGTGCGGGTGGCGTCGAAGAAATGCGCCTTGTCGTCGCCGGCAGCAGTGCGGATCGCCCTCTTCAGGCGCTCGATGGGCAGCGAGAAATCGGCCGAGCGGGCAAACTCGCCCGGCATGATCTCGGCGGTGTTGGCGAGGAAGATGGTGTGGCCCTCGCGCACCGCGGCCAGCACCTTCTTGGCGCCCGACACGACGAGATCGCAGCCGAGCACGAGATCGGCCTTGCCGGCCGAGACACGGATGGCGTGGATGTCATCGGGCGTGCGGGCGATGCGGACATGGGTGAACACCGAGCCGCCCTTCTGGGCAAGGCCGGCCATGTCGATCATGCCGCAGCCCTTGCCTTCGAGATGAGCCGCCATGCCGAGTACGGCGCCGACGGTGACGACGCCGGTGCCGCCGACGCCGTCGATGATCGCCGCCCAGCCCTGTTCGCCGAGCGGGAATTCGGCGGCTGCTGGAACGCCGTCGAGCGGATCGGTCTTGCCGGCGATGCCTTCGGCCTTGCGGATCTTGGCGCCATGCACGGTGACGAAGGACGGGCAGAAGCCATTGACGCAGGAAAAATCCTTGTTGCAGCTCGACTGGTCGATCCGGCGCTTGCGGCCGAACTCGGTCTCGACCGGCTGGATGGAGACGCAGTTCGACTGGACGCCGCAGTCGCCGCAGCCCTCGCAGACCAATTCGTTGATGAAGACCCGCTTGTCGGGATCGGGAAAGGTGCCGCGCTTGCGGCGGCGGCGCTTTTCGGCGGCACAGGTCTGGTCGTAGAGCAGGATCGAAACCCCGCTGACGCCGCGCAGCTCACGCTGGACGAGATCGAGATCCTCGCGGTGATGGATGGTGGCGCCGGCCGGGAACTCGACCTTGCCGGCATATTTGTCAGGCTCGTCGGTAACGATGGCAATGCGCTCGATGCCTTCGGCCCGCACCTGCCTGGCGATCATGTCCACCGTCAGGCCGCCTTCATGCGGCTGGCCGCCGGTCATGGCCACCGCGTCGTTGTAGAGTATCTTGTAGGTGACGTTGGCGCCGGACGACAGCGCGAAACGAATCGCCAACGTGCCGGAGTGATTGTAGGTGCCGTCGCCGAGATTCTGGAAAATGTGATCGCGCTTGGAAAAGGGCGCCTGGCCGACCCACTGCGCCCCCTCGCCGCCCATCGCGGTGAAGCCGACAGTGTTCCTATCCATCCACAGCGCCATGAAATGGCAGCCGATCCCGGCCGCGGCGATCGAGCCGTCCGGCACCTTGGTGGAGGAATTGTGCGGGCAGCCGGAACAGAAGAAGGGCGTGCGCGAGCCGATGTCCGACGTGTCGGCGAGCATCGCCTGGAACTGGCGTAGCTTCGCCACCCGCGCCGAAATCTCTTCCGACGGGCCGATGGTTTTCACGATCCTCTCGCCAAGCGCGATGGCGATCTCATTGGGGTCGAGCGCGCCCTTGGCCGGAAACAGCCAATCGCCGCGCTCATCCTTCTTGCCGACGATGACGGGCTGAATGGCGGTGCCGTAGAGGCTTTCGCGAAGCTGCACCTCGATCAGCGAACGCTTTTCCTCGACGACGACGATGGTGTCGAGGCCGCGCGCGAACTCGGCAATGTGCTGGAAATCGAGCGGCCAGGGGCAACCGACCTTGAACAGCCGCACGCCGATGCGGTTGGCGGCCGCCTCGTCGATGCCGATATCCTCCAGCGCCTGGCGGACGTCGAGATAGCTTTTGCCGATGGTGATGATGCCGATCCTGGGCTTGCGGCCGCCCGAATAGACGACGCGGTTCAGCCCGTTGGCGTGGATGAAGGCGGACGCGGCGGCGCGCTTGTACTCATGCAGCCGCTCCTCCTGGCCGAGCATGTCGATCTCGTGGCGGATGTTGAGGCCGCCGGGTGGCATGTCGAACTCGGGAATGACGATGTTCAGCCGCTCGATCGACGCGTCTACCGAGGCCGTCGATTCGATGTTGTCCTTGACGCATTTGATGGCCGCCCATGTGCCGGCGAAGCGCGACATGGCAAAGCCGTAGAGCCCGTAATCGATTATTTCCTGGACACCGGCCGGGTTGAGGATCGGCACCATGGAGTCGACGAACAGGAATTCGGTGGCATGCGCGTTGGTCGAGGATTCGGCCATGTGGTCGTCGCCCATCAAAGCGAGCACGCCGCCATGTCTCGACGAGCCGGCCAGATTGGCGTGGCGGAAGACGTCGCCGGAGCGATCGACCCCCGGGCCCTTGCCGTACCAGACCGAAAAAACGCCGTCATGGGTGCCTTCGCCCAGCAGTTCCGTCTGCTGCGATCCCCAGCAGGCGGTGGCGGCGAGTTCCTCGTTAAGGCCGGGCTGGAAGACGATGTCGGCCTGGGCGAGCTGTTTTTTCGCCTTCCACAGCTGCATGTCGAGACCGCCCAGCGGCGAACCGCGATAGCCGGAGACAAAGCCTGCCGTGTTCAGGCCCGCGCGGCGGTCGCGCTCGCGCTGCATCAGCAGCATGCGGATGACCGCCTGGGCGCCGGACAGGAAGATGCGCTCCTTTCCCAGGTCGAACTTGTCGTCGAGCGCGACGTCGTGCAGCGTCATCAGGCATTTCCTCTGCGGAGGCCGCGCGGGGGCAGGCAGCCAACGTCGGGATCGCATGACGCATCCTTTCTCCCCTTGCAAGACAGGTCAAACGAAATCGGACGTGCCAGGCAACGCGCAACGAACGATCCGCCGTCGTCTCTTGCCTGGTATGAAATCGCCCCGCGAACAGTGTCCGGCGCACGAAAATTTCGCTTGTCTTCGGGCTTGGCGGCGAGCGTCAGATGCCCTTGGAGCAGTCCGGCTTCGGCTCACCCGGCAGCTTGCCGTCGGGATGGCCGACCAGATCGGGATTGGCGGTGTAGAGCTGGTCGATGACGAGCGGCCGGTCGGGCAGGATGGACTGGTCTTCGGTCGACATCAGCGTGGTGTCGATCTTCTGCAGGACCGCGCCGTCGGAGCCCTTGATGCTGATGGCGATCGCATAGGGCTTGTTCTTGACGACACAGGTCAAGGCCGGGCTCTCCAGCGTCACCTTGTCGAGCTTGGGCCAGACCTTCTGCTCGACCACCAACGGCGCGCCGCCGGCCGGATCCTGGAAGCTGGCGACCGCGACCTGGCCGTCTCCCATCGGTCGCAAGGGCCGCAACGTCACGACATACGTCGCCCTGGCGAGACGATAGTTGAAGACGAATATCTTGCCCGAGATCTCGAACAATTTGCCTTCACCGTCCTTGCCGGTGTCGCGGCAGGCGCCGAGCGCCACCGCCGCGATCAGCGCCATGCCGAGCAGGGCTGAACGAGAGCTAATCCTGGACATTGTTGACCTCATTGGCCGCCTTGCGGCGGCGATAGTGACGGCTTGCCTTCTGGCGGTTGCCGCAGACCGCCATGTCGCACCAAAGGCGGCTGGAATTGCGGCTCCGGTCGACGAACAGCCAAGAGCAATTGGGACAGATCCTGAGCCTAGCGACCGTGTCCTCGCGCAGCAGCGACAAGGCGGAAACCGCCAGTGCCGCCTCGAAAGCGATCGGCGTTGCCGGATTGCCGAACGGCTTTCCGGGCGCCGCGATCTCGGTCCGGCTGCCGGCAAGACCGTCAGCGCAGGCCGCCAGGAAGCCTGAGAGGTGATCGGTGGCGACGGCGCCCTTCGACACGGTGCGGCGAAACAACCGGTCGGTCGCCTCGCGGATCGCCAGCACGACGGGCGCAATTGCAGCCGGCGCGGAGACCGCCAGCCGCCTGCCGCCAAGCTCGGCGGCGCGAAAGCCGCTCGCCGCGTCCGCGAAGCGGGCGATCTCGCGCGGATCATCAAAACGGTCGAAGGTCCTCTCCGGATCGGCACGCAGCACGACGGTGTTCGCCGTGTCGAGCGCGAGCAGGCCGCCGGTGAAGCGGTGCGGGGTCCAGGATACCGTCATGTCCGAAATCTAACCGATAAATCGCATTTGACAAGTTAGATTCGACGATGCAAGTCTGCCCCGAAGGGGGTATTGCCGCTCGCTTTGGGCGACATGGCCCGAGGATTTTCGCATGCTGTATCTGTTCCAGCAGGTCCTGAACGGACTGCATTCAGGCGCACTCTATGCGCTGCTGGCGTTCGGCTATGTGCTGACCAACGGCATCCTGCACCGCACCAACCTGGCCTATGGCGCGCTGTTCGCCTTTTGCGGACAGACGATGATCCTGACCGCCGCCTTCGGCTACCAGGTGCTGTGGCTGACGCTGACGGCGGCGGTGGTGCTCGGCGTCGTAGCGGCTTTCCTCTACGCCGCGCTCATCAGCCGCGTCCTGTCGCGCAGCGTCTTCGAACCGCTGGCCGACCGCTCGCCCAACGCGATCGTGGTGACCACGCTCGGCATCCTGCTGGTTTTGTCGGAAGCAAGCCGCATCGCCGCCGACACGCATGATCTGTGGCTGCCGCCTATGCTGGCGCAGCCTGTCGTTTTCGCGCAGGATGCCCGCTTCAAGGCGACATTGACGCTGATCCAGCTGCTCGATTGCGCCGTGGTGCTGGCGGCGGTGGCGCTTGCCGCATGGGCCTTTGCCCATTCGAATTTCGGCCGGCGCTGGCGCGCCGTCTCCGACGATCCCAAGGCGGCCGCCATGTGCGGCGTCGACGTGCGCGCCGTGTTCCGCCACGCAGTGCTGTTCGGCGGTTTCTGCGCCGCGCTGGCCGGCGTCATGGCCGGCCTCTATTACGGCAATGTCAGTTTCGGTTCCGGCCTCGTCTACGGGCTGAAGATCCTGTTCGTGACGGCGGTCGGCGGTTATCTCTCGCCGCCGCGGGCGGCCCTGGGCGCTGCCGCCTTCGGCATGGCCGAGTCGCTGTGGGCCGGCTATTTCCCCGTGGAATGGCGCGACGCGTGGATGTACCTGTTCCTCGTCGCCATGCTGGTGCTGATCGGCGCCGGTCGCGACCAGACCAAGATCGCCTGATCCGCATCAGACTTTGGTTGCATGACGCCGGCCGCCGGTAGCTTGTTTCGGATACGAAACGACCGTCTTAACCCTTTGATTTTGCCAACGAACCCTGCCAGTAGCCGGTTCCGGTTTTCCAAACCGTGCGCCGTCGGCCGGCGCTTTGTTCGCTCCCTCGTCTCACAACCGCGTTGACAGCGCCGCTCCTGTGTTGACCCGTCCTGCCACGCACGGCATACCGTTGGGCCACAGCGGCGCGGCGGAAAACAAGGGGAGCCGTCGCGCCTCGGACAACAAGGGAGGAATGCATGGCAGGGCTTCTCGCTCTATCCAGGACGATCGACCGTGTGAACGAGTTCATCGGCAAATGGATATCGTGGTTGATCCTGCTGGCAATCCTGGTGAGCGCCGCCAACGCGATCATCCGGAAGGTGTTCGACACCTCGTCGAATGCATGGCTGGAGCTGCAATGGTACCTGTTCGGCGCCGCCTTCATGCTGGCGGCCGCCTATACGCTGAAGCAGAACGACCATATCCGCATCGACATCGTCTACGGCCTGTTCCCGCGCCGCGTGCAGCACTGGATCGACCTTCTCGGCCATCTCTTTTTCCTGATGCCGTTCGTGACGCTGATGGTGATCTATTTCGTCCCCTATGTGTCGCTGTCGTTCCGCAGCGGCGAAATGTCGAACAATTCCGGCGGGCTGATCATCTGGCCGGCAAAGGCGATCCTGCTGGTCGGCTTCTTCCTGCTGGCGCTGCAGGGCATCTCCGAGATCATCAAGAAGATCGCCATCATGCGCGGCGACATGGACGACCCGACCCCGTTCATATCGGCGCATGAGCAGGCGGAACTCGAAGCCAAGGCACTGGCAGACGAGGCTAAGGCGCTTGGCGAGGTACGCTCGTGATCGAGTTCATCGCCCAGAACATGGCGCCGATCATGTTCGCCTCGCTGGTCCTCTTCCTGCTGATCGGCTATCCCGTCGCCTTCTCGCTCGCCGCCAACGGACTTTTGTTCTTCTTCATCGGCGTGCTGGTCTCACCCTATTCGGGCGGCTCGATCAACCTAGCCTGGCCGCTGCTGCATGCGTTGCCGGATAATTTCTACGGCAGCAGGGTGATGTCGAACGACACGCTGCTGGCGATCCCGTTCTTCACCTTCATGGGCATCGTGCTCGAGCGATCGGGGATGGCGGAAGACCTGCTCGATACGATCGGCCAGCTGTTCGGGCCGATCCGCGGCGGGCTTGCCTACGCCGTGATCTTCGTCGGCGCGCTGCTGGCCGCGACGACCGGCGTGGTGGCGGCGTCCGTCATCGCCATGGGGCTGATCTCGCTGCCGATCATGCTGCGCTACGGTTATGACCGCCGGCTGGCGTCCGGCGTCATCGCCGCGTCCGGAACCCTCGCCCAGATCATCCCGCCTTCGCTGGTGCTGATCGTGCTCGCCGACCAGCTCGGCCGCTCGGTCGGCGACATGTATGCGGGCGCGCTGATCCCCGGCATCGTGCTGACCAGCCTCTACATGCTCTACATCCTGATCATGACGATCGTCCGGCCGAATTCGATGCCGGCGCTGCCGCTGGAAGCGCGCACGCTCGGCCATGGCGTCGTGTCGCTGCTGGTGGCGTTGCTGGCGACGGTGGCGATCTCCTACGCGGCCTACCGCTATCTCGCTCCGACCCATGGCGACAATGCCGACATCCTCGGCGCCAGTATCGGCGTGGCCGTGATCTATATCGTTGCGATCGCCGATCAGCGCCTGAAAATCAACATGATGTCGCGTCTGGCGCAGCAGGTCGTGATCGTGCTGATCCCGCCATTGGCGTTGATCTTCCTGGTGCTGGGCACCATTTTCCTCGGCATCGCCACTCCGACCGAGGGCGGCGCCATGGGCGCTGTCGGCGCGCTGGCGATGGCGGCGATCAAAGGCCGGCTGTCGCTGGACGTGGTCAAGCAGGCGCTCGCTTCGACGACAAGGCTGTCGTCCTTCGTGCTGTTCATCCTGATCGGCGCGCGCGTCTTCTCGCTCACCTTCTATGGCGTCAACGGCCACATCTGGGTCGAGCATCTCTTGACCTCGCTGCCGGGCGGCGAGGTCGGCTTCCTGATCGGCGTCAACATCCTGGTCTTCGTGCTTGCCTTCTTCCTCGATTTCTTCGAACTGGCCTTCATCATCGTGCCGCTGCTGGCACCGGCCGCCGACAAGCTCGGCATCGACCTGATCTGGTTCGGCGTGCTTCTGGGCGTCAACATGCAGACCAGCTTCATGCATCCACCCTTCGGCTTCGCGCTGTTTTACCTGCGCTCGGTCGCCGCCCGGGTGCCCTATCTCGACCGCTTGACCGGCAAGCAGATCGCGCCGGTGACCACGGGCCAGATCTATTGGGGCGCCGTGCCGTTCGTCTGCATCCAGGTGATCATGATCGGGCTCACCATCGCCTTCCCGCAAATGGTGATGCACTACAAGGGCACGGCGGTCGATTCCGGTACGATCGACTATACGGTGCCGGAGGTGCCGGGACTGACGCCGCTCGGCACGCCGCCGGCCGGGAGCGGAACCGCACCCGCCAACGGTGCCGCGCCGCCCGCCGCGCCTGCCGCACCCGACCTGTCGCAACCGCCGAACTTCGGCGACACGGCGCCCGCCAAACCGGCGGCGCCGCAGCCGGATCTGTCGAAGCCGCCGAGCTTCAACTGATGCCGGAGGTCGCAAAACCATGAAAGCGGTACGGCTGGAATCGGTTGGCAGCATCACGCTGCGCGAGGTCGCCAAGCCCGTTCCCGGGCCTGACGATCTGCTGGTGCGCATCGAGGCCTGCGGAGTCTGCGGCACCGACCGGCATCTTTTCCACGGCGACTTTCCCTGCAGGCCGCCGGTAACACCCGGACATGAGTTCTCCGGCATCGTCGAGGCAATGGGGCATTCCGTGAGCGGCTTCTCGATCGGCGACCGCGTCACCGGCGACCCCAACATCGCCTGCGGACGCTGCCGCCATTGCCATGCCGGCCGCGTCAATTTGTGCAGCAATCTCAATGCCATCGGCATCCACCGCGACGGCGGCTTCGCCGACTACGTCGTGCTGCCGCAGAAACAGGCTTTTGTCCTGCCCGCAGACTTGAAGCCGACCCATGGCGCCTTCTGCGAGCCGCTTGGCTGCTGCCTCCATGGCGTGGACCTGGCCGAGATCAAGCCCGGCTCCTCGGTCGCCATACTTGGTGGCGGCGTGATCGGCCTGCTCACCATTCAACTGGCAAGGCTTGCAGGGGCGACGACCATCATCCTGTCGACGCGCCAGGCTTCGCGGCGCGCGCTGGCGGAAGAGCTCGGCGCGACGGCAACGGTCGACGCGAGCGCCGCCGACGTCATCGATGCCATCTCCGGGCCAGCGGGACTGGTGCCCGGCGGTGTCGACGTGGTGCTCGAATGTGCAGGTGTCCAGGAAACGGTCGAGCAGTCGCTGCGGCTGGCGAGGGCCGGCGGCACGGTCGTCATCGTCGGCGTGGTGCCGCAAGGCACGAAGGCGGCGTTCGAGCCCTTCGATCTTCTGTTTCGCGAGTTGAAGGTTCTCGGCTCCTTCCTCAATCCCTACACGCACCGCCGCGCCGCCGAGCTGATCGCTTCGGGCGCGATCGAGATCGACCGGCTGATCTCCCGGCAGGTGCCGCTGGAAGAGGCGGCCACGGTGATCGCCAACCCGCCTGCCGCCGGCGAGGTCAAGGTGGTGGTGGTGCCGGGTCTGGACTGAAGTGCGGGCTTTCGGCAGTTGACGCCGCCTCATCGCCGTGCCGGGCACGTCTCCCCATATGGTGACGGGGAGAAGGACGCCGTTATCACCGGTTTCGCCAATCAGGAGCGTTGCAAGGAAGGCGCCGAGGCGGGCGGATGAGGGGCAGCGCAGACTTCGGTCATTAGCCGGCGCGAACCCCTCTCCAACTGGATCTACAGCTTGCCGTTGCGCTGCTGGACCATCATGAAGGTGTCGTAATTGTACTCGGCCACCTGCGCCCAGAGATAGTGCTCCTTACGGAAGCCTTTGATGGATTCCCAGATCTTCTTGAACGGCGCGTTCGAGGCTTCCATTTCGGCGTAGACCTCATTGGCCTTCTCGAAGCAGGCGGACATGATCTCCTGGCTGAACGGACGCAGTTTGGCGCCGCCGGCCACCAGCCGCTTCACCGCCGCAGGATTGAGATAGTCGTATTTCTGCAGCATGTTGGCATCGGCGGCTTGCGCGGCGGTATGCAGCAGCGACTTGTAAGCCGGCGAAAGTTCTTCGTATTTCGCCTTGTTGAACATCAGGTGGACGGTCGGGCCGCCTTCCCACCAGCCTGGATAGTAGTAGTAGGGCGCGACCTTGTAGAAGCCGAGCTTCTCATCGTCATAGGGGCCGACCCATTCGGCTGCGTCGATGGTGCCCTTTTCGAGCGCCGGGTAGATGTCGCCGCCGGCGATCTGCTGCGGCACGACGCCGAGCTTCTCCACAACCTTGCCGGCGAAGCCGCCGATGCGCATCTTGAGGCCGGAAAGGTCGGCTACCGTGTTGATCTCCTTGCGGAACCAGCCGCCCATCTGCACGCCGGTATTGCCGCCAGGCAGGCCGAACAAACCTTGCGTGGCGAGAAATTCGTTGAACAGGTCGATGCCGCCGCCATGATAGTGCCAGGCATTCATGCCGCGCGCGTTGAGCGAGAACGGAACCGCCGCGCCCAGCGCCCAGGTCGGGTCCTTGCCCCAGTAATAGTATGCCACCGTGTGGCAGGCCTCGACCGTGCCGGCGGTGGTGGCATCGGCCGCCTGAAGGCCGGGCACCAGTTCGCCAGCGGCGAAGACCTGTATCTGGAAGTTGCCGTCGGTAGCTTCCGAAAGCATCTTTGAGAAGACCTCGGCGCCGCCATAGATCGTGTCGAGCGATTTGGGAAAGGACGACGCCAGCCGCCACGTCACCTTTGGATTGGACTGGGCTATGGCGGGTGCTGCGAGCGTGGCGGCGGCCGCGGCGGCGCCAACGCCGGTCGTCCCGGCCTTGCGGATGAATGAACGACGATCCATGAAGTCCTCCCTTTTGGATCAACAAAACCGCCGTGCGGGGCATGCTCGATGCCCCGCACGGCTGGGCGAAACAATACACGGGCAAGGAGTCGAGTCCAGCGCGGCGGCCTGATTTGACGGCGTGTGCGCAGGGCCTTGCAACTATAGTCTAACGGGCCGTTTGGTGGCCCATCCGACAGACCGAAACTTGTCATGGAAAAATGTGCTGGGATCGCCTATTTTAAAGGCAGGATTCCCCGGTCCAGATGGAAAACAAAGCCAACATGCAGCAGCCGCTCGTCGCCATATCGACCGACGTCCGTCAATTCGACAACTACACCTGGCATGCCGCCCCACAGCAATATCTGGAGGCGGCGATCGCCGGCGCCGGCGTGTTCCCGGTGCTGGTGCCTTCGTTCGGCGAGCGGCTCGATTTCGATGAGCTGCTGTCGTCGGTCGACGGCGTCATGCTGACCGGCTCGAAATCCAACGTCGACCCCTCCCTCTATGGCGGCGATGCCAGCGAGGCGAACGGCCCCTATGACCCGGCACGCGACGCCACCACCTTGCCGCTGATTCGCAAGGCGATCGAGCGTGGCGTGCCGCTGCTTGCCATCTGCCGCGGCATCCAGGAGATGAACGTGGCGCTGGGCGGCACGCTGGGCACCGAAATCCAGGAGCGTGAAGGCTCGCTCGACCACCGCGCGCCGGTGAGCGACAATCAGGACGAACGCTTCGCCATCCACCAGGCCATTTCGATCAAGCCTGGCAGTTGCCTGGCCGGCGTGTTCGGTGCTGGCGAGATCAAGGTCAACTCATTGCACCGGCAGGCCATCGACCGGCTTGGTTCGAAGCTGCAGATCGAAGCCGTGGCCCACGACGGCACCGTTGAGGCGGTCTCTGTAAAGGATGCCCGCGCTTTCGCGGTCGGCGTCCAGTGGCATCCCGAATACTGGGTCAAGTCGGATAGTAACTCGGCCAAGATCTTCCGGGCCTTCGGCGACGCGGTTCGCCTGCATGCGGCTGCCAAAGCCGGCGCCCGCGCGGCGGCGGAGTAGTCAGTCGTCGGTGCTCGGGTCCCCGGCGGCCGCCAGCGACAGCAGCGGCAGTGCGGGAGCGTAGGATTCGAATCCGTCGCCATCGGCGACGGCGAAGGTGACGATCGGATCGACGCCGTTGACGCTGAAGGCGACCGTGCCGTCGTCCTGCTCGCGCCAGAATTTCGCCCGCTCGATGCCCGGCATGAGTCTGCGGCAGTTCGGAGCCACCGTCAAAAGCGACAGGCCGTCCGAGACGGTGGCGCCGCGTTTGATTGCGCAAACCCCCTCATCACCATTGGCGACCAGCCTGTAGGTGTCGGGCGGCGCGGCCTCTTCAGCGACGCTTTCGCCGGTGCCGCCATGAAACAGCTGAACGCCGCCAAACAGGGCGGCTCCGATCAGTGCGGAAAGCGTTTTCATGCTGATCCTCATCCATGCTTACGGACAGGATGAAGAATGATTTCAAAGAGTTAAGCTGACGTTAATAAATATGGCAGTCCGACCGCTCAGCCGCGCGCCTTCACATGCGCGGTCTCGGGCACAGGTGTGATCGACCGGCGCTCGCTGAACCAGGACACCAGATTGTCGACGCACAGATCCGCCATGGCGCGACGTGTGTGCTCCGACGCGGAGCCGACATGCGGCAACAGACTGGCATTGGTCGCGTCAAGCAGCGCCCGCGGCACGTTCGGCTCGTCGGCGAAGACATCGAGCCCGGCGGCGGCGATAGTGCCGTTGGCGAGGGCTGTCGCAAGCGCCGCCTCGTCGACCGTGCTGCCGCGCCCGATATTGACGAAGACGCCGTTGGCGCCAAGCGCCGACAGGATCTCGGCATCGACCGCCTTTTCCGTCGAGGCGCCGCCCGGGACCACCGAAATCAACGTGTCGACGGCTTCGGCGAGGGCCTTCAGCGTCGGGTGGTACGGATAGGACAGGCCCTCGACCCGGCGTCGGTTGTGATAGGCGACGGGCAATCCGAACGCCTCCAGCCGGCGGGCAATGGCGAGCCCGATACGGCCCATGCCGAAAATGCCGGCGCTGCGGCCGCGCAAGGTAAGCCGGCTCAGGGGATAGTTGCCCTTGCGCTGCCAGCTGCCGTCGCGCAGCCAGGTTTCGGCGCGCGGCAGGTCGCGCACGGTGTTGATCAGCAGGCCGATGGCGGTGTCGGCGACCTCCTCGGTCAGCACATCGGGCGTGTTGGTGACCATGATGCCGTGATCGCCAGCGTGGCGGGCATCGACCGAATCATAGCCGACGCCGAAACTGGCGATGATCTCAAGCTTCGGCAATGCATCCATGAGGGCCGCGCTGATGCCGCCGAACGAGGCGATGGCGCGCACGTTGTCACGCATCTCATCGGTGACCAGGGACGGATCGGCGCGCTCGATCCCGACACGCCTGAATGTCCGGTCGATGCGCTCGACCGCATGGTCGTTGAAATGCCCCGGCACCAGGATAGCGACGGCTTGCAGTTGCTCGGGCTTTGTCATGCGCGCTCCACCGGCTTGCCGGTCGACTGTCGCACATGCAGTTCCGGCTTGATCAGTTCCTGCGAGGGCCGCACCGTCTGCCCGTTCAGCTTGTCGAGCAGGGCGCTGGCGGCGCGGCGGCCAACCTCGCGCTGACCGTTCCACACGGTGGTCAGCGCCGGCGTGGCGATTGCCGCCTCCTCGAGATCGTCGTAGCCGGTGACCGATATGTCCAGGCCGGGCACCAGGCCGGCGCGCGCGATGCCGTTCATCAGGCCGATGGCGACGAGGTCGTTCCAGCAGCAGGCGGCTGTCGGTTTGTCCTTCAGCGCCAGGAACTGTCCGGCGGCCTCGAAGCCGGCCTGCTTGGTGCGCGGGCCGGGGATGCGCCAGGCCGGCCGCACTTCCAGCCCGGCGGCCTCCATGGCGTTGACATAGCCCTGGTAGCGGTCGCGGCCGGTCGAGGTCTGGTCGGTGCCGCCGATCATGGCGATGCGCTTGTGGCCGAGCGAGATCAGGTGATTGGTGGCAAGCCCCGTGCCATAGGCATCGTCGCCGCGAAAAACCGGCACGTCGGCGCCCTCGACGGTGCGCGCGATCAGCACCGCCGGCAGGCCGTTTTCCTCGGCCATCAGAATATCCGAGGCCGGAGTGCCGATGGCCGGCGACATGATGACGCCATCGGCGCCGAGCTGCAAAAGCGTGTCGATGAAAGTGCGCTGCTTCTCGAGCTGGTCGTAGTGATTGGACAGGATGAAGGTCTGGCGGCTGCGGTCGAGCTCGCTTTCGATCGAGCGCAGGATCTCGGCGAAGAACGGGTTCATGATGTCATGCACGACGACGCCGACAATGCCCGAACGCGAGGTGCGCAGGCTGGCGGCACGGCGGTTGTAGATGTAGCCGATGGCGCGGGCATGTTCCTTGATGCGGTCACGGGTGCCACCTGCGACCAGCGGGCTGTCGCGCAGCGCCAGCGATACCGTGGCCGTGGACACGCCGAGCGCATCCGCGATCGTCGACAGCTTGATCTTCTGTGCCAGCCTTCCGCTCCCCCGTCGTTTTTTAAACTGTTTAAAGGCGGCCTTATGCCACCCTTCGAGGCTAAATCAAAGTTTTTTTGCCAGCGCTTCCGCCTCGACGTCCAGCACCGCACGATTGCGCAGGCGCAGCCGGTGCTCGCGATGGACGATGTAGAGACCGCTGGCGACGATGACGGCGGCGCCGACGAGCGTCCAGCGGTCGGGGAACTGCTTGAAGACGATGAGCCCGGAAAGGATCATCCACACCATCTGCGAATAGGGATAAGGGGCGAGCGCGGTGGTGGTGGCCATGCGATAGGCCTGCACCAGCAGCCAGTGACCGACGCCGCCAAAGACGCCGAGCATGAGCAGGATGAACCAGTGCCAGCCATCGTGCGGCAAGGAAAACGAGAACGGCAGCATGGGCAGGAGCACCACCGCCGGGGCCAGTGCCGAAAACAGGATGAGGCTTTCCGATGTCTCGGTCGCCGACATGCGTCGGGTCATGATCACATAGAAGCAGTTCGACAGCATCGAGCCGAGCGCGAACAGATGGCCGACGCCGAAAACGCCGACCCCCGGCCTTGTGATGATCAGAACCCCGGCGAACGCGGCCAGGATCGCCAGCCACCGCCGCCAGCCCGCCCATTCGCCAAGCAGCGGGCCGGCAAGTGCGGTGATGACCATCGGCCCAAAGAAATAGATCGATGTCGTCTCGGCCAGTTGCAGGGACCGCAGCGCCAGCACGTTGAAGATGGTCGAGCCGAACAGGAACAGCCCGCGCAGGACATGAGCCGGCAGGTTGGCCGGACGGAACCGCGCCGGTTCGCGCCAGCCCCGCAACAGCGCGCCGACCAGCACGACATGTACGGCAAAGCGCACCCAGGCGACGACAAGCGCGGAGACGCCGGCGAGGACGAGGTATTTGCTGCTGGTGTCGAGAAAGGTGAAGAAGACATAGGTGGAAAGCATGCACAGGATCGCCACCGGCGGCGTCGCGCTTTCTGAAGATGTTTGGGGAGCACTCACTTGCAGGCCGGATGGAAAGCTGGGCTGAGGCCCACCTTTGCGGCAATTGCGGGCGTGCGGCAAGCCAAAAGCGGCTGGCACAACAAGAGCTGCGGACAGGCTCAGGCCCGGGTCGTCAGGGATGCATGCGAGCACCCTTGGTGATCTTGTCGACCGTCTTCTTGTCGGCGCGCAATGCGATGCCGACCACCTTGGCGTCTTCCGGCGCGAATTCGGCGAAGACGGCGCGGTTGGCGGCATCGAACCCGGTCGAGAACATCTCCTCGACATAGAGCGAGCTCGTTACTCCGCGCTCCAGGGCGCGGCTGTGGATTGCGCCGAGTGTCGCCTGGTCGGCGGACAGCACGATGACGGGCTGGATCGACAGCGGGTTGTAGACATTGCCGGCGCGGTCACGATAGGGCTCGCCGATGATATCGGGGAACTGCGCGACGACGCCGCTGGTCAGGAATGCGGTGACGTTGAGTTTTTGCCAGACCGGCAGATCATCCCTGAGCACGATTGCAAATTTCGTATCGAACATGAGACAGTGACCATTCGGGGTTGTGCCCCTTTCAAGGCGAAAGGAAGCGATGTCGCTCGATCTAGGCAGTCAGGCGTTCCAGGGTCTTGGACGTTTGTGCGCGGAGGCCGCGGAAAACTGCATCATTGCCGCCTGCGATCCTGCCGGCATGGAGCGCATCGAGGCGCGATTCCACGGCAGCGCCTTCGACATGCATCGCCACGACACCTATGCGATCGGGGTGACGCTGCAAGGCGTGCAGAGCTTTCGCTATCGCGGTGCGGTGCGCCATAGCCTGCCCGGCCAGATCATCGTCCTGCATCCCGACGAACTGCATGATGGCGGCGCCGGAACCGAGGACGGGCTGCGCTACAGGATCCTCTATCTGGAACCGTCACTGATGCTGGACTGCCTCGGGGGCGCATCGCTGCCTTTCGTCAGGCAGGCCGTGGTGGCGGACGAACGCCTGTGCGCCACCTTGCTTTCGGCCCTGGGTCCGCTGGAGGAGGAACTCGACGAGCTGTTTGTCGCCGACTTCCTGGCGCAACTGATGCAAGGGCTCGCCCCCCATGCCGGCCAGCCGGCGAGAGCGGTGCCGGGAACGGCCTGGCGGGCGGCCGCGCTGGCGCGCGACTATCTCACGGAAAACTCTGCCCGGCCCGTGCGATCCGACGAGTTGGAGGCGGTTACCGGGTTCGACCGCTATGCCTTGTCCAGGCATTTCCGCGCCGCTTTCTCCACCAGTCCGCATCGTTTCCTTTTGATGCGACGTCTTCAGCGCGCACGGCGTATGATCGCCGCCGGCGAGCCACTGGCACAGATCGCGACCGCGGCCGGTTTCAGCGACCAAAGCCACTTCAACAGGCAATTCAAGAAGGCATTCGGCATGACGCCGGGACGCTGGTCTTCGCTGATCCGTAGGTCCGCAGCGGCGGCCTGATCACCGCAATCGGCGGTCAGTCGTCCGACTCGGCGTCGTCGTCGATCAAGGCCAGTTCTTCGTTCGAAAGATTGGCTTCGATACGGGCAAGAAATTTGAACAGCGCCTTCTGATCCTTCTTGTCGAGGCCCTTCAGCGCCTGCTTTTCGGTCTTCTTCACCGATTTTTCGATGGCGCGGATGGTCTCGCGGCCGGTGTCGGTGAGAAAGATATGCGCCTGGCGGGCATCGGCGTCGGAGGCGCGCTTTTGCAGAAAACCCTGTGCTTGCAGCCGATTGATGGTCTTGGTGATGGTGGGCGGGCGCACGCCGAGCCGGCCAGCCAGATTGCCCGGGGTCTGGCCATCCTCGCGGTCGAGCGCCAGCATGATCTGGTCCTGGCCGGCATAGAAGCCATGCGCCAGCAGCCGTGCCGCAAGCGCTGTTCTTGCCAGCCTTGCCGCCGAATGCAGCCGGCTCATTGTCGCAGTCTTGTCCGCCTTGGCCATGGTCATCCCTCTTCGGCCATACCGGTGCGGGCAGCATAGACGCAGCCGGCCGGTTGGCAATCGACGATCAAAAAGATTCCGGCGCCTGAAACAGCTTTGCCGGCAAGCATTGCGGTGCCCGCCGTGGCTAATGCCAGATGATTATTTCAGTTAGATGACAAACGACTTTTCGCCAAAGCGATTGCGGTGGATCGGCCCGCCGTGGTCGTCCACAGGCTCTTTTTGCGCACCGATACCGCACAGTCCGCAGGCCGCCGCGCGCAGCCTGGTTCGACGAGACCTTGGCCTATGGATTGGACCGCAGCCATTCGCGGTTTGCCTCGTGCAAAAGCCCGCCGCACATCCTATATGGAGCCGACAATCCCTTTCGAGGCCGAAATCTTTCAAGGCCCAATCCATTCGAGGCAAGCCATGAGCGACGCACAGACGCAGATCCCCGTAACCGTTCTGACCGGCTATCTCGGCGCCGGCAAGACGACGCTGCTCAACCGCATCCTGTCGGAAAACCACGGCAGGCGCTACGCCGTCATCGTCAACGAATTCGGCGAGATCGGCATCGACAACGACCTGATCGTGGAATCCGACGAGGAGATCTACGAGATGAACAATGGCTGCGTCTGCTGCACGGTGCGCGGCGACCTGATCCGCGTGGTCGAGGGCCTGATGCGCCGGCCCGGCCGCTTCGACGCCATCGTGGTGGAGACCACGGGTCTCGCCGATCCGGTGCCCGTCGCGCAGACCTTCTTCATGGACGACGACGTACGCTCCAAGACCAAGCTCGACGCGGTGGTGGCGCTGGTCGACGCCAAGCACCTGCCCCTCAGGCTGAAGGATTCCAAGGAAGCCGAGGACCAGATCGCCTTCGCCGACGTCGTCGTGCTCAACAAGACCGACCTCGTCACACCAGAAGAACTCGCCAAGGTCGAAGCGACGATCCGCGCCATCAACCCGGCGGCAAGGATCCATCGCACCACCCGCGCCGGCGTGGCGCTGTCGGAAGTGCTCGACCGCGGCGCCTTCGACCTGTCGAAGGCGCTGGAGAACGACCCGCATTTCCTCGAGGCGCATGACGACCACCATGATCATGACCACGATCATCACCACCACGATCATGACGGGCACGATCATGACCACGATGGGCACCACCATCACGCCCACCCATCCGACATCCATGACGTGACGGTGCAGTCGGTTTCGCTGCGCGGAGGCGAGATGGATCCGAAGAAATTCTTTCCCTGGATCGAGAAGGTCACCCAGATGGAGGGGCCGAACATCCTGCGCCTGAAAGGCATCATCGCCTTGAAGGGCGACGACGAGCGCTACGTCATCCAGGGCGTGCACATGATCATCGAGGGCGACCACCAGCGCGCCTGGAAAGACGGCGAGAAGCATGAGAGCCGGCTGGTATTCATCGGCCGCGAACTGGACGCCGAACGGCTGAGGAAGAGCTTCGAGGCCTGCCAGGCCGCTTGATTTCCGGACTCCATGGCGCTAGCGCTGCCCGCTCTTGCTTCTCTCCTTGTGGGAGAAGGTAGGGGCGCGTCTAGCCGCGCTGGCGGCTCCCGAGACGACCAGCAACAATCTGGAATGGACTTGTCTTACATGCCCACCGTCGGCCCGCTTGATCTCGAAGGCCATTGCCTCGCAGCCGTCTTCCTCGGCGACGTGCCGCATTTCGCGCTGGCCGACGGCACCGTCCATCGGCTCGACAATGGCCACAAGACGGTGCAGGGCAATGACGGGCTGCTCGCGGCCTTCCACGATGCCGCCAATGACCGGCTGCTCACCGGCGGCGAAGACGGCAAGGTGTTTGCGGTGAAAGCGGGCGGCGAGGCCAAGGAATTGGCGAGCGCGGGCAAGAAGTGGATCACCAGCGTCGCCGCAGGCCCGCAAGGCGCCATCGCCTATGCTACAGGCAAGACCGCCTATGTGCGCTTTGTCGACGGCCGGACAAAAGAGTTCGTCCATCCGCGTTCGGTCGAGGGGCTGGCATTTTCGCCCAAGGGCATGCGCTTCGGCGTCGCGCGCTACAATGGCGCGACGCTGCATTTCCCGGCCGCCGAGGGCAAGCCGGTGGAGCTCGAATGGGCCGGCGCCCATACCGGCATCACTTTTTCGCCTGACGGCGCCTTCCTCGTCACCACCATGCAGGAAAACGCATTGCACGGCTGGAAGCTGGCTGACGGCAAGCACATGCGCATGACCGGCTATCCCGGCAAGGTCAAAAGCCTGTCGTGGAGTGCGAAGGGCAAGTGGCTGGCAAGCTCCGGCGCGCCGGCAGCGATCGTCTGGCCGTTTTCGGGCAAGGACGGACCAATGGGCAAGGCGCCGCTGGAACTCGGCACGCGCGGCAACACGATGGTGACCTGCGTCGCCTGCCATCCGAGCCAGGATGTGGTGGCGATCGGCTATGAGGATGGCATGGTGATCGCCGCGCGCTTCGCCGACGCCAAGGAAGTGCTGCTGCGCCGGCCAGGCAAGGGCGCCATCACCGCGATGATGTGGGACAAGGAAGAGCGCCGCATCGCCTTCGGCAGTGCCGCCGGCGACTGCGGCGTTATCGACATCACGGGTTAGGGGAGTAGGGGAGTAGGGGAACAACGAGTGAGGACATGACGTGCAGTCGTGCGCACTGACGTCTTCTACCGCCCTACCGCCTACCCCCCCCAGAGGGATGCTTCATGCACAGCAGCGACACGTCGAAAACGTCCATTGGCGGCGTCAGCCGCGACCGCATTGCCGCATTGCGGGACACCGAAGGCGCCAGCTTCCGCAAGGCGCGGCCGAAATCGCAGGCCAAGGCCGGCAACGGCCTGCCTTGCTTCTTCGGCGGGGTGCCGATGCACTGGATGAAGGACTGGCCGACGCCGTTTCCGATTCTGGTCGAGAGCGCCAAAGGCGCTACGATCACCGACATCGACGGCAACAGGCTCGACGATTTCTGCCTCGGCGACACCGGATCGATGTTCGGCCATTCGCCGCCGGCGATAGCGCGCGCCATCCGCCGGCAGGCCGGACGCGGCCTGACATACATGCTGCCTTCGGAAGATGCGCTCGCCATTGGACCGCTGTTGCAACAGCGCTTCGGCCTGCCGTTCTGGCAGATCGCCACGACGGCGACCGATGCCAACCGCTTTGCGCTGCGCGTTGCCCGCGCCGTCACCGGGCGAGAAAAGATATTGGTTTTCAACGGCTGTTATCACGGCTCTGTCGACGAGACCATGGTGCGGTTGATCGACGGCAAGCCGGCCAACCGGCCCGGATTGGCCGGCGAATTCCGCGACCTGACCCGCACCACCAAGGTCATCGAGTTCAACGACGTTGCCGCGCTGGAGGCGGCGCTCAGGGATCAGGATGTCGCGTGCGTCATCGCCGAACCGGTGCTGACCAATTCCTGCATGGTGCTGGCCGATCCCGGTTTCCACGAGGCGCTGCGAAAGCTGACCCGCGCGGCCGGCACGCTGCTTCTGATCGATGAGACGCATACGATCTCGACCGGACCGGGCGGCTATACCGCGAAATACGGGCTGGAGCCGGACCTGTTCGTGCTGGGCAAGCCGATCGCCGGCGGCGTGCCCGCGAGCGTGTGGGGCATGAGCGAAGAGGTCGCCTCGCGCTACGCCGACTACAACAGGACGAAAGAGCCGGGTTATTCCGGCATGGGCACGACGCTCTCGGCCAATCCTCTGCAATTCGCGGCCATGCGCGCCGCGCTTGAAGAGGTGATGACGGAGGAGAACTATGCCCGCATGGACCATCTGGCGCGGCGGCTCGATGCCGGGCTGACCGCGGTCATCGACCGCCACCGCCTGCCGTGGCATGTCGCCCGCGTCGGCGCCCGGGTCGAATTCATCTGCGCGCCGGGCCCGCTGCGCAATGGCGCCGAGGCGGAAGCCGCGCATGCGCCGGAACTCGAAGCCGCCATCCATGTCGCGCTGGTCAATCGCGGCGTGCTCATCGCGCCCTTCCACAATATGATGCTGATCTCTCCGGCGACCACTGGCGCCCAGGTCGACCGGCTGATCACCGCCTTCGGCGCAGTTGCGGCGGAGCTTGCGGCATGAGACAAGCCACCCAACAGACAGGCGCGCAAGCTAGGCCGGGTCCCATCATGACTTCACCTTCGGGCTCGACGCCCGCCGAGGCGCAGGCCTTTCTCGATGCCCATCCCGAGATCGAAGCCTTCGATATCGTGCTGACCGATGCCAACGGCGTCGGCCGTGGCAAGATCGTGCGCCGGCACGAGTTGAAAGCCATCTTCGAAGGCGGCCGGCACATGCCGATCTCGATCCTCGGCCTCGACATCACCGGCGAGGACGTGCACGAGACCGGGCTGATCTGGACCACCGGCGACGGCGATCTGCGCGCCTGGCCGATTCCTGGCACGCTGGTGCCGCTGCACGGGACCAACCCGCCGCGCGGCCAGGTGCTGATGGCGATGTATCATCTCGACGGCGCGCCGATGTCATCGGACCCGCGGCTGGCGCTGGCAAGGCAGGTCGATATATTGGCGTCCAAGGGGCTGTACCCGGCCGGCGCCTTCGAGCTCGAATTTTTTCTCCTCGCCAATGAGCGCGACAGCGACGGCAAGGTGCAGCCGGCGCGCGCCGTGCTGGATGGCCGGGTCTCGGGCAAGACCGAGGTCTACTCGGTCGACCATCTGCACGGCATGGAGCCGCTGTTCTCCGACATCTATGCCGCGGCCGAGGCACAGGGCATTCCGGCCGAGACCGTGATTTCCGAATATGCGCCCGGCCAGTACGAATTGACGCTGAACTACCGCAAGGATGTGATGCGGGCAGCCGACGACCTCGTCATGCTGAAGCGGCTGGTGCGGGCGCAGGCGCGCCGCCATGGCGTCACCGCTTGCTTCATGGCCAAGCCGATCGAGAAATACGCCGGCTCCGGCATGCATTTCCACGTCTCGCTGCAGGACAAGGCCGGCCGAAACGTTTTTTCGGAGGCCGGCGGCGAGAGTTGGTCGTTGCCGCTGCTGCGCGGGCTGGGCGGCCTGATCCAGACCATGGCGGAATCGATGCTGGTGTTTGCGCCGCACGCCAATTCCTGGCGGCGCTTCGTCTCGCAATCCTATGCACCGGTGGCGCCGACCTGGGGCGTCAACAACCGGTCGGTGGCGCTGCGCGTGCCGGCGGGCGACGCCAGGAACCGGCGCATCGAGCACCGGCCGTCGGGCGTCGACGCCAACCCGTATCTGATCGCGGCAACCGTGCTTGCCGGCATCGTCAAAGGCCTCGACGAAGGTCTCGATCCCGGACCCGAGACGACCGGCAACGGCTACGAGGCGGCGGTGACGCGCACGACCATGCCGGTCGACTGGCGCGCAGCGATCGAGGCGGCCAGAGCGTCCAGTTTCCTCAAAGGCGCGCTTGGCGAAGACCTGCACCGCACCTTCGTGGCGATCAAGCAGTCCGAATACCTGCGCGTGGCGCGCACGGTCAGCGAGCTGGATTATCACCTTTATCTGCACGAGGTCTGAGCCCTCGGAGGAACCATCGCCGGCCCCGTCCATTTCACTGTCAAAACCGACAGGACAGGATGATGGCGACCACAGGCCAAACGCATGAAGCGAAGAGGCCGGCCAGGCGCATTTCCGGGCCGTCCGACGAGCCACTGCCAGATGTCACCTCGATCTCGGAGCTGCGTGAAGTGGCGAAGGCTTGCCGCCGCTGCCCGCTTTGGCGCGATGCGACGCAGACCGTGTTCGGCGAAGGGCCTGAGGGTGCCAAGGTGATTTTCGTCGGCGAGCAGCCCGGCGATCAGGAAGATCTCGCCGGCGCTCCTTTCGTCGGCCCGGCCGGACGGGTGTTCGACGCCATACTGGACGACGCCGGGGTCGACCGCCAGAAAGTCTATGTCACCAATGCGGTCAAGCACTTCAAGTTCGAGCCGCGCGGCAAGCGTCGCATTCATTCCAAGCCGAACGCGGGTGAGGTTCAGGCGTGCCGCTGGTGGCTCGACCAGGAGTTCGGACTGATCAAACCGAACCTTGCCGTGGCGCTCGGCGCCACCGCTGCACTCTCGCTGCTCGGCAAGGCGGTTCCGGTGACGAAAATGCGCGGCCAGGCGATCGAGCGGGAAGATGGCATGCGTGTGTTCATAACCATCCATCCCTCCTTCATCCTGCGCATCCGTGACCGTGCGGACAAGGAGGCCGAGCGCGAACGGTTCCTGCAAGACATGAAGCAGGTGAAGCGGCTGATGGCTGCCTGATCCGAGCGTCTACCGAATCAGGATCGCCCGTAGATCGTTGACATTGGTGCCGGTCGGGCCAGGCACGAACAGATCGCCGACCGCGTTGAAAGCCGTCCAGGCATTGTTGCCTGCCAGCATCGCCTTGGCGTCGATGCCGGCCGCGCGCATGCGCGAAACCGTGGAACCATCGGCGAAGGCGCCGGCATTGTCCTCCGAGCCGTCGATGCCGTCGGTGTCGGCGGCCAGGGCGTCAATGCCTTGCACGCCGTTGATGCCGATGGCGAAGGCGAGCAGGAATTCCGTATTGCGGCCGCCTTTCCCCTTGGCACGCAGCGTCACCGTGGTCTCGCCGCCGGACAGGATCAGCACCGGCTTTGAGAAAGGCCGGTTGCGTGTCGCCACTTCGCGCGCGATGGCCGCGTGAACCCCGCCTACCTCGCGGGCTTCGCCTTCGATGGCATCCGAGAGAATGACAGCCTCGATGCCCTGTCGGCCCGCTTCCGCTGCGGCTGCTTCGAGCGACACGCCGGCGGAGGCGATCAGATGCACCTCGTTGCGCGAAAAGCGCTCATCCCCGGGGACTGGTGCGTCGGCGGCCGGTGAATTGATATGCGCCATGACCGAGGCCGGCAGGTTCATGCCGTAGGCTGATATCGACGCCAGCGCATCCGCCCGGCTGCCGGTGTCGGGAACGGTCGGGCCGGATGCGACCAGCGCCGGATTGTCCCCGGGAATATCGGAGACAACCAGCGACACCATTTTGGCCGGCCAGGCGGCGGCGGCCAGCCGGCCGCCCTTGATGGTGGAAAGATGCTTGCGGATGGTGTTCATCGCCGCGATCGGCGCGCCTGACGCCAGCAGCGCCTCGTTGACGGCGACCTCGTCGGCCAATGTCAGGCCGGTTGCCGGTGAGGGCAGGAGCGCCGAACCGCCGCCGGAAATCAGCGCCACCACCAGATCGTCTGATGTCAGCCCTTGCACCTTCTCGAGCAGCCGCCGCGAAGCTTCGAGCCCGGCGGCGTCCGGAACCGGATGCGCCGCTTCGATGATCTCGATGCGCTCGCATTTCGCGCCATAGCCGTAGCGGGTGACGACCAGTCCTTCGATCGGACCGTCCCATGCTTTCTCGAAGGCCGCCGCCATCTGCGCCGAGCCTTTGCCGGCGCCAATGACGATGGTGCGGCCCCTGGGCCTGGCCGGCAAATGATCGCTGATGGTCTTTTCCGGATCGGCGGCGGCGACGGCGGCGCTGAAGATGGAAGTGAGGAAGGATTTGGGGTCGAACAAGGTCATCCTTTGGCGCCATAGGCGTCTTTCGAATTGGGCAACCGTCGGCGCTGTCCCTCACCCTCTCCCCGTAAAGAGACGGAGAGAGGGGGTCGCCGGCGCTGGTGCGCATTCCTTCTCCCCGTCACTATACGGGGAGAAGGTGCCGTCAGGCGGATGAGGGGCGGCGTCAACGTCACGATTTTTCCTCGGGCGGCAGCGAAAACTCGCGCTTGTCGATGTCCAAATGATCACACAGAGCATCGACCACTACGCCATGATCCTCGCGCTCCGGCAGGCCAGAGACGGCGATTACGCCGATAACCCCGACGCCCTTGACCGTGACGGGAAAGCCGCCGCCGGCCAGCACGTAGTCGGCAATATCCAGGCCCTCGCCGATCTTGAAGGTGCGGTCGGGGCGCTGTTGTTCCAGCACCATGCGGTAGGTGCTCCTGAGGAACCGCCTGACGACATTGATCTTGCGCCGCGCCCAATCGGGATTAGAAGCGTTCGAGCCCGGCATCGCGGCATAGAACAGCGGCCGGTCGAAGGTCCTGATGTCGACGATGATCGGGAGGTTTTCTCGAAGCGCCCGGTCGCGGATGGCTGAACCGATATTGAAAGCGACCGCCTCGTCGAAGGCGGGGAAGACAAGAATTTCCTCCTGTCTTCTGATCAGAGCGATGTCTTCGGCAACGGCCATGTCGTTCCCCTGTCAACGTCGCGCACGCTTTGACGGATGGTTGCCGCCGGGTCAAGCCAGGAACCCACCGGAGCGTCTAAATCGCCATGTCGCTCTTGGCCGGCCGCCCCGCCACATAGACCTCACGCACGGCGCGGTCGTCACCCAGCGTCTGCAAGAGAAACAACTCCTGCGCCAGCGTCTCGGCGGTCTCCATCCTGAGTCGCATCGCCGGCGTCGCTCTGGCATCCAGCACGACGATGTCGGCATCGGTGCCTTCGTCCAGCGTGCCGATCTTTTCGGCGACCGACAGCGCTTCGGCATTCCCGCGCGTCATCTGCCAGAACGATTGGAACGGGTTCAGCTTCTCGCCGTTCAGCGCGATCACCTTGTAGCCCTCATCCATTGTGCGCAGCATGGAATAATTGGTGCCGCCGCCGACATCGGTGGCGGCGGCGATGCGGAGGGCTTTATCGCGGGTGCGGTAGCGCTGATAATCGAACAGGCCGGAGCCGAGGAACAGGTTCGAGGTGGGGCAGAACACGGCCACCGAGCCTGAGTCCGAAAGCGCGTCCGCCTCGCGCTCCGACAGATGGATGCAGTGGCCGAGCAGGCTCTTTCTCCCCAGCAGCCCGTAATGCTCGTAGACGTCGGTGTAGTCGCGCGACCACGGATAAAGCTCCTGCGTGAAGGCGATCTCGGCATGGTTTTCCGACAGATGCGTCTGGATATGCAGGTCGGGATGTTCGCGGCATAGCGCTCCCGCCATCTCCATCTGCTCCGGCGACGAGGTGATCGCGAAGCGAGGTGTGATGGCGTAAAGCTGCCGGCCCTTGCCGTGCCACTCCCTGATCAGCGCCTTGCTGTCGTCATAGCCCGATTGCGGCGTGTCGAGCACGCCATCGGGCGCGTTGCGATCCATCATCACCTTGCCGGCGATGTTGAGCATGTTGCGATCATGCGATTCGGCGAAAAAGGCTTCGGCGGAGGCCTTGTGCACGGAACAGTAGGCGGCGACCGTGGTGGTGCCGTGGCGCACCATCTCGTCGAGGAACAGCCGTGCGACGCGCCGCCCGTGCTGCGCGTTGGCGAATTTCGTCTCTTCCGGGAAGGTGTAGGCGTTCAGCCAATCGAGCAGTTCGGCGCCGTAGGAGGCGATGATCTGCATCTGCGGGAAATGCACATGGGCATCGATGAAGCCCGGCAGCAGCAGATGTGGCCGGTGATCAATCCTTCTCGCTGTCTCGCCTGCCTTCCTTTCAACATCGACGTAAGCGCCTGCAGCGACGATCCTGCCGTCGCGGATCAGCAGGCCGCCATCCTCCTCGTAGCGCCAGGCGGAATGATCATCGATGGTTTCGGGCCAGCGCACGAAGGACAGCGTGCGGCCACGCAGAAGCGTCGATGTCATGCTTATTTCCCCGCGCCTTCGAACCAGGCCACCAGCAGCGCCCGCTCCTTGTCTGATATCTGGCTGACATTGGCGGGCGGCATGGCATGGCTGCGGCCGGCCTGCAGATAGATCTCGCGGGCATGCTCGGCGATGTTGGCGTCGGTATCCAGCATCACGCCCTTGGGGGCATGGTAGATGCCCTCATAGACCGGCTCCTGGGCATGGCACATCGAGCAGCGGCCGAGCACGGTGTCACGCACGGCCGGGAAATGCACGGAGGCGACATAGACTTGCGCCGAGGCGGACGCCTTCGGTTCGCCGGTCAACACCTTCGGCACGGTCGACAGCCAGATGATGACGAGGAACAGGACAAGGGCGCCCAGCCAGGTCCAGTGCGGGTTGCCGGCGCGTTTGTGAACGGTGTTGAAGTAGTGGCGGATCAGCACGCCGATGATGAACACCAGAGAGGCGATGATCCAGTTGAACTCAGTGCCGAACGCCAGCGGATAATGGTTCGACAGCATCAGGAACAGCACCGGCAGCGTCAGATAGTTGTTGTGGAGCGAGCGCTGCTTGGCGATCTTGCCGTATTTCGGATCCGGCTTGCGGCCGGCGATGAGGTCGGCAACGACGATCTTCTGGTTGGGGATGATGACCATGAAGACATTGGCCGACATGATCGTGGCGGTGATGGCGCCCAGATGCAGGAAAGCGGCGCGGCCGGTGAACAGATGGGTCAGCCCCCAGGCGATGAACACCAGCACGCAATAGAGCACCAGCATCAGGCCGGTGTCGCTTTTGCCCAGCGGCGAACGGCAGAGCAGGTCATAGACCACCCAGCCGACGCCGATCGTCGCCATCGACAGGAGGATGCCGACCGGCACCGACATCGGCAGCACGTTGGGATCGATCAGGAACAGGTCGGCCCCGGCATAGTAGACCACGCACAGCATGGCGAAGCCGGACAGCCAGGTAGCGTAGGATTCCCATTTGAACCAGGTGAGGTGTTCCGGCATCTCGGCCGGCGCGACCAGGTATTTCTGGATGTGATAGAAGCCGCCGCCATGCACCTGCCACTCTTCGCCGAAGGCGCCGGCAGGCATGCCCGGTCGCTGGCGCAAACCGAGATCGAGCGCGACGAAATAGAAGGACGAGCCGATCCAGGCGATGCCGGTGATGACGTGCAGCCAGCGCACGGCAAAGCTCAGCCAGTCCCAGAAAATAGCGAAATCCATCATTGAAGTCGTCCCTGCCGATGAAGCGACTTTACGGTGTGGCGCGCAAACGGAAAGAGGCGAGGTGTGCGATGACTTTCAAAAAAAATTGGAAAATATTAGGTTGCTCGCACACAGCTTGATTGAAAGCCACTGAACCGCATGGCCTATCTCGACAACATCGCCGTCTTCGTCCGCGTGGTCGAGCTCGGCAATCTGTCGGCGGCCGGGCGCGACATGCGCATTTCGCCGGCGGTTGCTTCCAACCGCATCAAGGAGCTGGAGAAGCACCTTGGTGTGCGGCTGTTCAACCGCACGACACGACAATTGATGCCGACCGAGCATGGCACGGTCTTCTACACCGGCGCCAAGCAGGTGCTGGAAGCGATCACCGAGGCGGAGGCCGCGGTCTCGGCCCTTTCCGGCCAGCCGCGCGGCACCATCCGCGTGACCGCGCCGCTCGGCCTCGGCCGCCGCCTGGTGGCCTCGGGCATTCCCGATTTCCACGACAAATATCCTGATATCGAGGTGCGGCTGAGGCTCTCGGACCACAATGTCGATATCATGAAAGAGGGCATCGACGTCGCCTTCCGGCTCGGTATCATCGAGGATTCCAGCCTCAGGATGCGCGGCATCATGGAATGCGAGCGGGTGCTGGTCGCAGCGCCCAAATATCTGGAGGCGCGCGGAGAGCCGGCCGAGCCGCAGGAACTGATCAACAGGAAGCACGATTGCCTGATGCTGCGCTATTCCGGCGCGCGCGAATATGTCTGGACCTTGCAGACGCCGAACGGGCCGCAGAAATTCGAGGTACACGGACCCTATGATACGGACGATGGCGACGTGCTGACCGGCTGGGCGCTGTCGGGGCGCGGCATCATCAACAAGCCGCGCTTCGAGGTCGAGCCTTTCATCCGCGACCGGCGGCTGAAGATCATCCTGGCCGCCACGCCGCCGACGCCGGTGCAGTTCGCCGCCGTCTATCCGCACAAGAAGCTGCAGGACCCGAAGGTGCGCCTGCTGCTGGATTTCATGGCCGAGCGCTGCCAGCGGCTGATCAAGGATATTCTGGCCGGCAAATAATAGCTGGCCGGCGCGTCAACCGCCGCTGTCTTCTTGGTTCGAGGCAATTCCGGACGGATAACCGTCACGCAGTTTTGCTGGAATTGCTCCAGCCGGCCATCAGCCTTTCGTGCGAAGGCTTGTGGTCGGCAGACGCTGCGGCGTACGCGACCAGCGCGGTCATGATCTCGGCTGCCGCGAGCGCTGCGATGACGGTCGGGCGTTTGTCCTTAACGGCATTGCCGCCGATCGGCGAGACGAGGCGGGCGAACTCTGTCTGGCTGCCTTCAGCCGACTTCAGGAACCAGGTCCTGAACGTCGCCTTCTTGGTCTTCGAACCGATCATGCCGACATAGGCGCTGTCCTTGCGCTTCAGCGCCTCGGCGACGATCAGGAAATCGAGCGCGTGGTCGTGGGTGAGGATGACGAAGGCGGTGCCGGCTGGAGCCTCCCGCACGATCGTTTCCGGCATCGGCACCAGCAGCGTCTCGACTGTGTCCGGCATGCCTTCCAGAGCCTCGGCGCGGGTCTCGACGATGACGGCGCGCACTGGAAGAAGTGCTATGGCCGAGGCCAGCGCCTGGCCGACATGGCCGCCGCCGAAGATGTAGACATGCGGCAGATGGTCTTCTTCGGCTTCCGCCGCCTGGATCAGTTCGGCCTCCAGCGTTGGGTCGATCAGTCGGATCAGCACCTCGACCCGCCCGCCGCAGCACTGGCCAATTTCCGGTCCTAATGGGACGTCGAGGGTCGCGCTTCTGTCCCTCCTCCTTGAGGGGGAGAAGAGTATCTGCCGTGCCTTGTCGATGGCCATGTATTCGAGCTGGCCGCCGCCGATTGTGTCTGATATCGCCGTTTTCGAAACGAGCATGAAGGCGCCCTTCTCGCGCGGCGTCGAGCCCCTCGCCGCCGCGACCTCGACCAGCGCGACCCGGCCGGCTTGGCCAAGAAAGGCTTTCAGCTTTTGCACGTTCGAGTTCATTTCACATTCCCTCAGCGGGAAATATAGGCGTTTGGGACCCGTTTTTCACGTTTCGCGCGGTTCAGGCTCTGGCCTCGCTCTTCAGCCGCTCGATCGCCATCAGCACGCGTTCCGGTGTCGCAGGCGCATCGAGGCGCGGGCAGATCTTGTGATCGGCAACGCTGGCCACCGCGTCAGACAGCGCATGCAGCACCGACATGCCGAGCGGGAAGGGCGGCTCGCCGACGGCCTTGGAGCGGTGGATTGTCGGCTCACCGGCCTCCGGCCAATCGGCCAGTGTCACGTTGAAGATCTTTGGCCGGTCCGACGCCAGCGGGATCTTGTAGGTCGACGGCGCATGGGTGCGCAGCCTGCCCTTGGCATCCCACCACAACTCTTCCGTCGTGAGCCAGCCCATGCCCTGGATAAAACCGCCCTCGACTTGGCCGAGGTCGATGGCGCGGTTCAGCGAGCGGCCGGTCTCGTGCAGGATATCGGTGCGCTCGACCACATATTCGCCGGTCAGCGTGTCGACCGAGACTTCCGAGCACGAGGCGCCATAGGCGAAATAATAGAAGGGACGGCCCTCGCCCTTGTCACGGTTCCAGTGGATCTTCGGCGTTTTGTAGAAGCCGGCCGCCGAAAGCTGGATGCGGGCCATATAGGCCTGCTTGACGAGATCGGCGAAGGGTATCTCCTGGTTGCCGATGCGCACCCTGTTGGGCAGGAACAGCACCTGGTCGCGTGGCACCTGGTATTTCTCGGCGGCGAAATCGGTCAGCCGGTCCTTGATCTGGCGGGCGCCGTTCTGCGCCGCCATTCCGTTGAGGTCGGTGCCGGACGACGCGGCGGTGGCCGAGGTGTTCGGCACCTTGCCCGTGGTCGTCGCGGTGATCTTCACCTGGTCGAGATCGATCTGGAACTCTTGCGCCACCACTTGCGCCACCTTGACGTTGAGGCCCTGCCCCATCTCGGTGCCGCCATGGTTCAGATGCACCGAACCGTCGGTGTAGACATGCACCAGCGCGCCGGCCTGGTTGTAATGCGTGGCGGTAAACGAGATGCCGAATTTGACCGGCGTCAGTGCGAGGCCTCGCTTGATGAAGAGGCTGTTGTTGTTGAAGGCCGAGATTTCGCGCCGGCGCCTTGCATAGCTGGCGCTTTCTTCCAGTTCCGCAACGATGCGGTGGATGATGTTGTCCTCGACCACCTGGTGGTAGGGCGTGACGTTGCGGTCGGCGGTTCCATAGAAATTCCGCTTGCGTATCTCGAGCGGGTCCTTGCCGACGGCAAACGCCACCTCGTCGATGATGCGCTCGGCACCGACCATGCCTTGCGGGCCGCCAAAGCCGCGAAAGGCGGTGTTCGAGACCGTGTTGGTGTAGAGCGGCGCCGACTGCGCATGCACCGCCGGCCAGAAATAAGTGTTGTCGCAGTGGAACAGCGCGCGGTCGGTGACCGGGCCGGAAAGGTCCGCAGAAAAGCCGCAGCGCGCCGCGAACATGAAGTCGACGCCGAGGATATTGCCCTCATCGTCGAAGCCGGCTTCGTAGTCGATGAGGAAATCGTGCCGTTTGCCGGTGGCGATCATGTCGTCATCGCGATCGGGCCGGATTTTCACCGCCCGGTGATGCTTCTTGGAGGCGATCGCGGCCAGCGCGGCAAACTGGTTGCCCTGCGTTTCCTTGCCGCCGAAGCCACCCCCCATGCGACGCATCTCCACCGTAATGGCGTTGCTCGGCACGCCGAGCGCATGACCAACCATGTGCTGGACCTCGCTCGGATGCTGGGTCGAGGAATAGATGGTGACGTCCTGATCCTCGCCCGGAACCGCCATCGCGATATGCCCTTCGAGATAGAAATGCTCCTGGCCGCCGACGCGCATTTTTCCTTTCAGCCGGCGGGGGGCCTGACGGATCGCAGCAGCCGCGTCGCCGCGTTTCAGCGTCAGAGGCGGCGTGACGAGTTTGTCCTTGGTCGGATCGAGCGCGCCGATGTCGGTGACGAAAGGCAATTCCTCGTATTCGACCCTTGCCAGCCTCGTGGCGCGCCGCGCCTGCTCGCGCGTCTCGGCAATCACGCAAAAGATCGGCTGGCCGAAAAACTGCACCTTGCCGTCGGCGAGTACCGGCTCGTCATGGCGCCCGGTCGGCGAAATGTCGTTCTCGCCCGGCACATCCTTTGCCGTGAGCACGTCGACCACGCCGGGGGCGGCGCGCACCGCCGACAGGTCCATTTTGGCGATGGTCGCATGCGTGGCCGTGGCCAAGCCGAGGCAGCCATGCAGCGTGCCCGCCGGTTCGGGCATATCGTCGATATAGACGGCTCTGCCGCTGACATGCTTGTGCGCGGAATCATGGCGCTGGTCGGTGGCGACGCCGCCGACGATCTTCTCGGCCTTTAAATTGGCGGTGGCGTGCTTGTTCATCATGCCGCCTCGTTGCGCGACACCTGGAACGGTGCCCTGGTGCCGGTGGTTTCGACAAAGAAACGCAACAACAGGTTTTTCGCCGCCAAAGCCCTATATTCGGCGCTTGCCCGCATGTCGGTGAGCGGCGTGAAATCCGTTGCGTATTCGGCCATCGCCGCCCCGACTGTTTCTTCGGTCCAGGGCTTGCCGAGCAGAGCCTTCTCGACAGCCGCCGCCCGCTTCGGCGTTGCCGCCATGCCGCCATAGGCGATGCGGATATCCGCAACCGTGCCGTTCTTGGCAAGGACCAGGAAGAACGCGCCGAGTGCGGCGGTGATATCCTCGTCGCGGCGCTTGGTGACCTTGTAGACGGCGAACTTAGTTTCGTTTGCCGGAACCGGTACATGCACGGCCTCGACGAACTCGCCGGGCTGCCGGTCCTGCTTGCCATAGGCGATGAAGAAATTCTCGAGCGGGAGCGTGCGCCGCTTGCTCCCACGACGCAGCGTCAGCCGCGCGCCGAGCGCGATGAATGGCGGCGGTGTGTCGCCGATCGGCGAGCCATTGGCGATGTTGCCGCCGATCGTGCCCATATTGCGCACCTGTTCGCCGCCGATGCGATCGAACAATGGCCCGAGCGCCGGGATGCGTTTAGACAGCATCCCGAAGGCATCCGAATAGGTGACGCCGGCGCCGATCGAGATCACGCCCTTGTCCTCGGCAATGGCGCACAGCCCGTCGAGATTGCCGATGAAGATGGCAGGCGAAATATCGCGCATGTGCTTGGTCACCCAGAGACCGACATCGGTCGAGCCGGCGACGATGGTGGCGCCCGGTTCCTTGTCGAGCACGGCGGCGAAATCGTCCACGTCAGCCGGCACGACGAGCCGCGCCTTGCCGGCGCCGATCTCGATCCGTGCCCCGTCGCGCATCGCCTCGAGTCGGGCCATGATCGACCGACGCTCCAACGCCAGCGGATCCTTCTGTGCTTTGCCGTAGCTGGAGATGGCGCGGGCCGCTCGCATGATCGCCTCATAGCCGGTGCAGCGGCAGAGATTGCCCTGCAAGGCCTTTTCGATGGCCGCGTCCGACGGGTCCGGTGATTTCATCCACAGGCCGTAAAGCGACATGACGAAGCCCGGCGTGCAGAAGCCGCATTGCGAGCCGTGGAAATCCACCATCGCCTGCTGCACCGGGTGCAACTGGCCCGGCGCTCCATGGAGATGCTCGACCGTCACGACATGGGTGCCGTCCAGAGAACCCAGGAAGCGGATGCAGGCGTTGACGCTTTCATAGACCAGTTCGCCGGCGGAAAGCCTGCCGACCAGCACGGTGCAAGCGCCGCAATCGCCCTCTGCGCAGCCTTCCTTGGTGCCGCGCAGCGACCGGTCGAGCCGCAGCCAGTCGAGCAAGGTCGCGTCAGGCGCCACGGATGACAGCACGACCTCCCTGCCATTGAGGATAAAGCGGATGTCGTTGCGGATCTTGACCTCGGCCACGCCTCAGCTCCCCCTGTAAGTCGAATAGCCATAGGGCGAGACGAGCAGCGGCACATGATAGTGCACGGCATCCGCCATGCCAAAGCGGATCGGCACGGTGTCGAGGAAGGCCGGCTCGGGCAGTTTCGTTCCCTGGCGCCGCAGATAGTCGCCAGCGGCGAACACAAGCTCGTATTCGCCGGCCTGGAAATCCGCGTCGGCCAAAAGCGGTGCGTCGCAACGGCCGTCGGCGTTGGTGGCGACCGTCTTCAGATGCGTCCTGGCAGAGCCATCGATCCGGTAGAGCGCAATCGACAATCCCGCCGCGGGCTTGCCGGTCGCCGTATCCAGCACATGGGTCGTCAGACGTCCGCCATTGACTTTCGACGTTTCTGCCATTGTCCGCCTCCCATTCCAATACGAACAAACCGGCCGGTACAGCCAAACATTACTGATGAATTGTGCGCCAATTAAAGGCGATGCATAAGTCCCGGTCGAGCGGAGTGCGACAAAAACACTTTCAAAAATTTTCGGGGGAATGCGAGAAGCACCCTTTCGATATCCTGAACATACTTCGGGCGATGCCCCGTGGGAGGGACGATGCGTTACACCAGAGACATGCGCGGTTACGGAGCCAACCCGCCGGATCCGAAATGGCCCGGCGGCGCGCATGTGGCCGTGCAATTTGTCGTCAATTACGAAGAAGGCGGCGAGAACTGCGTCCTGCATGGCGACAAGGCTTCGGAAGCCTTCCTGTCGGAAATCGTCGGCGCGGCTCCCTGGGCGGGCCAACGCCATTGGAACATGGAATCGATCTACGAATATGGGGCGCGGGCAGGCTTCTGGCGGCTGCTTCGCCTGTTCACCGAGGCCGAGGTGCCGGTGACCTGTTACGGTGTCGCCACGGCGCTCGCCCGCTCGCCCGATCAAGTGACGGCGATGCAGGATGCCGGCTGGGAGATCGCCTCCCACGGGCTGAAATGGATCGACTACCGCGACCACAGCGCCGAGGACGAGCGCCGCGACCTCGAAGCGGCGATCAAGCTGCACTATGAGGTGACAGGCGCGCGCCCGACAGGCTGGTACACCGGCCGGACGTCCGTCAACACCGTGCGGCTGGTTGCGGAGGAAGGCGGCTTCGACTACGTCTCAGACACTTATGACGACGAACTGCCCTACTGGTTCGCGGATGAGGGGACCGACAGGCCGCAGCTCATCATCCCCTACACGCTCGATGCCAACGACATGCGCTTCGCCACGCCGCAGGGCTTCAACTCGGGCGACCAGTTCTTCGCCTATCTGAAGGACAGTTTCGACACGCTCTATGCCGAAGGCAAGGCTGGGCGGCCGCGCATGATGAATATCGGCCTGCACTGTCGCCTCGTCGGGCGGCCGGGGCGGGTGGCGGCGCTGAAGCGCTTCGTCGACTATGTGAATTCGCACGACAAGGTCTGGCTGGCGCGGCGTATCGACATCGCCAGGCATTGGCGCGAGACCCATCCATACAAGCCGCCGGTGCTGCGCCCTTCGAGGATGGAATTCGAAGCCTTCGTGCATGCTTTCGGCAGCGTGTTCGAGCATTCGCCGTGGATAGCCGAGCGCGCCTACGAGCTGGAACTTGGCCCGGCGCATGACAGCGCCGGCGGCCTGCACAATGCGCTCTGCCGCGTCTTCCGCGCCGCAAGCGAAACGGAACGGCTCGGCGTGCTCAATGCCCATCCCGACCTTGCCGGGAAACTGGCAACGGCCAGGCGGCTGACGGCTGAATCGGCCAGGGAGCAGGCTTCGGCCGGCCTCGATGAGCTGACCGACAAGGAGCGCGAGCTGTTTTCCAAGCTTAACGCCGCCTACGTCACCACCTTCGGCTTCCCGTTCATCGTCGCGGTGAAGGGCAAGACCAGGCAAGAAATCCTGGCGGAGTTCGAAAGGCGCATCGGCAACAGCCGCGGCGTCGAATTCGAGACCGCCTGCAAACAGGTCGAGCGCATCGCGCTCTTCCGCCTCAGGGACATGCTTCCGCAATAGGTTTGAACCCATGGATACTATCAGGATGCCCGAGCGAACCTATTATGCTCCACATGGCGGCCATTCCGGCCAGAGTGAGCTTCTGACCGGCCGCGCCGTCTTCACCGAGGCCTATGCCGTCATCCCCAAGGGCGTGATGCAGGACATCGTCACCAGCGCCCTGCCATTCTGGGACAAGACCCGCGTCTGGATATTGTCGAGGCCGCTGTCGGGCTTTGCCGAGACGTTTTCGCAGTACATCGTCGAGGTCGCGCCCGGCGGCGGCAGCGACCGGCCGGAACCCGATAGCGGCGCGGAGGGCGCCTTGTTCGTGGTCGAAGGCGAACTGACCGTCCTGCTTGCTGGCGAAAGACATGTCTTGCAGCCGGGCGGCTTCGCCTTCCTGCCGCCGGCGAGCGGCTGGACCGTTCGCAACGAGGCCAAGGCCGATGTCCGTTTCCACTGGATTCGCAAGGCCTACGAGGTAGTCGACGGTCTCGACGTGCCGGAAGCCTTCTTCACCAACGAGCAGGACATCGGGCCGACGCCGATGCCCGGTACCGACGGCCGTTGGGCGACGACGCGCTTCGTCGATCCGGCCGACATGCGCCACGACATGCACATGACCATCGTCACCCTCGAACCGGGCGCGGTCATTCCCTTTGCCGAGACCCATGTCATGGAGCACGGGCTCTATGTGCTGGAAGGCAAGGCCGTCTACCGGCTCAACCAGGACTGGGTCGAGGTGGAGGCCGGCGACTATATGTGGCTGCGCGCCTTCTGTCCGCAGGCCTGCTATGCCGGCGGACCGGGAAAATTCCGCTATCTGCTCTACAAGGACGTCAACCGGCACGCCAAGCTCGGCGGTGCCGGGATCGCGGGGCGTGCGCCGTGACCCGCATCGTCGCGCGGCCGCTGACCCGCGAAGGCTTTGCCCCGTTCGGCGATGTCATCGACATGGGCGGCGACAACCGTTACCCGATCAATGGCGGCAAGGCCGAGCGCTACCATGATCTGGCGACCGCCGAGGCGGTAGGGCCGAACGCCCGCGTGCTGATCTCGATGGTGCGCGGCACGCCTTACGAATTGCCGCTGACGCTGCGCATGGTCGAGCGCCACCCGCTCGGCAGCCAGGCCTTTGTCCCGCTGTCGCCACGACCGTTCCTGGTCGTCGCCTGCCATGACGGCAAGGAGGGCCCGGGCGAGCCGCATGCCTTCATCACCAAGCCAGGGCAAGGCATCAACTACCGCCGCAATCTCTGGCATGGCGTGCTGACGCCGATCGGCGAGGTGCAGGATTTCCTGATCGTCGACCGTGGCGGCGACGGCTCCAACCTCGAGGAATTTCACTTCTCGCATAGCTACGAGATTCATCTCCCCGCCGAGACCCCGCGATGACCGACATTTCGCTGATCGACCGCCTGCTCGATGTCATCGAGCACGACATCGTGCCGAAGACGGAGGAAGGCGTCGCCCATGGCAACAAGCTGTTCGGCGCTGCGGTCCTGAGGAAAGGCGACCGCTCGCTGGTGCTGGCCGAAACCAACAACGAGATCGAAAACCCGCTCTGGCATGGCGAAGTGCACTGCCTGAAACGCTTCTACGAAATGCCCAAAGCCGAACGGGTCGACACCAAGGATGCCATCTTCCTGGCCACGCACGAGCCCTGTTCGCTCTGCCTGTCGGCGATCACCTGGACCGGTTTCGACAATTTCTACTACCTTTTCTCTCATGAGGACTCGCGCGACAGCTTCGCCATCCCGCACGATCTGAAAATCCTGAAAGAGGTCTTCACCCTCGATCCCGGCGGCTACAATGGTGAGAACGCCTATTGGAAAAGCTTTTCCATACGCAGGCTGGTGCGGGCACTGCCCGAGGCGGAACGCGGGCGGCTGGAGGCGCGCATCGGCAAGATTGCAGCACTTTATGACGCGCTGTCTGGCGACTACCAGGCGAACAAGGCCGAGAACGACATTCCGCTGAACTGAGGGCACCAAGCAGCGGTACAGGTCGCATAATCCTCTGCTCCAGTCGCGAATGGCGATTGAAACTTGCCGCGCCGCGAGGCGTTATGCGCGCCATGAAAACCGTCACCGAATTTCCCCGCAAGGCCGTCGAATTCCCCGATATGGGCATCGTCATGCCCGATGGCTGCCGGCTGTCGGCGCGGGTGTGGATGCCGGAAGATGCCGGCGATGATCCGGTGCCTGTCATCCTCGAGCATCTGCCTTACCGCAAGCGCGACGGCACCATCTTTCGCGACCAGCTGACGCATCCCTATTTCGCCGGCCACGGCTATGCCTCGATCCGCGTCGACATGCGCGGCAACGGCGATTCCGAAGGGCTGATGGACGACGAATATTCCGAGCAGGAATTGCAGGATGCCTGCGACGTCATCGCCTGGGCGGCCGCCCAACCCTGGTGCAACGGCAATGTCGGCATGATGGGCATTTCCTGGGGCGGCTTCAACTGCCTGCAGGTGGCAGCCATGCAGCCGCCGGCGCTCAAGGCGGTGATCAGCCTGTGCTCGACCGTCGATCGCTACGCCGACGACATCCACTACAAGGGCGGCTGCCTGCTGCTGGAAAATTTCGGCTGGGCCTCGACGATGCTGTCCTATTCGTCACGGCCGCCGGACCCGCTGCTGGCGGGCGACAACAGATGGCGCGACCTGTGGCTCAGCCGTCTGGAGAACCAGTCGTTCCTTTTGCCGCTCTGGCTTGGCCACCAGCACCGCGATGCCTACTGGAAACGCGGCTCGATTTGCGAGGATTTCTCCGCCGTCAAGGCCGCGGTGCTGTCGATCGGTGGCTGGCATGACGGTTACCGCAACACCATCTCGCATCTCGTCGCCAACATCGAGGCGCCGGTCAAAGGCATTGTCGGCCCTTGGATCCACAAATACCCACATTATGCCGGCCCCCAGCCGGCAATCGGCTTCCTGCAGGAAGCGCTGCGCTGGTGGGACCGCTGGCTGAAGGGTATCGAGACCGGCGTCGAGGCCGACCCGCCCTACCGCGCCTATGTGATGGACAGCGTGCGGCCAGCGCGCTGGCATCCGGAACGGCCGGGCCGCTGGGTGGCGGAGCGGCAGTGGCCTTCGCCCGACATCAAGACGCAAACGATCGAATTGGTCCCTGCGGGCGGTAAATCCGTCATCATCGCTTCGCCGCAAAGCTGCGGGCTGGCCGGCGGTGAGTATTTCCCGTTCACCTTCGGCCCGGAATTGCCGGGCGACCAGCGTCCCGACGACGCGCTGTCGGCATGTTTCGACCAGCCGGAACTCGCCGAGGCGATCGACATCGTCGGCGCACCGGAAGTCGACGTCCGGTTATCCTGCGACCGCCCGCAGGCCAACATCGCGGTGCGGCTTTGCGACGTGCATCCCGATGGCGCCTCCGAACTGATCTCCTATGGCGTGCTCAACCTGACGCATCGCCTCTCGCACGAATTCCCCCAAGCACTTGTCCCCGGCGAGAGCGTTTCTGCACGCGTCGTGCTCGACCAGTGCGCCTATCGCGTGCCGGCCGGCCACCATTTGCGCATAGCCGTCTCGAACGCCTATTGGCCCATGATCTGGCCCTCGCCGGAGCCGGTCCGCCTAAGCCTGTCGGCGGCGACGCTGGAGCTGCCGCTGCGCCCGCTGGCGACAAGCGACGAGGTCACGTTCGCCGCGCCGGAGGCTGCTTCCCCTTGGGCAACCGAGACCATCCGCCCGGCCAATTCGGAACGCCGCGTCGACCGCGACGAGAAGACCGGCATCGTCACGCTTTCCATAGAAGACGATTTCGGCGAGGTGCGCGATCTTGCACATGGCCTGGCGAACGGCAGCATCGCCCGCGAGACCTGGACGATCCATCCGGACGATCCGTTGTCGGCCGGGGGACGCACGCATTGGACGCAAACCCTGTCGCGAAGCGGATGGTCGGTGCGCACCGAAACATCGGCCGAAATACGCTCGGACGCCAAAAACTTCATCGTAAGCGCCCGAATTGAAGCTTACGAAGGCGAAAAACTCGTCTTCGAACGCGATTTCGAACAGGCGATTCCGCGCTCGCTTGTTTGAGCGGCAAGGCATTGGTCCAATTGCGACGTGCCATTTACGCCACGGCATGTCGCATTCGGTCTTGCTTACCGCTTTCCCTTGCGGTCATTATTCCCCTCACAAGAAACAAGAAAACGACCACTAAGGTCGAACCAACAGAGTGAGGAACTCAAAATGTCAAACGAACTGGAATTCCTTAGCCGACGCGTCGCTTCAGGCAAGCTCAGCCGTCGTGATTTTCTCGGCCGGGCGGCAGCGCTCGGCGTCACCGCGACCTTCGCCAACTCGCTGCTTTCGAGCGCGGCGCGCGCAGCCGGCCCGGTCAAGGGCGGCACGCTCAAGGCAGGCCTGGTTGGCGGCGAGTCCACCAACAGCCTGGATCCAGCCCTGTTCATGACGCAGGTGCCGTTCGCCTTCGGCAAGATGTGGGGCGAACTGATCGTCGAGCTTTCCCCCGAGGGCAAGCTCGAGAACCGCATCGCCGAGGAGATCGGCTCGTCCGACGATGCCAAGGTCTGGACGCTGAAGATCCGCGACGGCGTCGAATTCCACAATGGCAAGACGGTGACAGCCGAAGACGTCGCCGCCACGCTCGAGCGCCATTCGGATGAGAAGTCGAAGTCCGGCGCGCTCGGCTACATGAAAGGCATCGAAAGCATCAAGGCCAGCGGCAAGGAAGTGGTGCTGACGCTGAAGGAGGCCAATGCCGATCTGCCCTACCTGCTCAGCGACTACCACCTGATCGTCCAGCCCAATGGCGGCAAGGACAAGGCCGATGCCGGCATCTCGGCGGGCCCCTACAAGGTCACCACCAACGAGCCCGGCGTGCGCCATGGCGGCGAGCGCTTCGCCAATTACTGGCAGGGTGACAAGATGGGCCATGCCGACCAGATCGAGATCATCGTCATCAACGACGCCACGGCACGTACGGCCGCCCTGCAGGGCGGCCAGGTCAACATGGTCAACCGCGTCGAGCCGAAGATCGTCGACCTTATCAAACGCGTGCCGGGCGTTACCATCCGCAACCATGCGGGACCGGGCCACTACGTCTTCATCATGCACTGCAATACGGCGCCGTTCGACAATAACGACCTCAGGATGGCGCTGAAGCTGGCGATCGACCGGGAAGAAATGCTGAAGAAGGTGCTGCGCGGTTACGGTTCGCTCGGCAATGATTTCCCGATCAATGCCTCCTACCCGCTGTTCACCGAGATCGAGCAGCGCACATACGATCCGGACAAGGCCAAGTTCCACTACAAGAAGTCGGGGCATGACGGCACGGTGCTGCTCAGGACCTCCGACGTCGCCTTCCCGGGCGCCGTCGACGCGTCCCAACTTTTCCAGCAGAGCGCCGCCAAGGCCGGCATCAAGATCGAGCTCAAGCGCGAGCCGGGCGACGGCTACTGGAACGAGGTCTGGAACAAGCAGCCCTTCTGCGCCTCCTATTGGGGCGGACGCTCGACCCAGGACCAGATGTACTCGACCGCCTATCTGTCGACCGCCGACTGGAACGACACGCGTTTCAAGCGCCCGGATTTCGACAAGATGGTGCTGGCGGCGCGCGCCGAGCTGGACGAGGCCAAGCGCAAGGCGATGTATCACGACATGGCCGTCATGGTGCGCGACGAAGGAGGCCTGATCCTGCCGATGTTCAACCAGTTCATCGACGCCACCGGCGCCAAGGTGGGCGGCTGGGTGGACGATCCGCACCAGGAGTTGATGAATGGCTACGCCCTGGCAAAGTGCTGGCTCGAAGCCTGAGCCGGCCTTGCCCAGATGTCCTCACCCATCGTGAAATTGGTGGCCCAGCGCGTTGCGCTGGGCATCCTCCTTTTGTTGGCCGTCTCGGTCCTGATTTTCGCCGGCACACAGATCCTGCCCGGCGACGTCGCGCAAGCCATCCTGGGGCAGTCGGCGACACCGGAATCGCTCGCCAATCTGCGTGAGCAGCTTGGTCTCAACGACCCGGCCTATATCAGGTATTTCCGCTGGCTCGGCGGCGTTTTGACCGGCAATCTCGGGACCGCCATGTCGAGCGGACAGGACATCGCGACATCGATCAAGGGCCGGCTGTGGAACACGCTGTTCCTCGCCTTCTGGGCGGCGATCGTGGCCATTCCACTGGCCATAACGCTTGGCCTGATCGCGGTGCGCTACCGCAATGGCTGGGTCGACAAGCTGATCTCGGGACTGGCGCTCGCCTCGACCTCCTTCCCGGAATTCTTCATCGGCTACTTGCTGGTCTTCTACTTCGCGGTTCAGCATCAGTGGTTCCCCGCCATCTCGACCGTCTATGAAGGCATGCCTTTCGGCGAACGCATGCAGGCGATCGCGCTGCCGGCGGCGGCACTGACGCTGGTGGTGCTTGCCCATATGATGCGCATGACGCGCGCGGCGATCCTAAACGTCATGCAATCGGCCTATGTGGAGACCGCCGAGCTCAAGGGACTCTCGGCTTTCGCGGTCATCCGCAAACATGCCTTCCCGAACGCCATCGCGCCGATCATCAACGTGGTCATGCTCAACCTCGCCTATCTGATCGTCGGCGTGGTCGTGGTCGAAGTGATCTTCGTCTATCCCGGCATGGGGCAGTATCTGGTCGATCACGTCACCAAGCGCGACGTGCCGGTGGTGCAGGCGGTCGGACTGATCTTCGCCGCCGTCTATATCGGCCTCAACATCATCGCTGATATAGCGGCAATCGTCGCCAATCCGCGCCTGAGGCATCCCAAATGAAGAGGGCGGGCATGCTCGACATCAAACGCATCCCCGTGCCCGCGCTGGTCGGTCTGGTGCTGACGGCCCTGTTCGTGTTGGCGGCTATCTTCGCGCCCTGGCTTGCGCCGCACGGCAATGGCGAGATCGTCGGCGACGTCTGGGAGCCGATGTCGGCGGCGCATTGGCTGGGCACCGACAACCTTGGCCGCGATCTGCTGTCGCGCATGATCTATGGTGCGCGCATCACCCTGTTCATCGCAGTGCTCGCCACGGCGTTGTCCTTCTCGCTTGGCGCCATTCTCGGCTTTTCGGCGGCAGTGTTCGGCGGCTGGTTCGACACGCTGCTGTCGCGCCTCGTCGATCTCCTGATGTCGATCCCGACGCTGATCATGGGCCTTGTCGTGCTCTCGGTGCTGCCGACAAACCTGGTGACGCTGATCCTGGTGATGGGCATTCTTGACTCGACCCGCGTCTACCGCCTGTCGCGCGCGGTCGCCGTCGACATCAACGTGATGGACTATGTCGAAGCCGCGAAGCTGCGCGGCGAAGGCAGCGCCTGGATCATCTTCCGCGAGATCCTGCCCAATGCGCTGTCGCCGCTGGTCTCGGAACTCGGCCTGCGCTTCATCTATGCCGTTCTGTTCCTGTCGACGCTCTCCTTTCTTGGCCTCGGCGTACAGCCGCCGGATGCCGACTGGGGCGGCATGGTCAAGGAAAACAAGGACGGCATCGTCTTCGGCATTGCCGCGGCGCTCATACCGGCGGCCGCGATCGCGGCGCTTGCGATCTCGGTCAATCTCGTTGCCGACTGGGTGCTCAACCGCACGACAAGCCTGAAAGGAGGACGCGGATGATGGCCGACAGCAAAGCCAAATCCAGCCCGCTCCTCGATATCCGCAACCTGCGCATCGAGGCCATGGTCTACCCACCAGGCGAAGCGCCGAAGACCATCACCCTCGTCCATGACGTCTCGCTGACGCTGGAAAAGGGCAAGGTGCTCGGCCTGATCGGCGAATCCGGTGCCGGCAAGTCGACCATCGGCCTGTCTTCGATGGGTTACGGACGCGGCGGCGTGCGCATCACCGGCGGCGAGGTGCTGCTCAACGGCCGCGACATCCTCAAGGGCGGCAAGGAAGGTTTCCGCAGGCTGCGCGGCCGCGAGGTCTGCTATGTCGCGCAGTCGGCGGCAGCGGCTTTCAACCCGGCGCACAGGCTGATGGACCAGGTTGTCGAAGCCACCCTCCTGCACGGCAGGGCGACGCGCGCGGAGGCCGAGAAACGCGCCGTCGCGCTGTTCAAGAAGCTGAGCCTGCCCAATCCCGAAACCATCGGCGAGCGTTTCCCGCACCAAGTGTCCGGCGGCCAGCTGCAGCGTGTGATGACGGCGATGGCGCTGTGCTCGGAACCGGACCTGATCGTCTTCGACGAGCCGACGACGGCGCTCGACGTGACGACGCAGATCGACGTGCTGTCGGCGATCAAGGACGCCATCCGCGACACGCATGTGGCCGCGCTCTACATCACCCACGACCTCGCCGTCGTCGCCCAGGTGTCGGACGAGATCATGGTGCTGCGTCACGGCCGGCTGGTCGAATGGGGCGGCACCCGCCAGATCATCAAGGAACCGCGCCAGGAATACACCAACGCTCTGGTGTCTGTGCACGAGATCGAACACGCCGAGCAGAAACCCGGCGCCTCGCCATTCCTGTCCGTGAAGAACGTCACCGCCGCCTATGGCGGCGGCCATGTCAAGGTGCTGAAGAACGTCTCCGTTGATATCTATCCCGGCCAGACGCTGGCAGTGGTCGGCGAGTCCGGTTCCGGCAAGTCGACGCTGGCGCGCGCCATCACAGGGCTCCTGCCGCCCGAACAGGGCACGGTGACCTTCGACGGGCGCCCGCTTGCCAACCGGCTTGCCGACCGGCCGAAGGAGGATCTGCGGCAGCTGCAGATGATCTATCAGATGGCCGACGTGGCCATGAACCCGCGCCAGACCGTCGGCACCATCATCGGCCGGCCGCTGGAGTTCTATTTCGGCATGCGGGGACGTGAGCGCGACCGGCGCGTCGCCGAATTGCTCGACGAGATCGAGATGGGCAAAGGCTTCATCGACCGCTATCCGGCGGAGCTGTCGGGCGGCCAGAAGCAGCGCGTCTGCATCGCCCGCTCGCTCGCCGCCAAACCGAAGCTGATCATCTGCGACGAGGTGACCTCGGCGCTCGACCCGCTGGTGGCCAACGGCATTCTCAAGCTTTTGTTGAACCTGCAGCAGCACGAGAAGGTCGCATATCTCTTCATTACCCACGACCTTGCGACGGTAAGGTCGATCGCCGATTCGATCGCGGTGATGTATCGCGGCGAGGTGGTCCGTTACGGTTCCAAAAGCAAGGTGCTCACACCGCCTTTCGATGCCTATACCGACCTCCTGCTGTCCTCGGTTCCGGAAATGGAAATTGGCTGGCTGGAAAAGGCGATCAAGGGGCGACGCATGGCGAGCGCCGGGAACTAGCCAGCGGTTCGCCAGTCAAGGAGATGACGAACGTCATCCGCATGCAACACTGGAGGGCCACACGTCCTTCGGACGGCATCGCCTGTGTGCGGTTGTTTCAAAAAGGGGTAGGACATGAAGACTGAACTCGACCATCTCGCTGAACTCGCCGGCCAGGGCCGGATATCGCGGCGTGACTTTTTGGGCCGCACTGCGGCATTGGGCGTGTCGGCGGCGCTGGCAACGACGCTGGCCGGGAAAGCCTTCGCGCAGACGCCGGTCAAGGGCGGCATTCTCAAGGCCGGCCTGCAGGGCGGCGAATCGACCAACAGCCTCGATCCGGCGCTGAACCTAAGCCAGGTCACCTTCAGCTTCGGCAAGCAGTGGGGCGAATATCTGGTCCGCCTCACCCCCGACAACAGGTTGGTCAACCTGATCGCCGAGGACATCGGCGCTTCCCCGGATGCCAAGACCTGGACGATCAAGATCCGCGACGGCATCGAGTTCCACAATGGCAAGACGGTCGGCGCGGAGGATGTCGCGGCCACCATCGAGCGCCACGCCGACGAGAAGTCGAAGTCGGGCGCACTCGGCATTCTCAAGAACATCAAGGGTATCAAGGCCAGCGGCAAGGAGGTCGTCGTCACGCTTGCCGACGCCGATGCCGACTTCCCCTATCTGATGGCCGACTATCATCTCGTCATCCAGCCCAATGGCGGCAAGGACAATCCGAACGCGGGCATCAGCGCCGGCCCCTATAAGGTGACCGTCAACCAGCCCGGCGTGCGCCATGGCGGCGAGCGGTTCGCCAATTACTGGCAAGGCGACAAGGCGGGCCATGCCGACCAGGTCGAGATCGTCGTCATCAACGATGCGACGGCGCGGCTCGCGGCCCTGCAAGGCGGCCAGGTGCACATGATCAACCGCGTCGAGCCCAAGGTGGTCGATCTCGTCAAGCGCATCCCCGGCGTCAGCATCGAGAACGTTTCGGGCAAGGGCTATTACCCGTTCAACATGTTCTGCGACACTGCGCCCTTCGACAACGGCGATCTCAGGATGGCGCTCAAGCTCGCCATGGATCGCGACGAGATGCTGGAAAAGATCCTTCGCGGCTATGGTTCAGTCGGCAACGACTTCCCGATCAACGAGGCCTATCCGCTGTTTTCGACCATCGAACAGCGCAAGTTCGACCCGGAAAAGGCGGCGGCGCTCTATAAGAAGTCGGGCCACAGCGGCTCGATCCTGCTGCGCACCTCCGACGTCGCTTTCCCCGGGGCCGTCGATGCGGCACAGCTCTATCAGCAGAGTGCCGCCAAGGCAGGCATCAAGATCGAGATCAAGCGCGAGCCGGGCGACGGCTATTGGTCGGAGGTCTGGAACAAGCAGCCTTTCTCGCTGTCTTACTGGGGCGGGCGTGCGACGCAGGACCAGATGTATTCCACCGGCTATGTGTCGAACGCCGACTGGAACGACACGCGTTTCAAGCGGCCCGAGTTCGACAAGATGCTGTTTGCGGCGCGCGGCGAGCTCGACCAGGACAAGCGCAAGGCAATCTACCACGACATGGCCGTGCTGATGCGCGACGAAGGCGGATTGATCGTGCCTTTCTTCAACCAGTTCATCGACGCCGCCACCAACAAGATCGGCGGCTTCGCCAAGAGCCCGATCGGCGAGATGATGGACGGCTACGCGCTTGGCGAATGCTGGCTGAACGCCTGACATCAGGTTCCTGCCGAAAGTGCCGCGTGTCCGTGCGACACGCGGCGTGCTCGTTTCACCGGACAATCGCATGGAGCAGCTCGTGGCGCTCAAGACCAAACTGCTGCTGATCATCCTCGACGGCGTGCCGTACCGAAACTGGCGCCGGCTGATGGGCAACCTCGAAGGCTGGGTGCAGTCGGGCGAAGCGCGGGTATGGAAGATGCGCTCGGTGCTGCCGTCGACCTCGGCCTGCTGCTACGCCTCGATCCATACCGGGGTGCCGCCGCAGGCGCATGGCATTCTTTCCAACGAGAACCGCTTCCGCGTCAGCCAGCCCGACATCTTCTCGGAGGTCACCAAGGCCGGCGGCACAACCGGCGCGGTCACCCACTCCTACTGGTCGGAGTTCTTCCGTTCCTACCCGTTCGACCTCGTCGAGGACATGGAGTACGACGAGCCGGGCGGGCCGATCACGCATGGCCGCTTCCACACCATGACTGGCTACAACGCGCGCAACCAGATGACGCCGAGCGACGTCGACCTGTTCGCCACGCTGACCATGCTGAGCAGCCGCCACGGCATCGACTACGGCATCCTGCACACTTGCACGCTGGACTCGATGGGCCACCGTTTCGGCCATGACTGTCATGAGATGGACCATGCCTGCTACGCGATGGACGGCATGCTGGCCGCTTTCCTGCCGCGCTGGCGCGATGCCGGCTATGAAGTGATCGTCACCGCCGATCATGGCCAGACCGACCGCGGCCACCATGGCGGCCATGATGACGAGATGCAGGATTTCGCGCTGTATTATTTCGGCGGCGGCAACGGACCCGATGCCGACACGCTGCTCGACCAGTTGCAGCTGGCACCGACGGTTCTGAGCCGGCTTGGGGTGGCGATACCCGAGACGATGAAGGCGAAGCCTTTCCTAGACTGAAGGAGCGGGCGCGACGTTGGCGTCCCCTCTCCCGTCCCTATATGCTCTGGCAACGCTCATCTTCTTCGGTTAGCCTCCGCAAATTCCTTGGCGGAGGATGAACCTTTTTGGACCGATCAGCGACAGAGCAGGCAGGAGCCAGGCGGCTCGATCGGCCATGACGGCCGCAATGGAAACCGATCGCGCGCTTGTCGAGCGGGTCGCGAAGGGCGACCGGGCCGCCGTGCGGCTCCTGTTCATGCGCCACCACGCGCGAATATACCGCTTCGTGGCGCGCCAGACGGGATCGGAAATGATGGCTGACGATATCGCGAACGAGGTGTTCCTCGAACTGTGGCGCCAGGCGCCGGATTTCGAGGGACGTTCCGAAGTCTCGACATGGCTGCTCGGCATCGCCCGCTTCAAGGCGCTGTCCCTGTTGCGCAAGAAAAAGGAAGACTGGATCGACGACGAGGCCGCCGCCGCGGTGCCCGACGGCGCCGATACGCCCGAGATCGTCACCATGAAGGAGGACAAGAGCGCCGCCTTGCGCCGCTTCATCGATGCCTTGCCGCACGAGCATCGCGTGGTCATCGATCTCGCCTATTATCAGGGGCAATCGGTGACCGAGATCGGCGAGGTCCTCGACATCCCGGTCGCGACCGTCAAGACCCGGATGTTTTATGCCCGCAAGAAACTCGGCGAGGCCCTCAAGGCCGCCGGTTACGACAGGGGGTGGCCATGAGCGCCGCTGAAAAGATGTCGCGCCGCGATGAAATGGAAACGCTGCTGCCGTTCTACCTGAACGGTTCGCTGGAAGGCTCGGAGCTGGAGGCCGTCGAGGAATGGCTGGCCAGCGATCCGGCGGCCATGGCGGCTCTTGGCGAGGCGGAGGCCGAATTCTCCAGCACCGCGGCCGCCAATGAGGCGATCCGTCCGCCGGCCGATGCGCTGAGCCGCTTTTCCAGGGCGCTCGATGCCGAGGCTGGCCCGGCGCGCGCCGCCGCCGGTTCGTCCTGGCTGGCGCAGGCCTGGGGCCGTTTCATGGCGCTGCCGGTCGGCGTCGCCTGGGCGGCGGCCGCGGCTCTGCTGGCACTGGTCATGGTGCAGTCGTTTATGCAGCCCGGCGGCAAGGGCGGCAATTTCGAGATCGCGGGCGCGCAGGACGAGATGGCGAAGATGCCGTTCGCCCTGGTCAAGTTCAAGCCCGACGCGAAAATGTCCGACATCGCCGCCTTTCTCGGCGGCAGCGGACTGAAGATCCTGGACGGACCGACTGCCGGGGGCGTGTTCCGGCTCGGCATTCCGGCCGCCAACGCGGCCGACTACACCAGGCAACTCGGCCTTGTTGCCGCCCAGCCTTTCACGGACACCGTGATCGAGGGAAGGAAACCGGCCGATGGCGGCTGAGGCGGTCATTCGATTTGCGGCAATCCTTGCGGCGGCGATGACGATCGCCATCGGGCCTGCGTCGGCGCAGGGCAACGACGCCAATGCCAACCGGGGAAAGATCGACTGCCGCGACGGCACCGATGCGGCGGGCGCCGACTGTGGCAAGGACGGCAAGGGCATCAATGACGGCGCGGCCGGTGCCGTGTTTCTTCCCGCCCTGATCGTTGACCTGTTCCCCAATCCGACCGCTCCTGCGGCACCGGTGCCGACGCCACGGCCGGACCCGGCGACGCCGCCCGCCGGCACGCAGGCCGGACCGCCTTCGGGCGGGCCGATCGTCTCGCCGAGCGATCTCATCGCCGTTGAGCCGCCACGCGCCGTGGCCGGCGATTTCGTGCCAGACGAGGTGCTGGTGACCGTCGATGGCGATGCGGGCGCCGTGCAGCAGATCGCCGCTTCCTTCGGCCTCGATGTGCGCTCGCAGCGGCGGTCGTTTCTGCTCGGCACCACCCTTGTGCGCTTCGGCATTCCCGACGGCCGACCCGTCGGCGTGGTGCTGGCGCAGCTTGCCGCCGACAGCCGCACAGAGCGGCGTGAGCCCAACCATATCTATTCGCTGCAGCAGGCGGCGGGCATCGTCAACTATGCGTTCGAGCGCATCGCGCTCGACGCCAACCAGGCGAGCGGCGAGAATGTCCGCGTCGCGGTAATCGATACCGGCATCGACGACACCAACCCGACACTGGCCGGGGTCATCGCCGGCCAGTTCGACGCCATGCCCGACGTGCCGGTCGAAAAGCGCGACCACGGCACCTCAATCGACGGGCTGATCGCCGGCGTCGGCGCGCTCAAGGGCATGGCGCCCGGCGCCAGGATCTTTCACGCACGCGCCTTCGAAGGCGGCAAGTCGACAATGGACGTCATCCTTGCTGCGCTCGACTGGGCGGCAAGCCAAGACGTGCGCATCATCAATATGAGTTTCGTCGGTCCGAAGAACGACCTGCTCGGCGTCGCCTGCCGCAATGCACGCGCGCTCGGCATGGTTCTGGTCGCCGCCGCCGGGAACAACGGGCCTAAGGCGCCCTATGGCTACCCGGCCGCCTTCGACGGCGTCATCGCCGTGACCGCCACCGACGCCAGGGATGGGCTGATGCCGCAGGCCAATCGCGGCGCCTATGTCTTCATCTCGGCGCCGGGCGTCGAGATGGTGGCGCCGAGCGGAGCCGGCTCGGATGTCGTCACCGGCACATCGTTCGCCGCCGCGATCGTCTCGGGCGCCATTGCCAATCTCATCCACGCCGCGCCGGACCGCTCGGCCGACGCCATCGAAAAGGCGCTTGCCGCAACAGCCCGGGATCTCGGTTCGAAAGGGCGGGACGATGATTTCGGCTACGGGCTGCTGGACATCAAGGCCGCCCAGACGGCGAAGGAATGATCCTTGGCGACACGCCCCAAGGTCAAAATTCAGTCGACGGCTATTTGCGATGGCCGAGACGGGAGGAATGCTGGACTAGAGGGCCGGACCCAACCGAACGGCGCTCCCATCATAGAAGCGTGACAGCCGAAAGCGGTTGAGATCATGCCCACTCGCGTGACCCTGAATCAGGTCGGAAACGACGCGACCGATTCCAGGTCCGATACCGAATCCGTGACCACTCATTCCCGTCGCGACGAAAAGACCGACGATTGCCCGCACGTGATCCACGACGGGGACGACATCGGGCATGGCGTCAATCATGCCTCCCCACCCTGCCTTCAAGCGAACTGTTTCGAACTGTGGAAAAAGGCGTCTGAAATTGCGCTCTACAGAACGGATACCGGAGCGTTCAGCGGCCGGGTTGAGCACCCGCATTCTTTCGAAAGGACTCCGGGAATCCGGGGTCCAATCGCGCGGAATCGACCAACTGTCAGGGTAACCCGATGGAGCGCACGGAAAGTAGCGGGTTCCGAGCGGATTGGCCATGAGGGCGGGAAGATACTTGGTGGCGTGCCGGAATGCGTCAGGCCCCAGGTAAAGCAAATTACTGCCTCCCGGGGCGAGCGTGTATCCGCCATCCTGTCGGCGCCTGAAAGCGATGTGTTCGTCCGCTGCCGCACCTGCATAAATTTCAGGCATAGGCTCCGTTGCGGCTACGGTTACCCTGACGCTGAGTTGGGGGATGGAGACGCCGTGTCTTCTCAGGAACAGGGACGACCAGGCGCCGCCCGCGACCAGTACGCTGGAGGTTTCAATGCATCCCGCCTCGGTCCACACTCCTCTGATCCTGCCAGCTGAGATTTCGAGGGTTCGCGCTGCGCAATTCTCTATGATCTTGGCGCCTTTTCGGACGGCAAGACGAGCAAGCGCAGGCACCGCCAACCAAGGCTCCGCGCGCATGTCGGAGGGCGTCGTCATCGCGCCCTTGAACTTGCGCGACATGCCCTTGATGAGTTTCGCGGTTTCGTCCGCGTCCAGGAGGCGAGTGTCGAGCCCATGGATCGCGGCGATCTTCATGAACTCTTCGAAACCGGCCATGTCCTTGTCGGAGTTCGCCAGATAGGTCACACCTGTCTGGTACAGCCCGATGTCTTCGCCGCATTCCTCAGCCAGTTGCCGCCACAGGCGAGAAGCCTCGATGACAATTGGCAGTTCATCTGCGTCGCGCCCCTGCTTTCGTATCCAGCCCCAATTTCGGGACGATTGTTCGGCAGCAACGCGGCCTTTTTCCAGCAGCGTGACCGGAATGTTCCGCTTCGCCAGGAAAAGAGCCGTCGTTACGCCGATAATGCCGCCACCAATGATGACCACCTCCGAACGCTTCGGCGGCGGGCCAGGATGTTGGATTGGATTCATTTCGGAGAACGGGAATATCGGCAAGTGGGCATCCAGGAGAACTGGTTGATGGCTTTAGCTTACTGGTTGCCACCCTCTAAAAGCCAAAGCAAGCGCGGTGCACGCAGACCACTGTCCATGACACTGCAATCGATCTTCCGGCAACGACTGCGGCCCCTCGGAGCGATTGGCTCTATTCCAGGGCAGGCGCTCCGGCAACCGACCCCCTGATCACCAGATCGACCGGCCAAACCTCGCCGCGCGCCCCCTCTTCCAGCCCTGATATCCGCGCCGCCAGCCGTTCGGCGATGCGGGCGCCGGCGAGCCGGATCGAGGAGCGCGTCGTCGACAGCGGCACGGAGAAGTTCTCCGGCTTCAGCCATGGGAAGACGTCGTCATGGGCGATCAATGAGATGTCGCCGGGGATGCTCAAGCCGAGGTCGCGCACGGCGCGCACGACGCCGAGCGCCATGATCAGGCTGGAGCAAGCGATCGCGGTGGGCGCGCCGTCCTGTTCGAGCAGGCGCCGGGCGGCGCGATAGCCGTTCTCCTCGGTCATGGCAACGGAACAGACATGGCGTTCGCCCAAGGTCAGGCCGCTCGCGGCGAGCGCCCGGCGCACGCCTCGCTCGCGATGCACGGCGAAGGTTTCGCGGTCGTCGCCGTTGATCAGCGCCAGCCGCCGATGGCCGAGTTGGACGAGCAGCCGCGCCGCCTCGTGAAAGGCGCCCTCATTGTCGATGTCGAGATAGGGATAATCGAAATCGAAACCTTCGCTGCGGCCATGGATGATGAAGGGTATACCGAGCGTATTGACCAGCGCCACGCGCCGGTCGGCCGGCGTCGGCGAGGAGATGTAGACGGCGTCGACCTGGCGATTGGCGACGATGCGCCGGTAAGTCGTCTCCTGGTCGTCGGCGTCGGCGGGAGACAGCACCAGGTCGAGCTCGTGCGAGCGCGCATAGTCGCCAAGGCCGGACAGGAATTCGACGAAGTGCGGGTCGATGTCGACGGCAGCACCCGTCGGCAAGACATAGCCGATCATGCCGGACTTGCCGGTCGCAAGCCGGCGCGCGCTCGGATTGGGGCGGTAGCCATGGCGCTTGGCGGCGTCCATGACGCGCCGGCGCGTCTCTTCGTTGACCTCGGGATAGCCGTTCAGCGCCCGGCTTACCGTGGTCTGCGAAAGCGCCAGCATGTGCGCGAGTTGCTTCAGGTTCACGAGAGGCCTCCGTGCCTCAAAGCGCTTTTAAATTGAATCGACCCAAGCCCTGCGACAGGTCCGGCATATCATGACGAGCATAGGCAGGCTTGGTGCAGGTTTGAAACATAAATTGCTGCTGCGCTGCCAAAAAAGCATGCAGCAGCGCGATTTCTTAGACGCCAGACTCCTGAATTAAATCGATTAAGTTGCCACACCTCTTGACTTCTGGGCGATTCAATGGCGAGATCGAAAAAGCCAAAGCGCTTTGGAAGACTCTTCGAAAGGTTGCGGTTCCTTTCCGACTGAGTCACAGTCCTGCGGCGTCGGCGGGCGGAATGGAGGTTCCGTCCGGTATTGTGACCCACTGGGAGGGAATACCGATGAAGAAAATGCTTTTGCTGGGCGCCACGCTTGCCTTGCTGGCCCTCGGCGCGCCCGCGCAGGCCGAGCTGAAGTTCAAGCCGGGCGAGGACAAGCGTTTCAACTGGGCAAACTACGAAGAACTCAAGAAAGTCGACCTCAAGGGCGAGACCCTGTCCATCTTCGGGCCATGGCGCGGCGAGGACGAGGCCCTGGTTCGTGGCGTACTCGATTATTTCTCGGAAGCCACCGGAGCCGAGATCAAATATTCCTCCTCGGAAAATTACGAACAGCAGATCGTCATCGACACGCAGGCCGGCAGCCCACCCAACATCGCCGTTCTGCCGCAACCCGGCTTGATCCAGGATCTCGCTTCCAAGGGGCTCTTGACGCCGCTCGGCGACGACACCGCCAAATGGGTCAAGGACAATTACGGCGCCGGCCAGTCATGGGTCGACCTCGGCACTTTCAAGGACAAGGACGGCAAGCCTGGCTTCTTCGCCTTCCCCTACAAGGCCGACGTGAAGTCGCTGGTCTGGTACTCGCCGGACAATTTCGAGGAAGCCGGCTACAAGGTGCCAAAGACGCAGGAAGAACTCGCCGACCTCGAGAAGAAGATTATCGCCGACGGCGGCACGCCATGGTGCATCGGGCTCGGCTCGGGCGGCGCCACCGGTTGGCCGGCGACGGACTGGGTGGAAGACCTGATGCTGCGCACGCAGTCTCCGGAAATCTACGACAAATGGGTGAAGAACGAGATCCCCTTCAACGACCCGGCCGTGGTCAATGCAATCGACATCTTCGGCAAGATCGCGACCGACGACAAGATGGTCGATGGCGGCGCCAAGGCGGTCGCGGCGACCGATTTCCGCGACAGCCCCAAGGGCCTATTCGCGGTGCCGCCGAAATGCTACCTGCACCATCAGGCGTCGTTCATCCCGACCTTCTTCCCCGAAGGCACGAAAATCGGCCAGGACGCGGACTTCTTCTACTTTCCGCCCTATGCGTCCAAGCCCGAACTCGGCACCCCCGTGCTCGGCGCCGGAACGCTGGCGATGATCACCAAGGACTCGAAGGCCGCCCGCGCGTTCATCGAATTCCTTAAGATGCCGCTGGCCCATGAGATCTGGATGGCCGAAGGCGGTTTCGTGACGCCGTTCAAGACGGTCAACAAGGATGCCTATGCCAGCGATGCGCTGCGCAAGCAGGGCGAGATCCTGGCCAATGCCTCGACCTTCCGTTTCGACGGGTCGGACTTGATGCCGGGCAAGATCGGCGCCGGCGCCTTTTGGACCGGCATGATCGACCTGGTCGGCGGCAAGTCGGCGCAGGACGTCGCCACCGACATTCAGAAGAGCTGGGACGCGATCAAGTAAGAGCCGCACCCGCGGAGGCTTAGGCTTCCACCTCCCGAGCGGATCCGGGCCAGCTGGCCCGGATCCGACCGGCCCCATCGCAACATCCCAGCCCGGCCAACCGGGACGGGTCAGATCCAGTCGTGACAGCGTAGACATTCCGGCATGCGGCGGGCACGGAGCCACACGCTTCCCTGCCTGTTCGCGCTCAACAACGAGATCGGCGCGCGGCGCAACCGCAAGGATCGTTTCCATCCTGGCGGGTCGTGCAGGGAGAGGGACCCATGGCGGCTCAGATTTTCTCGGCCATATTCGTCATCATCATCGGCGTCGGCGGCTGCGTCGCCTATTTCTGGGGCGCCAACAAACTGCTCGACGTCACCTTTCCCTCGCGCGGCGTCTCGGGCGCCGCCGCCGTCGACAATCTGCGCCGGCAAGGGCTGATCCGGCCCTGGCTGTTCGTCGGTCCGGCGATGATCATCCTGACCATCTATCTCATCTATCCGGTGGTCGAGACGCTGCGGCTGTCCTTCCTCGATCGCGGCGGCGCCAATTTCGTCGGCCTGGCCAACTATCAATGGGCTTTCGGCGACCGCGAGTTCCGCAATTCGATCCTCAACAATGTGCTCTGGCTGGCCGTGGTGCCCGCCGCCTGCACCTTCCTTGGCCTGATCATCGCCGTGCTTACCGACAAGATCTGGTGGGGCACGATCGCCAAGAGCCTGATCTTCCTGCCGCTGGCGATCTCCTTCGTCGGCGCCAGCGTCATCTGGAAGTTCATCTATGAGTATCGCGGCGAGGGCCAGACGCAGATCGGTATCCTGAACGCCATCATCCAGCATTTCGGCGGCCAGCCGCAGGTCTGGATATCGCTGCCGTTCTGGAACAATTTCTTCCTGATGGTGATCCTGATCTGGATCCAGACCGGCTTTGCCATGGTCATCCTGTCTTCGGCGCTGCGCGGCATTCCGGAAGAGACCCTGGAAGCCGCCGTCATCGACGGTGCCAATCCGTTCCAGATCTTCTGGAAAATCATGGTGCCGCAGATCTGGGGCACCATCGCCGTGGTCTGGACCACAATCACCATCCTGGTGCTCAAGGTATTCGACATCGTGCTGACCATGACCAACGGCCAATGGAACAGCCAGGTGCTGGCCAATCTGATGTTCGACTGGATGTTCCGCGGCGGCGGTGATTTCGGCCGCGGCGCAACAATCGCCATCATCATCATGATCGCGGTCATTCCGATCATGGTCTGGAACATACGCCAGGCCAACAAAGAGACGGGAGGACATTGAGATGACCGTCGCGACCGGAAACTCCTTCGCCAGCCGCTTCGGCGTTCACATTGCCGTGCTGGTCTTCGTTGCGATCTGGACCATGCCGACGCTCGGCATTCTGGTATCGTCGCTGCGCGACAAGGACCAGATCATCGCCTCGGGCTGGTGGAACTCGTTCGCCAGCTCCAGCCAGACTGAAGCCGGACGCCTGCCGCCCGCCTCGGCGCAGGTCGAGAAGGATGGCAAGTTCGTCCTCCAGGGCAACATTTTCGGCGATGGCGCGGCGCGCGAGATCAGCGCCTTCGGCGTCAAGTCGGCGGCACCGACGCAATTTCCGGCCGGCACGTCGGCCGATCTCGGCGACGGCGTCACCTTGCAGCTCAATGCCGACGGCAGCTTCGTCATGACCTCGCCCAAGGCGTTCGAGGGCGACCGCGGCCAGCGCGTCTACTATGCCTCCTCGGCGCCGCCGAAATTCACCACCGACAACTACAGGACCGTGCTGTTTTCGGAAGGCATCGGCCGCTCCTTCATGAACTCGCTGACCGTCACTATCCCGGCGACCGTCATCCCGATCCTCATCGCCGCCTTTGCGGCTTACGCTCTGGCCTGGATGCGCTTTCCCGGGCGCGCGCTTCTGATCGCGGTCATCATCGGCCTTTTGGTGGTGCCGCTGCAGATGTCGCTGATCCCGCTGCTGAAGCTCTATAACGGCGTCGGCGCCTTCTTCGGCGTGCCGTCCAAGACCTATCTCGGCATCTGGCTGGCGCATACCGGCTTCGGGCTGCCCTTCGCCATCTACCTCTTGCGGAGCTACATTGCCGGCCTGCCGCGCGAGATCATGGAATCGGCGCGCATCGACGGCGCCAGCGATTTCGAGATCTTCGTCAAGATCGTGCTGCCGCTGTCATTTCCCGTGCTGGCATCCTTCGCCATCTTCCAGTTCCTGTGGGTATGGAACGATCTCCTGGTGGCGATGGTTTTCCTTGGCACGGAGGCGGATCAGATCGTGCTGACCGCCAAGCTCAATGCCTTGCTCGGCTCGCGTGGCGGCGACTGGGAGATCCTGACGACGTCGGCTTTCGTGACCATCATCGTGCCGCTGATCGTGTTCTTCTCCTTGCAGCGCTATTTCGTCCGCGGGCTGCTCGCAGGCTCGGTGAAAGGAGGCTGAAACCATGCAATCCGCTTTGAAAGCTAGTTCGAGGCCCGATCTCGCCGTCGATAGCGACTGGTGGCGAGGTGCCGTGATCTACCAGATCTATCCACGCAGCTATCAGGATTCGAATGGCGACGGCATCGGCGACCTCAAGGGCATCATCGGGCGGCTTCCCTATATCGCCGCGCTTGGCGCGGACGCCATCTGGATCTCGCCCTTCTTCAAATCGCCGATGAAGGACTTCGGCTACGACGTCTCGGATTACTGCGACGTCGACCCGATGTTCGGCACGCTGGCCGATTTCGACGCGTTGACGGCGGAGGCGCACAGGCTGGGGCTGAAGGTGATGATCGACGAGGTGCTGTCGCACACCGCCGACATCCATCCCTGGTTCAGGGAAAGCCGATCGAACCGCAGCAATCCGAAAGCCGACTGGTACGTCTGGGCCGATCCCAGGCCGGACGGCACACCGCCCAACAACTGGCTGTCGATCTTCGGCGGATCGGCCTGGCAATGGGACACCAGCCGCCAGCAATACTACCTGCACAACTTTCTCGCGGAACAGCCGGACCTCAATTTCCACAACGGCGAAGTCCAGGACGCGCTGCTCGACGTCACCCGCTTCTGGCTGGAGCGCGGTGTCGACGGGTTCCGCCTCGACACGATCAATTTCTACTTCCACAGCCAGGGGCTGGAAAACAACCCGCCGCTGCCACCGGAACAGCGCAACGACCAGACCGCACCCGCGGTCAATCCCTACAACTACCAGGACCACATCTACGACAAGAGCCGTCCGGAGAACCTCGGCTTCCTCGAACGCTTCCGCGCCCTGCTCGACGAATATCCGGCGACTGCCGCGGTCGGCGAGGTCGGCGATTCACAGCGCGGACTGGACGTTGTGGCGGCCTATACAGCCGGCGGCAAGCGCGTGCACATGTGCTATTCCTTCGATTTCCTGGCGCCGGAAAAGATCAGCGCCGCCAAGGTTCGTTCGGTGCTGGAAACCTTCGGCAAGGTTGCCAGCGACGGCTGGTCGTGTTGGGCCTTCTCCAACCATGACGTGATGCGCCCGGCCTCGCGCTGGGCCGCCAACGAAGCCGACCCGACCGCCTATCTCAAGGTTATCTCGGCATTGCTGATGTCCTTGCGCGGCTCGGTCTGTATCTATCAGGGCGAGGAATTGGGGCTCGGCGAAGCCGAATTGCGGTTCGAGGATCTGCAAGATCCCTACGGCATCCGCTTCTGGCCGGAATTCAAGGGCCGCGATGGCTGCCGCACGCCGATGGTGTGGGACGGCAACGCCAGGAATGGCGGCTTCTCCCAGGCAAAGCCGTGGCTGCCCGTGCCGGCCAAGCACCTGTCGCAAGCCGTCAATGTCCAGCAAGGCGACGAGCATTCGCTGCTCGAACACTACCGGCGCTTTCTCGGCTTCCGCCGCGCCCATCCGGCGCTGGCCAAGGGCGATATCAACTTCATCGAAAGCCAGGGCGACACTGTCGCCTTCACGCGCCGTGCCGGCAACGAGCAGATCGTCTGCGTCTTCAATCTGGGATCCGGGCCGGCGGAGGTTGACCTTGACGGCCGATCGCTGCAACCTTTGCCCGGACACGGATTTTCGGGACAGGCGAGCACCGGCTCCATCCGCCTCGGCGGCTACGGCGCCTGGTTCGGGCGTATCGACTGAATTCTAGGGAGCACTGGAGGGAAACATGGCCGATGTCACGCTGAGGCAAGTGAAGAAATCATACGGCAATCTCAACATTCTGCACGGCATCGACCTCGACATCAAATCGGGCGAGTTCATCGTTTTCGTCGGTCCGTCGGGCTGCGGCAAGTCGACATTGCTGCGCTCGATCGCCGGGCTCGAGGAGATCACCTCGGGCGAGCTCCGAATAGCCGGCGAGGTGGTCAACGACGTGCCGCCGTCGAAGCGCGGCATCGCCATGGTGTTCCAGTCCTACGCGCTTTATCCGCATATGACAGTCTATGACAACATGGCGTTCTCGATGAAGATCGGCAAGGAAAGCAAGGCCGAGATCGACAAGCGCGTGCGCCAGGCGGCAGAGATCCTGCAGCTGACCAACTATCTCGACCGCCTGCCCAAGGCGATGTCCGGCGGCCAGCGCCAGCGCGTGGCCATCGGCCGCGCCATCGTGCGCAACCCGAAAGTGTTCCTGTTCGACGAACCGCTGTCGAATCTCGACGCGGCGCTGCGCGTCGCCACCCGCATCGAGATCGCCAAGCTCAAGGAATCGATGCCCAACACCACCATGATCTACGTCACCCACGACCAGGTCGAGGCGATGACGCTGGCCGACCGCATCGTGGTGCTGAAGGAGGGCCATATCGAGCAGGTCGGCACGCCGATGGAACTCTACAAGAAACCCGGCAATCTGTTCGTTGCCCAGTTCATCGGCTCGCCGGCCATGAACATCCTGCCGGCGACCATCGACAAATCGGGCAATCCGACCGTCATCAGTCATGTCGGCGGCCGCAAGGCTACGGTGCCGATCGCGACGCCGGCCTCGGCCAAGGGCGCGTCGGTGAGCTTCGGCGTGCGGCCGGAGGACCTGGCGATCGCCAGCGGCACGGACTACCTGTTCGAAGGGACGGTGGACTATGTCGAGCAGCTCGGCGAGGTGCAACTCGTCTATGTCGACATCGGCCGCGCCGACCTGCCGCTGGTGACCAAGCTGCCGGGCAATGTCGAGGTCAAGCGCGGGGCGACGCTGCGGCTGAGCGCCGACGCCGGAGACCTTCATATCTTCGACGCGGATGGGCGATCCTTCGCGCTGCACGAGACGGAAGCGAAGGCAGCCTGAGAGCAGGCCATGAATTTACATGAATTAATTGCCGGCCACGCAAAAACAGGAGCGGGGGGCAACCCCCCCCGCTCCTGTTTGGTATCAGCTTCAGCCGTTAGTGGCCGAAGAGATTCCGGTCACTGCCCTGAGGGGCGGACTTCTGTACGTCACCCGACGAATTGAGCAGCTTGTAGACGGGCGAACCGCTGTCGCGGATCGAAGCCGTGTGCGACTTGTCGACCGAGGTGACGGCAGGCTGGTTGGCACCATTGGAGCCGTAGTTGTCGCTGGCGGCCAAAGCGCTGCCGGAAACGGCCAGAACGGCGGCGGCGGCAAGGATGATCTTCTTCATTTCAAGTCTCCTGAATTCTCAAATTCCACGCAGTGGCGGGCTTACCCGCCAGCTGCTGAAGGATCGGCTGTTAGTTGTTGCCGAAGAGGTTACGGTCGGCACCCTGAGCAGGGGCCTGGGCAGCCGGTTCCGACTTCCTGGTCGAAGCGGTGTACGAGCTGTCGGTCGAGGTGGCCGCGGGCTGATTGGCGCCATTGGAGCCATAGTTGTCGCTGCCGGCGAAAGCGCTGCCCGAAACGGCCAGAACGGCGGCGGCAGCAAGGATGATCTTCTTCATTTCAAGTCTCCTGAATTCTCAAATTTCGCCAGGACGGCGGAAGGCCGCCGTCAACTGGAGATCGGCTGTTAGTTGTTGCCGAAGAGGTTACGGTCGGCACCCTGAACAGGGGCCTGGGCAGCCGGTTCCGACTTCCTGGTCGAAGCGGTGTACGAGCTGTCGGTCGAGGTGACGGCAGGCTGGTTGGCGCCATTGGAGCCATAGTTGTCGCTGCTGGCGAAAGCACTGCCCGAAACGGCCAGAACGGCGGCGGCAGCAAGGATGATCTTCTTCATTTCAAGTCTCCTGAATTCTCAAATTCCGCCAGGACGGCGGAAGGCCCGCCGTCAACTGGAGATCGGCTATTTAGTTGTTGCCGAAGAGGTTGCGATCGGCGCCCTGGACAGGCGTCTGGGCAGCCGGTTCCGACTTCTTGGTCGAAGCGGTGTACGAGCTGTCGACGGCGGTGGCCGCAGGGGCATTCGAACCATAGTGGTCGCTACCAGCGAAGGCGCTGCCGGAAACAGCCAGAAGGGCGGCGGCAGTGAGAATGATCTTTTTCATTTTTTGATACTCCAGTATTTTTCCGTCCGTCTAGCGGCGTGTCTTGGGAGGAAATCGCGTCGTTCGGACAGCCCCGATGTGGGAAAGCCATGGCGCCATTTCCAATCACGAAGTTTTTCCGTGTGGACCAAGTTTCCACCACTTGAAATTGTGCCAAGGCCTTCTACATTCGTTTTTTTCCCTTTATTATCAAGTACTTATTTTAACAGACCGTGCGATCACCAACTGTGTCGAAGGCCCAGTGTTCACACCGTCCTGCACGCATCGTCAACAGAAACGAACCGTTCGGTTCGATTTTAGTGGACGCTAATAGTCACTTTTCGAAACTGTTAACCTTTTTTGGTCCGCCACGAGTTGAATTCCGAGGCGGCGAGCCGAGCCTTTCTGCCCCTTCAACGACGGCCGCACCGTTTCCCATGCGTGTCGCGCGGCATGGATGCGATGTCGTTTTCATGCCGACGACAAGTCGGCGATCATGGTTAGATCCTGCCATCTCAGGTGCCGCCGCGTGACGACGAGGCGGAGAATTGGGAAGCCGGTCAGAATCCGGCGCTGCCCCCGCAACGGTGGTGGAGTTCAGGTCGCAACGGGAGACCACTGGGCAAAGGCCTGGGAAGGTGTCGCGACAGTCCGCAAGGACAGCTCCAGAGCCCGGAAACCAGCCTGAGATGTTGGACTCGACTGATCGCGGCGGGCGGTCAAGAGGCGGATGGTGCATGTCCGGCGCAAGCCGGCGCGCGGCTTGATCCTTCCTCTCTCCCCTCCGTTCAGTCCTTCAATGTGAGGACAGGACTTCAATGCGAGGACAGGACATGGATGCGCGCAACGACATGCTGAAACGGCTGCAAGGCCGCAGGGACGGCTTCTCACTCGAGCAGCCCTTCTATACCGACGCCGATTACTTCAAGCTCGACATGGAGCTGATCTGGTACCGCGACTGGCTGTTCATCGGCCATGATTGCGAACTGCCCAGGCCCGGCAGCTTCATCACCGTGCAGATCGGCGACTATCCTGTCGTGCTGGTGCGCGACCAGAAGGGCAACATCAACGCCTTCCACAATTCTTGCCGCCATCGCGGCAGCCGCGTCTGCAACACCGACAAGGGCACGGCGGCGAAGCTCGTCTGCCCCTACCATCAGTGGACCTATGAACTGGACGGCAGGCTGCTGTTCGCCAGGCAGATGGCCGAGGGCTTCGACAAGAGCCAGTTCGGCCTGAAGCCGGTCGCCTGCGAAAGCGTCGGCGGCTACATCTTCATTTGCCTCGCCGACGAGCCGGCGGATTTCGCGCCGATGCGGACGATGATCGAACCCTATTTGGCGCCGCACCGGCTGCGCGAAGCAAAGGTCGCCTTCGAGAGCACCATCGTCGAGAAGGGCAATTGGAAGCTGGTCTGGGAAAACAACCGCGAATGCTATCATTGCGCCGGCAACCATCCGGAGCTCTGCAAGACCTTTCCTGAGGCGCCGACCGTGACCGGCGTGCAAGGCGCCGACAGCGACCCGGAGATGCTGGCGCACTGGGCCAAATGCGAGGCCGCCGGCCTGCCGAGCGAGTTCCGCATCGACCCGGCCGGACAATACCGTGCCACCCGCGCGCCGCTGCTGCGCGATGCCGTCAGTTACACGATGACGGGAAAACGCGCGGTCAAGAAGAACCTGTCCGACAGCGTTGCCACCGACCGCATCGGCTCGTTGCTGCTCTATCACTATCCGACGACCTGGAACCACATCCTCGGCGACCACGCCGTCACCTTCCGCGTGCTGCCGATCAGCGCCACTGAGACCGCGGTGACGACCAAATGGCTGGTTCACAAGGACGCGGTCGAGGGCGTCGACTATGACCTCGCCGAACTCACCCATGTCTGGACCGAGACCAACGACCAGGACCGCCGCATCGTCGAGGAAAACGCCTTCGGCATCCTGTCGCCGGCCTATGAACCCGGTCCCTATTCCGAACTGCACGAAGGCGGCGTCCTCCAGTTCGTCGACTGGTACGCGCGTTTCATCGGTCCGCGGCTCGCCGAAGACGGCCGGCCGGCCCTGCGCAGCGTTGCTTGAGAGGTGAGGGATGAATGCGATGACGGATCTCGGCCTCTATCGCCATCTCGATCAGATGGCGCCCTGGAACGACAGGCTCCAGGTGCTGGAAGTGATCGGCGTGAGCGACGAGGCGCCTGATGTAAAGACCTTCACCTTCCGCTCCGACAACCAGACCTGGTTCCGCTACAAGCCGGGCCAGTTCGTGACGCTGGAACTGCCGACAGCGGATGGGTTGCTGATGCGCACCTACACGCTGTCGTCTTCGCCTTCGCGGCCGTTCTCGATCGCGGTGACGGTGAAGGCGCAGGCCGGCAGCACTGGCACGCGCTGGATGTTCGACCATTTGAGGCCTGGTTCGCACGTCAAGGCGTATGGGCCGGCCGGAGACTTTTCGCTGCACAGCCACCCGGCGGCCAAATATCTGTTCATTTCGGCCGGCTCCGGCGTGACGCCGATGATGTCGATGCTGCGCTGGCTGAATGACTGCGCGCCATGGACCGATGTCGGCTTCGTCAACTGCGCCCGCCGCCCCGAAGAGATCATCTTCCGCAGGGAGCTGGAATTGCTCGGCAGCCACATGCCCGGCCTGTCGCTCGGTTTCATGATCGAGGAGCGGTCGAGCCGGGAGGGCTGGTTCGGCCATATGGGCCGCATCGATGCCATCCGGCTGCCGATTTTGGCGCCCGATTTCCGAGAGCGCGAAATCTTCTGCTGCGGCCCCGACCCCTTCATGCGTGCCGTGCGCGGCATGCTCGAAGCCGCCGGCTTCGACATGGCGAGATACCATCAGGAGAGCTTTGCAGCGCCGCTGGTGGAGGAAATCCCGGCGCCGTTCGCCTCGCCGACTGGAGACGGCGCAGCCATTCCTGTCGAAGCCGCGACGCCGATCCGGTTCTCGATTTCGGATGTCGATGCCGCATGCGTCGCCGGCCAGACGGTGCTGCAGACGGCGCGCGCCTCGGGAGTCAGAATCCCCGCCGCATGCGAATTCGGCCTGTGCGGAACCTGCAAAGTCAAGAAGCTCTCAGGCGAGGTCGAGATGAGCCACAATGGCGGCATCCTCGATCATGAGATCGAGGACGGCTTCATTCTCGCCTGCTGCTCCAAGCCGCTCTCGGCGCTTGACATCGAGGCCTGAGAGCCGCTGGCCTGGCCGCTCTTTCTTGCAAGGAGGGGTCAAGTGTTTGATCCTTTCCTGCTGCAAGGCTGTGGGACGGCCGACAACCCCATCTGCGCGCCGCTGCACCCAAGGAGCGGCGGCAGCCGGAGATCTCAGACGCCGTAGCGCTCCGTCCGGATGATAGCCGCTGGAATGCCGGCATCGATCAGCGCCTGGGCGGCGGCGGACACGAACGCGTTGGAGCCGCAGACAAAGGCGAGGCCGGGCGGGCGGCGCAGCCGCGCCATGGATTGTATCATCATGGCGACGTCGATCCGCCGCGAATAATCCGTCGGCCGGCGCGCGGCTTCACGCGTCAGGGTCAGCACAAGGCCGAAGCCGTCGTCGCGATCGTCGAGGCCGATCAGCTCGTCGCGAAAGATGACTTCGTCCCACAGCCGCGCCGAAAAGACGAGGATGACCGGCATCGTCGACTTCTGCGCGGCACGATGGCGGACCATCGACATCAAGGGCACGACGCCGGAACCGCCGCCGACCAGCAGAAGCGGTCGCTCATCACCATCGGGCCAGATGAAATGTCCGCCGAGCGGGCCGCGCAATTCGATCTCGTCGCCGACCGCGGCGACCTCGTGGAAGAAGGGCGAGACCTCGCCGTCTTCGAGCCTTTCGATCGCCAGTTCGATCACCGGACCGACCTCCGGCGCGGAGGCGATGGAATAGGCGCGGCGCGCCTGATAGCCGTCAGGCGCGGTCAACCTGACATCGACATGCTGTCCGGCCCGGTAGGCAAACGGCCGCGACGGCTGGAAAAAGAAGCTGGTGACACGCGGCGTGCGCTTTTCCATGCGGACGATCCTGGCTGTCTGCCAGGGCGACAGTGTTTGCCCGGGTGATTGTGCCGACGGCACCTCGCTCATGGATCGTCCGTGTAGCGCTGTTCGCGCCAGGGGTCGCCATAGATGTGATAGCCGCGCAGCTCCCAGAAGCCGGGCTCGTCGCGTTCTGTGAACTGCAGGCCGTTCAGCCATTTGGCCGATTTCCAGAAATAGAGATGCGGGACGAGCAGCCGCGCCGGGCCGCCATGGTCGGGCGTGATCGGCTTGCCTTCGTAGAGCAGCGCCACCATCGCCTTGCCGGTTGTGAGATCCTTTGTCGGCACGTTGGTGGTGTAACCGTCGAAGGATAGCGCCAGCGTGAAGGCGGTCGGCGGCTCGATGCCGGCATCCGCAAGGATATCGTCGACCAGCACGCCCTGCCAGAGCGTGTCGAACTTGGTCCAGGCGGTCACGCAATGGATGTCGCGCGTCATCTTGGTCAGCGGCAACGCATTGAACTCGGCCCAATTCCATTTCTTGATCGGGCGCGGCCCGTGCTTCAGCGTGAACGACCAATCCTCGGTGCGCAGGCGCGGCGTCGGCCCCGCCGACAGCACCGGAAATCCTTGCTCGAGATATTGGCCGGGCGGGATGCGCGCGTCGCCATCCGTCGGTGGACGCCGACCTGAAAAGAAACCTCGCGTGACCATTGCGGCAATTCCCCTGCATCGGGCCCAGATGTCGGGCCATGTGTCGGCCTTGCGCAGTGTTCTCGAAGACGCGGTGGCGGGCAACCTGAATCTTGATGGGCGCGGCGACATAGATCTGGGCATCGCCTCGTTCCACCAGCAGCAGCACCGATTTGCGGCCTGACTTGCCGGCCTGCGCGATCGCCTGCGTGGCCTGCCTGGCGCTCTTCACCGGCATCTGGTTGACGGCGATAATGATGTCGCCGGGCTGGACGCCGGAAGCCGCCGCGGCCTTGTCGGGATTGACGGCGGCGACCACCGCGCCACGCTGGTTGTCGGGGAGGTTCATCTGCTGGCGAATATCGGGCGTGATGTCCATCAGGCCGAGCCCGATCGCCGGCAAGCGGGCCCCCTGCCCGTTTCCCGGCGCGCCGGAATCACCAGATACCGACGCGGTCTGCGCATCGTCGCCATTGCGGCCGACGTCGACGGAAAGCTGCATGGCTTTGCCATTACGCCAGACGTCGAGCGTTTCCTTCTTGCCGGGCGAGACATCGGCGACGGCACGCGACAGGTCCTTGGGGTCTTTTATCTCCTGGCCGGCGAAGCCGGTGATGAGGTCGCCGGTCTGGATGCCGGCCGCGGCCGCCGGCGAGCCCTCGGTGACCGAGGAGACCAATGCGCCGCCGGGGTGATCGAGACCTATGGCGCTGGCAACGTCCTGGGTCACCGGCTGGATCTGGACGCCAAGATAGCCGTATTCGATTTCGCCGCCCTTCATCAGCTTGGCGACCACCTTTTGCGCCTGGTCGGACGGAATGGCGAAGCCAACGCCGACGCTGCCGCCATTGGGCGAATAGATCGCGGTGTTGATGCCCACGACGTTGCCGCTCACATCGACCAGCGGACCGCCAGAGTTGCCGTGGTTGATCGGCGCATCGATCTGGATGAAATCGTCGAACGGCCCGCTGTGGAGATCGCGGCCGCGCGCCGAGACAATACCTGAGGTGACCGTGGTGCCGATGCCGAACGGATTGCCGAAGGCCAGCACTTGATCGCCCGGCATCAACTTATCGGAATCTCCCCATTTCACCGTCGGCAGGGGCTTGTCGGCCTTGATCTTGATCACCGCAAGGTCGTTCTTGGCGTCGCGGCCGACCAGCTTGGCGGGAAGCTCTGTACCGTCGTCAAGCGTCACCTTGATCGAGCTCGCACCGTCGATGACATGGTTGTTGGTGACGATGGTGCCGTCGGCGCCGACGATAAAGCCGGATCCGAGCGCTTCGGCGCGCTGCGACTGCTGCGGTGGCGCTTTCGGTCCGGGCATGCCCTGGTCGCCGAAGAACTGGCGGAAATAGTCGTCGAAAGGCGAGCCGCCGCCGTCCAGGGGCGAGGCATCGCTCATGACATCCGGTTGCCCCTTCATGACGGTCGTAACCGTCACCACGGCCGGCTTGTCGGCTGCCACGATAGGGGCAAAGGAGCCGTTCGGGGCCGTTACGCCGGCTACGGGAGTCTGTGTCGTACCGACGGCGTTGCGGACGTCGTTCGGGCTTTCGGCGAAGGAGGCTACGATGGGAGAAATGATCAGCGCAGCGCCCAGCAGGGCCGCGACGCGATGTCTATGAAGAATGCTTATGGGTGACATGGTCGTTCTGTCCGGGCGAGAGTTGAACTTGGGCCGCGGATGGTTCGGGGAAAAACACCCGTCGGCTGTCGACAGCCGGATTGCCTGTCTCGCCGCGCATGGCAGCCGGCCGGATCGACAAACCAGCATCTAGGGCGCGGATTGGCCCGATTTAGGGTTTTCGGGCGACCTTACGAAGATTTAATTTTAGAGCTGGCTTATGGACTAGCCGCTCGGCTGAGATAGGCCGAGGCGATCTCCCGCATGCGCTCGCCGTCGAAACTCGGGCCGTGACCGCCATGGCCGATGCGGATCGGCAGGTCGAGCAGGCGCCGCATGGTGAGGCAATAGGCCGACTTGTCCGAGTCTGGCAGGTCGTCGATCAGCCGGTCGTCATAGATGGCGTCGCCGCTGAAGAACAGGCCGTCTGCTTCGTCGAACAGCGCGATCGAATCCGGCGAATGCCCGGGTAGATGCAGCACGCGGAAGCGGCGGTCGCCGAGATCGACGACGTCGCCCTCGTCGAGGGTGCGCGTCAGCGGCGCTGGCGGAATCTTGTAATCCGCAGCCTTCCAGCCCGGCACCGGCAGTCGCGAGACGGCGCCGTCGAGGTCATGGAACATGTAGGCGTAAGTCGCCGCCTCATCCATGTTCTCGAACTGCGCGGCGCTCATCCTCGGTCCCGCCCGCAGCGCGAATTCATGCAGCGAGCCGACATGGTCGAGATGGATGTGGGTGGCGACGACGATGAGCGGTTTGCCGGCCCGGGTTTCGATCTCCGGCGCCAGCGGGCAGATGCCCATGCCGGTATCGACCAAAAGGTCGGCGTCCCGGCCGGTGAGATGCCAGATGTTGGCGCGCACATAGTCATGCACGAACGGCTCGGTCAGCATGGTCGTCTTGTCGTCGACGATGCTCCTGCTGAACCAGTTCTCCATCAGAAGCGGCCCGGCATCAAACGTGAGCCTGGCATCAAGTGTGAGCCTGGGATCAGGTGTGAGCCTGGGATCAAGTATGGTCCCGACATCAGACGAAGGGCTTTCCGACCTTGTATTTTTCCGGCACCAGCCGCTTCAGGTAAGCCATGCCGGCGTCGGACAAATGGTTGGCGTCCGGCTTCATGAAGTTCTCGGGCATGTGGCGGGTCTTGCCGGCGACGTTCTTCAGCCGCACCTTCTTCAGCACGGTTTTGGCGCCGTCATATTGCAGCGCCACGGAGCCGCCGCCCTGTTCGGCCACGGTGACCGCGAAAGCTCCCGCGTCGAACGCCTCCTGCGCGTCGACGGCGCTGATAGCGCCGACATAGCCGCGCGGCATGTAGCCCAGCGCATCGACGCGGGCGCGCTTGCCAGGCAGCCCTTCGGCGAGCGCCCGCTCGAGTGCCGCCGGCAGGTCGCTGCCCGATAGCTTGACGTTGCCATGCTGGTCGCGCTCCAGCTTCTCCGGCGGCACCAGGCTTTCAACCAGCGCTTTGCCGTCGGCGGTGCTGACCCCTTCCGAGACGGCGACGATGCAGCGCTTGTGGCGGTCGAGCGTGGCGCGCACGTCCTCGATGAAGGCTGTGGCCGAGAACGGCCGCTCCGGCACGTAGACGAGATGCGGACCACTGTCGGGATCGAGCTGCCAGGCCGCGGCCGCGGCCGTGAGGAAGCCGGCGTGCCGGCCCATGACGATGCCGACATAGATGCCGGGCAGAGCGCGAAAATCGAGATCGACGGACAGGAAAGCGCCGGCGACGAACTCGGCCGCCGAGATGAAACCCGGCGTGTGGTCGTTCTCCTCGAGATCATTGTCGATGGTCTTGGGCGCATGCACGAACGCGATCTTGCCGCCGGCGGCATCGGTCAGGATCTGCTGCGTGCCCGACGTGTCATTGCCGCCGATATAGATGAAGGCATCCGCGCCGGCCTTCCTCAGGCCGTCGAGGACGACCTCGCAATAGGCTGCATCCGGTTTGTCGCGCGTCGAGCCAAGGGCCGCGCTCGGCGTTCCGGCGATCAGCCGCAGGCGGTCTTCCGGGACGGCGGAGAGGTCGACATAATTGCCGTCGCGGATACCGCGCACGCCGTGGATGGAACCCAGGACCTTGGCGCCGGGATGCCGCTTGCGGATCTCCAGCGTCGCCCCGACCACGGTCTGGTTGATGACGGCCGTCGGGCCGCCGCCCTGCGCGATGACGAAAGTACCGGCCATTGGTGAAATTCTCCAGGGCGATTGAATTTCAGGTACCTTCGCCTGTCTTTGGCCATCGCGCAACGGCAGAAACGACCGGCCGCGCCAGCGGCCGCGAGGTGAGGCTTGAGCTAGACGACGACGACCGGGTTCTTCTTGGAAACGCGGCTGTAGAGGTCGATGATGTCCTGGTTGATCAGGCGCACACAGCCCGATGACATGGCCTGGCCGATGCTCCACCATTCGGGCGAGCCATGGATGCGATAGCCGGTGTCCTTGCCGTCCTGATAGATGTAGAGAGCGCGCGCGCCGAGCGGGTTGGTGAGGCCGCCGGGCTGGCCGCCCTGCCATTTTACCAATTCCGGCTTGCGGGCGATCATTTCCGGCGGCGGGGTCCAGGTGGGCCATTCCCTTCCGTACTGAATGTTGGCGCGGCCGGACCAGCGGAAGCCGTCCTTGCCGATGCCGACCCCGTAGCGGATGGCGTCGCCCCCCGGCTGAACGAGATAGAGCATGCGCTCATTGAGATGAACGACGATGGTGCCGGGCGCTTCGCCCGTCTGGTCGACGACGATCTGGCGACGGAATTCCGGCTTGATCTTGAGGTAGGGCACCTCGGGCACGTTGAAGCCGCCGTCGCTCAGGGACGCGTACATGAGGTCGGGACTGGTGATGTTCTTGTCGACGCTGATGCTCGGCCGGATCGGCCGCAGCGAACCGGTGACCGTGTCGTCAAGCTCGAGCGCCGGCAGGCCGCCGCCCGAAGTCGAGCAGCCGGCGGCGCCAAGCAAGGCCAACGCCCCTGCCCCGGATAAAACGGCGCGGCGGGAGAGAAGACTGTCGGTTTCGATTGCGTCGCCGTTTCGCGGCGGCGTCAGACCTTGCGGCAACTCACGCATGTACCCAAACCCTACGCTGTCGGCGGGAAGCACGGTCCGGCCGGATGACGGGCATTTTCATCATTCATGGTTGATAAAGCGTGAAGGCCTTGCGCTGTCTGTATTTGCGGGCTGACTGGGCGCCGTTGCGCCCTCTCTGTCGACTGCGAACCAGCGTCGCCTGCGCAAAATCACTTCGGTCGGATCATAATCCCGGCGCCAGTGCTTCCTACCTCTCCTGGTGACCGGCGAGGGGCTCCATGTGCAAGACCTTGAAAACCGACATCAAGCTTTTTGCCGCGGCCATTGTCGCCCCCGCGACAGTTCTCGGGGCCAATGTCAGCCTTGCCGATGTGGTGGCGAGCTGCCATGGCGGAATTGGAGCCGGCAATTCCAGGAAAATGCGAGGCGTTCTCCGTCCGGTATTGCCTGGAAACAATCCGCTTTACATTCTCTTGGACCGAAGGATTTATCCTCTTCTTTGAGCTCAAAGGAGACGAGCATGTCCTTCGAAAACTGGGCCGCCTTCGCTGCCGCGTCAACCATCCTCCTGGTCATTCCGGGACCGACCATCCTTCTGGTCGTGTCCTATGCGCTCGGCCAGGGCTGGCGCACCGCACTGCCGATGGCTGTCGGCGTGGCGCTGGGCGACTTCACGGCGATGACCTTGTCGATGCTGGGCATCGGCGCCCTGCTGGCGGCTTCGGCCACCGTCTTCACGATCCTGAAGCTGATCGGCGCCGCCTATCTGGTCTATCTCGGCGTAAAACTGTTCCGCGCCGGCGGCGCGCTCAAGGCCGAGCCGCGCACCGATGCCGTGTCCTCCGCCAGGATGACGGGGCATGCCTGGCTGGTCACCGCGCTCAACCCGAAGAGCATTACCTTCTTCGTCGCTTTCCTGCCGCAGTTTCTTGACCGGCACGCCGATTTCTGGACGCAGATGCTGATCTTCGAGACGACCTTCCTGGCGCTCGCCTTCGCCAACGCCTTCGGCTACGCGCTGATCGCGTCGCGAGCGCGCAACCTTGTGCGCAACCCCAGGGCCATCCGCGTCTTCAACCGCACCGGCGGCACGCTGCTGGTCGGCGCCGGCATCGCCACGGTGGCAATGCGTTCGGGGAGTTGAACAAAGGGGTTCGCTCAACGCACAGCGTCAGCGCTGCCCCTCACCTGCCTGCCGGCGGATGAGGGGCAGCGCCGACTTTGCGCACGAAAACAGCGCGTCTCACCACTTGATGCTGACGCCGAGATTGCCCTCGAGGATGCGCCGCTTGTCGCCGCCGAGATTGGTGGTGTAGTCGCCGGTGGCGAAGAGGCTGACCTTGTCCGTCACCTTGGCGATCACGCCGCCGCCGAATTCGAACGAGGTCGAGCGGCTTTCGGTCGAGATGTCGGTGGTGTCGAAGTTGACGTGATCCGTGCCACCGAAACCGTGCCAGAGATTGGCCTTGAGGTAAGGTTGCAGCGCGGTGCCGTTCAATGTCGTCTCGCCCTGCAGGCGCAGGCCGAGACGCCCGGTGACGTTGTCGTCGAGATCGAATGAAACCGACGCGAAGCGATCCTCGGCATCGTCGAGCGACAGATGCTGCCAAATCAGTTGCGCCTGCGGCTCGAGCGTCCAGCCTTGCGCCAGCGCGATCGGGTAGCCCCCTTCCAGCGAAGCGGTGACGCCGGTTCCCTTGACATCGATGCCGATGTCGCGGGTCGAGGTCGCATCGCCGCTGAAAAAAGTGGCCATGACGACGCCGTCCACGTACCAGCCCCCGGGACCGATACGGGTCCAGTAGCCGCCGACGCTGGTGCCGCCGAGATCGATGTCGCCGACGCCCAGATCGTTCTGCCCCAGCGCCTGGCCGCGCACATCGCCATTCATGCTGGCATAGGCGATGAACAGGCCGGCACGGTCGACGCCACCTGAAGCGGTTTCCCGGCCAAACACGTCGAAGCCGCCCTGGAACCCGAACAGGGTGCCGTCGAAAGACGGCGAAACCGTTCCCGACCAACCCATCTTCGCGTCCTGCCCGAAGATACGGCCCCAGACCGGAGAAAGTGCGGTGTTCGACAACAGGCTCTGTTCGCCACGCCGTTCATGAAAAGTGCCAAGCGTGGTCATCGCCAGATGCTCGGCCACCGGCGGCACCGCCGAATAGACCGGCACCTCGACGCGGTAGAGCAGGATTTCCTCCCCTGCCGCGGGCGTCGGAAGATCGGGCACCGCAGTCGGGACGGGCGGGGGCGGCGGCGGCGGATCAGCCGCCGGCGCCGCCGGCGGGGGTGGCGGAGGCTCGGGCTCCGGATCGCTGGCCTGCACCGGCGGCGTCGGATCGACCGGCGGATTGTTGATGTCGCCTTCGGACGGCACTGGCACTGGCGGCAATGCAGAGGGAGGCGGCGGAGGTTCGGTCTCCGGCGGCACCGGTTGGGGCGCAAGTGTCGGTGCCGACGGCGCCGCGGCCGGCGATGTCGGCGTTATCAACGACGAGCGCAGATACCAGTTCTCCGCGCTGCCTGCGGTGACGCCACCCTTGAACAGATAATATTCGAAGGCGCCTGCCGCGACCGGCGCATCGAGCGCGAAGGCGCTGGCGCTGGAGGTGGCGCCATTGACCGCCTGGACGACCATGATGCCGTCCTGCGTCGTCTCGGCACCCGCGCCGCCGACATTGACCACGCCGATGCCGGTCGAGCCGGAAGCCGTGCCGCCCGACAGCACCAGCCTGTCCGAGGCCGAGGAATCATCGCCGAGCTCTGTCTGGATGAGCAGCAGGCCGCCAAGCCCGGTGTAATTGCCCGAAATCGTCAGCCGATCCGTCGCGCCCGTACTGCCGTTGGTCAGGTCGATGCGGCCGGCATTGACGACGTCCGCAAGCTGGCCCGCCGTAAAGGCCTGTATCGACGCGTTGAAGCCGCCGCCATAGAGCGTGCTTGCCGCATCGACGTTGAGCGAGCCGGTGCCGGTGCCGCTGTCTCCCAGTACGAGATTGCCGTCCAGCGTGAGTTCGGTGTCATTGGTGGCGTCGATGCTCTCCCAGTTCTGCACCCGGCTAATGCCTTTGAGCTTGACGTTGTCGAAACTCAGCGTGTCGGTGCCGAGGCCGCCATTCAGCGCATCGGCGCCGCCCAGATTGGAATTGGTCAGGTTGCTCAGCTTTGCCGTGTCGTTGTCGGCGCCGAGGTCGACAGCGCCATAGATGACGCCGCCGCCGTCCCAGACGAAACTGTCGGCTCCGAAGCTCATCAGCACGTCGCCGCCGACCGTGCCGCCGGTAATCGTCACGCTGTCATTGCCGCCGCTGACGCTGATGTTGCCGCCGATCGTGCCGCCCGAAAGGATGATCGTGTCCTTGTCGAAGCCGGTGACGAGGTTGCGGTCGATGGTGCCGCCAGACATGTTGAAATAGTTCTGGTCGAGCTTCATGTTCACGCGGCCGATGCGGCCGCCGGTCATCACTGCATGGTCGCCATCGTCGAAGAAATCGACGATGCGTCCGTCCGTCATGGTGAAGGTGTCGAGGCCATCACCCTGGTTGAGTGAACCGATCTGGCCGCCGCTCATGTTGAAGTCGTCGATGCCCGAGCCTTGCTGCACATTGCCGACGACGGTGCCAGCGCCGATGGTGAAGAAATCGGCGCCACCGCCCTGGTCGACCGTGCCGGTGATGGTACCGGACTGCATGTCGATGCGGTCCGAACCGACGCCGAAGGTGACATTACCGCTCACCTGGCCGGTGCCGCCGGCGGGAAAGGTCAGCCTGTTGTCGCCGTTCAGATCGTTGAGACTCCCGCCCGAATCGCCGCTGTCGCAGATGAAGGTGTCGTTTCCGGCGGTCGGAACGAGCAGGCATGCGGCGAAGGCCGCGGAATTGGGCAGCAACGCCAGCGACGCCGCGGCAAGAACGCCAAGCATCCGAGGATGAAACATCAACGGAACATGCCGTTCCAGAACAACTAATTTAGCGATGGCTTCCGAACCGCCATTCGGAAGCCTGTTTTCGAAGCGCCGCACCGCGTCCCTCCAAGATTCGCGCTTGCAAGCCCCCACCCTGCGCCGCAATGAAGACACAATTCGTTCCGTTTTACAAAGCCTAATCTGCGCGTCATGGTTGATGAACTGGAAAACGGGCCGGACAGATCTGTGCTTTGATTGAGCCAGAATTGGCGCTTGGCGTGCGCCCCGCCAACGCTCCAAAGCGTGTTGGCGGCGGCGCGTGCGCTGGCGCGGCCGGACAGTCCGTTGTCGGCATTGTTTTCGCGATGCGCGGCCGATTTGTCAGAGAATTGACCCGCGACGGATCTTGGCTTAAAAACTGGCTCGGCCAGATTTTTTCGAGATCCGAAAAAAATAATGGCAGGGGAGGAAACCATGTATCTCGGCCTCGACCTGGGCACGTCGGGCGTCAAGGCGCTGCTGATCGATGCCGAACAGACCGTCATCGGTTCCGGCCATGGCGCGCTCGACGTTTCGCGGCCGCATCCCGGCTGGTCCGAACAGGATCCAGCCCACTGGCTACGCGCCTGCGAAGACGCGATCGCCGAACTGAAGGCCTCCCATCCCCGGCAGTTCGCGGCGGTGAAAGGCATTGGCCTGTCCGGTCAGATGCATGGCGCCACCTTGCTTGACGCCTCTGACAAGGTGCTGCGCCCCTGCATTCTGTGGAACGATACGCGCAGCCATGCCGAGGCAGCCGCGCTCGACGCAGATCCGCGGTTTCGCGAACTGACCGGCAACATCGTCTTTCCCGGTTTCACCGCGCCGAAGCTCGCCTGGGTGAAGAACAACGAAGCCGCCGTCTTCGCCAAGGTGGCGAAAGTCTTGCTGCCGAAGGACTTCCTGCGGCTGTGGCTGACCGGCGAGCATATTTCGGAAATGTCGGACTCGGCTGGCACTTCCTGGCTCGACGTTGGGAAGCGGCGCTGGTCCGCCGACCTGCTCGCAGCCACGTCGATCGACGAAAAGCACATGCCATCCCTGGTCGAGGGTACGCAGAAGGCCGGTGGGCTGCGCGGCGAGCTGGCATCGAAATGGGGCGTCGAAGCCGGCATCCCGATTGCCGGCGGCGCCGGCGACAATGCGGCTTCCGCCTGCGGCATGGGCACGGTGCGTGCCGGCCATGCCTTCGTGTCGCTGGGCACGTCGGGCGTGCTGTTTGCCGCCAATGCCTCCTATCTTCCCAACCCGGCAAGCGCGGTCCACACTTTCTGCCACGCGTTGCCCGACACCTGGCATCAGATGGGCGTCATCCTGTCGGCCACCGATTCGCTCAATTGGCTGTCCGAGATTACCGGCAAGGGCGCAGGCGAACTGACATCGGAACTGGGCGATACGCTGAAGGCGCCGACCGGCGTGTCCTTCCTGCCCTATCTCTCGGGCGAGCGTACGCCGCACAATGATTCCGTCATCCGGGGCTCCTTCACCGGACTGGCGCATGAATCGAGCCGCGCCGTGCTGACCCAGGCCGTGCTGGAAGGCGTGGCGTTTGCCTTCCGCGACAGCCTCGAGGCGTTGAAGACAGCAGGCACGAGCTTGATGCGTGTGACGGCGATCGGCGGCGGCTCGCGCTCGCGCTACTGGCTGAAGGCCATCGCCACCGCGCTTCAGCTGCCTGTCGACATTCCCGCCGACGGCGATTTCGGCGCCGCCTTCGGTGCCGCCCGGCTCGGCCTGATCGCAGCGACGGACGCTGATCCGCTTGATGTCTGCACGGCGCCGAGGACCGATGCAACGATCGAACCGGATGCTGGCTTGGATGGTGCATTCGCCGATGCCTACCAGCGCTACCGCGGGCTTTATCCGGCGATCAGGGCGGCAACGGCGTGAGCAGGCGCCAGGCGCCCCCCTCTGCCCTGTCGGGCATCTCCCCCTCAAGGGGGGAGATCGGCGGGTTTGGGGATGCCTCATTTCTTTCTACGTTGGTCGTTGGCGAAGGTCTGCGCGACAGCCAATCTCCCCCCTTGAGGGGGAGATGGCCGGCAGGCCGGAGGGGGGCGCCTGGCGCCTATCCTAACAGCAAGCCTCACTGCGTCGGCACCTTGTCGAGGAAGCCGGTGATGCTCTTCAGGCGGCCGTTTTCGATGATGCCGATATCGGTGCCTTCGATGACGGACGGCGTGCCCTCCGGGCCGAGGTTCCAGGAAAAGCGGATTTTGTCGGCAAACCCGTCCGGTGTGCCTTTCAGCGAGAAGCGGAAGCCGGCAAAGCGCTGCTGCACGCCCTCGATCAGCGCCGCGACGCCTTCATGACCGTCGCCCTGCATAATGGGATCGCGATAGCTGACGTCTTCGGTGAAAGTCGCCTTGAGCAGCGCCTGACGGCGCGCGGCGTCGCTCTCGTTCCAGGCGATGATGTAGCTTTCGGCGATCTTGTTGAGATCGGTCATGATCTGTCTCCTTCGTTGGCTTTGACATGACCCTTTTCACCCAACGGACGAACGGAACCAATTACGCCTGAGGTAATCAGGCGGAGCCATTTCGGAGAGGAAGGAAATCCATGAGCAGCGGCTTTTTCGGCGACATCCAGAAGATCAAATATGAGGGGCCGGATTCGACCAATCCGCTGGCTTACCGGTTCTACAACCCGGACGAGCTGGTGGCCGGCAAACGGCTGGGAGACCATCTGCGCTTCGCCGTGGCCTACTGGCATTCCTTCGCCTGGCCGGGTGGTGATCCGTTCGGCGGCCAGACCTTCGATCGGCCGTGGTTCCCCAAGGCCGGCAGCGTCGATACGATGGAACTGGCAAAACTGAAAGCAGATGTAGCCTTCGAGATGTTCTCGCTGCTCGGCGCGCCCTATTTCTGCTTCCACGACGCCGACGTGCGGCCCGAGGGCAAGGATTTTTCGGAAAGTTCCGCCCGCCTCGACGAGATCGCGGATTATTTCGCCACCAAGATGAAGCAGACGGGCGTCAAGCTCTTGTGGGGCACGGCGAACCTGTTCTCGCACCGCCGTTTCATGGCGGGTGCCGCGACAAACCCGGATCCGGATGTGTTTGCCTATGCGGCGGCGACGGTGAAGAGCTGCATCGACGTCACCAAGCGGCTGAAGGGCGAGAATTACGTGCTTTGGGGCGGACGCGAGGGCTATGAGACACTGCTCAACACCGACCTTGCCCGCGAGCAGGAGCAGGCCGGCCGTTTCCTCAACCTCGTCGTCGACTACAAGCACAAAATCGGCTTCAAAGGCACGATCCTGATCGAGCCGAAGCCGCAGGAACCGACAAAACACCAGTACGACTACGATGTCGCGACCGTCTATGGCTTCCTCAAGCGCTTCGGCCTGGAGAAGGAGGTCAAGCTCAACATCGAGCAGGGCCACGCCATCCTCGCCGGCCACTCCTTCGAACACGAGCTGGCGCTGGCCAACGCGCTCGGCATCTTCGGCTCGATCGACATGAACCGCAACGATTACCAGTCGGGCTGGGATACCGACCAGTTCCCCAACAACGTGCCGGAGATGGCACTGGCTTATTACCAGGTTCTGCAGGCGGGCGGCTTCAAGACCGGCGGCACCAATTTCGATGCCAAGCTGCGCCGCCAGTCGCTCGACCCGCAGGATCTGCTGATCGGCCATATCGGCGGCATGGATTCATGCGCGCGCGGCCTGAAGGCGGCAGCGAAGATGATAGAGGACAAGGCGCTCTCGGCTCCGCTCGCCGAGCGCTACGCGGGCTGGAACAGCGCCGAGGCCAAAGCAATGCTAGCCGGCAAGCGTACGCTGGAGGACATCGCCGAGCGCGTAGTGAAGAAGAAGATCGAACCGCAGCCGCGCTCCGGCCGCCAGGAACTGCTGGAAAACATCGTCAACCGTTACGTGTAAGTGATGAAAGGCGGGCGGCGGGTCGTTCAGCCACCGTTCCGCTTACCCACGCCGCTTCGCGGGAAGAAGTTCCCGGCGTAGCGCTTATCTGCCTGCCGCCATCTTCGCCATTGAACGGGAAAGGTGCCGGCGGGCGGACGAGGGTGGCGCCGAGACCGGGTGAAAGGGCTTTGCGCCAGTGCGGAACCGACGACAAGGTTTTGCCCACTGACGCCCCCCCAATCGCCTCTCTCTTGCCTTCAAACTGCCGTCACGAATCTCCTATAAGAAGGGCTCGTGGCGGGAGAGGAAGAAGGAGGCGAACCGATATGCAGAACGAACGTGAAATCGACGCCCTGCTCTCAAATGGCGAGGCCGGGTCGATCATCGACCGGCTGATGGCAATGCCGCATCCGAAGGATGGTGCGCGCCGCTCCAACGAATGGGACCGCGCCGTTGCCAGCCGTTTCGAGACCCATCTGGCAAGACAGATGCGCTCGCAGATCGATAGTGGCGGCGACCGGCAGAACGCTGCCTGATCAACCGCTTCCCACCCTCGGGTCAAGCCCGTGGGCATGCTTTGCGCGACATGTACATCAACCCCGGCGTAGCCTGACCGGGGCTTCACCGAAAGCTCTTGAAAACGCCCTCGAAAATGCCGCGGCGGATGAAAATCCGGTCCGCCCGGCAATGTCGGCCATCGCCACCCTGGTGTCGATCACCAGCCGCCGCGCAGCGCCCAGGCGCAGCCTGAGATAGTAGGCGCCGGGCGTCTCGCCGATTGACTTGCGGAAGATGCTCTCCAGCGTCCGCGCCGTAACCCCGGCGCGCTTTGCCACGGCGGCGACCGTCAACGGCTGGTCGACATGCGCTTCCATCAGCCGGATGGCTTGCGCCAGGCGCGGATCATAACCGTCGAGCCGGCCAAGCGAGACCAGGGGCTGCGCGTCGGTGGCCGCACGGGCCTGATCGTAGATGAAGACGCTGGCCACATCGAGCGCCACCGCCATGCCGAGGCGCGTGCGAACGAGATGCAGCATCAGGTCGAAGGTCGGCGACGCGCCGCCCGAGGTGAACACCGGCCCGTCGATGACATAGCGGTCCGGCCGCACATCGACGCCGGGGAAGGCCGAGGAAAAATCCTCCATGTCCTCCCAATGGGTGGTGGCGCTGCGTCCTTCCAGCAGGCCGGCGCGCGCGACCAGCCAGGTGCCGGCCTCGACGCCGCCGCAGGCGCGCGCCGAACGGGCGGCGCGGCGCAGGCCCGAGAGCAAAGCCGACGTCGCATAATTCTGCGTGCCGAAACCGGCGACGACGACAAGAACGTCGGTCGGCTCGGCCGCATCGAAGCGGCCGCTGACCGCCACTGGCAGGCCGCAAGTGGTGACCGGCGCCTCGCCGGTCACGGAAACCAGCTTGAAATCGAACAATGTCTCGCCGGAGATGCGGTTGGCGGCGCGCAGCGGGTCGACCGCCGAGGCCACGCACATGATGGACGAGCCGGAAAACACCAGCATCGTCACCTTGAGCGGCGACCGCTCGGCGCGAAAGATCGTCAGTTTTTCGTTTTTAGTCATGGAAGCTTCGTAAAACGCAAAGCAGTTTTCGGCAAGCCGGGCGATGCTTGGCGCCTGTTTCGACTGGGAGGAGAGTTCCATGCCGCTTGCGATGAACCGTGAGGTTTTCATTACCTGTGCCGTGACCGGGTCCGGCGGCACGCAGGACCGCAGCCCGCATGTGCCGCGCTCGCCCAAAGAGATCGCCGATTCGGCCATCGACGCGGCCAAGGCGGGTGCGGCGATCGTGCATTGCCATGTCCGCGACCCCGAAACCGGCAAGCCCCGGCGCGACGTTCATCTCTACCGCGAAGTGACCGAGCGCATCCGCGAGGCAAATGTCGACGTGGTGCTGAACCTCACCGCCGGCATGGGTGGCGACATGGTGTTCGGCTCGCCCGAGGCGCCGCTGCCGCTGAATGAAAAGGGCACCGACATGGGCGGCGCCACCAACCGCATGGAGCATGTGCGCCAGTGCCTGCCGGAGATCTGCACGCTCGACTGCGGCACCATGAACTTCGCCGAGGCCGACTATGTCATGACCAACACGCCCGGCATGCTGCGCGCCATGGGCGGCATGATGACCGCGCTCGGCGTCAAGCCGGAGATCGAGGCCTTCGACACAGGCCATCTGTGGTTCGCCAAGCAGTTGGTCGAGGAAAAGGTGCTGAAGCCGGATGCGCTTGTGCAGCTCTGCATGGGCGTGCCGTGGGGGGCGCCAGACGACCTCAACACCTTTATGGCCATGGCCAACAACGTGCCGTCGAGCTGGAGCTGGTCGGCCTTTTCCATCGGCCGCAACCAGATGGCCTATGCCGCCGCCGCGGTGCTGGCCGGCGGCAATGTCCGCGTCGGGCTCGAAGACAATCTCTGGCTTGACAAGGGCGTGCTGGCCACCAATGCGCAACTGGTCGAACGCGCGGCCAGCATCGTCACCAATCTCGGCGCCAGGATCCTCGGCCCGGAAGAGGTGCGCAAGAAGCTGAACCTGACCAAGCGGGCGCCGCTGGCGGCATAGATTATTCGCAGGGAGGGTCGATATGGCTACCGTAAAATTCACGGCGATGAAGGATGGCGACAGGGAAGACTACGAATTCCTGACCGCGCACGAGATCGACTATGCCGCCAGGACCGGCGAGCGGCTGCTCGACGCGCTGGTGCAGCTCGACGAGGGCCTGTCGGGCTATAAGATCACCCGGCTCGGCCATTCGCTGCAGGCGGCGACGCGGGCCTGGCGTGATGGCGCCGACACCGACTGGATCGCCTGCGCCTTGCTGCATGACATCGGCGATATCTACGCGCCCTACAATCACGACGAATACGCCGCTTCGATTCTGAAACCCTTCGTGCGCGAGCAATGCACCTGGGTGGTGGAAAAGCACGGCGATTTCCAGCGCCTGTATTACGCCCATCATCTCGGCGGCAACCGCCACGCGCGCGACCGCTTCGCCGGCCATGCCTATTTCGACGATTGCGACCAGTTTTGCGAGCGCTGGGACCAGTCGAGCTTCGATCCGGACTACGAGACGCTGCCGATCGAGTTCTTCCGACCTTTCGTGCTCGAAGTCTTCGCCCGCAAGGCCTACGACCCATCGGTGATCCGTGCGGGCGAGCGCGTGCCTCTGTCGGATCCACAAACAGCCAGCAAAAGAACCGGAGCCTGACAATGAGCATCATCAACAAGGCGGCCGCTATCGGCGGCGGTGTCATCGGTGCCGGCTGGGTGGCGCGGCTGCTCCTCAACGGCATCGACGTGTCGATCTTCGATCCCGATCCCGAAGCCTCGCGCAAGGTCTCGGAAGTGATGAAGGGCGCGCGCCGCGCCTACAAGCAGATGGTTCCCGGAGGCCTGCCAAAAGAAGGCAGGCTGACCTTTGCCAAGACCATTGCCGAAGCGGTGGCCGACGCCGATTTCATCCAGGAAAGCGTGCCGGAACGGCTCGACCTCAAGCACAAGGTGCTGGCCGAGATCGACACTCACGCGCCGGCCAACGCCATCGTCGGCTCGTCCACATCAGGCATCAAGCCGACCGACATGCAGATTGCGATGAAGAAGCATCCGGAGCGGCTGGTCGTCGGCCACCCATTCAACCCGGTCTATCTCCTGCCGCTTGTCGAGATCGTCGGCGGCGACCAGACCTTTCCCGAGGCGATCGAGGTCGCCAGGGAAATCTATGCCTCGATCGGCATGAAACCTGTCGTCATCCGCAAGGAGATCGAAGCCTTCGTCGGCGACCGACTGCTGGAAGCCGCCTGGCGCGAGGCGCTGTGGCTGATCAAGGACGGCATCTGCACCGTCGAGGAACTGGACGACATCATGCGCTATGGCTTTGGCCTGCGCTGGGCGCAGATGGGCATGTTCCAGGTCTATCGCGTCGCCGGCGGCGAAGCCGGCATGCGCCACTTCATGGCTCAGTTCGGCCCCTGCCTGAAATGGCCGTGGACCAAGCTGATGGACGTACCGGAGTTCAACGACGAGCTGGTCGACCTGATCGCCACGCAGTCGGACGACCAGGCGCATGGCCTGTCGATCCGCGAACTGGAAAAGATCCGCGACGACAATCTGGTCGCAATCATGGATGCGCTCTCGAAGCAGAACAAGGGCAAGGGCTGGGGCGCCGGCGCCCTGCACAAGGCCTATACGAGGCAGTTGGCCAAGCTGGCGGCGAAAAAGCCGGCTGCGTCCAAGGCGGCCGAGAAGGCGAAGGCATCGAAGCCGGTGAAGAAAGCCGAAAAGCCGAAGAAAAAGAAGAAAGGCTGAGACCATGGATTTCGGTCTGTCGGAGGAACAGAAGCTCATTGTCGAGACGACGCGCGCCTTCGTCGAGAATGAGCTTTATCCGCATGAGCGCGAAGTCGAGCGTACCGGCGTGCTGCGCCGCGAATTGATCGAGGAACTGAAGGCCAAGGCGATCGAAGCGGGGCTCTATGCAGCCAACATGCCGGCCGATGTCGGCGGCGCGGGGCTCGATACGGTGACCTGGCTGCTCTACGAGAAGGAACTCGGCCGCGCCAATTACGCGCTGCACTGGACCTGCGTCGCGCGCCCCTCCAACATCCTTTTGGCCGGCACGCCGGAGCAGCGCGAAAAATACCTGTTTCCCTGCATCCGCGGCGAGAAATGGGATTGCCTGGCGATGACCGAACCGGGCGCCGGTTCGGACCTGCGCGGAATGAAGGCGACGGCCGTTCAGGATGGCGGCGACTGGGTGCTGAACGGCACCAAGCACTTCATCAGCCACGCCGACCTCGCCGACTTCGCCATCGTCTTCATGGCTTCGGGCGAAGAGGATTCGCCGCGTGGCAAACGCAAGAAGATTACCGCCTTCTTCGTCGACAAGGGCACCAAGGGGTTCACGGTGCGCGACGGCTACCGCAACGTCTCGCATCGCGGCTACACCAACGCCATCCTCGAATTCGACGATTGCCGCCTTCCGGCAAGCCAGGTGTTGGGCGAAGCCCACAAGGGTTTCGACGTCGCCAATTCCTGGCTCGGCGCCACCCGCCTGCAGGTCGGCGCCACATGCCTCGGCCGTGCCGAGCGGGCGCTTGGCCACGCGGTCGAATATGCCGCGCAGCGGCAGCAGTTCGGCCAGCAAATCGGCAAGTTCCAGGGCGTGTCGTTCAAGCTCGCCGACATGGCGACCGAACTGAAGGCCGCCGACCTGATGGTGTTCGAAGCCGGCTGGAAGTACGATCAGGGTACCGTCACCGACCAGGACATGGCCATGGCCAAGCTGAAGGCCACCGAAATGCTCGCCTTCGTCGCCGACGAAGCCATCCAGATCCATGGCGGCATGGGGTTGATGGACGACCTGCCGCTGGAGCGCATCTGGCGCGATGCCCGCGTCGAGCGCATCTGGGAAGGCACGTCGGAAATCCAGCGCCACATCATTTCGCGAGCGCTGCTGCGCCCGTTCGGGGCCTGATCCATGCACAAGCTTGAACGTCTTCTGCGCCCTAAATCGATCGCCGTGTTCGGTGGCGCGCAGGCCGCCGCGGTCGTGGCACAGTCGATCAAGATGGGCTTTGCCGGCGAGATCTGGCCGGTGCACCCGAGCAAGGACGAGGTCGCCGGCCGCAGGGCGTATCGTTCGGTCGCCGACCTGCCCGGCGCACCGGACGCCGCCTTTGTCGGCGTCAACCGACACCTGACCATCGAAGTGATCAAGGCCCTGGCCGAACGCGGCGCCGGCGGGGCCGTCTGCTTTGCCGCCGGCTTCCTCGAAACCGAAGCCTATGACGCGGATGGCGAGCGGCTGCAGGCCGAACTGGTCGCCGCCGCCGGCCAGATGCCGATCATCGGGCCGAATTGCTATGGGCTGATCAGTTATGCCGACGGCGCGCTTTTGTGGCCCGACCAGCATGGCGGCATCCGATTGGAGGAGGGCGGCAAGGGCGTTGCCATCATCACCCAGTCCTCCAACATCGCCATCAACATGACGATGCAGAAGCGCGGCCTGCCGATCGCCTTCCTGATGACCGCCGGCAACCAGGCGCAGACCGGCCTCTCAGAAATGGCGCTCGGCCTGATCGAGGATGAGCGGGTGACTTCGCTTGGCCTGCATATCGAGGCTTTCGATTCGGTAGCCGGCTTCGAAAGGCTGGCGGCGCGGGCGCGCGAGCTAAAGAAGCCGATCATCGCCATGAAGGTCGGTCGTTCCGAACAGGCCAGGCAAGCGACCGTCTCGCACACCGCGTCGCTCGCCGGCTCGGACGCAGCGTCCGGGGCCTTTCTGAAACGCCTGGGCATCGCGCGCGTCGATTCCATCCCCGCCTTCATCGAGGCGCTGAAGCTGCTGCATATCACCGGTCCGTTGCCCGGCTACAGCCTGTCATCGATGAGCTGTTCGGGCGGCGAAGCCTCTGTCATGGCCGACAGCGCCGAAGGCCGCTGGGTCAACTTCCCGGTTCTGACCGACAGCCACCGTGCCCATGTCAAATCGACGCTCGGGCCGCTGGTCGCGGTCGCCAATCCATTGGACTACCACACTTTCATCTGGAACAACGAGCCGGCGATGACGGCCACCTTCACCGCCATGGTGTCGGGCGGCTTCGACCTCAACATGCTGGTGCTCGACTTTCCGCGCCCGGACCGCTGCTCGGTGACCGACTGGTGGGCGACGCTGCGCGCCTTCGAATCGGCGCTCAAGACCAACGAGGCGCATGGTGCGATCGTCTCCTCGCTGCCGGAGAACCTGCCCGAGGAATACACCGCCGAGCTGATGGCGCGAGGCATGGTGCCGCTGTTCGGCATTTCCGAGGCGATGGACGCCGCCCAGGCGGCCGCCTTCATCGGCTGGGCCTGGCGCGAGCCGCAGGCACAGCCGGTCGACACCTCCGCCTCCGGTGCTGCCGGCGGCGAGCATGTGACGCCCGACGAGGCGCAAGCCAAGGCGCGGCTGATCAAGGCCGGGCTGCCGGTGCCCAAGGGCGAGCGCGCCGGCAATGCCGTCGAGGCGGTGATCTCGTCCATGGCGCTCGGCTTCCCGGTCGCCCTGAAGGCGCTGGGTGTCACCCACAAATCCGAGGTCGGCGCCGTGAGGCTCAATCTTAGGGACGCCGAATCCGTCAGCACGGCGGCGCACGATCTTTTGCCGCTCGGCACAGGCCTTTATGTCGAGCGCATGGTGCGCGACGGCGTTGCCGAGCTGATCGTCGGCTTCACCCGTGACCCAATGTTCGGCGCCGTGATGACGCTCGGAACCGGCGGCGTGCTGGTCGAATTGCTGCGCGACAGCGTCACCCTGATGCTGCCGGCGACACGCGACGACATCGAGGCAGCACTTCGCGGCCTCAAACTGTTCCCGCTGCTCGAAGGCTACCGCGGTCGGCCCAGGGCCGACGTCCAGGCTGCCATCGACGCCATCGCGGGCATTGCTGCCTTCGTGCAGACGAATGCCGGCGAGATCGAGGAACTCGACATCAATCCGCTGATCGTCTGCGCGGAAGGCAAGGGCGCCTGGATCGCCGACGCGCTTCTGGTGCTGGGAGAGAACAAGAATGCCTGACGTCATTTCGACCCGCCGTGAAGGCTCGATCCTCGAGGTCACGCTCGATCGGCCCAAGGCCAACGCCATCGACCTGAAGACCTCTCGGCTGATGGGCGAGACCTTCAAGGCGTTTCGCGACGACCCCGGCTTGCGCGTCGCCATCGTCAAGACCGCCGGCGACAAGTTCTTCTGCGCCGGCTGGGACCTGAAGGCCGCAGCCGGCGGCGACGCCGTCGATGGCGACTATGGCGTCGGCGGCTTTGCCGGACTGCAGGAACTGCGCGACTTGAACAAGCCTGTCATCGCCTGCGTAAACGGCATGGCGGTAGGGGGCGGCTTCGAGCTGGCGCTGTCCTGCGATCTCATCTACGCCTCCGATCACTCCTCCTTCGCATTGCCCGAAATCCGCGCCGGCACGCTTGCCGACGCCGCGACCATCAAGCTGCCGAAGCGCATCCCCTATCATGTCGCCATGGACCTTTTGCTCACTGGCCGCTGGATGGATGTGGCGGAAGCCCATCGCTGGGGCCTGGTCAACGAGGTGCTGCCGAAGGAGAAGCTGGAGGACCGCGTCTGGGAGATCGCCCGCCTGCTCGCCAGCGGCCCGCCGCTTGTCTTCGCCGCGATCAAGGAAACCGCGCGTGTAGCCGAAGCGCTGACTTTCCAGGACGCGATGAACAAAGTGACGCGCCGGCAGTTAGCGACGGTGGACGCGCTTTATGGTTCTGAGGACAACATGGAAGGTTTTCGGGCCTTCGCCGAAAAGCGCGACCCGGTTTGGAAGGGGAAGTGACTCTGCGGAGATGACAGCGCCAAGCAGCCCCATCTGCCCTGCCGGGCATCTCCCCCAAGAGGGGCCTGTTGCGCAATTCTGGCATTGTGATTCACTTCGATTATTGCTCGGAGGGATTTGCGATGGCGGTGAAGCGGA
>NZ_JAIUGT010000017.1:0-19436 GCF_020164675.1 Mesorhizobium sp. ESP-6-2
GTCTTGCCATGATCAACGTGGCCAATCGTGCCGATGTTCACATGCGGCTTGGTGCGCTCGAATTTACCTTTTGCCATGTGATGTCTCCATTCCTGCTCGCCCGTACGGGCTCTTAATTAAGTTGCCGCAGCACCCTGCTGGGTTACGCGTATTTCTTCTGGACTTCCTGGGCGACCGCGGTCGGGACCGGCTCGTAATGGTCGAACTGCATCGTGTATGCCGCACGGCCCTGGCTCATCGAGCGCAGGTTGTCGACGTACTTGAACATGTTGGCGAGCGGCACCATCGCGTTGATGACGACTGCCACGCCGCGGGCTTCCTGGCCCTGGATCTGGCCACGACGGCCGTTGAGGTCGCCGATGACACCGCCGACATAATCTTCCGGCGTCACGACCTCGACCTTCATGATCGGCTCGAGCAGCTGCACGCCGAGCTTCGGCGAAGCTTCCATAAAGCAAGCGCGGGAAGCGATTTCGAATGCGAGCACCGAAGAGTCGACGTCGTGGAAAGCGCCGTCGATCAAGGTTGCCTTGACGCCGATCATCGGGAAACCGGCAAACGGGCCGGAACCCATCTTGCTCAGCAGGCCCTTTTCGACACCTGGGATGTATTCCTTCGGCACAGCGCCGCCGACGATCTTGGATTCGAACACGAAATCCTCGCCATCGGGGTTCGGCTCGAACACGATCTTCACGCGAGCGAACTGCCCGGTACCACCGGTCTGCTTCTTGTGCGTGTAGTCCTGCTCGTGCCTGCGGGTGATCGTCTCGCGATAAGCCACCTGCGGCGCACCGACATTGGCCTCGACCTTGAACTCGCGGCGCATGCGGTCGACGATGATGTCGAGGTGCAGCTCGCCCATGCCGGAAATGATGGTCTGGCCGCTTTCCTCGTCGGTCTTGACGCGGAAGGACGGATCCTCGGCAGCCAGGCGATGCAGCGCCAGGCCCATCTTTTCCTGGTCGTTCTTGGTCTTCGGCTCGATGGCGATCTGGATAACCGGATCGGGGAATTCCATACGCTCCAGGATGACCGGATGCAGCGGATCGCACAGCGTATCGCCGGTGGTCGTGTCCTTGAGACCTGCGAGAGCGACAATGTCGCCGGCATAGGCCTCTTCAACGTCGGCCCGGGAATTCGCATGCATCTGCAGCATGCGGCCGATGCGCTCTTTCTTGCCCTTCACGGTGTTGTCGACCGAGATGCCCTTGGTGAGCTTGCCCGAATAGATGCGGGCAAAGGTCAGCGAACCGACGAACGGGTCGTTCATGATCTTGAACGCCAGCATCGACAGCGGCTCGTTGTCATCGGCGTGACGCTCGATCTCGGCGTCGGTCTTGGCATCGACACCCTTGATCGCGGGCACATCGGCCGGCGACGGCAGGTATTCAACGACGGCGTCGAGAAGAGGCTGCACGCCCTTGTTCTTGAATGCCGAGCCGCAGAACATCGGGAAGAACTTGACCGCGATGGTGCCCTTGCGGATCAGCGCGCGGATCTCGTCATTCGACGGCATCTTGCCTTCGAGGTAGTTTTCAAGAGCCGTCTCGTCCATCTCGACGGCGGCCTCGATCATCTTCTCGCGATATTCCTCGGCGCGGGCCTTCAGGTCGGCCGGGATCTCGACGACATCCCAGGCAGCGCCCAGTGTCTCGTCGCGCCAGACCAGCGCGTTCATCTCAACCAGGTCGACGACGCCCTTGAATTCGGTCTCGGCGCCGATCGGCAGCTGCATGACGACAGCCTGCGCACCAAGGCGCGAGCCGATCATCTCAACCGAGCGGTAGAAGTCGGCGCCGGTCTTGTCCATCTTGTTGCAGAAGATCATGCGCGGCACGCGGTACTTGTCGGCCTGGCGCCAGACGGTTTCCGTCTGCGGCTCCACACCGGCATTGGCGTCGAGCAGCGCGATGGCGCCGTCAAGCACGCGCAGCGAACGCTCGACCTCGATGGTGAAGTCGACGTGTCCGGGCGTGTCGATGATGTTGAAGCGGTGCATCTTGCCGTCACGACCCTTCCAGAAGGTCGTGGTCGCGGCCGACGTGATCGTGATGCCGCGCTCCTGCTCCTGCTCCATCCAGTCCATGGTCGCGGCGCCGTCGTGCACTTCGCCGATCTTGTGCGACTTGCCCGTGTAATAGAGGACGCGCTCGGTGGTCGTCGTCTTGCCGGCGTCGATATGCGCCATGATACCGAAATTGCGGTAGTCTTCGATTTTATATTCGCGGGCCATCGTAACTGCCTCTCAGTCTCGTTCGCGCTTTACCAGCGGTAGTGCGCGAAGGCGCGGTTGGCTTCAGCCATCTTGTGGGTGTCTTCACGCTTCTTCACGGCGGTGCCGCGGTTGTTGGCCGCGTCCATCAGCTCGCCGGAAAGGCGGTCGACCATGGTGGTCTCGTTGCGGTTGCGGGCCGCGGCGATCAGCCAGCGGATGGCCAGCGCCTGACGGCGCTCGGGGCGCACGTCGACCGGAACCTGGTAGGTGGCGCCGCCGACGCGACGCGAACGCACTTCCACATGCGGCGCGACATTGTCGAGCGCCTGATGGAAGACAGTGACCGGCTCCTGCTTGGTCTTCGACTGAACCTGGTCGAGCGCGCCGTAGACGATGGTCTCGGCAACCGACTTCTTGCCGTCATACATGACGGCGTTCATGAACTTGGTGACGATCAGATCGCCGAACTTGGGGTCCGGATTGATCTCACGCTTTTCTGCACTGTGACGACGGGACATGGCTTTTGTCTCTCAATCTCTCATAGCCCGGCGCAGTCAAAAAAGCGCCGAAGCCGGAAAACCTTACTTCGGACGCTTGGCACCGTATTTCGAACGGCGCTGCTTGCGGTTCTTCACACCCTGCGTGTCGAGCACGCCGCGGATGATGTGGTAACGGACACCCGGAAGGTCCTTGACGCGGCCGCCGCGGATCATGACCACGGAGTGCTCCTGAAGGTTGTGACCTTCGCCGGGGATGTAACCGATCACCTCGAAACCATTGGTCAGGCGGATCTTGGCCACCTTGCGCAGCGCCGAGTTCGGCTTCTTCGGCGTCGTTGTGTAGACGCGCGTGCAGACGCCCCGCTTCTGCGGGTTCTGCTGCATGGCCGGGACCTTGTTGCGCTTCACCGGCGCAATGCGCGGTTTGCGGATCAGCTGGTTGACGGTAGGCATTAAACCCTCTTGTCTCTCAATTCCGTGTCTCGTGCCGGTCAAGGCTCGCTCAAAGCGTCATTTCCATACGCAAATTCGGGCCACAAACCGCGCCTTGCGGTCTTGCCCGAACAAATCGCAGAGGAAGCGGATACCGCTTCGTGCACGCCGGAAATGTCTTTTCGCTCGTAAAACGAACCCTGTTTGAGGCAAACTCCAAAGCGTGTCGCTTCGGAAGGGAGAGCCTCACATCGGTTCTGACTGGGCGGCTTCTACTCGCAAGCCCGCGTACCGTCAACCCCGGAGCGGCAAATATTGCATTGAAGCCGGGGCTCGGCAGCCATGCGTAAACCGCATGTAATTTTCTTTCGTCATTTTGCAAGGGCGAGGAAGAAAGTGCCAAGCCTTTAGCAAAGTGAATGGCTTTTGGCTGTTGCGCGGCGCGGCTTCATGCGAAAAAGCCGCATGAACAGTCAAAGCCCCTCGCCGCGAAGGAATCGGCCCGTGAACGACAACGAGGAACGCCCGGTCACCATCATCACCGGCCGGGTGTGGAAGAGAAAAGGCGGCAAGCCGGAAGGCGTGCACGTCATGCTGGTTGCGCCCGATGACGATTCGGCGGTGCGCCGTGCGCTCGAATCGCTGGCGGCTGAGGGTTACGCCGAAGCCGAGCTCGACCAGATCGGCGACATGGAGGGCGAGCCCGACGAGGAGCCGCATCTTTCGGCCTTCCAGGGCGCGCTCGAAGGCGAAGTGTCGATCGTGACCTTCGATGTGCCGATCTGAAAGCATGCCGGCCCTCGTCGTTCGAATCGGCGCTGGAGCCTTCCAACGAGTGAAAGGCCGGCGCTGAAGCTGCGGCAAAGCCGGAGTGGACCCTTCGGCTCCGGCTTGCCCGGGGCACGTGTTCTGATAAGAAGCGCTCACCATCACACAGCAGACGGAGCGGCCGTGTCCCAGCCCATCAAGATAGGCATTGTCGGTGTCGGCAAGATCGTCCGCGACCAGCACCTTCCGGCGCTCGCCAAGGACCAGGACTACCGGCTGATCGCGGCGGCCAGCCGCCACGGCAAGGTGGACGGCATCGCGAATTTTCCCGATATCGAGACGATGCTTGGCGCCGTTCCCGAACTCGACGCCGTCTCACTCTGCATGCCGCCGCAATTCCGCTACGCTGCGGCGCGCACCGCGCTCGAGGCGAAGAAGCACGTGTTCCTGGAAAAGCCGCCCGGCGCCACGGTCAGCGAGGTCGAGGACCTGAAGGCGCTCGCGGCGAAACAGGGCGTGTCGCTGTTCGCCAGTTGGCATTCGCGCTATGCCCCGGCGGTGGAAGCGGCACGGACATTCTTGGCATCGACGAAGATCAGATCAGCGGCGATCGTCTGGAAGGAAGACGTGCGCCGCTGGCACCCGAACCAGGAATGGATCTGGCAGCCTGGCGGCTTCGGCGTCTTCGATCCAGGCATCAACGCATTGTCGATCGCGACCTACATCCTGCCCGCCATGTACATCACCTCGGCCGCGCTCGATTTCCCGGAGAACCGCGACGCGCCGATCGCCGCCCAGGTCGCCTTCCGCGCGGCAAATGGTTCGGCGGTGACGATGGATCTCGATTGGCTCCAGACCGGACCGCAGAGCTGGGACATTCTCGCCGATACCGATGCCGGCAAGATGGTGCTCTCGGGCGGCGGCTCGAAGCTCGCCATCGACGGCCGCGTCGTCCATGAAGAACCGGAAGCGGAATATCCTGAACTCTACAGGCGTTTCGCCGAGATCGTGCGCGCCGGTATCTCCGATGTCGACCTGGCGCCGCTCCAGCATGTCGCCGACGCCTTCATGCTCGGCAAGCGCAATGTGGTCGAGGCGTTCTTCGACTGAACAGCGACTGTTGCCCGGATCTCGGATCCGGCCGCCATCGCAACAACTCAATCGACAATCGCTATGGCAAACCCGTCATAGCCCTTGGCGCCGACGGGTCTGGATCGCGGTGCCGTCCAGGCGCTTGTCGCCGCCGATGAAGGAGAATGCAGCGCGTGCACCTTCGACATTGGCGTCGTTGCCATCCTCATCGAGCACCGCGCCGTCACGGATGACGTTGTCGCAGACGATGACCGTCCCTGAGCGCGACAGCCGCATGGCCCAGGAGAGATAGTTGGGGTTGTTCGGCTTGTCGGCGTCAATGAAAACGAGGTCGAACGGCCCGGCATTCTCGGCGCCCAGCGCAGCGAGTGATTGCAGCGCCGGCCCGACCCGCAGATCGACCCGTTCGGAAACCCCTGCCCGCTCGAAATTCGAACGCGCGACCTTGGCATGGTGCGGATCGAGTTCGAGCGTCACGATCTTGCCGCCGGCCGGCAATCCCCGCGCCATCCAGATGGTGGAATAGCCGCCCAGGGTGCCAATCTCGAGCACCTTTTTCGCACTGCTGATGCGCACCAGCAGCGAGAGGAGCTTTCCTTGCGCCGCCGAGACGTCGATCGCCGGCAGGCCATGGTCGCGGTTGGCCGCCAGGACCGCATCGAGAACGGGATCCGCCTCGAAGAGCGAGGAAACGATGTAGTTATCGACAGCCGTCCAGGTTTTCGTGCTCATCTGCCTCCCTCGATTGTTCGTTGAAACGAAAAGGCCGCCGGGTTGCCCCGGCGGCCTTGTTGCCTGAGATTTCGTGCCGCCGCGCTTACTGCGCGGCGGTTGTCATGTCGGCCAGCATCGGCTCGGCGACTTCGACACCGGAGGCCTTGCGGCGCTCGTCGATGATCAGTTCGTCGCGCGAGGTGGCGATGCGGCGGATCTGGCTCATCGTGCCGCCGGTACCGGCCGGGATCAGCCGGCCGACGATGACGTTTTCCTTCAAGCCCTGCAGCATGTCGGTCTTGCCGGCAACCGCGGCTTCCGTCAGCACCCTGGTCGTCTCCTGGAAGGAGGCGGCCGAGATGAAGGACGGCGTCTGCAGCGAGGCCTTGGTGATGCCGAGCAGCACCGGCTGACCTTCGGCCGGCTTCTTGCCGTCCTCGACCAGGCGCTCGTTGACCTCTTCCAGTTCGATCACGTCGACGTGGTCGCCCGGAATATAGGTCGAGTCGCCCTGCGTGGTGATCTCGACCTTCTGCAGCATCTGGCGAACGATCACCTCGATGTGCTTGTCGTTGATCGACACGCCCTGCAGACGGTAGACCTCCTGGATCTCGTTGACGAGGTAGGACGCAAGCGCCTCCACGCCCTTGATCGCCAGGATGTCGTGCGGCGCCGGATTGCCGTCGAGGATGTAGTCGCCCTTCTCGATGACGTCGCCGTCCTGGAGATGGAACGGCTTGCCCTTCGGGATCAGGTATTCGACAGGCTCAAGCGTCGAGTCATGCGGCTCGATGATGATGCGGCGCTTGTTCTTGTAGTCGCGGCCGAAGCGGATCGTACCATCGATCTCTGCGATGATGGCGTGATCCTTCGGACGACGGGCCTCGAACAGCTCGGCAACACGCGGCAGACCGCCGGTGATGTCCTTGGTCTTGGCGCTTTCCATCGGGATACGCGCCAGGACGTCGCCCGGGCGAACCTGAGCACCCGGCTCGACCGAGAGAATGGCCTCGACCGAGAGCAGGAAGCGGGCATCGCCGCCCTTCGACAGCTTGCCGACCTTGCCCTTGGCATCCTGAACCACGATCGCCGGCTTCAGGTCGTTGCCGCGCGGCGTCGAACGCCAGTCGATGACCTCGCGCTTGGTGATGCCGGTCGACTCGTCGGCCGTTTCCTGGACGGAAATGCCGTCGACCAGATCCTCGAACGCCACCTTACCCTCGATTTCGGTGAGGATCGGGCGGGTGTAAGGATCCCACTCGGCGATGCGCTGGCCGCGCTTCACCTTGTCGCCATCGTCCACGAAGATGCGCGAACCATAGGTGACGCGGTGCGTTGCGCGCTCCTTGCCGGCCTCGTCGAGGATCAGCACCGCCATGTTGCGGCCCATGACCATCTGCTGGCCGTCCGAGTTGCGCACCACGTTGCGGTTGCGAATCTCGACCTTGCCCTCATAGGAGGCTTCAAGGAACGAGCTATCCACCACCTGCGCCGTACCGCCCATGTGGAAGGTACGCATGGTGAGCTGGGTGCCCGGCTCGCCGATCGACTGCGCTGCGATGACGCCGACGGCCTCGCCCTGGTTGACCGGGGTGCCCCGGGCCAGATCGCGCCCGTAGCAAACCGCGCAGACGCCGACCCTGACTTCGCAAGTCAGCGCCGAGCGGATGCGGACCGACTGCACGCCGGCCTTTTCGATCTGCTCCACGTCGCGCTCGTCCATCAGCGTTCCGGCCTTGACCAGCAATTCGCCGGTCACCGGATGGTTGATGTCGTCGAGCGCGGTGCGGCCCAGCACGCGCTGGCCGACCGAAGCGACGACCTGACCGGCATCGACGATCGGCTGCATGGTGAGGCCCTTGTCGGTGCCGCAGTCCACGGAGTTGACGATGCAGTCCTGCGCCACGTCGACCAGACGACGGGTGAGATAGCCCGAGTTCGCCGTCTTCAAGGCGGTGTCTGCCAGACCCTTGCGGGCGCCGTGGGTCGAGTTGAAGTACTCGAGCACGGTCAGGCCTTCCTTGAAGTTCGAGATGATCGGCGTCTCGATGATTTCACCCGACGGCTTGGCCATCAGGCCGCGCATGCCGGCGAGCTGGCGCATCTGGGTGGGCGAGCCGCGCGCACCGGAGTGCGACATCATGTAGATCGAGTTCATCGGCTTTTGACGGCCGCTGTCCTCGAACTCGACCGCCTTGATGCGGGCCATCATTTCGTCGGCGACCTTTTCCGAGCACTTGGCCCAGGCGTCGACGACCTTGTTGTACTTCTCGCCCTGCGTGATCAGGCCGTCATTGTACTGCTGCTCGTATTCCTTGGCCAAGGCCTCGGTGTCCGACACCAGCTTGATCTTGGTGTCCGGGATCAGCATGTCGTCCTTGCCGAACGAAATGCCGGCACGGCAGGCATGGGCGAAACCGAGCGCCATGATGCGATCGCAGAAAATGACCGTCTCCTTCTGACCGCAATGGCGGTAGACGGTGTCGATCATCTTGGAGATGTTCTTCTTGGTCATCTCCTGGTTGGCGGTCTCGTAAGGCACGTTGACGTTCTTCGGCAGAAGCTCGCCGATGATCATGCGGCCAGGCGTGGTGTCGTAGATCTTCGACACCACCTTGCCCTCGGCGTCGACCGAGCGGAAGCGGCCCTTGATCTTGGCGTGCAGGGTCACCGCCTTGGTCTCGAGCGCGTGCTGGAGTTCGCCCATGTCGGCAAACACCATGCCCTCGCCCGGCTCGTTCTGGTTGACGATCGAGAGATAGTAGAGACCCAGAACCATGTCCTGCGACGGCACGATGATCGGCGCGCCGGAAGCCGGGTGCAGGATGTTGTTGGTCGACATCATCAGCACGCGGGCTTCCAACTGCGCTTCCAGCGACAGCGGCACGTGAACGGCCATCTGGTCGCCGTCGAAGTCGGCGTTGAAGGCCGTGCAGACCAGCGGGTGAAGCTGGATCGCCTTGCCCTCGATCAGGATCGGCTCGAACGCCTGGATGCCGAGGCGGTGCAGCGTCGGCGCGCGGTTCAGGAGCACCGGATGCTCGCGGATGACCTCATCGAGGATATCCCAGACTTCCGGACGCTCCTTCTCGACCAGCTTCTTCGCCTGCTTGACGGTCGAGGAGTAACCCTTGGCGTCGAGGCGGGCGTAGATGAAGGGCTTGAACAGTTCGAGCGCCATCTTCTTGGGCAGGCCGCACTGGTGCAGCTTGAGCTCCGGACCGGTAACGATGACCGAACGGCCGGAATAGTCGACGCGCTTGCCGAGCAGGTTCTGGCGGAACCGGCCCTGCTTGCCCTTGAGCATATCCGACAGCGACTTCAGCGGACGCTTGTTGGCGCCGGTGATGACCCGGCCGCGGCGGCCGTTGTCGAACAGCGCGTCCACAGCTTCCTGCAGCATGCGCTTTTCATTGCGCACGATGATGCCGGGGGCACGCAACTCGATCAGCCGCTTCAGGCGGTTGTTGCGGTTGATGACACGGCGATAGAGATCGTTGAGGTCCGACGTCGCGAAACGTCCGCCGTCCAGCGGGACGAGCGGGCGCAGGTCCGGCGGGATCACCGGAACCACCTTCATGATCATCCATTCCGGACGGTTGCCGGACTCCATGAAGTTCTCGACGACCTTGAGCCGCTTGAGATACTTCTTCTGCTTCAGCTCGGACGTGGTCGAAGCCAGTTCCGAACGCAGATCGCCGGCGATCTTCTCCAGGTCCATGCCGGCCAGAAGGTCATGAATGGCCTCGGCGCCGATCATGGCGGTGAAGCTATCCTCGCCATATTCGTCGACGGCGATCATGTACTCTTCCTCGCTGAGCAGCTGGTGCTCCTTCAACGCGGTGAGGCCGGGCTCGGTGACGATGTAGTTCTCGAAGTAGAGGACGCGCTCGATGTCCTTCAGGGTCATGTCGAGCAGCGTGCCGATGCGCGAGGGCAGCGACTTCAGGAACCAGATATGGGCGACGGGTGCCGCCAGCTCGATATGGCCCATGCGCTCGCGGCGAACGCGCGACAGCGTGACTTCGACGCCGCACTTTTCGCAGATGACGCCCTTGTACTTCATGCGCTTGTACTTGCCGCACAGACATTCGTAGTCCTTGATCGGGCCAAAAATGCGCGCGCAGAACAGGCCGTCACGCTCCGGCTTGAAGGTGCGGTAGTTGATGGTCTCCGGCTTCTTGATCTCGCCGAACGACCAGGACAGAATCTTCTCAGGGCTGGCGAGCGATATCCGGATGGAATCGAACACCTGCGCCGGCGCCTGGGGATTGAAGAGATTCATGACCTCTTGGTTCATGCCGTTCTCCTTTCGGGGTCCTCGAAAACCCCTTGCATCTGATGCGGGGCGAATGCCCGCTGAGTGGTCGGCCCACCGGCCGAAGAATTTGGTGCACCCGGTCGCGGAAGCCTCTCCCGCGACCGGGTGTCTTGTTTACTCCGCTGCGTCGGGCAGCCGAACCGGGGCTTCGTCGAGCTTGGTGTTCTCCAATTCGACGTTGAGGCCGAGCGACCGCATCTCCTTGACGAGAACGTTGAAGCTCTCGGGAATGCCGGCCTCGAAGGTGTCGTCGCCGCGCACGATCGCCTCGTAGACCTTGGTGCGGCCCGCGACGTCGTCCGACTTCACCGTCAGCATTTCCTGCAGTGTGTAGGCGGCGCCGTAGGCTTCCAGTGCCCAGACCTCCATTTCGCCGAAGCGCTGGCCGCCGAACTGCGCCTTGCCGCCCAGCGGCTGCTGGGTGACGAGCGAGTACGGACCGATCGAACGCGCGTGGATCTTGTCGTCCACGAGGTGGTGAAGCTTGAGCATGTAGATGTAGCCCATCGTCACCTTGCGATCGAACGGCTCGCCGGTGCGTCCGTCATAGAGCTGCGACTGACCGCTGGTGTGCAGGCCCGCCTGCTCCAGCATGACGTTGATGTCGGCCTCGTGCGCACCGTCGAACACCGGGGTCGCGATCGAGACGCCGCGGCGCATCTGCTCGCTCAGGCGAACGATGCTCTCGTCGTCATACTCGCGGACCGGCTCGTTGCGGTCGTTGGCGGGCATGAAGCTCTCCAGCGTCTTGCGCAGCGGCTTGATGTCGCCGGCAGACTTGTAGGCGTCGATCATCTCGCCGATCTTCCTGCCCATTCCGGCGCAAGCCCAGCCCAGATGCGTTTCCAGAATCTGGCCGACATTCATGCGGCTCGGCACACCCAGCGGGTTGAGCACGATATCGGCATGCGTGCCGTCCTCGAGGAAAGGCATGTCCTCGACCGGAACGATGCGCGACACGACACCCTTGTTGCCGTGACGGCCGGCCATCTTGTCGCCCGGCTGCATCTTGCGCTTCACCGCCACGAAGACCTTGACCATCTTCATGACGCCTGGAGGCATTTCGTCGCCGCGCTGCACCTTCTCGACCTTGTCCATGAAGCGCTGTTCGAGCGCCTTCTTGGAATCGTCGTACTGGCCGCGCAGGGCTTCCAGTTCGCTCTGAAGCTTTTCGTTCTCCACGGCGAACTGCCACCACTGCGAACGCGGATACTCGTCGAGCGTATCCTTCGACAGCGTCGAGCCCTTCTTAAAGCCCTTCGGTCCAGCGATCGCTTCCTTGCCGACGAGCACGTCGGAAAGGCGCGCGTAGACGTTGCGATCCAGGATCGCCTGCTCGTCGTCACGGTCCTTGGCGAGGCGTTCGATCTCCTCGCGCTCGATCGCCATGGCGCGCTCGTCCTTCTCCACACCGTGGCGATTGAACACGCGCACCTCGACGACGGTGCCGAAGGTGCCCGGAGGCATGCGCATCGAGGTGTCGCGCACATCGGATGCCTTTTCGCCGAAGATGGCGCGCAGAAGCTTTTCTTCCGGCGTCATCGGGCTTTCGCCCTTCGGCGTGATCTTGCCGACCAGAATATCGCCCGGCTGAACTTCGGCACCGATATAGACGATGCCGGCTTCGTCGAGGTTCTTCAGCGCTTCTTCCGAGACATTCGGAATGTCGCGCGTGATTTCCTCCGGTCCGAGCTTGGTGTCGCGCGCCATGACCTCGAACTCCTCGATGTGGATCGAGGTGAAGACGTCGTCGGCGACGATGCGCTCGGACAGGAGGATCGAGTCCTCGTAGTTGTAGCCGTTCCACGGCATGAACGCGACCAGCACGTTGCGGCCGAGGGCCAGATCGCCGAGCTCGGTCGAAGGACCGTCCGCGATGATGTCGCCCTTGTTGACCCGGTCGCCCATGCGCACCAGCGGACGCTGGTTGATGCAGGTGTTCTGGTTCGAACGCTGGAACTTCATCAGCCGGTAGATGTCGACGCCGGACTTGCCCGGATCGAGATCTTCCGTTGCGCGGATGACGATACGCGTCGCGTCCACCTGGTCGACGATGCCGCCGCGGCGGGCGCCGATGGCGGCGCCCGAATCGCGGGCGACGATCGGCTCCATGCCGGTGCCGACGAACGGCGCTTCGGCGCGCACCAGCGGCACGGCCTGGCGCTGCATGTTCGAGCCCATCAGCGCGCGGTTGGCGTCGTCGTTCTCAAGGAACGGGATCAAGGCCGCGGCCACCGACACCATCTGCTTGGGCGAAACGTCCATCAGGTCGACGTTCTCGCGGGGCGCCATCATCACTTCGCCGGCACTGCGGCAAATGACGAATTCGTCGACAAAGCGACCATCCTTGTCGAGCTCGGCATTGGCCTGCGCGACATGGTGCTTGGCCTCTTCCATCGCCGACAGATAGACGACGTCATTGGTCAGCTTGCCGTCGACGATCTTGCGGTACGGGCTCTCGATGAAGCCGTACTTGTTGACGCGCGCGAAGGTGGCGAGCGAGTTGATCAGGCCGATATTCGGGCCTTCCGGCGTCTCGATCGGGCAGATGCGGCCGTAATGCGTCGGGTGCACGTCGCGCACCTCGAAGCCGGCGCGCTCGCGGGTCAGACCGCCCGGTCCAAGCGCGGAGAGACGGCGCTTGTGGGTGATCTCCGACAGCGGGTTGGTCTGGTCCATGAACTGCGACAGCTGCGAGGAACCGAAGAACTCGCGCACGGCGGCAGCCGCCGGCTTGGCGTTGATCAGGTCCTGCGGCATGACCGTGTCGATCTCGATCGAGGACATACGCTCCTTGATCGCGCGCTCCATGCGCAGCAGACCGACGCGATACTGGTTTTCCATCAGTTCGCCGACCGAACGCACGCGGCGATTGCCGAGATTGTCGATGTCGTCGATCTCGCCCTTGCCGTCACGCAGTTCGACCAGCGTCTTGACCACGGCCAGGATGTCGTCCTTGCGCAATACACGCACGGTGTCCTCGGCCTTGAGTTCGAGGCGCATGTTCATCTTGACGCGGCCAACCGCGGACAGGTCGTAGCGCTCGCTGTCGAAGAACAGCGAGTTGAACATGGCTTCGGCGGTTTCGAGCGTCGGCGGCTCACCGGGGCGCATGACACGATAGATGTCGAACAGCGCGTCCTGGCGGCTCTCGTTCTTGTCGACGGCGAGCGTGTTGCGGATGTAGGCGCCGACATTGACGTGGTCGATGTCGAGGATCTGGATCTCCTCCTCGCCCGTACCGAGCAGCACCTTCAGCGTCTTGTCGTCGATCTCGTCGCCAGCCTCGAGGAAGATCTCGCCGGTGGCGTAATTGACGATGTCCTCGGCGAGATAGTTGCCAAGCAGGTCCTCGTCGGTCGCCTTGATCGCCTTCAGGCCCTTTTCGCCGAGCTGGCGGGCCTGGCGGGCGGTGATCTTCTTGCCGGCCTCGACAACAACCTCACCCGTGTCGGCATCAACCAGGTCGCCGACGGCCTTCAAGCCGCGGAAACGATCGACGTTGAACGGAATACGCCAGTGATCGCCGGCGCGCTTGTAGGTGATCTTGTTGTAGAAGGTCGACAGGATCTCTTCGCCGTCCATGCCGAGCGCCATCAGCAGCGACGTCACCGGAATCTTGCGGCGACGGTCGATGCGGGCGTGCACGACGTCCTTGGAATCGAACTCGATGTCGAGCCACGAACCGCGATAGGGGATGACGCGCGCGGCAAACAGGAGCTTGCCCGACGAGTGCGACTTGCCCTTGTCATGGTCGAAGAAGACGCCCGGCGAGCGGTGCATCTGCGAGACGATGACGCGCTCGGTGCCGTTGACGATGAAGGTGCCGTTCGAGGTCATGAGCGGCATGTCGCCCATATAGACGTCCTGCTCCTTGATGTCCTTGATCGACTTCGCGCCGGTATCCTCGTCGATATCGAACACGATCAGGCGCAGCGTCACCTTCAGCGGCGCGGCATAGGTGAGGTCGCGCTGACGACATTCGTCAACGTCGAATTTCGGTCCTTCGAACTCGTACTTCACGAACTCCAGCATCGAGGAGCCGGAAAAATCGGAGATCGGGAAGACCGACTTGAAAACAGCCTGCAGTCCCTCGTCCGGACGTCCACCCTTGGGCTCGTCCACCATCAGGAACTGGTCATAGGATGCCTTCTGAACCTCGATGAGGTTCGGCATCTCCGCAACTTCCGGGATCTTTCCGAAGAACTTGCGTACGCGTCTGCGGCCATTGAAAGTCTGGGTCTGGGCCATCGTCGCTCCTTAGCTCTAAACTCGGGGCGAGCCTCGCCGCGGCTCGCCTTGCATCCGAACCGCCTGGGCAGCGGCTCTCTGTCTGTTCTCCGGCCCCATTACCAAACTACTTGGCGGCGGCCGGCTAAAACGGGAGAAAACCCGTTTCCTGAGGGCCGGTTTTCGGCCCTCAGGAAAGAGGTTTTCGTACATCTCGCGCTACGCAGCCTCCCCACCCGAGGGAGTGGCGGACGGCGCGAGGCCGCCCGCCGCTTGTTACGCTTACTTCAGCTCGACCTTGGCGCCGGCTGCTTCCAGCTGGGCCTTGAACTTGTCGGCGTCGGCCTTGGAAACGGCTTCCTTGACCGGCTTCGGAGCCGCTTCGACCAGATCCTTGGCTTCCTTGAGGCCAAGGCCGGTGATGGCGCGGACTTCCTTGATGACGTTGATCTTCTGAGCGCCGGCGTCGGTGAGGACGACGTCGAATTCCGTCTTTTCCTCGACCGGAGCAGCGGCAGCGGCAGCGCCGCCGGCAGCGGCAACCGCCACCGGAGCAGCAGCCGAAACGCCCCACTTTTCTTCCAGAAGCTTCGACAGCTCAGCCGCCTCGAGGACGGTCAGCTTCGAAAGGTCGTCTACGATCTTCGCGAGATCAGCCATTGTTGTATTCCTTCATAAGGTTCGAACGTGTGTTTGTGATAGCGAGGAACGGCCTCATGCCGCCTCGTCCTTCCGGGCGTAAGCGCCGATGACACGCGCGACCGAAGCCGCGGGCGCATTGACGATCTGGGCGATCCGGGTTGCCGGCGTGGCGATCATGCCAACCAGCTTGGCGCGCAGCTCGTCGAGCGACGGAAGTGTGGCGAGTGCCTTCACACCGTCGGCGTTGAGCGAGGTGGTGCCCATTGCGCCGCCGAGGATGACGAGCTTGTCATTCCCCTTGGCGAAATCGGACGCGACCTTCGGCGCCGCAATCGGATCCTCCGAATAGGCGACCAGCGTCTGTCCCTTGAACAGATCGATGATCGACGCGGAGTCCGTGCCCTGAAGAGCGATTTTGGCGAGACGGTTCTTCGCGACTTTAACGGTGCCACCGGCAGCGCGCATTTTCGACCGGAGGTCGTTCATTTGCGCGACGGTGATACCGGCATAGTGGGCCACGACCACTGAACCCGCGTTCGAGAACGCATCGTTCAGGCCCGTGACGAGTTCGCGTTTTTCCGCTCTGTCCACTGCCTATCTCCAGTTGACCCCCATCCTGCTAACGGGAACATTCCCATTCACGAGGACAGGCGTCGGGTTGCCTTTTGCCGGCCGGGCCATCCAGTAACGGATCTCCCGAACAGCGCTCGAGGATCCTGCCCCCTTTCGCCACATCGCCGGCATGCCGGACGATGCGCAGACAAAAGGCAAACACGGTTCGAACCTTTCATTGGAGCGCTTGCTCCATTGTCAGGTCTTCACCCGTCTCATGCAGGCCCACATGAATTAAGGCCCCCCTTTTCAATCAAGGCCGGGCCGCCTGCAATCTCGGACAGGATGTCCGGAAGCCTTTCGGCTCCCGGTACCGGGCCCAGAACGATCCGGGCCCGGAATTCACTTGCGGATCGACCTTCCAGCGACCGATCCAAATGGTCTTAATCAGGACGCTGCGAGCGTCGAGACATCGAGCTTGAGGCCCGGGCCCATCGTCGAGGTGACGGACACCTTCTTGACGTAGTTGCCCTTGGCGCCAGCCGGCTTCGCCTTGGTCACCGCATCGGCGAAGGCGCGGACGTTTTCTTCCAGCGCCTTGACGTCGAACGAGACCTTGCCGACGCCGGCGTGAACGATGCCGGCCTTCTCGACGCGGAACTCCACAGCGCCGCCCTTCGATGCCTTGACGGCGGCCGCGACGTCGGTGGTGACAGTACCGACCTTCGGGTTCGGCATCATGCCGCGCGGGCCGAGCACCTTGCCCAGACGGCCGACGAGCGGCATCATGTCCGGCGTGGCGATGCAGCGATCGAAATCGATCGTGCCCTTCTGGACGATGTCGACCAGGTCCTCCGCGCCGACGATGTCGGCGCCGGCGGCCTTGGCTTCCTCGGCCTTGTCGCCACGGGCGAACACGGCGACGCGGACCGAGCGGCCGGTGCCGTTCGGCAGGTTGACCACGCCGCGGACCATCTGGTCGGCATGACGGGGATCAACGCCGAGATTCATCGCGACTTCGATCGTCTCGTCGAACTTGACCGTGGAGCGATCCTTGAGCAGCTTCAGCGCGTCACCCAAGGTATAAGCCTTGTTGGGATCGATGCCTTCGCGGGTCTTCGATACACGCTTTGCAATCTTTGCCATGATCTCAGCCCACCACTTCCAGACCCATCGAGCGGGCGGAGCCCTCGACCATGCGCATGGCCGCCTCGACGTCGTTTGCGTTCAGATCCTTCATCTTCTGCTCGGCGATGGCGCGGACCTTGTCGCGGCCGATCGTGCCGGCCTTGACCTTGCCCGGCTCCTTGGAGCCCGACTTCAGGTTCGCGGCCTTCTTCAGGAAGTAGCTCACCGGCGGCGTCTTCATGACGAAGGTGAACGACTTGTCCTGGTAGTAGGTGATGACGACCGGAATCGGCGATCCCTTTTCCATTTCCTGGGTCTGCGCGTTGAACGCCTTGCAGAACTCCATGATGTTGATGCCGCGCTGACCAAGCGCCGGGCCGATCGGGGGCGACGGCGTAGCCGAGCCCGCGGCGACCTGGAGCTTGAGCTGGCCTGCAATTTTCTTAGCCATCTCTATTCCTGCCTTTGTCTATGCCGGTCCCACCATCTGGGAAAACACCGGCTGTTGCAGTCTGGTGGTGCGGTTCCTGCGGCCGGCTAAAGCCGCATTCGCCTCCCACCGTTCTCAGGCCGCGCGTTGCCGCGCCGCCTCCCCTGACCACCGGAACGGCGCCAGGGATTTCGGATCAGCCTTTTTCGACTTGTCCGAATTCCAGATCGACAGGCACGGCGCGCCCGAAGATCGAAACTTCCACCTTGAGCCGCGCCCGCTCCTCGTCCACTTCCTGGACGAAGCCGTTGAAGGACGCGAAGGGGCCATCCGAAACGCGGATCGCCTCGCCGATCTCGAAAGTAACCGAGGGCTTCGGCCGCTCGACGCCTTCCTGCACCTGGTTAAGGATGCGCTGCGCCTCGGCCTCGGTGATCGGCACCGGCTTGGAGTCGCCCAGGAAGCCGGTGACCTTCGGCGTATTCTTGACCAGCGAGAACACGGCGTCAGTCAGGTTGGCCTTCAGGAGCACATAGCCCGGAAAGAACTTGCGCTCGGCGTCGACCTTGCGGCCGCGACGAACCTCGACGACCTTCTCGGTCGGCACGACGATCTGCTCGATATCGGCGGACAGGCCCTTCTGCTTGGCCTTGTTCTCGATGTCCTCGGCGACCTTCTTCTCAAAGTTCGAATAGGCGTGGACGATGTACCAGCGCGTAGTCATTTCACGACTTCTCCGTAATCGCCGGACTTAGCGTCCAATGCCCAGAATCTGTTCGACCGCGAGGCCCATGAGCTGATCAGCGGTGAAGAAAAAGATCATCGCGATCACAGCGAAGGCCAGAACCATCACCGTCGAGATCATCGTTTCGCGTCGCGACGGCCAAGTCACCTTGGCGGTCTCCGCGCGAACCTGCTGGAGAAAGACGAAAGGATTTGTGGTTTTCGAAGCCATATGCCGCTCTGTCTTCAAGACCCGTTGGCCGGGTCTCCTGGATGATCCCGCTGGCCGGGACGTGCCGCCTGGGCCCATTTTCGCGCCGAATCAGCGCAATCATTTCGCCCATGCAAATCAGACGCGTAAAGCCGGCTTCCCAGCTCCACGCGTCGCGTGTCTGTTTCGTCTACATAAAACCGATTCTTGATCCACGCAAGTGGCAAGTGTCCGCTTTATGACCAAACGCCGCCTCGGAACCATCCAGTCGTTCCGTCCCGGCTATGGCGCCCTTATGCCTCAATCAGCCTAATATGGCAAGCCGGTCGCCGATTTTCAAAGGGCAGCCTGCAAAATATCGTTTCGATGGCCATTTTGGAAACGGCTGAGTTTTTGTCTTGACGTGCCATTTCTTGAAATGGCACGGGCAGCAGGGCTCGAACCTACGACCTGCGGTTTTGGAGACCGCCGCTCTACCAACTGAGCTATGCCCGTACACGTGCGCCTCGGCGCAGCAGGGGCTTCCTAAAAGCTTCCGCGCGCTCTGTAAAGAGCGGTTTGCAAGCAATCGCGCCTTCATCCCCTTTACTGGAAATCGGGATGGCCGACGGCCAGCCCGCCGCCATCGGTCTCAAGCTCGCACGTAAGATCGCCGGCATGCCCTTGGCGGAGATGACCCCGCCTGCCGCCGTGCATCTTGAACGCTATTTTGCCTCCGGAACGCGGTATGGTCCGCCGGGCACGCCCCAACCCCAGGCCGGCATCGGCTCGGTCTCCGGGTCGCAGGTTTCGCCGAGATTGGAGTTCATCCTGGCCAGCCGCGATCCCCATTCGATATAGCCCATGAAGGCGGAACGGAACTCGGGATCGTCAGGCAGGCCGACGGCATCCGCCGCATCAGCCAGCAGGTTGATCCAGCGGCGGCGCTGCTCTTCCGTCAAATGCTTGCCCAGGTGATGCATCACCATCTCGCGGTGGCCGCCGAATTTTTCGCTGTAGGTTTTCGGGCCGCCGAAAACCTCGCCGATAAAGGCCGCGACATGGGCGGGGTGGTCGGGCGACATATGCTTGAACACCGGCCCGACGACCGGATCCCGCGCCACCTTGTCATAAAAGGTCTGCGTCAGCCGGTTCAGCGCCTCGATACCGCCGGCCCATTCATACAGTGTCGGAACATCCTGGCTCATACTTGACCTCCGCCCAGCGCCGCCTGCAGCGACGATAGCGGAAAAATCGAGCAAGCCTCAACCTGCCTCGATGGCCAGTTCGATGACGCAGCTGCCGTTCGACCGCGTGTCGGCCCCGGCATGCCAATGGTTGATCTTCAGTCGCCAACAAAAAGGGCGGCCCGCGGACCGCCCTTTCCTTCTCGATCCGGCTGATGCCGGTGTCGACTATTCCTTGATGGTGACGACGATGCCGGCACCGACGGTGCGGCCGCCTTCACGGATGGCGAAGCGCAGCTTCTCTTCCATGGC
>NZ_JAIUGT010000018.1:5000-6134 GCF_020164675.1 Mesorhizobium sp. ESP-6-2
TATCCGGGTCCGGGACAATGTATGGTGGGTAGTTTGACTGGGGCGGTCGCCTCCTAAAGAGTAACGGAGGCGCGCGATGGTGGGCTCAGAACGGTCGGAAATCGTTCGCTGAGTGCAATGGCATAAGCCTGCCTGACTGCGAGACTGACAAGTCGAGCAGAGACGAAAGTCGGTCATAGTGATCCGGTGGTCCCGCGTGGAAGGGCCATCGCTCAACGGATAAAAGGTACGCCGGGGATAACAGGCTGATGACCCCCAAGAGTCCATATCGACGGGGTTGTTTGGCACCTCGATGTCGACTCATCGCATCCTGGGGCTGGAGCAGGTCCCAAGGGTATGGCTGTTCGCCATTTAAAGCGGTACGTGAGTTGGGTTCAGAACGTCGTGAGACAGTTCGGTCCCTATCTGCCGTGGGTGTAGGAATATTGAAAGGATCTGTCCCTAGTACGAGAGGACCGGGATGGACGGATCTCTGGTGGACCTGTTGTGGCGCCAGCCGCATAGCAGGGTAGCTATATCCGGACGGGATAACCGCTGAAGGCATCTAAGCGGGAAACCCACCTTAAAACGAGTATTCCCTGAGAACCGTGGAAGACGACCACGTTGATAGGCCGGGTGTGGAAGAGCGGCAACGCTTGAAGCTTACCGGTACTAATAGTTCGATCGGCTTGATCGTTCTCATTCCTTATGCCCATCTGACAAAGTCAGATGGTCTTGCCAGCGCTCACGCATGAGCGGCCCTTACGGGCTTATGCTCCGCGAGGGCGCCGGACGACCGGCGACGCGCAGTCGCGCTTGCGGGCTTCGCCCGAAGCACCTGCAAAAAACGTCGCCTTGGCACAAAAACAGCTTCTCGAAAACAACGTGCGTTTTGCCGACCTGGTGGTTATGGCGGAGCGGCTGCACCCGATCCCATTCCGAACTCGGCCGTGAAACGCTCCAGCGCTGATGGTACTTCGTCTCAAGACGCGGGAGAGTAGGTCGCTGCCAGGTCTGCTAAACGCACGTTCAGTCTCACTTCCACAAATCGAAATGATTTTTGGATGCAGAGAAATCTTCTCTTCACGAACAGGCCCGCCAAGGGATCACGGGCCGCGAAAGCGGCCCTTTCATTTGGTGAGCCATCTACCTATT
>NZ_JAIUGT010000019.1:0-1316 GCF_020164675.1 Mesorhizobium sp. ESP-6-2
GCGCACCGCCCTCGTTCGTGAGGCGTATATAGTCGCCACCCTGACAAACTGTCAACACCGATCTCAGATGTTTTTGAGATTTCTCGTGGAGATATCCACGGGGTCGAGATTTGTGAGTTGGCTAGGCTGAGTTTCCACATCGCTTCTTGCGCTTGGTCGCGCCTGGGATACTCGCTTCGGACCGTATGCCTCGCTTTGAAAACCGCTGTCCGCCCGACGGCCGCGGACCTTGCCCGAGCGGCTTTTCAGCGGCGATCCTCCAGCAATTCCGGTGTGATGTTCCGGCCTGCGTAGAAGATGCCCAGGATCAGCACCTGCTCGCCCTCGACTGCAGGCAATGCTGACCGCCCGTCGGTAGCCGATGATCCGCAGTCCGGGCATGATCTCGCGCCGCTCGGTGCCACGCTGTGGAAAAGTCGATAGACCGAGACAATGGTCTTGAATACCCGCGACAAAATTCCAGGCGATCACCGGCGATGCCCGCTCGGCTATGTCGTCATAGAGCCGTTCGAGTTCGGCTTGTGCGGCGGGATGAAAGACGATCCGATAGTCCATCCCCTACTTGGCTTTCGCCTGTTTCGCGCGATGGCGCGCCTCCAGCCGAGAAAAAACCGCGTCGGCCGGGATTCCTTTAGCTGGATCCTGCTGGAGCTCGGCCAAGCGGCCCGGAATTTCCTCGCGCAGCCATCTTTCCCGCTCCGCCTCGAAATTCTCGAGCATGCGCAGGCCGGCGCGGACAACCTCGCTGGCATTGTTGTAGCGACCTGATTCGAGCTGCTTCCTGATGAAGCGCTCATAGTGGTCGTTCAGAGCGTAGTTGGGCATGACAATCTCCCGGAAAGAGATGTGGGATCGCGGCACGGATTTAGCAATAGATGTCAAATATTAGCAATTTCGACCGACGTCGACCATCCTACATTTTGATCCGATTGTCTCGCAGACAGGCTCGAATCGCTTGATTCGGCATACCGGGAAACCGCCTCAGTCGGAGTGACGCCGGCGTGATCGAGGATCGCGCCTGCAACCGGGATAGATGGGATCTGCTCCTCCCGATCCAGCCGGGACGGCTGGCACTGAGCCGGCTGAGATGGATGCCTGCCGGCTGAATTCATTTCGCATTTGATTGCGGACCGCCGCCTCAATTCGCATTTTCGTGGTTGGCCTTGGCTCTGGGAGCCAGATTTGTCCGCCGCGCGAGCTGAGAGCTCGTCTGGCCCCGAGGCATGGAACGACTGAGGACTGGCTCCGTGACGCTTTGGCTTGGCTTGTATGGTTCTGGCGGGCGGATTGTGTTTGGTGTTGCGGGATTTGGTTTT